>JANWLD010000001.1 GCA_025451045.1 Candidatus Saccharimonadales bacterium
ACCTTTAATAACAACAGCGGAACAATTAACTTTAATGGTACCAGCTCGGCTAGCCTCTCTTGCGGTAGTAAAACGTTTAATTTGGTTACCTTCACCCATACGGCTGGTACTAAGACGGTTGGCAGTGATTGTAGTTTACCTATGGGAAGTGGCCCGAATGCTAATAGTGGTGGAAGTATCACCTTAAACGGTACGTTATCTGGATCAGGGACTTTGACAACCGGGGGTACTTTGACACTTGGTAGTACGGGAGCTTTGTCCGGCTTCTCCGGGCTAAGTGTTAGCACCCTGACGGTCAGCGGCGGTACATATAACTTTGGTTCGTACACTACATTCACCGTAAGCGGTGCCTTTACAGCCGGTAGCTCAGCCGTCTTCACCGCGCCGTCGGGTACCGCTTCTTTTGGAGATGATTTCACGCTTAATTCCGGTATGACCTTCACGGCTAACAGCGGAACAATTAACTTTAATGGTGCCAGCCAAACTTTGAGTTGTGGCGCCAAGACCTTCTACTTGGTGACCTTGGGTGGAACCGGCACCAAAACAGTTGGCAGTGATTGTACCCTGCCGCTGGGAAATAACCCGACTGTGGGCAGCAGCGCTACAGTAACCCTAAATGGCACACTGTCCGGCACTGGAAAATTGACGACTTCGAATACTTTGACCATAAGCAGTACTGGTGTCTTGTCCGGCTTTTCCAAGCTCAGTGTCAGCAGGCTTACCATCAATGGTGCGACTGCGAACTTTGGTTCATACACTACATTTACGGTTAATGACGCTTATGCTCAAACCGGCGGTAATGTAACAGTGCCAAATGGCGCTACCTTTAAAGATAGCTTTACGGTTAATACTGGATCGACCTTCAAGGCCGCATCGGGTACGACTAACTTCGCGGGAGATTTCACGTTTGATTCGGCTAGCACCTTCAACGCCAATGGCGGCACGGTTAACTTCAGCACTTCTTCTGATGGTTTAGAAAAGACTATAGACTGCGGAAATACCTCCTTCCACCGAGTCACCTTAAGAACTGTTACTGATAAAATAATCAGTAGCAATTGTAGTCTGCCTCTCGGTGCAAATCCTAACGTTACGCTTGGTGGATCATTCGTTTTGGCCGGCGCGTTGACTGGTAGCGGCACTCTAACTATGAGTAACGACTTAACCTTTGACTCATCGGGCGCGCTAAGCAGCTTTAGCGGCCTGGCTATTGGCGGCGACCTCCGTATTGACAATGGGGCTACCACGAATTTAAGCGGTCTAAGCAACATGACGGTAAGTGGTAATCTCAACATTGACAGTAGCGGATCAATGACGGCACCTGCCCTTATAAACCTTGCTGGGAACTTCTCTAATACCGGAAGCTTCGCTGCCAATGGCGGCACGGTGAGACTAGGTGGCTCTGCCCAAACTGTTTCCGGAAATACAACATTCTACAACCTGACCAAAGGGCCATCGACCGATACTTTGACCTTCGCTGCTGGCGATACTCAGACCGTTTTGGGCAAACTAACTCTGCAGGGAACTAGTCCTAGCAATCTACTGTCTCTGGTTTCAGATACACCGGGAAGCCCGTGGTACATTGATGCCGAGGGTACGGCTAGCATCGGTTATATCAATGTGTCTGATAGCTCCAGCATAGGGCTATCTATTACCGCTTGTGATAGTACCGATGGCGGCGGCAACACCGGCTGGATTTTCAGTCCTGATTCCTGTAGCCCAACTCATGGATCAGTTTCTACCACTGCCGTCACTAATTTCAAACTATTGCAGGCTCTCATCACGAACCAAAACAGCCAGAAAAATCAAAGCCAAACCCCTATACCGGACTTGTCCGGATATAATCACCTGCCAACGAAGGTATACGACTTTATCGGCCAGTTCCCCGGCGGGAAAGGATTAGTGAAAGCAACCGGCCAGTTCCTATTGACTGTTTTGGGCGGACTGCTAGTGTTTAGCCTACTGATTGGGTCAACACTTGCATGGCGACATTATCGGTCACAGAAATTACAAGAAATGGATATACCAGATGAGTTCCCGACGACATTTGCGCCACCTAATACGCCCGGTAACACACCATCGACCAGTACTCCTGCGAGCGGCGCCACAATACATCCAACTATTCTTGCTGGGAATACTACTTCGCAGAAGGGTAAGCTGGTCAAATGAACCTTATGGAGAACTTAAATGTGTATTGTATACTTAACCTAAACTGATTATGGCTAAACCTATTATTGAATTACAAAAAGTAACGCGAACCTATAGGCTGGGAAGCGAGGTTATTCATGCGCTTAACAGCGTGTCTTTACAGATTAATGAAGGCGAGTATATAGCTATTACCGGAGCTAGCGGCTCAGGCAAATCGACGTTGGTTAATGTCATCGGAGGGCTTGATTCGCCAAACAGCGGAACGGTGGTAGTAGACAAACATGATCTCTCAAATATGCATGATGACAAGCTTTCAGTATATCGGAATAAGACTATAGGTTTTGTCTTTCAATCTTTTAATCTTCAGCCGAATAACACGATAGTTGAGAATGTCATGCTGCCTCTAGTCCTTTCAGGAGTAAAGCCCGAGGAAAGAAAAAAGCGGGCTACCGAATATTTAAATACGGTGGGCTTGGGCAGCCGGTTGGATCACAGGCCAAGCCAGCTATCCAGCGGCCAGCAACAATTGACAGCTATCGCCAGGGCTTTGATTGGCCAGCCAAAGATACTGATTGCCGATGAGCCTACCGGTAACCTGGATTCTTTGCGCGGCCAGGAGATTTTGGAAATTTTACAAAAAATCAACGATCAAGGCACCACCTTGATAGTGGTCACGCATGACCCAAATACAGCCCATTTGGCGGATCGGATTCTCCAGATGAGCGATGGACGCTTAACGGAGCTTAAGATTTAGCTATGGGTATGCGATTCAGCGATTACTTCAGTCTGGCGTTTCGAAATCTGCTGCACCAAAGATCGCGCAGTTTATTAGCCATCTTAGCAATTGTTATCGGCACTACGAGCGTAACCATAATGCTAGCGTTGGTTATCGGCGCCAAAGATTTCTATTTTGACCAGTTCAAAGCTACCGGCCAGCTGGAACAGATAATCGTAAACCCGCAAACAGGCTTGGATTTTATGCAATCCCAACGGGCCGCCAATTGTGAAAGCTGCGTGAAACTAACTAATGGCGTAGCTAATAAAATTACTTCATATGACCACGTTGTCGGGCTAACCGGCACTGCTGACGTTAATATATTTGTAGCAGTTTCACAGGATAGCCATCAAAAACAGGCCGTAGGAACCGTCCAGAGCTATGAACCAAACGGGGTAATCAAGCACATTTTCTTGGCGGGCGGAGATTTTACAAATAATAGCGGAGTTGGCAAGGTCATAATTGGCCAGAACTATGCCGATCAATGGGGTTATAAAGATAATTACAAAGCAATCATCGGTAAAGAGATTAAGCTTACTACCAACAGCAGTTTTACGGGCGAGGGCGCTTCTTTGCCTGACCCGTTGGTTCAGTTTAAACGATGTCAGGCCGGCTGTCAGGCTGACCAGATTGCCAGACAACAGCCTACCGTGCTCAAAGCAACTATCGTGGGCGTACAATCGGATGCCGGCAGCAGTATTTTCCTGCCCCTTAAATGGGCTGGAAAGCTCCTAAAAGACCAGCGTTATGAAATAACCAAGGCAAATCAGATAGCATATACTCAAGCTTACACAACCTGGACTGCCAGAGGACAATTAGGGCCTGAACCAATGCCAAAATTTACTTTGGTCGCGGACAGTCAATTAGCTAGAAATGGCTACTCGACTTTCGTGGTCAAAGTAGATAAAACCGGGAATACTGATGCCGTAGCCAGACAAATACGAAAACTGGGTGTAGGCGCAACCAGTGCCAAAAGCTACATACAAAGCCAATTAGGAGTATTTAATATAATCGGCTTTGTTCTTGCCGGTATCGGCGGCATAGCGCTGATTGTAGCCGCCATAGGCATAATTAACACCATGGTGATGGCTGTTTTGGAGCGTACCCGGGAAATCGGCGTAATGCGAGCCGTAGGAGCCAGACGCTCTACTGTTAGCAGATTATTTACCCTTGAAGCCTCCCTGCTTGGCTTTTTGGGCGGAGTTTTTGGCATAGCCTTTGGTTACGGACTTATTTCACTCGCAAACATTTTTATAAACACGCAGCTGGCCGCAAACGCCATACTAAACCGCAATATTATTTCCCTGCCCGGCTGGCTTATCCTGACTGTTGTGGGCGCTACTACGGTTATCGGTATGGTGGCCGGTTTATACCCTGCCCACCGAGCCGCCAGGCTAAAACCGGTCGAAGCATTGCGACACGAATAAACAGCATCATTTTGTTGATTTTTACCCCTGAAACTGCTACGCTTTCATCTGTCAATCAACACAAAATACGGGCTCGTGGTGTAGTTTGGCCTAACACGCCTCCCTGTCACGGAGGAGATCGCCGGTTCAAATCCGGTCGGGCCCGCCATAAAAAGCGAGTTGCCGTTTGGTAGCTCGTTTTTTATTACTCAACACCTAAACGGATTGAATCCCGCCGGTTCACGCCAGTGGCGGCATAGCTGATACCCTCACCCGCCGCGACATCATTGTAACCTTCCCACCATTGTTCCATAAAGTAGTAAAGCCCTAGGTAAGATCCCGTACCGGTGTACATTCTTATAGTCGGATTACCTTTTGAAGCTGGTACGGTGATGATTTCGTCCTTGGCGGTATCTATCCGTATATTGCCGGCGCTTACTCTTACTCCGCCCTTAAAGTCACGGCTATAAGGGTAAAAATCATCGATAGCTGTTCCGTCCGGTTGCCAAATTGCTACATGGGGTCCGCCGCCCGGTCCGGCACCGGTGATAATTTCGTCTGCAGTTCCGCCGCTGACATCACCAGCCGACACGTCGATACCGCCCTTAAAATTCTGTGAATAAGCATAAAACGTCTGGAGCGGCGTGCCGTCCAGTTCAAACACACTTACTCGAGGACCCCCTCCCGGTCCGGCACCGGTGATAATTTCATCGATATTATCACCGTCTACATCCCCTGCCGCAACCGAAATACCACCCTTAAAATTACTGCCATAAGGCGCGAAACGGGATTTCTGGGTACCGTCAATATCAAATACTTTTACATAGCTGCCGCCCGGTCCGGCACCGGTGATAATCTCGTCCAAGCTATCGCCATCGACGTTTCCGGCGGCCACATCGGTACCTCCCTTAAACTCAGGCCCATTCGGTGCAAAGCGGGTTTTTTGGGTCTTATCGGTTTCAAATACTTTTACATAGCTGCCGCCCACGCCTGCGCCGGTAACTATTTCCGATTCGCCGTCCATATCAAAATTGCCCATATCCAAGCTTACTCTGCTCTTAAAATTAGTCCCGCTGGGTAAAATCTCGGCGGCCAGTTGTGGGTAGTTCTTGGGTGATGAAATCCGTGTCGCTTGGTTCAATGATTCATAGGGGTTAGTTACGTCGTCGTTCGGCTTGAACATTTCAAAATGCAGATGAGCTATGCCGTTGGCATGACCGGAGTCACCTACCCGACCTATCAGCTGTCCTCGGACTACCCGGTTTCCTTCCTTTACGTCAGCGGCGTAGGCGTTCATACCGCCTCCGTTACCATCGTTTGTGCCAGGATTATCATCATTCATATGGATATAGCGGAATTTATAGCCGTCATCATCCTGGATAGTAACGCTATAGCCCCAATCCGGCTCAGGATATTGGACGTCGACAATCGTTCCGTTGACTGCCGAGACCAGCGGTTGGCGCTTTTTAGCGATAATATCGATTGCATGGTGTATCCTGGCGCCACCGTCCCGAGGAGCATTGTAATCATTGGAGTAAGTAGCCTTCCCTATCACCGGAAAAACAATAAAACGAGCCGCCTGAACCCGGATTGTCAGACTAACACTATCTACTACCAAGCAACCGATGAAAATTAACAGGAATAGGGTCGTTTTTATTGTTTTTGTCATGATTTTTTTGTTTTTGCTATAAGCTTTTTTATTGTATCATAAGCACAATCAGTTGATAAAATTACGTCTTTGTTGTATTATATATTAATATGAACAATCCAGATACTCCTGGGATTCCCTCGGCGGAGTCAAAATCAGACAAACAGCAGTTCAATTTTAGGGTTAGCGAAGACCAGTATGAAACGTTGAGAGCTTGGGGTTATATTGATGGTTTCGGCCCTAAAAACGTAGGCAATCTATCAAAATTTCTGGTAGAAGAAGCTCTGTCGGAGCCGGAAGAAGATCTGCTTGAGAGGATTCCTGCAGAAAGAGTAAGTGATGAAAATCTGGAACACCAGGTCAATATAAGATTAGATAAGAAGCCTGCAAAATTCTTGGTCAGGCTAGCGGCACAGCAAACTTTAAAGGCCGAACGCACAATAATTCCTACGCAAATAATCCGGCATATAGTTTTGGGATCTATGGAAGAAGCTGTAGCTAACACGCCTCAGATTCTCCAAGCCAAAAAAGCCGCCAAAGAAAACGGTTAAAATATATCTATGGCCGAGAAATCGCCGAAGGATAATGAAGGAGTAGCTGAAAGAGGAAGTAGGTTCTTTAGGAACCTAAATGCTGTTGGCGCTGTTGCCCTATTCGGTGTCGGCATCGCCGTACCAGCCGGAGCGGTAGCTTTCAACACTCTGGCCGCCATCAATGCGGTTCAGGCCGGCGGATTTGAAGCGGCCCGGCGTCATTTTCAGAAAAAACGCCAACAAAAAGCTATTTTCAAGCCAAAAAAGAGTTAAAGATTGTATTTGCATAAGCATTATTAAATAAATTCGGCAAAAATATACCATAAATGACATGTGAAGTATAATTAAGCCGTGATTTTAGTCATCGATAACTACGATTCATTTACTTATAACCTCGTCCAGCAGATTGAAGCGCTAGGCAAGGCCTGTGAAGTTCATTTTAATGACAAAATCACGGTGGCCGATATAAACCGGATGAATCCTGAGAAAATAATCATTTCCCCCGGCCCCGGCACCCCTGATGATGCCGGCGTTTCAAACGAAGTTATTAAAAAGTTTTATAAATCCACACCAATACTTGGTGTCTGTCTGGGGCACCAGTGTATTGGTGTAGTTTTCGGCGCGAAATTGGCCCATGCCAAAACCGTAATGCACGGCAAGACTTCGACTATAAGCCATGATTCTGATGGAATCTTTAAAAATACCAGCCGGAAAATAATAGCCGCCCGATACCACTCACTGGCTTTAGAGCAAATAAAAAGCCCGCTTAAAATAACTGCACGGGCTGAAGACGATACGGTTATGGCCTTGCAACATGAGGACTTCCCTGTTTACGGAGTTCAATTTCACCCTGAATCATTCTTAACAAAAGACGGCCAAACGATGGTAAGAAACTTTTTGCAATGAAAAAAGTTGTTAATGTCACATCAGATTTTGAAGCCTTATTGCTTCATCTTGGACCTAAGGCCAAGAATGTCTGCCTGCTGGGCAGCAGCTGGACGGAAAAATTAGCTTGGAACCCAGTAAAGTGCCTTATCATCAATAACGCAGAAGCTTTCAATGAGGTAAAGCTTCATCAGTTTATCTTAGATGCCCAGAATAAGAAGCATTTGGTTACCGGGTTTTTAAGCTACGAACTGGGACATATACTGCATGGACTGCCAAGAAACAAAAAACAGGGCTCAAAGCTACCTTTGGCAGTCTTCCTCGCTTATGACAATTATCTGGAAAAAGCCGGCAATAAAATTTACGCTCATTTTGAAAGAGATGATTTTTTGGAAGAACTCAAAAAATTAGATAAATCTTCACCAAGCAAGCCCGGCCAACAGCCACAACTATCTTATAAAACACTCTGGGACAAAGAATCATACAACAAGGCTTTTTCCAAAATTAAGAATTATATCTATGACGGAGTAATCTATCAGATTAACCTGACCCAGGAAATGCAAGCATCTTATAGCGGTGATCCGCGGACTTTGTTCGCCGAACTGTCAGCGGGAAACACCGCTAAAATGAAAACTTACTTTGAGGCAGAAGATTTCGAGCTTTTAAGCTTTTCTCCCGAACGGTTTGTGCGAACACAAAGCAGAACTATAGAAACAACTCCGATAAAAGGTACCCGACCGCGCGGTGAAAATAAAATTCAAGACAAGAAAAACGAGCAGGATTTGCTGGATGATGACAAAGAAAAAGCCGAGCTGAACATGATAACCGATTTGTTACGCAACGATTTGGGCAAAGTTTGCGCCGTCGGCAGCGTTAAGCTAAAAAGCCAGCGCCAAATCGAAAGATTAACCTCGGTAATTCACACTTTCTCGCACATAGAAGGCCGACTCAAGCCGGAAATTACGCCATTTACCGCCTTGCTGTCGATGTTCCCCGGCGGTTCGATTACTGGCTGTCCAAAACGAAAAGCTATGGAGATAATCGACGAACTGGAAATGTCAGCCCGCGGTGCCTACTGCGGCAGCATGGTTACTATCGACAGATACGGCAACCTTGATTCCAACATTCTCATCCGCACCGTCATTAAAAGCGGCGAGCGGCTGTCTTTGTCAACCGGCAGCGGCATAGTATATGACTCGGCTCGGGAAAAAGAGTACCAAGAGACCTTGGATAAGGTCAGGCCAATTATTCAAGCTTAAAAACTGACGTAGGTTCGGGCTTTTTTCTGGTCTTTTATCGGTCCAAGGTAATCATTTATGTCTTTGAAGTTGAAAATGATATGCGCGGCTTTTATACTGCCGTCTTTTTGGGATAGATTTTTGACTATTTCCAGCCCGTAGCCGACATTAATAATGCCAGAGGTCTGGCCGGGTTTCAGTTTAAACAGCGCGTCTACTGTCGCCGGGGAGATATCGCGGTTGTTTTTGTTGATATTAAAGCCGAACTCACCGCCGGAATTTTTGGTCGAGGGGTCTTCGGAGACTTTTTTAGCAACGACCGCGAAATCTTTGCCACTGTTAATGTCGGCCAGCGCTTTTTGAGCCTTGTCAGTCGCCTCGCTATCTAATGCGGCTTTGACTTTCTCTTCCAGAATTTGCTGTTTCAAACTTCGTTTGAAGTCATTGACCGACCAGTTCCAAAATTCACGCAGCACGTCCTGAAATTCCTTGTCAGAACTGCCTATCCGGTTTTGGCTTTTTATCAGGGTAATTCGGTCATTTACTTCTTTGTCGGAAACGTTGATACCCTTTTCACTGGCTATTTCTTTGACGTAGGCATCATTAATAACTTGTTGCACGGCGCGTTTTTTAAACTGTTCCAGCTGGCGTTTGCCTGACTCGCTATTAAAATCAACGCTCTGCTGTGTCCGGTAGTAATGTTCATAGTGGTTAATCTCAAAAAGATAACTCTCGTATGAAACGAAGTCCGAGCCGATTCTTGCCAACGGAAATGGAATGACTTTAGCCACCTGATAAAGAAAGGGGGAGGAAGTTTTAACCCTATAAAGAGCTGCCGTGCAATAAACAAAAAAACCAACAATAGCGGCAATGGCTATTATCAAGGATATTTTGACCAGCCGGTGTTTGGGTTGTCGCAGAGGATATTTGTATTTACGCGCGCTATCCAGCACTTCTTCGCGGTGATCGGCCAGATTTTCATTGGTAATCCGGTTATCCAACGGTGTTTTATCGGCGGGTTTGCGGTTTATTTTGAGTTTGTTTAAGACTTTTTTATGCTTCTTCATTTTTCCCTTCGTCATCATCCGCCTCACGCGATTGCGGCGGCGGGTTTGTTACGATTCCTTTGTCCCTTAGTACTTTTAGTATCTTTTGCTGAATCTTTTCAGGATGGTGCACTTCATGAATCACCAAATCACCTACGAAAGTCTGCATCATTATTGTACCAAATCCAAGCACAGTCTGATTGAAGCCGGCGACTTCATAATTAACCATCTGTACTTGGTTCAAACCGATATCAACAACGCTTCTGGTCCATAGGCCTTTTTGGGTAATCTGGAGCAAGCGCTGGTCGGTAACAATATAGATACTAAAATACCAGCTAATGTATGAAGGTATAAAAAACAGCAGGCCAATCACCATACCGATTAGCAGACCGCCAAACAGATAGCTGTACTCGGGTTTGATAAGCGACGGGACAGTTCCTAAAAGTAATGCTATCAGGCCAATGAGCAAGCCTTTGCGCATAACAATCGGGTGCTTTCTAAAGACAAATAGCAGTTCTTCGTCTTCTAACTGGTCAGGAAAATGTTTATCTTTACTAGACATATACAAACAGTTTACTCTAGTGGCTTTCAACCGTAAATAACTAGGGGTCCCCGCAAAATGAGGAATATTTTGCGGGGTGAGGAGAAACGACGCTAGACCCCGCTAAATTTTGGCCACTGGATTGTTAAAATTCAAGCGGGGTTGAAGTTAGTTTTGACGTGGCGCCCTTGTCTGGACTCGAACCAGAATCTAATCCTTAGGAGGGACTTGTTCTATCCGTTGAACTACAAGGGCACATGGCATTACTAGCCTAATAATGCTAGTTCCGCTCGCTAGATTCGTAAATATGCCTGTATTCGGATTTGTCATATTCAAACAGCTCACTAGCATCAAAGAACATCTTCACCTCTTCTTTGCCGCGTTGTTTACTGTCAGAAGCGTGTATCAGGTTGCGGCCGGTACCGATGGCCATATCGCCCCTGATAGTCCCGGCTTCAGCTTCGCGCGGGTTAGTCGCGCCAACGATGATTCGGACTGAATTCACGCACTCAAAGCCTTCCCACGCCATTACTACCACTGGTGAGCTCTTCATGAACTCTTCCAAACCAGTGTAAAAGTCTTTTTCAAGGTGTTCTTTGTAATGTTCCTGCAACAGCTCGCTTGATAAGCTCAGCATTTTTATACCGATGAGCTTCAGCCCTTTTTGTTCCAACCTTCGGATAATTTCACCAACTAGTCCTCTCTGCAGAGCGTCGGGCTTGGCGATAATCAATGTTTTTTCCAAATTTATTTTCCTTGTTTAATTACTGGCAATAATTATAACAGATACAAAAAAGCGCATGAGGTATGATGTATTAGGTATAAGGCAAAAATATGAAGTTTACAAAATTAAAAACGGATTTTTTAGAATATCTGGAAATCGAACAGAACCGTTCGCAAAACACGATTGCTAACTATGACCACTATCTAACGCGATTAAGTGACTTTGCCGGCGATATCAGCGTATCTGACATTAATGAAGAACTGGTACGCAAATGGCGGCTGTGGTTGAATCGGCTGGGTACAAACACGTCTGACGAACTACAGAAAACCACTCAAAATTATCACTTGATTGCACTGCGAAGCTTTTTAAAATTTTGTGCCAAAAGAGGCATTGACGCTTTAGCGGCGGATAAGATAGAGCTGTCCCGGACCAAAAGAAGCCAGGTTACTTTCCTAAATGAGGCAGAAATGGAGCGTTTGCTCGGCGAGCCGGACACTACTAAAGAAAGCGGCCTGCGCGACAGGGCAATACTGGAATTGCTTTACTCCAGCGGACTAAGGGTTTCCGAGTTAGTTGCGCTTAATAAAGACCATATAAATTTAGCTCGCCGGGAATTCATGGTAAGAGGTAAGGGCCAAAAAGACCGGCCGATATTCGTAAGCCCTGAAGCTACCAACTGGATAGAAAAATATCTTGAAAGACGCACTGATAATTCTACGCCTTTATTTATAAGGCTGGGCGGCAGCAAGAATATTGACCGATCCGGCAACCATCTGCGTTTGACGGCCAGAAGCATTCAAAGAATGGTGGCAAGGTATGCCCTTTTAGCCGGTATTACCAAGCATGTCAGCCCGCACACTCTCAGGCATAGTTTCGCTACGGATCTATTGATGAACGGCGCGGATTTGCGCTCAGTCCAGGCAATGCTCGGCCATAGCAATATCTCGACAACCCAGATTTACACCCACGTCACCGATCCGCATCTTAAAAATGTCCATGAAAAGTTCCACAGGCGCAAAAATCAATAATTAATTACAGGCTGGGTCGGAAGTACTTTGGGCATCTGCGAAGCCCGAAGGGATAATTTGCAGTAATTTGCAAATAGCATCAGATGTCTGGATGGAAAATTCCGGATAAACCCCATTGCCGTATTGGTTCAAAGGAATCCTTACCTGAAGACGTTTTAATATATCATTGGCCCTGCCGGTTGAATCTATCATCATCTGCCCGCCTTTAAAACTTATCGGGTCGCCGGCGGAATTAACGCCTGTAATTTCAACCTCATTATTCTTATAAACCGAACGCAGATGTAACAATAACTTACTGCGGTTTATGTTATCTATCTTTATAGTGCAAATACCACTGGCCGCACTACACCCGCCGGTCCACTTTACGCCTTGCTTTGACGGACCGGTGATTCCATCCGTATAATGCTTGGTCGGTATTGCTGCCTGGCGGGGAGAAACAAAAGCCACGAAGTCTTTTTTTATCAAATCATCTCTTGTGGTCGCCGTTGGGTCAATCAGTTCGATTCTCAGCACGCCGGCATCACAATTATCAAGGCTCGGGGGGAAATTCGTTCCGGTGCAACCCGAAAAATCATAGGCTGTATTATTTGGCACTTTCCAGGTAAAGGTTAGGGTTGAGATAGGATTGCTGCTGTCATCTTCGAGCGGCATTAAAACCGAAGAGTCAACCCCTACGTCCGAGAAAATTATTGAATCCGGCGTAGCATCGTAAAGTACGCAGGAATATGAATTGACATCCTGGCCGACAATACTTGAATATCCGGGAAATTGGTTTCCGGTTTCAGCGCCGGTTATGCCGTTGCAGTTGGTTTTGCTTTCCGGGGCCCGATTAGCGGCTACTGGGTCGTTGGCGTACTTCGTATAGTAGTCTTTCGCGTCGTTTACGCCGGATTCAGCCGCATAAAACGCCTGGCTGTTAAGCTGCCTATCCAGCGCCTGCCTTTGTTCCCTGTTGGCATTTTTGGTCATAGATATGACGATTAAAGACAACAATGTCATTATCAGTATGACTATAACCATAGAGGCTATGCCCTTTTGGTTTTTGATTATTGTTTCTTTTTTCTGCATTTTAAATAGTCAACACTTATGGTTATTCTACACGACCAGTTAGCGTAGTTTCAAGCTCTGACACCGCGCAGAAGCTGCTTCCTGCTATTCCAGATTTGCAAAGCGCGGCGGCGGGATCGACGCTAGGTAGTAGATTACCTCCGTTGTCATAAGTAGTAAGCAGGTCATTGTCGCCGTATGCAACCTTTATTTTGATATTAAAAGGATCAGCGTTGGAAACATCAAACCGCAACAAGCGCATATTTTGGCCCAGCATCTCAGAACCGCCTGTAAAATCACCCGGGCTGCAACTGCTCTGTGAAGGACGTTTATCGCGGTACAAAGCCTGGTTGCTACCGCTAACCTGCTGGTTAAGAACATAAGTATACCTATCAGGGCCGAAACAACGGGTTTTTATAGTTGCTTCGCTTCCATCGGATTCTGTTAGGTAACTGTTGACCGAATCCGCCGTAGAAAATTGCAAAGAACGCGACACATCCTCCATGACCGACCTAGCGGTCTCGTGTACGCGGTTGGAAGTCAGGCTTTTGTAATAAGCCCGTCCTATAGCTATTATCCCCGCACTGGCTACCAAAAGCACTACGCTGAAAACCACTGTAGTAATCATCAATTCAACGATAGTAAAGCCCTCTTTACTCGGTTTTTTTAAATTCAACTTCATAGGCTTAAGGGGACGTACCTTCATAGACTATCGATTGCAATCCGAAATTAACGTCATTAACACCGGGTCTCCAGTAGTCGTTATCCCAGGTTATCTTCAGCGTAGAAGTAGGCTGGTTAGCGAACTGCAAGTCCGAAAACGTATATGTATGAAGCGTCTTGCAGTTATCGGTCGAATAAGAAGGCATGTCCGCGGTTGTTGAGCCGCCCGGGTAATCAATCTTTATATGATAACTATACCCCGGCGGCGGCGGGAAACAGGTACCCCCCGCCGGCGCATTGAAATAGTTTAAGGTAATGTTATAGGTACCAGAAGTAGGGATTAATGAATAGGTAACATTTGCCGGGTTTCCGGGCGGTGTTACCCCATTACCGGGTACCGTAGTGTCGGCACCGCCGGAAAGCCAGAAGACTTCGTTAGTAAAATCCGGGTCTGTTTTAAAGCAGTCGCCAACGCAGTTCAGATAAGCCTGTGCGCTTCCGGTAATACTAATACTGCAGGTAAGCGCATCAGGGGGTCCAGCCGGAGCGCTAAATAATGCCGGGCAATGTATGCAGGTATTAGTTGATATGTCCAGGTATCTATTAGCAGCGCAATTCGGCGGTGGATCGGCTTCGGAACCATACCCGGCGTCATATGAATCATCGTTACTGGCATCGCCGTCGCTCGGATGACAGCCCGGGTCATCTATATCTACCTTACTGTCGCCATCATTATCCACGTCGTCGGCACAGACCGGATCAGTGCCAATAGTAGCCAAAGACGCCGCCGGAAGCTTATAGGACAAAGCTAGCGTCTGCTGTGGCGCGCTAGTAAGCGAGCTCCACGTGGTAGTAACGGTATAAGTATTGGTCGTAGTGTCGTACACTATGGCCGTTTTATAACGTCCCTGCCCGTTGTCCTTTGTGCCTTTGTTGCATTTAGTAGCGAGTGTTGTGGGCTTAGGCGGAATACCGCTAGCCGGGGTGCCGTCATCAAAACATTTATAGTGCGAGCCTTCCCAGTCCGTTGTAGGCTGTAAATAATTGCGGAGGAGTTCCAGTTGTTGTTCGCTTATTTTTTGTGCCTCTCCGCGCTCCTGAGACTGCTGGATGTATTGGCTGCTTCGGTTAGACAGCGAATATGAAATGGTCAAAACCAAGCTTATAATAGCAATGGAAATCAAAACCTCGACTATCGTGTCGCCTTCTGAATTTTTTAGCAGTTTTTTTATGGACATGGCGTATCTATCTTTACATTTACTATAGTCTGGCTGCTGCCAGTTGCCAATTCGATTACCGCTTCGCGGTTTGAACCTTGCTCTTGCAAGCAAATCCGTATGCCCTTGCTTGCTCTGGTTACACTGGTGGCATTTAATGCCGCGACCCTGTTAATAAAAGTAGCGCTTGAGGTATTTGTGGTGTTGCCTGTTACAACCGCCAAGCTTGCCCGGCTGTTTAGCCCCGTGTTGATTGCCGAGCCGCCGGACACAGTAGATACTATGGCTAGCCCGGATATATTGCCGTTAGTGTCAGCACGCTTGACAGCATTAATTTGAACCCCTGAAACCAAAGAAGCATGTTCAATCAAATTACTAAGCTCGCTTAGAGCGTGCGGTTGCGCTTCTGTTATGCTGGTTACCGGCTGGTCTGATCCGGCTACGGCGCGGCGGCCGACTACCGTGTAGATATCCATTTTTGACTTATTGGCAGCGCTTGATGAGGCGTTCGGAGCGAACTGGATGGCCCGGCCGACGAAAATACAATCCGTGTTGGTTCCCTGGTTGGCAGAAACAGTTGTATTTATTGTAGGTGCCCCAGTGCCGCTAACCGAACAGGAAAAGCCGTTAGTAGTCGGATAAAACCCTGTCTCTACATCATTTAATACATCTTGGATGTTTTGGGCGAAGGTGTTGACGCTTTCAGTAAATTGTGTCCGGCGGTTTTGCTGGTTATAAGTTACCAATGCGCTGATAAACAATGCGGAGCTGACAGTTAGGACAATAATCACTTCTATAATCGTATAACCGCCTCTAGTGTGGCGATAGTGGTTCATAAGCCAAATTATAGCATAAGGGTAATAGATGTATGGGGTATAAAGTATTAGGTATGAAGCCAGCGGCTTCGCCGCTGTTCTTCTGTCGTTTCATACTATATACGTCATACGTTATACAAGCTCAGGTAGTGGTTAATTATTGAAGTGCCGAATAATTGGACGATTATTGCGGCCATTATCAGAAACGGCCCGAAAGGAATCCGTGATTTAGGACCGATTTTTTTGGTAAACATCATTGGCAGGGAGTAAACCGTTCCCAGCAGTGACGCCAAAAACAGCATCAACAGGGCCGGCCAGGGGCCGCCGACGAGCAACCCGAGCAAAAAGCCAAGCTTAACATCGCCGCCGCCTATCCAAGAGCCTTTTGAGACCTGAAATAGCACATAAAACAGCCCGCCGCCTATCAACATCCCAATGATACTACTCTTTATAATATCGGTGTCCTGAGCGGCTAACGCACTGATGACTACACCTAGTATCGCAATAAATATTAGAGGAAAAATTACCTTATTCGGTAATATCATATATTTTATATCATATATGGTTAGTATCATGAAGCCAGCTACAAACACCAGCCAAAGGGCAAAAGCAGCTGCATTTTGGCCCGATGACAGGTCATACGGCCAAAACAAGTAGGAAAACACGAACAGTAGCACCGTAGAGGCCTCTACCAGCGGATATTGCGGACTGATAGGCTGATTACAATACCGGCATTTTCCGGCTAGTATCAGCCAGCTAAATAGCGGTATCAGGTCTTTGGCGCCCAACATATGGCCGCAGTGCGGACAAAGGCTTCGGCCGCTTCTGATGGAATATTTAGCCCTTTCGCTGTTAGCCGCCTTGGGATGTTCTTCCCGCCAGTGCAAACGATACACAAAAGCATTTATAAAACTTCCCAGGCACAAACCAAGAATAACCAAGCCGATTATTATCATTAGCAATATGGTATCACACCAAAAGAAAACGGGGCTTATTGCCCCGCTTTTCTAAGAAACCGTAGATGTTAACCCTGCTGGCAAGTCGATGTGAAAGTACCTGCACCAGTTTCAGTTCCATAGACCACTACTACAGCTCTTGCCGGACCTCCTTGTGCCACGGTACCGTTACAAGTCGCCCCCGTGTAAACTTGGGCGTGGTCGGTAGTTTCTGCAGTTGTAGCCATAGCAGCTAAGTTCCAGTTACCGGCTCCTGCCGCTGGTGCATTGGCATAGTATCCAACGTTAGTAACTGCATCAAGCTGGGCTGCTGTAGGTAAAGTCCCGTTGTTATTTGAAGCATACTCAGCCACCCCTCCTAGCAAAGATGATATATCATTCTTCCTTTGCGTGTTACGGCTGTTTCTTTGAAGCGCCGGTACCGCTAAGAATACTATAAGCAAGATAAGCCCTGCTATTGCTAACACAATCAAGACTTCGATGATTGTGAAGCCTTTTTGTTGTTTTTGTAATTTTTTCATTATTTCCTCACCCTTTATACATTTAACTTCTTATGCTTTGAATATTACTGCATGAAAATACTAAATGCAAGCTTTTTTTTATTTAACTATGGTCTGGCCTGCCAAACCGTAGATTGGCAGAAGTACGGCCGCTACTACAATAAACGCGACTACACCTAATATAACCATCAGAACCGGCTCGATTATCGTTGAAATCGCCTTTATCTGGTTATCGACCTCTTTTTCGTAATAATCGGCAGTTTTTTCCAGCATATCTTCCAAAGCGCCCGATTCCTCCCCTATTCTAAGCATATTAGGTACCAGTACTAAAAAGTTCGGGTCGCCTTCCAGCGCAGTGGCCAGGGATTTGCCGCCCTTTACTTTCTCGATAGCGTTTTTAATCGACCTCTCTATATGCACATTGTTAATGGCCCGGCTGACCACTTCCAGCATCTTGATAAGCGGTATTCCGCTGGAAACCAGCGTTGAACCGGTGCGCGCAAAACGAGCCATATAAACTTTCATAAACAACGGTCCAATCGGCGGGACGGTCATCTTGAGCTTGTCGATAACCTGTTTGCCCGGACCGGTACGGGCATAACGGGTAGTCGCGATAACAGCAATAATTATGAGTATTAATACCACCCACCAGTACTTCGTGACAAAATGTGAAACACCTAAAAGAGCTTTGGTTATAAAAGGTAGGTTAGCGCCAGGGATGTCCTTGTAGATTACTTCCACTTGCGGCATGACTTTTACCACCATGAAGCCCACGACTCCGCCCATTACCAAAAGTACTATCGCCGGATAAGCCATAGCGCCGCGGATTTTACCGGCAATTTCGGCGTCCTTTTCCTGTTGGTTGGCGATGCGCTCCAAGGCGTTATCTAAAGTTCCAGACACTTCTCCAGCGGCAACCATGTTGATGTAAACATCATTAAAAACCCTTGGATGCTGAGATAAAGCTTCAGACAAGGCTTTCCCGCCTTCTACATCGGTAATAATCTGGTTGATTACTACTTTGAACGCTTTGTTCTCGGTTTGGCTTACTACGTTGCGCAGGCTTTGGACCAAAGGCAGGCCGGCATTAATCAGCGTTGACATCTGGCGTGAAAAAATCACCTTGTCTTTGGTCGCAATACGGTTTCTGAATTTGGAAATAGGGTTAGAAGAAGGGCCAGTAAGCGGTTTTATCTCAAGAGGCGCCAAGCCTTCTTTGCGGATAAGTTTGGCGGCGGCGGCTTCGTTGTCGGCTTGTACTTCTGCTTTTATTTTTTGGCCGGTTGCCGGATCCCGCGCCGTATATGAAAAAGTTAACACGTCGCAACCTCCGGTTGCTTAGGTTCTAGCGAATAGGGACTAGTGAATAGGCCAAACCCTAAAACCTCTAACCTATGACCTATGACCTTATGATGTTGAGTAAAGCGAGACATCATTTTAGCTTCTCATTAACCTGTCTAATTCTTCTATATCTATGGCAAAGTTACGGGCTTCGTCATAAGTAATGGTACCGGCATGTATCAGGCTGACTAAAGTTTTGTCCATGGATTGCATTCCATGTTCCGCGCCGGTTTGGATTACCGCGTCAAGCTGGTGGCTTTTGCCTTCTCGAACTATATTTCTTACGGCCGGAGTAGCTATCAGCACTTCTGCCGCCGCTATTCTGCCGCCGCCAATGGTAGGTACAAGCCGCTGGGCGCAAATGGCCATTAATATATTACTGAGCTGGGCTCGTATTTGCGGTTGCTGGTGGGGCGGGAACACGTCTATCATACGGTCAATACTCTGAGACGCGCTGTTAGTATGAAGCGTCGCGAACACAAGGTGCCCTGTTTCAGCGATAGTTATAGCCGCCGCGATAGTTTCCAAATCGCGCATTTCACCGATAAGAACCACATCGGGGTCCTGGCGCAGACTGCTACGAAGCGCGGCTGAAAACGAATAAGTGTCATAATGGACTTCACGCTGGACAACTACAGCTTTCTTGCTTTTGTGGGTGTATTCTATGGGGTCTTCAATCGTTACTATATGCGAAGGCCGCTCACTGTTAATCTGGTCCACCAAAGCCGCCAAAGTCGTGGACTTGCCAGAGCCGGTTGGGCCGGTAACCAATACCAGTCCCCGTGGATATTCGGAAAACTTTTCTATGGTTTTGGGCAATCCCAGTTGGGCAATTGTACGGATTTCATTAGGAATTAACCTTAAAGCCGCCGCGAGGTTGCCGCGCTCATGGAAGGCATTGACCCTGAATCGTCCAAGGTCGCCAAAAGCAAAGCTGAAATCAAATTCCTTGTCTTTGAGCAAAATCTGCTTTTGCTCATCGTCTAAAATAGCAAATATCAACGTTTCGACGGACTCTTCTGTCAGCGCCGGCGCGCCATGGACGGCTATCAGACTGCCGTCGATCCGAAGCATTGGCGGCAAACCGACTTGAATATGCAAGTCCGAGGCGTTCTTTTTGATTACGTCTTCCAACAGTATTTCTATTTTCAGATCAGCTCCAGCCATGTTATATCCCATCCTTCATTTACGCGTTATCCTCCGCCGCCACGCGGTTAACTTCGGCTATTGAGGTATATCCGGCCAGTGCCTTAAGGTAACCGTCTTCTCTCATAGTTACCATGCCATTAGCTACCGCCGCTTTTTGTATTTCGGTGCTTGTGGAGTGTTTGAGTATCAGTTGTTGAATCATCTCATCCACCTGAAAGACCTCGTATAACCCCATGCGACCTTTGTACCCCCCTGGTGTCTCCGGGCTATCTTTACCCTTGAACAAAGTATAACCGTTTTGGCTGGCCAGAGGCAAGTCCGGGAAACCGAGATCTTCAATGACAGCTTTTCTTGAAGCCTCGTCCTTTGGTAGCAAGCGGCCGATACTTTTTTGTACGGCTTCCGTTTCGATAACATCGGACTGATATTTTTCCTTGCTGTCAGCTAGCCGGCGTACCAGCCGCTGGCCGATGACAGTATGCACGGTCGAGGCTATCAAAAACGGCTCTATCCCCATATCGAGCAACCGCGGCAAGATGCCCGCAGCCGAATTGGTATGAAGAGTAGAAAATACCAAGTGGCCGGTCAATGCGGCCTGTACAGCCAACGTAGCGGTTTCTTTGTCGCGGATTTCTCCAATCATTACCACATCGGGGTCCTGGCGCAGGATTGATCTTAGGCCAGACGCAAAGGTCAAGCCAACTTCCGGATTAACTTGTATCTGGTTAATCCCGTCCATTTTATATTCCACAGGGTCTTCAAGCGTAACGATATTTATAGTGTCATTTTTTATTTCCTGGATAAGCGCGTACAACGAAGTTGACTTGCCCGAGCCGGTCGGGCCGGATGTAAGTATCATTCCGTTTGGTCTTTTAATACTTCTTCTAATGGTCCGAAGCGCGCGGCCATGATAGCCCATGTCTTCAAGCTTTAGGCTGGTGCCGGTCTTGTCCAGCAACCTGATAACAACTTGCTCCCCCCATACGACTGGCGATATAGCGATACGCAAATCAATAGCAGTATCCTGATCGATTGCCACAGTAAATCCGCCGTCTTGAGGTATTCTGTGTTCATCAATTTTTAGATTGCTCAAGATTTTTATTCGGGAAATCAATGGCGGTTCTGTGGATTTTGGAAGTTTCATTATTTCGCGCAAAACGCCGTCTATCCGACAGCGGATTTTTAGTTCATGTTCCAGCGGTTCAATATGGACGTCACTAGCGCGGTGCTTGGCGGCATATTCCAAAATAGTGGAAAGTGCCTTGCTGATTGGAGAATCTTCTACGATGGTTTTTATTTGGGTTTCAGCTTTGGTTTTGGTTTTGTCAACTAGCAGTTGCTGGACATCTATGGAGTCGCTCATTGCCTTGGCCACGTCTGCTTCTACATCGTCGGCATATTGGCGCAAGACTTGTCTTATACCTTGCTCGCTGGCTGTGTAAACTTTAATCGGGCGGTTTATCCTCTTCGCCAGATAATCCACGGCCTGGACGTTGTCCGCGTCCAACATGGCTACTACCAGCCTGCCCTTTATTTGTCCAAGCGGTACGGCCATGTATCTTTCAGCTATTTCCTTTGGTATTACCCTTAGTAATCTTTTATCAATACGCGCGTCCATCAGGTTTACATACGGTATATGATTGACTTTCGCGATAATCTTGGTCAAGGCTTCGTTGGGTAAATGGCCTTCCTTTACCAAAAATCCGAAAAAGGGCGTAGATGAAGTCTTGGCTTTTTCTTTAAGAACAGCCAATTTAGCATCTGTAAGATACCCCTCTTTGACCAAGTTTTCTTCTACCATTTTCTGGCTAGCTACTGATAAAACACTACTCATTTGTTTTGACCTCCGTCAAAACTAGGTTCTAGGTCATAGGTTTTAGGTTCTAGATTCTTATATAAGGAAAAAAGCATTTTCTGAATTTCCGTTAAACTGCCTATTAAATTACCGACTTCTCGCTTGTAAACATCTTGTGCAATCAATAGCTGGGTCTCGAGTTCTCCAGCTGAGCCGCGGGCTATATTTAAAAATTGCCTATACTCTTTTCTGCTATTCCTTTGATTTCCTTCGGCTATATTACTGGGTATTGAAACTGCGCATCGTTGCAATTGGCTTGATAGACCAAATTGCTCTGTTTTGGGTAGTTTGGCGGTAAATTTATAGACATCCTTGGACAATTGAAAAGATTTCTGCCAAACAATTAAGTCTTTGTAAGAAGAAATAACCATTAGTATTAACTATAACCTACCGTTAGCGTTGTATCCATAAAACCTAACCCCTGTCCCCTACAACCTACTCCCTATTCTTTAAAATGGTTGCGGATTAGTTGTGTCGCCTATCTGTATAAGCTTGGTCGGGTCTATGGCATTGTTGTTAAATACTGCCGGGTCAGGTGTTTGAAAATCCGCGTTTATTGGTTGGACAGTTTCAGCTGTAAGGTTACGTTGGCTAGCGGAAGTAAAGAATATTTTTGAAATCACCACAGAGAACACCGCCGCGAACACAGCAACTATGACAATTACCATGATGTCTTTGCGTCGCATTATTTCACTACCTCGCTTTTGACATTAAGGTTTTTTTCCGGCTGGAAGAAAGTTTTGGCTGTAATTGTAACTTTCAATTGCCCGCCCTGGCTTGTTAATGCAAGCTGATGTATTTGCATCGGCCTGATTGAGCGCTCAAATAACTGCATCAATTCTTTTACTCGCTGGTCTCCGGTTGCAACTTCCACGCTGAAAGGCATTTCAACGGGTTTTGGCTCTTCCGAGGTACCTTTGGCGGATTGGCTCACTTCATCGTCATTACCGGTAATCGAAGTTATGCTGTAGTCGTGGTCTTTAAGAAGTTTTTCTATGCTGGTTGTTAGGGCCGGAAAGTCATATTTGCTTGGCAACGCATCTAGTATTATGCGCGGGTTATCCCCGTCCTTGTCGGCATCACCCTGTGGATTTCCTCCAAGTACATTGGTGGTTTCATTAGAAAACGCTTCGTAAGATGTAACTAGCTGGTCGGAAGCTGCCAAGTTATCCTTGAGGGTGTGGAGGGCTTTTTCCTTCTGCGATGAAACTTTGCTTTGGTATCTCATCTGCGAATAAAGCGCTTTGGAAGCTACTAGCGAAAATACCGCCAGAAAAGTAGCTATACCGATAGCCAAAATTATCGTGGCATAAGCTTTGTCTATGGCCAGTTTCTTGGTTGAGAACTGCGGCATTAGTTACCTCCCCCTTGGTCAGGTTGTGGAACAAACAGGTTGCTAGGTTTTTCCGTTTCCGATCGGGTGGTGATTTTCTTTGGTATATTCAATTTTACTGCTTTGCCTTCGCTGTCGCCTTGCGCCAGGTTCTTTACGTTTGAGAAAATAGCCGGGTCAAAGGAAAACTGAAGTTCGTAGGTTATATCGCCCTGTCCTTGCTGGCTACCGACAGAGTTAACAGCAAATGACTGTAAGACGACGTTGCTGAACGCCTTGCCCTCGCTCGGGTTGTCGCCGGATACCTGGAAATCAGTAAACTTCAAAGTGTCGGCAAATTTATTAACCGTGCTAAGCGCGTCAGCATTGCCCTTAATAACTATAGTGTTCGCATCAAAATCAACGTCAACATCGGAAATAGTCGCTTGCGAAGGAGTAGTTTGGACTAGATAATCAAACAGCCTGGAGCTAATCACCTTGTGTTCATGGAGCTCCGGCAAGCTGTTAAGTTGGTTTTGTATCGTCAATATTTTGTCCAAATCCTGTTTTTGTTTAAGCTCTTCCGTAGCCGACGCGATATCTTTGGTCAGTGCCGTAACATAATGCTTCTGTGAAAACCGCACATAGATAAACAGCGCGATAAAGATTACCAAAAAGAAAGCCGAGATGATAGCCGAAAGCCCTATCATTAGGCGTTTTTGCCGCTTGGCGCGAATATAGTGAAGTTTTACGTCCGGCAGTAAGTTTAATTGCGCCATTATTCGTTTCTCTCCGCCAGTCCAACCGCTACGCTAAATGTATTTGATACGGCCATAAGTTCGTTTTGTTTCTGCTGGGGATAAGCAACCCCAGCCCACGCATTGCCGATTTCCACCTCTATGCCAAATTTGTTAGCAATATACAGGGGAAACTCGGGCAAAGTCGAGGCCGCTCCGGACAAGACAATCCGTTCCATTTTGGCGTCCTGATACCGGCTTTGGAAGAACTTGATTGACTTGCTTATATCCGTAACCAGCAAATCAACCGTGTTGATAATCCCTTGGTAAATTTGTCCTTCTAGTTTTTCTTGGCTTAGTCCGAATTTGTAAACAAAATCTTTGGCTTGAACTTCATCTATATTAAGATTCTGGCTGGCCGCCCGGATAAAAGCTTCCGAGCCAGTTGGTATGGAACGTGTAAGCCGGGGAATACCTTTCATAGTAATTACTATGTCGGTAGCTGTCTCCCCTACATCAACTAATAGATGGGGCGCTGTAGTTCCGGGACGTATCAAAGACCGTGCCAAAGCCAAATTATCCGGCTCAAAGGCTATAACATTAAGGCCGATCCCTTCCAATATATCCAATCTCTTTTCAGCGAAGTCGTTCGATACGCTGGTTATTAGCACTTCAACCTTGTTAGCATCCACCGGCGAATCGCCCAAAAGGGCCCAGTCTATCTTGGACTCGGCAGGCGGCGTAGGTATAATCGAATCCGCTTGATATTCAATAGTCTTTCCTAGCTCCGCCGGAGCCAGACGTTCAATATCAATAATGGAAGTAAAAACCCTTGATGATGGCAAGCCTACGGCAACATCCTTGGCATGGATACCGGTAGTAGACAGAAGTTGTTTGATTGCTTGTGCGAGTTTCTGCTGGTCTGCTTTTGAGTCACTTTCGGAAGCTTTGCGTTCTATCGGGGCAGAGCCATAACGAAGAAGCTGTTTATTGCTCGGGGTGTTAGATAGTTGAACTACCCTAATACCGGTAGTACCAATATCAAGGCCAAAAAACTCATTTACCCCGCTCAATAAACTCATAGAGCAAGCCCCCTTTGCTGAGGTATGAAGTATGGATTATTTTGTATGCTGTGCTTATTTTGTTTTTTTTGACTTATCATCGTAGCCCACCCTCTCTCGGCGAGAGGTTCTAACAATACCTCCGAATTATATCATAAGCATAATAAGCTACAAGCTCAAAGCTAAGAGCTGAGAGCTGAAATGATAAAATGTCCGGATGGTTACCCAATCGTTCAAAGATCTAATCGTCTGGGAAAAATCAAATAAGCTGGCCGTGGATATTTATAAAACCTTTTCTAGTTGCAAGGACTTTAGTTTTCGAGACCAAATACAACGAGCGTCTGTATCTATTATGAATAACATTGCCGAAGGTTATGCCCGAAGGAGTGATGCCGCTTTCAAGAATTTTTTAAAAATTGCCAAAGGCTCAGCGGCATAAGTTGAGTCTATGCTTTTTCTAGCAGAAGAATTAGAATACATCAACAAGCTATCCCAAGAAAAACTAACTGAGCAAACAGAAGAGGTGTCAAAACTGCTTTCCGGATTCATAAAAAAGCTCTAGCTCTGGACTCTTAGCTCTCAGCTTTTAGCTAAAGTACTGGTGGCAAAGTGGTTATGTACTGATAAGGCTGTCCGGTTGAAGCATCATTAAATATCGGGGTATATAGATATAGCTCGGGGCTAAAGTTGAAAATTTCTGCGGCATTTGTACCGGTTCCGGCTGAAAAATCACTAGGCACTTCCTTAGACGTTGATTCCCGCAAAGAATGGGCTACTCTTGAGAATTTAACATTCTTTGCCACGAACGCGCCGTTTATAACCAGCTGGTTACGGCAGTTGGCGTAAAATGTATCAATGTTGGTGTACGGCGTACCATTGTTCTGCGTACAGGTGTAGATTACTCCGCCGGTAGCAGCATCCTTAGGCTGGGCTACATACAGCCCATCCAAACGGGTTACAGTATTTTTAATTCTGATATCGCCTTGGGCGATAATCGCTAGATAACTGCCGGGCTGAAACGTGATATTACCCCTTATAGTTACATTGCCTTTTACGAATATCGTAGCCTGCTTGGTAAACTCTCCGCCTGCCGTAATCACCAAGTTACCATTTTTTAAGAACTGCGTCGGTTTGCCAGCGTTAAGAGCATCAACCAGATTATTCAACTTGGCAATAGTATTAGAGCCGGCGGCGGCTTTTTTATAGCCCGTTTTTAGGGTGGAATAAAAATCCTTCGTACAGACAGCTTGGCCCGCGTAGAACCCGCCATCGTTTGGTTGGTCGCTGCCTCCGCCGCCATTGGCAAGAGTATTGGCAAACGTCAGGCCCGTCGGCCAGGTTGGTGAACTTGTCCTTGTGCTGGCGCTGCCAAAGCCTGATATCTGGTCCAGGGCAATCGCCGCGAACTGCACGCCCGAGCCGCCTTTGGTGGATTCTGTTGACCTGTAAGCGCTTATCTTCTGGGCATTGCCGGTCGTATCACACGTATCTCCGGTTCTGAAGTTACTGCCGCTTACTACATCCGCGCCATAAGCTTTCAGATACGGCCGGTCATATATATACTGCTGGGCTTTTTGGGCACAGTTACCTTGTGTATCAGCCGAGAAGTTATTGCCTGGCCCTATCCAGCCAAAAGTCTGGCCGACACAAAAGTCATTGTCGTCCATAAAGTATTTATCGCCAGCATGGTTAGGCCGCGGATCGGTACTCCACTGATAAACAACAGGAGTAGAGTTGCGTCCGGACTGGCTGTTAATTATCTGATTAACGCCTCCGTAAAGTTTCTTTCTCGCTTTGGCGGTATAATCAACCGATATATTCCCATTGTATGGAGGATCCGAAGGTATTCCAAAGAAGGGTCCGGGGGCAGCCCTACCACTGTAAGTTACATTATTAGGGTCTTCGGCCGTAGGTGATAAGTCTACAGAAGTAGAAAGGCTAAGGTCAAATCGTTTGTATACATCATAAGAAGTAGGGGTGCAATCAGCCACTACCAGATCGCTACCTTGTACTCCTGGATTGGGATCAAAGTCATAATACAGCTTAGCTCCGACTCCATAATTGCCTATATTCCACCCTGGTTCAACAATGCCATCTGAGCCGTCCCATGTGTTCCACTCGTCTGGGTCACCTTTAGGAATTCCGTCTGGAGCGGCCGGATTGTACCAGAAACCAACCGGACTACCCGGATTGCTTGAAAGTATTAGAGGTCTGCCGTCAACTTTTGCCGGAAGTGGATCCACTCCTTCTGGAGTACCGTTATTATGAACATGGGCCGTGACACCAAATCCACTGCGTGATTGCACTCCATTAGGCCTGCCCGATACATTTCCCTGCACACTTAAATCACAACTTGCGTTATAACAAGTGTATGTATGAGTATTATTTGATGGATCATAACCATTATCTATACCCGTTGGTTCATACCAGAAGTAGCTGGTGCCATTACGTTTATGCCATTTTCTAATTACTTGAGTAGTTATAGTTTTAGTATGGGGTTTATAGAACCAGGTTTTGTCCTGATTATAACCAGGCCCTCCGTTCAACACAGCATAATCCCCGCTAGCAGTTTTAGCGTCGCCGGGTTGAGGGACTAATACATTTCCATTTGCGTCTGTTACTCTTACATATGTCTCAGTATCTCTCCATCTTGGAGAGCCGTTAGGTGTGCCGGCACCTGTATCATATGCTCCCCACCCGTTTACATATAGTTTTTCACAACGACCAACCGTGATCGGAGGGGTAGGATTATGTGCATTAGGATGCCAAGTCAGATTAATCAATACAGTAGCGCCATTTGTTGTTTTAAAATGCCTATTTATGTCTGATCCTTGATATATTGTAGTCCCCCTATCTATTATCTGAATCGTCCAATTGCCTCCATATCTGCCTTCCTCGCCGGGTGGATTATTAATAGACGATATCCAAAAATCTGTTGCTTTGAAACTATTTGAGCTAATGTCCCACTCCTCGCAGTCTAAAACCCAGCCATTTCCAAATTGGGCAATCTTCCCGTTTGGCCGCATACAGGGTACGGCATTTTCGGCGGCAGGTGGGCAATCAGCAGTATTGCCCGGGCCAAGGACACTCCAACCATCACAGCCATAACTTACATAGCCTGATTGGTAGCCACCTAAACTCCCATCCCAACCTATTCTCTCCCCTGTCTTAAACCAATGCTGGCTGTCGCGTCCTTTTGTACCCACCGGCCATTCAAAAATTCTGGCATCTCGATTATAAGTACTCGGGTCAACATCACTGGGAACCCCGTAGTTACCCGCAGGAAGTTTAGATTTTAACTCATAGCCAACATTTATAGGGTCCCCTTTAGTATTGACGGCATGTACTCTAAGCCCGGCCATGCCATGTGCGCTCTGCCCGGAAGCAATACCCCAATACTGACTGGGGTTATCTTGGGCGGAACCGTTTTCCGGGGCCCATGGACTACAATCAAGTGCGGAAACCTTCCCGCTGGGCATCAATAAAAACATACCGGTAAAGGCTACTATCGCGACAATTATTTTAGTTTTCAGACTAAACATAGACGTTATACTCCAGACGTTTTTTGGCCTCTTCAATATATTGTTTGAAGCCCGTCTTAGCACCACCGCCAGATGCACTGTCTAAATTAATGATTACAAAATAGGATTCAGCCGTACTGTCGCCATTTTCGGAATCTGACGCCCTGACTATAAAAGGTCCGCTCGTTTGCCCTGTTTGCAAGAGCTTGCCGTTTTGCCGGATAGAATTTATATCAATAAGCTCAAATGGCTCTGAAGCAGTATCAAACATGCCGGAATGGCCCAGCGTGGGATAAACTTTTTTGCCGACTATCGGATCATTCTGTTCAATTTTCATTGCCTGTTCAAAAGTAATTTTACCGGAGTTTATATTATCACGTAGTCGAGTTATCAGATCCTGCGCGTATTTTTTGTCTTTGGCGATAGCCAACGAGTTGCCTAATTTAGGGTCGGCGGCCTTTTCTTCTGGCAATAATGCGGATTTATAAGGTACATGTCGGCTAAAATGAGCTACTAAAAACTTTCCTTTATAAATACCCCTGTTATTAGCAGTTAATTTATTAAAGTAAGCTTGGTTGACCTTGTTCTGGTAGGCATATTTATTTTCGATCTTTTGTTTTTCAATCCCTTT
The DNA here is from genome assembly GCA_025451045.1 of Candidatus Saccharimonadales bacterium. Classification (GTDB taxonomy): domain Bacteria; phylum Patescibacteriota; class Saccharimonadia; order Saccharimonadales; family 2-12-FULL-41-12; genus JANWLD01. The sequence goes on from JANWLD010000001.1 coordinate 28,775, forward strand.
GCCCCATTGTGCTTCAATTTCTTGGTCGCTGACTGTAATATTCTGCTCTTTTGCCAATTCTTCCGATAGATATTTATCGGCTAGTACTCCAGCTGCATCATGGTTACTTATCTCTTGGTTATTGCCTTTTAAATCCCGTACTTCGTCTTCATATATCTTGTGTCCGGCGGCTTGGGCATAGATTTTGCTATTAGACTTGTTTACTTTGTCGCCAAAAATCATCCAGCCAACGCCGACTAAAACAGCAAGAACCACTATAGTTAAGCCGATGATTCTCTTATTTTTGAAGTTCGGCTTTTTTATAGATGCCGGGAGTTTTAGTTTTGACATGCTTTATTCTAATGCTTACTCTAGCATTTAATATAGCACGTATCGAGAGGTATTCAATTAAATCAACGGCTATTTATATTTTTTAGCTGTCTTTGCAAATATTTTCTCAGCTAGAACTTTGCCGCTTCTTAATACTTTTTGCTTTATTAAAACTCTTGCCTTGCCTTTTATATAAAAGTCGGAGTTTTTTGGCTCGTGAATACTTGGCAAATCCGCCGTGCCGGCTTCGCCTCCGGCATTTTCTACATAAATATTTACCCAATAACCAGTCGAGCTTACCCACTTACCGCCTTTGCGGCCTTCAAATTGTGAAAAACCTGCGCGTACAAAACCAGCATCCACACATACTTGCGAATATGGCTCATAAAAAGCATGTAGTAGATTTATCTGCCTCATATATTTACCAGCGTGCAAGATTTTTGCCGCTCGTATTTCCGGCCGGATCAAGCCTTCTTCTAAGCATCCTTCTTTAAGGCTGGAGATTGTGGCTTCCGGTACATCTGCTGCTTGGACTGGTTCGGGGTTGGCTTGTTCATTAGCCGCTATTGCACCACCGACAAGACCAATGGTGCCAATTAAGCCAATGGCTAACTTTTCTTTCGTAGTTTGCTTTAGGGTTTCAAATCGTGATGGGTCTTGCTCGGGCATATAAAAACTCCGTTACTTCTAATATATTACCAGAATTAACAAAAATATGCAAACCTTATTTCAGGCTTGTATTCTTTTATCCTCTTTTCTTCCTGCAAATATGATCTAATAAGGTTAGCGGCTTGGTTGTTGTCGCCAAGATTTTTGTACTGATGTATAGGTTAGGGTTCGACTTTCCTTCGTGCTTTGCTTGATAATTTCGAATTTGGAGGAATCTTGTTCGGGCATTGGTTAAAAGCGATTAACAGTAGTCGGACTTAGAGCCAACTCTTATTGTTTTACTAGTTTGAGCAAGTATATGTCTGTTTTTTGTAACCTTATTGATAAAAGTAACAGTCCTAGAACTTTTTTTATCCCCTGGGACACAGACACTTACCCCCGGGTATCCTTCGTTTGAGTAAACTCTTGCATCTTTTTTCTGAGCTTCTAATCCATCAGCTATCCCTGTATCGGCAGTGGTTTTACGTACTAGCGGGAAACATTTATTTCTATAAATTCCATGACATGCCACAATTTTAACTTTTACTCTGGCATTAAACGCAACGCTATTGGCTTCAAGAATTTCAGTGCACTCACCGGAGGCACCCGGATAATTGCCTTCTACTTCAATAACCATGCTTTTACCGCTTAAGCCGATGCGTTCAGCTTTAGTCCCGGTCGGCGGCTTTGCCAATTGCTCGGCGCAATCTTGAAGGGTTGGGGTTGCTTCGGCGGCAATGGCTGGTTCGGGGTTGGCTTGTTCAGTTACGGCTACTCCGCCGGCTAGGCTGACTATGCTTAAGCCAATGGCTAATTTTTCTGTGGCTGTGTGCCTTAGGGCTTCGAATCGGGATTCGGGCATTTGTGCTACCTAAATTAACTTAAATAACTATATGGCCTTTTTTGTGCGAAATTTTGGCCTTTATTGCAAATGTCTTTTCAGCTACGACTTTGCCGTTTTTATTTACTACTCTGCTTTTTTCCAATACTCTGGCACGCTCTCCGTGTTTTACATAGTAGTCGGCGTCTCTAGGTTCGTGAATACTTGGTAATTCAGTAAAGCCTGCTACGTGAGTATTGATATTATTTATAGTCACCCAATCCCCAGATAAACTTCTCCATTTACTATCTCCGGAACCTTTGGCTTGAAACATGCCTACGGCACTAAGTTCAAATTTACCGTCGCATTTTTCAGACAAAGGTTTAAAATCTTCCTTCAATACGTTTACTTGCCTTAAGTACTTTCCTGCTCGAAATACAGTAGCTTCTTCTATTTCCGGGCGGGTCAATCCTTCTTTTATACATTCCTGCTTCAAGCTTGAGATTGTGGCTTCCGGGTTTTCGTCATTAGCAAGTCGTCCTTCTGTTGAGGAGACACCGCCTGTTTTGTGCTTGCTTGAATGTTTCGAGCTAACACCGCCCATGGCAGCCGTATTTCGACCGGTATTCTTATTGTGATGTGTGGTTTTAATAGATGGTCCAAGCCCACCGGACAGAGCCTCTTGGTTATGTCCGCCGTACGCAACTGGTTGTTCCGCGTCAGCTACTGCCACCAGCCCCAAGGTTGCGCCAAGGCCCAAAGCTGTGATTTCGCCAATAGCTTTTAGCCTATTAATATTTTGTTTTAACGATTCAAATCGTGATGGGTCCTGTTCAGGCATCGGTAAAAACTCCGTTTATTAACGATATATTACCAGATTTAATAAGTTTATGCAAGATTTTAAATAATGGTTGACTTAAAGTTATAACTAAAGGTATACTTATAGAGTAACTTTAAGGATATATCATGACAATAATAGGTTTAAAAGAACTGCGACAAAACGCCAGCGAAATAGCCGAGCGAGCTCAAAAAGGTGAAAGGTTTACCGTGGTAAAACGCACTAAACCGGTTTTTACCATAATTCCCCCGCAGGAAGATGACTCAGAACTGAATGAGTGGTTGGACGAATATATTAACAAAAATCGGGAACTCCTAGAGTCGCTTGCGGATAAATGATCTTTCTAACAGTAAAAGAAATTGTTCTACTTCATGACAGAGTGGTGAATGAAACCGGCGGTAGCTTAGGGATAAGAGAACCTGGGTTACTGAGCGCAATCGCGGAAAAACCACAAGCAAGCTTTGGCGGAAAGGAACTCTACCCTACTGTCTTTGATAAATCTGCTGCTATATTCGAAGCTTTGTGTAACTACCATGTATTTATAGATGGGAACAAGCGCACAGCTATAACAATTCTGGAATATTTTTTATATAGAAACGGCTTGGTATTGGACGCAGACAAAGACCAAAAAGAAAAATTTACGCTTAACACAGCTGCAAACAATCCTGACTTGGCAGATGTCGCGCGGTGGATAAAAAAACACAGTAAAAAGGCCAAAAAATGAGTCTATCGATTGGGATTGTGGGATTGCCAAATGTCGGCAAATCCACGCTTTTTAACTCCTTAACTGGCAATATGATACTAGCCGCCAATTACCCATTTGCCACGATTGAGCCGAATACCGGCATAGTGCCGGTTCCCGACCCGCGCCTGGAAAAACTGGCCGAAATGTATAGTTCAAAAAAAGTTGTTCCTGCAGCAGTCACCTTCGTAGATATAGCCGGCCTAGTAGCCGGCGCAAGCGAGGGCGAAGGCCTCGGTAATCAGTTTCTTGGTCATATCAGAAGCTGCGCGGCTATCTGCCATGTCGTCAGGGCTTTTGAAGATAGCAACGTCCAGCATGTCGACAGCGTACATAGCCCTAAAAAAGACATTGAAACTATAAATACTGAACTAGTCCTCGCCGATTTACAAACTATTGATAAAAGATTGGCAAAAATTGAAAAGGAAGCCAAAGCGAACCCAAAAATCCGGCCGTTTGTTGAAGAAATCAAAAAAGCAAAGGGCGTATTGGACGAAGGCACGCCACTTTTTGCCAGCTCTTTGCTCTCTGCTTTTAGCTCCGAGCTCCTGGCTGACTTGCAGCTTATAACAATGAAACCTGTAATCTACTTATTTAACGTGGATGAAACTACTCTAGCGGACGAGAAAAAACAGGCTGAATTGAAAGCTTTGGTCGGTAATGCCAAAGCTGTATTTGTCTGCGCCAAACTGGAGGAAGAACTTAAAGGCCTGTCCGACGACGAAGCACAAGAGTTACTTCAAACCTACGGCGTCAACGAACGCGGCCTGGACAAAGTCATCCATAGCGCTTACGAAGCGCTGGGTTTGCAAAGCTTTTTAACTGCCGGGGAGAAGGAAGTCCGTGCCTGGACAGTTAAAAAAGATGCGACCGCGCCGCAAGCCGCCGGCGTAATCCATACCGATTTCCAGCGCGGCTTTATCGCCGCCCAAGTGATAAATTATGATGACTTGGTATCGAGCGGCTCGGAAAGCGCGGCCAAAGCCGGCGGGAAAGTCGCAACCGTTGGCAAAGACTACATAATGCAACCCAACGACGTAGTGGAGTTCAGATTTAATGTGTAAGACTTTGAGCTCTAAGCTTTTAGCTGTAAGCTAGGATAAGACATGGATGCGCTTGATATTGTCGGTCTGGAAAAGACCTATGACAGTGGTACCAAGGCACTTCGCGGAATCGACCTAAAGATTCCCGAGGGGTCGTTTTTCGGTCTGCTTGGACCGAATGGAGCCGGTAAATCCACGCTTATCCACTGCCTGATGGGTTTGGCCATCCCGACCAAGGGACAGGCCAGCATCTTCGGCCATGACGTGGTAACGGATGCTAGGCAGGCCCGCAGCAAAGTCGGCCTAGCGCCCCAAGAAGTCAACCTGGATTGGTTTTTGAACGTTGAAGACACGCTGGATTTTCACGGCGGCTACTTTTCTATGCGTAAAAAAGACCGCAAAAAGCGCATTGAACAGCTTTTAAAAGACTTTTCCCTGACTGATAAGCGAAAAGACCGGACGATGTTTTTATCCGGCGGCATGAAGCGCCGGGTATTGCTGGCGCGGGCACTGATGCACCGGCCAAAATTTTTAATCTTGGATGAGCCTACCGCTGGCGTGGATGTAGAGCTTCGCCTGCAGCTATGGAAATACATGCGGGAGGTCAACAAAGCCGGCACGACCATTTTGCTGACTACGCATTATATCGAGGAAGCCGAACAGTTGTGCGACAATATAGCGCTGATTAACAAGGGTAAGATTATCAGGACCGGCACCAGCGATGAGCTGAAAAAAAGCTACAAACAAAAGACCCTGGAGGATGTATATCTGAAAGTTGTCGGACGCAGTGAACTGGCGCGGACTACTTTGGACCAAAGCGAGGTCAGCAAATAATGGAAGGGCTGGTTTATCGCTGGCTGCCGTTTTGGACGGTTCTGCGGCGCGAATTGGCGCGTTTTTGGGGAATCAAACGCCAGACTATTTTTGGGCCGCTGCTCGAAACTTATCTGTATATCAGCATTTTTGGCGCCGCGCTGGGCAGCCGGATAAATCAACTGGACGGATACAGCTACATTGTCTTTATTATTCCCGGACTTTTGATGATGAGCTTTTCGATGAATATATTTATCAACAATTCGTTTTCTATCCTGCAGCAGAAACTCCAGCGGGCAATTGATGATCAGCTGGCTTCGCCGGTGTCCAATACCGAACTGCTGGCCGCTTTCGGGCTGGGCGGTTTCTTCCGGGCATCGATAATCTCGGCAATAACCTTTATAACGGCGAAAGTGTTGATACCGGATTTGCCGGTGGTTCATCCTTTGATGTTTGTGTTAAGTTTTATTTTTATCGGTTTGTTCTTCGCCATGGCCGGAGTATTGGTTGGCCTGCGTTCTGAAAAATTCGATGATGTTAGCTTTTATCAAAGTTTCATTCTGCAGCCGCTTATTTTTCTTGGCGGGGTGTTTTATTCGGCCAGCTTGTTGCCGCCTCTTTTTGAAACTTTAACCCGCTTTAACCCGATATATTACATGATTAACACCTTGCGCTACTCAATGCTCGGCACTGCCGACATTAATCCCGAACTTAGTCTGCTGGCGATTGCCGTGGCTGGCCTGATACTTTTAGCTATCAATTACCGGCTGTTTAAACGCGGTTATAAACTGCGCTCTTAATGGACTTGTCTGCCTTACTGGTTTTCTATCATCTTGGTAAGTTCGGTAATTTGTTTTAAACTGCCGCCTTCGCTCATGATAACCAACGCGTAGCTTCGGCTGCCATGGGTAATGATACCGGCATCATTGGCCACGCCATTCATCTCGCCTATTTTGTCGGCTACTCGGCAGTCTTTACAGCCTTTGCTTATACCCTCATTGTTTATCTGCTGGTAAAGCGTATCAAAAACAAAGCGGCGGGCATTGTCGCTAAGTATTTGGCCCTTTTGTAGCCGTATTAACAGTTCTCCCACGTCCGAAACGGTCGTGACCCGGCCGTCTGTGCCTGAAATGCTGGTATGGACAAAGCCGTTCTTGCGGTTTAATCCGTTGACTACGCCCCAGCCAATATAGTTGCTTAGGGTTTCAGCGCACGGACTATCTGATTTTTGCAGCATCTCCTCCACGCACTGGCTTATATTGGTCCAGTCCGACGTCCAAGTATAAGCCCATTTATCATACGGAAGTTTGCTTTCCAGGGCTTCTAGCAAGAATAATTTGTATAAGCTGGCCGCTGGCAATACCATGTTCGGATTAATCTCCACAGAGTTGCCGTCTTTAAAATCATACAAAAACACCGACCATTTCTGATCTTTAGGAAAATCATCCAACTTCTCTCTTATCAGTTCAGTCAGGGCTTCATTATTCTGTTCGCCGACAGCCGGTAGTTCATCCTGTTTGGGTTCGGGGGCGGCCAGTGCCGATTGGCTGATTGCCACGGGGTGTTTCTTTTGAAGCTCAAGGAGGTGGTTAAATGCCGGCACCACGAAGTACGCAAACATGAAAAAAACACCGCCGATGGTAAGCATGGTACTTAGATACAATGCTGCCCGTTTGGAGCGTCTATTCACATAGACGACACCATGGCGATGATGAAAATATTTAGTCCGTCCAAAATCCGAAAATTTTTGTATGTGTTTCACTTGAGCGAATCGTTTTTATTTAAGAGAGCCCGCAGAAAAATCTTAACTCGATTGAGTTGAATATTTCCCTGCTAGGCTCCCAGTTTTTGTTGTTTTAGCGTTTTGTTTCGCTTTTCCAGCAACCAAAGTTGCCTGCGACTAAATTACCACAGTAAGAAATCGGCGCAAGGTCATTTTTTTGTGCACGAAATTCGGGCGCGTGAACAATTATTTTTTATCTTTGTTAACTACTCTTTACAGGTATAAATATGTCCTCTATTAACCGCAGTTAAGACAGATACCGGCTTGTGGATAACTTTTCCCTCTTTAGACCGTGTGTAAATAATTTATTCGCGGATGGCTTATCACCAGCTGAGAGTGATGTTTTTCATTGTTTCAACGATAGTTTGGTGATCAGGCAGTTGGTTATCTTCATAATAATGATCGGTATCCATATAGGATTCTACTACGCTAAGACAGCATATCTCGTCCGTTAAAAGATGCATCTTGTCCACTGCGGCCACACTGGCTACCGGAGTAACTGCTAGAATTCTTTTGGTTTTTATCGGCTTTAAAAAATCAATCGCTACATCGAGCGACAAGGCGTTTCTCAAACCATCAGAGACTAAAATAACCGTATGGTTTTTAAGCAAGCTTTTAGGAATATTTGCCTCTTCCTCGTCTATTCTGTTCAGTTTTTGAAAAGTCATCATTCGCTTTTCCTCAATAATAGAACGATAGTCAGCATTAAGAACTTCCAGCTCCCCGGTGGAATATTCTCTGTTATAGGTAAACGTCCCGGCAGCGCTCATAGTGGCTATGGGTTTTTGTTCCCCGGGAAGTTCTACCTCTTCCATCACTAACAAAAATAGCGATGTGTGCAGCCTTTGAGCAATCTCAGCCCCGACAACTACTCCGCCTTCACTCAAGCTGATAATAACGCAATTTTGTTTCCTATACGCGCCGAGTTTATCAGCAATTAGTTTTCCTGCCTCTTGGCGATTAGTGAAATACCTCATATTCAAACGCTAGTTTACCATGCTAACGCTTATAAGATTACAAAATTAATCAAAGCGTCTTGAGCAAATAGAATCTTTCAACGTTGCCTTTTGGCCCGGCAACTTTTGAATCTGCCTTATTAACTACCTTATAGGTTTTGGCTGACCAATTTTCAAAGTCTTTTAATATTTTTCGGCGGATAGTCTCATTCTTAATTACTCCCTTGTGCTTGTATCCTTCCGCTTCCGCTTCAAATTGCGGCTTTACCATAGCGACTATCAAAGAGTCCGGGGTTAGCAGTTTTAAGAGATGATCTAATACCAATCTTATACTTATAAAAGATACGTCAATAAGGCAATAATCAACTTTTGTACTCAGCTTACTTATATTTCTGATGTCGGTTCTCTCATGCAGTTCAACAATCGGACTCAGCCTTAGGCGGGCGTCCATCTGCTGTTTGCCGACATCCACGGCAATAATTTTAGTGGCTCCGTGTTGAAGCGCGAAGTCTGTGAACCCACCAGTACTGCTGCCTACGTCAAGTACTGCCTTCCCGCGAAAATCAAGTTCGAAGCTGCTAGCAACCGACTCAAGCTTCAAAGCGGCCCGTGAAACGTATTTAATTTCAGATGTTAGTTTAACAACATCATTTTTTGCAATATTTGAATTTGATTTCTTAATTATCTTTCCGTTTATGGTTACATGTCCTAGTTTTATATAGTTCTCTGCCTGACTTCTAGTTGCAGCTAAACCCTTTGCTACAAGATAATTATCCAGCCTTATACGATTCATGCTTAAGCTTTTTTTCGTTCGCGATAATTGCCCGTTGTGGTATCCACACTGACGATATCACCCGTTTTGATGAAAGCCGGAACTTTGATATTTACCCCGGTTTCAAGCCTTGCGCCCTTAGTCAGTGCTGAGCTGGTGTCACCTCGTACCGCGTCTTCGGCATATTCTACCGTTAAGTATACGTTTTTCGGTACTTCAACGTTTATCACTTTTGCGTTAAAGCTTTGGGCGATAACCTCCTGCCCTTCCTTCAAGTACTGGCCCTGTTCGCCTATCACCGGCTTTGGCACTTCAAAAGTTTCATACGAGTCATTGTCCATGAAATACAAATTGTTACCGTCTGCATACAAAAACTGGGCATTTGAATTTTTAATTTCGGCGTCAGTGACAGAATCATTACCCTTGAAGGTTTTGTCTAGTACCTTGCCGTCCGACAAGCTCTTAATTTTCACATTGACTATTGAGCCGCCTCGACCCATAACCTTCTGGCTGTATTCCACGACTTTATAAGGAACACCATCCAACTGGAAAATCGTACCTTTCTTTAAATCAGTTATAGATAAACTCATTTTCGCTCCTTTTCAGTCGCTTAGTTTATAGGGGTTAGGTTTTAGGGGTTAGGTAGTTTGCTAGAACCTAGTCCCTAGCACCTTTAACCTACTTTAACCATTTTGGACAAATGGAAGCAAAGCGATATGCCGAGCGCGTTTGATGGCAACAGCCAGTCTTCTTTGCTGGCTTTCTGATAGCCCTGTTTTTTTGCGAGGTTCTATCTGTCCGTATTGATTAACGTAGCGCTGCAAAGTCTTGAAATCTTTGTAGTCAAAAAATGCTACGTCTGTTCTGTGTTTAAAAATCTTCGCCACTTATGTTCTCCTTTCAGTTGAACTTAGTTATTAGTTGCTAGTTGTTAGTCGTTAGGTAGTTTGCTAGAACCTAGTCCCTAGCACCTTTAACCTGTTTAGAATGGGATGTCGTCGAGATTGATAGGCTCATCATCAACATCCTCAATCTTTACTTCTTTATCACTTTTTTTAGAAGCAGGCTTCTTTGGTGTCGGTTCACTGTCGTTTGACGGTTCATGTCCGCCACCGCCTTCACCACGTCCGCCAAGAAAAGTAACGTCTTGGGCAATCACTTCAAGCTTGCTGCGTTTTTGGCCATCTTGTTCCCAACTGCGGCTTTGCAAGCGTCCGCTGACCAGCACCGGCCGGCCTTTGGTTATATATTGTGCGACCCTCTCTCCAAGTGCGGCCCATGCCACTACGTCTACAAAGTCAGTCGCTTCTTTCCATTCGCCATCTTGCCCTTTATAACTTCTGTTAAGGGCCAAACTAAAACTGCAAACACTCTGCCCGCTTGGGATTTGCCGCAGTTCAGGGTCGCGGGTTAGGTTGCCCATCAAAATTACTTGGTTAAAACTCCGTGCCACTTTGTTCTCCTTTCAGTCGAACTTAGGTTATAGCTGCCAGGTTCTAGGTTAGAGTTGTCTTCTTTTACTATAACCTATCCACTCGAACCTGTAACCTCGATTACTATTCTTGTTTTTCGTCTTCTTCAGCTTCTTCGGTCTCGCCGCGTTCAGCCGCTTTCTTGGCTTTTTCAGCTTTGGCTTCTTCGGCTTTGGCAATTGCTTTAAGGTCAGGACGAGTTATGAGGTAACGAATTACTTCATCGGTAATGTTCAGCGTTGATTCTACTTTAGCCACACCCTCTGCCGGCATCTCAACTGTATAAAATACATAGACGGCGTGATCCTGCTTATTGATTTTATAAGCAAGTTTTTTCTTGCCCCAATTATCGGCTTTTATAACCTTGCCTTTGCTTTCGGAGATGATTTTTTCAATCTTAGCCATTGGTTTGCTAAGATCTATCTCCAGTTGCGGATCGAATAGAACTGCTACTTCGTATTGAATCAAAGATTCCTCCTTCGGTTAACGCCTACACGCATACAAGCTGTAAGCTGAGTTAATTGTCAAAGAATTGTAACAGAGTCACCCCTGTTAGTCAACTATGCCCTTCTGGCTTGTCTGGCTTGTCGATTATTTTTAAATCTTCTACTGTGCCGGCTTAATACAGCATCAGCCTGTCTTCTTTCTTTAGCAGTGATTCTACGCGGCATCCGAGGGAAACCAGACTCAGTTGTTTCGCTTTCAGTTGTTTCGCTTTCAGTTGTTTCGCTTAATGATACTGGGGTGTCCCTATTAGCCCTTACGATTCTTCTACTATTTAATCGACGCTTAGTTCTAGCTATTTCAGCCCCTCTCTTGCGAAGAAAATTTATAAGTTTTCCTTCATCCCATTCCAGTTCTACAGTCTTTGATTCAGAGACTTCGCCGGTCTCAGCATTAACCGTTATCCCCCCTGTAATTTCACTTAAATTAAGGATTTCATGGGTTTCGCCAGATGGCGCCCCACCGTTATTATTTCCTAAACTCATCTTTTTTGCCTCTTTTTATAAAATTAAATGTCCGTTAAAACAAATACCATAAAGCAAATCATAAGTCCAGTTACTTCAGTGGGTCTTCGGGCTCGTCTGGCATATCGTCATAAACATCGCCGTCGGAGCTAGTGCCGCCGAATACTTCGTCCATACTGCTAACCAATACCTCGCGGGGCCGTGAACCATCGGCATGGCCTACTATTCCCTGCTCTTCCATAGCTTCAATCAAACGCGCGGCTCTAGCATAACCAACTCGCAGGCGGCGCTGCAGTAGACTGGTACTGGCTTTTCGGCCTTCAATCACTACCTGTACAGCGTCGTGCCAGAGATCATCATCGGCATCCTGTCCGCCAAAGTCGGAAACCACCCCGCCTTTGCCAATTTGGACTGGCTGGCTAACAACTTCTTCGTCATATTGCGGCGGCCTTTGTTGGCGCAGAAAATCATTAACTTTTATCGTTTCCCCGTCAGATATATGTGCGGCTTGTACGCGTTTAGGTTTTGGCATATTCGCTGTCATCAGTAACATATCGCCTTGTCCGAGCAATTTTTCAGCGCCGGCGCCATCAATAATCGTCTTGGAATCAACCTGGCTGGTAGTCGTAAAGGCAATTCTGGCCGGTACATTTGCTTTAATCAATCCGGTTATCACGTCTACGCTCGGCCGCTGGGTGGCCAAAATCAGATGGATTCCGGCGGCGCGGGCTTTTTGGGCAATACGGGCTATCAATGACTCTACGTCGCGGGCGGCCATCATCATCAAATCCGACAATTCATCGATAACAATTACCACGTAAGGCATGCCCTCTTCTTTTTTAAGGTTATTGTACTCAACTATATTGCGTTTGCCAGCTTCAGCCATTGTCCGAAGCCGCCGTTCCATTTCAGCTACTGCCCATTTGAGCGCGCTGATACATTTTTCCGGCTCGTGGATTACCGGGCTTAACAGATGAGGAATGTCATTATAAGGAGTAAGTTCGACTTGTTTCGGGTCCACCATTATTAGCTTAAGGTCCGACGGGCTGTACCGATACAGCATACTGGTCAAAATCGTGTTTATCATGACTGATTTTCCGGAACCGGTTTGTCCGGCTATAAGAACATGGGGCATTTTGGCCAAATCTGCGATAATCGGGTGGCCGGCAATATCTTTGCCGATTACGAAGTTCAAATTTCCTTTTTCCTTCTGCCATTTGTCAGACGTGAGGACGCCGCTCAGACGTACCGTGGATGCTTTGACGTTTGGTACTTCGATACCAACCAGACGCTTGCCCGGAATCGGCGCTTCTATCCTGATTGATGTCGCGGCCAAATCCAGCGCCAAGTTGTTATCCAGTGCCGTGATTTTTTGTAGTTTGGTGCCGGGCGGCGGCTTCAGAGTAAATTGGGTAACCCGCGGACCGATGTTAGCCCCTTCCATCTCAACGTTTATATTGAAGTTATTCAGCGTCTCACGGATAATTTCGGCATTGGTTTGCACGTCACCGGCGTCGGCCTTGTCCTGTTTTTGGTTAAGCAAATCAATCGGCGGGAATTTCCAATCAATGTCACTTGAAGTCGTTAAAGCCTCGTGGTTTTCACTGTCCGACAGCTTCTTGGCGGTGTTCTTCAAGCTGGACAAACGCGGCTTTTCCTCGGCATCGGAAGAGTGCTCGGTGGGTACGCCTTCGTTCAGTTTCAAACCGCCCTGCTTGGCCTTGAGCTCAGACAAATCGGTATCTTGTTCTTTCTTTTGGGTAAAGGGTTTGAACAGAAGCAATAATTTTTTGAGCGAGATATCAAATGCCAAGAAGAAGAAAAGTATAGAAACTACCAGCATGGCAATACCGGCCGGGATTTTGTCCAGCGCCAACAGCATCGCGTTGCCAATGACTTCTCCGACATAGCCGCCATTGCCGCCAGTAACATCTCCTGTAACAGAGTCCTTGGTTGCAAATAACGTATGGCAGGCTATTGATAAAGTCACGATGAAACCAATCATGCTGGCAAATTTTATCAGCGGAATTCGCCGGTCTTCGCTTTTGAATTTATGTACACCGAAAAATATCAAAGCCAAAGGCGTAAGATAAGCTACCCAGCCAAGGGCGTTATACACTTGTTCGAACATCCCGACCGGTAAACTGCCCCCTGTACCAAAGCCCCCTAGAAGCAAAAAGAAGGCAAAAACAAACATCAAGATGGCAAAAGATAATTGCCAAAAGCCGTTATCAGCCGGCTTGGAGTCGGTTTTCTTAACCGGTTTTTTTGCGCGTTTTTTCTTTTTGGCCATATATTCCTAGAGGTTTATATCAGAGATAATTGTATCATTTATAAGCATAATCAAGCTATTGGCATATTATAGCAAAAATTACTACAAAAGTCAAGGCTACGCTTAAGCTTTTCCGGGAGAATCTTAAATCAGTCGATTCGGGCGTCTTGGTTGAGTAGCTTGGAGCGCATCTCAGCGAAGCGTTTCTGCAAAGCTTCGGCTTCTTGTTGAGGATTTTTTTGGTCCGGTTGTTTAGACTGTTGGCCGTTTTTTGGCGCCGGTCGACGTTGGCCACCAATAACATTTACCACTGGTATGACTATCGGGCTTCGCCCTGTTTGGTCATATAGAAAATGGGTCACGTGCTCTTTAAGTTCTATCTTAAACCTATCTAAATCTACTCTTTTAAAACGCTGGGCAACTGCCCTTTTCAGCTCTATTCTAAAGGCGTTCATCAGCTCTTCTTCATTCTTCATATAGATGAAGCCGCGGCTGATGATGTCCGGGCTGGTCATTAACTGGCCAGTTTTCTTATCAACCGTCAGGATGACTGCAACTAAGCCCTCACTGCTGAGCATCAGACGGTCTTTGACGACCACGCTGCTGACTATCGCGCCGGTTTGGTCGACCAGTACGGTACCATGCGGCACTTTCTCGGCCAGTTCCATTGTGTCCTTGCTGAAAGCAATTACATCCCCATTGTCGACGTTCAAACAGTTTTTACGAGGTATGCCATGCTCTATAGCCAGTTCTATGTGATATTTCTTAGCGGTATAATCACCATAAATCGGCACGAAGAACTTCGGGTTTATCATATCTATCATATCGCCATATTCTTCACGGCTAGCGTGACCGGATACATGAAGCGGGCCGCAACCATCAACATCGCGGCTTTCATGACGGAAGATATGGACGTTTTTCTTATACATATCATCTACCATTGTCCTTACCGAAGCATCATTACCGGAATACGGTATCGGGGTACTGGACAGAACTACGGTATCTTGTTCCTTCAGTTTAATATGTTTATGATCGCCGGTAGCCATTCGTTGCAAGGCCGAATTCGGTTCGCCCTGCGAACCTGTACAGACAACCACTACTTCACCATCTTTTAGGTTAGGTACGCTGGCAATCGGCACGAATGTGCCTTTCGGCACTTTGACAAAACCGTTTCTAATAGCCATTTCAAGCGTACTTATCATGCTACGCCCGTCCATTGTTACTTTTTTATTATGGTGTACGGCTGCATTTATCAGCATCTGAACCCGGTTCATATTGGTTGAGAACAAGCTGATGAAAATTCGGCCTGGCGCCTGCTCCATGATATCTTTGAAGCTTTGCTCAATTGTACTTTCCGATGGTGTTCGACCCGGACGGTCAGAAGTAGTGCTTTCACTCAGTAGTGCTAAAACACCTTCATTACCGAGCTGTTTAAGACGTTCAACGTCTGTTTTCTCATGGTCCAGCGGATTTGGGTCTAACCGGAAATCACCGGTGTTAATAAGCCTGCCGACCGGTGTATCTAGCACGATGCAGGTACTACCCGGTATGGAATGGGTTATCCGGACCAATTCAACAAAGAATTCACCGATTTTCAGCCGTTCGTTATTATTCTCATTCATCACTACGGTCTTTAGTTCAAAACCTTCCGGCATTGGAAGACCGAAATTCTCAAAGATTTCCTCAACCCGACCAATGGTGAACCGGCTACCATAGACCGGTGCCGGGTATTTTGGCAAAATATGCGGCAGGCCGCCGATGTGATCCAGGTGGCCGTGGGTGATGATATAAGCCTTAAGTTTGTGTTTAATAGTTTCTAGATAGGCCGTATCGGCTATGCCATAGTTAATGCCCGGCAAATCCACGCCTAGGTCACTTCCACAGTCCATAATTACAGCGTCATTCTTGTATTCGACTAGCAGCGTGTTCTTTGAGCCGCCGCCATTCATACCGCCAAGTCCGACAAATTTCAGTTTGGGACTATCGTCGATAAAATTAGCACGCGGCCGCGGACTGGCCTTATTATTCCCTGCTTTGTTTTCAGCCGTCAGATACTGGCTGGCTATTCGGTGGGCATCCTCATTCGCCCTTTTTTGGGCGCGTATAGCCGCCCCTCGGCTGGACGGCCTACGGCCGTTACCATTAGCTTGTGGTTTGTTCCCCGGGTTCTTTGGCCGGGGCGTTTTTGAATTTTTTTCCATTTATTTAATATTCCTTACTTATTTTCATTATTAATTAGTTCAATTATCTCTGGCACTGTTTCAAAATCACTTATGAGTGTTTCGCGCATCGCGCCGTTATACAGGGCCGCCGCCGGATGAAACAGGGGCAGGATAACCACCCTGTCGTTTCCTAACCTGATGCGTTTCGGCTGGCCATGTACCGTGCTTATTTTCATCTCCGGCAGAAAATATTCCATACTGTGCCGGCCTAATGTCGCGATGATTTTCGGCCTGATAATATTAATCTCCTGAAGCAGATACGGCCAAAAAGCTTTCTTTTCATCTGGTAATGGATCACGGTTGTTCGGCGGACGGTATTTGACGATATTACTTATATAAACGTCTTTCCGCTCCATGCCGACTAAAGCCAGCATTTCATCCAAGAATTTGCCAGCGGCACCGACGAACGGTTCACCCTGTAAATCTTCGTTCTTGCCCGGCGCTTCGCCGATGAACATTACTTCCGCATTGGGATTACCGACTCCCATGACAAGGTTCGTGGCATTCTCAGCCAAATCCGCGCAGATATTTTTAGCCTTGATATCTGCCTTAAGCTGGCTGAGAAGTGTTGCTTTATCGTTCTTTTGCTTTACCTTTTGCATCTGTTTTCACCTGACGGTACGCTATCCGCACCAAATTGTTCAACCCGCCGATAAAAAGCAGCAGGCCTGCTAACCATTGCCACAGGCTACCGGTGTCAATGGCCTGTGAAATCACTATATATGCCAAAGCTATCTCAATCGCGGCAAATGTCAGTTTACCGCTTCTTGTCTGATGGAATTTATCAATTTTGGCAATTGTTTTATGCATATCAACCTCTTATTTAGCGCCCTTGGCCGCTTTCATGCTGAGTTGTAGTCTACCTCGATCATCGATTGCAAGCAGTTTAACATCGACACGATCGCCTTCTTTCACAACATCACCCGGGCTTTTTACGCGCTCATCGCTCATTTCAGACACGTGTACCAAGCCTTCTTTGCCCGGCAGTATTTCAACAAAAGCGCCGAAGTCCAGCACGCTAACTACCCGGCAATCTTTGTAAACTTTTCCGACTTCCGGCTCGGCTATGATGGTCTGTATGAACTGGATAGCGCCGTCAATGCTCTTTTTGTCCGGACTGGCAATCATCACTGTTCCATCATCTTTTATGTCGATTTCCGCCCCTGTTTCGGCAATAATCTTATTAATTGTTTCGCCGCCTTTGCCGATAACTTCGCGGATTTTTTCCGGATTAATTTTAATGCTTTCGACTTGCGGAGCGTATTTGCTGATTGCTTTTCTTGGCCGCTCAATGGTATCTAGCATGTGTTTCATAATATGAGCCCGGCCTTTTTTAGATTGGGCTAAGGCTTGCTTCAAAATATCTACCGGCAGGCCATGGACTTTCATGTCCATTTGTAGCGCCGTAATGCCTTTTGGCGTCCCGGCTACCTTGAAGTCCATGTCTCCGGCAAAGTCTTCTGCATCGGCAATGTCGCTCAAAATAAA
The DNA here is from genome assembly GCA_025451045.1 of Candidatus Saccharimonadales bacterium. Taxonomy (GTDB): domain Bacteria; phylum Patescibacteriota; class Saccharimonadia; order Saccharimonadales; family 2-12-FULL-41-12; genus JANWLD01. Next base: position 45,921 of record JANWLD010000001.1, read on the forward strand.
GGGTTTACCGTCTTTACTTAGCATCAGTCCCATGGCAATTCCGCTAACCGGGGCCGTAATTGGCACACCGGCGTCCATCAACGCCAAACAGCTGGAGCAAGTCGCCGCCATCGACGTACTGCCGTTTTGACTCATTATCTCAGTTACCGAGCGAATAGTGTAGGGAAAATCAGCTTCGGCAGGTAGAACCGGAAGTAACGCCCTTTCTGCCAGGTAGCCGTGTCCGATTTCCCGTCTCCCCGGCCCCATTAGTCTTTTCACTTCACCGACGGTATATCCTGGAGCGTTATAGTGGTGCAAATACCTTCTCTCGTCATCTCGCTCCATGGTATCGACAATCTGCGCATAGCTAAGCGGTGCCAGCGTGACGATGTTCAAAGCCTGAGTTACGCCTCTGGTGAAGATACTTGAGCCATGCGTACGAGGCAGTAGGCCTACTTCGCTGGATAATGTGCGAATTTCATCCATTGTCCGGCCGTCAGGACGGATATTGAACTCGGTAATCTCTTTGCGCACATCTTTGTGAAGCGCCAGTGTGAACGCATCGTCATATTCCCGGCGTAATTCGGCAAAAGTTTCCTCGCCAAGTTCTTCAGCGAATCGCTCTTCCATTTGGTCGCGCAAATCACGGACCATTTGGTTGCGTTCGGGGTACGGCATGCGTAAGTTCTTGCCCAATTTGCCTTCCAGCCAGCTTTCTACCTCTGTTTGAATCTTTTCATCGGGTAATGACAGGTTATATTCCTGCTTGGTAACACTTATTTTTTCAATTAGTTCATTCTGCAATTTTATTGCTGGCTGGAGTTGTTTATGAGCAAACTCCATTGCCCCGATTACGTCTTCCTCAGAGGCTTCATTAGCGCCGGCTTCTACCATCATGATGCCGCTTTTTGTACCGGCTACAACCAAGTCAAGCGGACCTTCGTTGAGCTCTTTGCTGGTAGCAAAAGCTTTATATTTACCGTCGACCATGCCGACACGAAGGCCTGCTACCGGACCTTCAAAAGGCGCTCCAGACAGCATAAAAGCCGCGCTCATGGCAATCATTGCTATGGCATCTGGCCGGAAGTCCGGATCCATACTCAGAACCGTCGCAACTCCTTGGGCTTCATGGCGATAGCCTTTGGGCCACAGTGGCCGAATTGGCCGGTCAATCAGCCGGCCGATAAGTATAGCGTCGTCGCTGGGGCGGCCTTCCCTTTTGATAAACCGGCTGCCGCTGATTTTGCCAGCCGCATACATTTTTTCCTCATAATCAATACTAAGCGGGAAATAATCAAAGCCTTGCAACGGTTTGTCACCGACCATGGCCGTACCAAGCACGACAGTGTCACCATATCTGGCAATAACCGAAGCGCTGGAACGGAAACCGACCCGGCCTACCTCGAGGGTTAGTTCTTTACCACAGAAGTCAGTACTTACTTTTATAATCTTCTTACCATATGGATTAATAGTACTCATACAACCAATATCCTTTCTGCTCCGACAAATTCTGAATAGCTACAATCTACATGCCGCTCCTCTTCGTATCCATTGGATACGATTCCTTCGCCTGATGTAGCTTGAAATCTACTCAGAGATTTATCTCGCACTTGAAAAATATTGTTCGCATGAGTACTTGTGCTCATATTGGTTATGTAATCCTTCCTGGAGTAACAGGGTTCAATGGTACTCTGCTAAAGCTACGAACCACTGTGCTCTATCACTCCGGTTGTTATTTGTCATTTACAATTTACAGCTCACATTTTTATTCAAATGTGAAATGATAACTCTAAATTTAAAGGTGCTATTTACGAATGCCCAGCTTCTTGATAAGTTCAAGATACTTTTTTGGCTCATTTTCAGCTAAGTATTTAAGCAGTCTTTTTCGTTTGCCTACCATCTGAAGCAGTCCCCTTCGGGCGGCGAAATCTTTTTTATTAACCTTTAAATGCTCGGTTAGCTCAGTAATGCGCGCAGTCAATATACCGACTTGGGCTTCAGGTGAGCCGCTATCTTTCTTGTCCTTAGCCAAATCAGCGATTATAGCCTGTTTTTTCTCAGTAGAAATCATTCGTTATCTGTTACTCTAGCACACTCTTATCTGTTTTTCAACAATTCTATATAGGAAGGTCGGGATTAGGCCCTGTGTCACGCATGTGCCGTGCTTGTTCTTCTATTTTTGCCTGGACTTCCGCGGATTCAGGGTTAATCATCCCTGGTGGTTCAGACACTTCTTGTACAATCTTGTCCAGTGCTGACAGGTGCATAATTTTAGGTTCTTCTCCCGGGTAACGTGGTTTTATAAACCGTGGCCTGTCTACTTTTTCTAACTCTAATTGAGCTTTAAGTCTTCGTGATAAACGACCGTCTGGCTCGCATTGCTCCGGCATGGATTCATATTTTGTTTTAATTTTTATAGGTCTATGACTCATAACTGCAAGTATATCAAGTTTGGGTGATTTTGTCAATAGCCACCTCTGTTGGAGAAATGGCTTTTTCTATAGAAAATTGCCCTATTTCTGTCCTTCTCAGCTCTGTTAAATACGCTGCTGTGCCTAGTTTTTGGCCAATATCTTCGGCAAGCGAGCGTATGTAAGTGCCTGAAGAGACTTTAACAGTGAATGAAACCAGCGGATAATCATAAACTACATCTGTTATTTCATAGATTTTGACTGTCCGGGGCTCTATTTTGACCTCTTTTCCCTCTCTTGCCAATTTATAGGCTCGTTTTCCATCTACTTTTACGGCTGAATAGGCCGGCGGCATCTGTTCGTACGTATCCATAAAATACGCGATAGCGTTTTTAATCGACGTTTCATCGGGTTTTTTAACCGAAACTTTAGTTATTTCACCTTCGGAATCTCCGGTAGAGCTGGTCTCACCCAGTTTTATTACCGCTTCATAAGTTTTATCCAATTTGCTGAACTCAGCTGCCCTCTTGGTATAATTACCTGCCACCAAGACTAATAAACCGGTTGCCATCGGATCAAGTGTGCCGGTGTGGCCGATTTTTATCTTCTGTCCAGCTTCTTTTTTCAGGATGTTGCGGACCTTAGCCACGACATCATGCGACGTCCAGCCCTTTGGTTTATTAACAAGTATTATTCCATTCACTTTAAAATCTTAGCAAATTCCTAAACTTATACCGCGTTGGCAGTGTTCCGGACTTTGTCCGGAAGCAGGTCAATGCGGCATAAGGCTAGGAACTAGGGGGCAAGTATGGGGGTGGCGTAGGCGGCGGCGGGTTATCGTTGCTGTTAAGATTAGAGTCAAGTTCGGTTGAACCGATGTTTTCCCGTGGTTCGGGCCGCGGATTTTCGGTTTCAGCCGTCTCTTCAGCTTGGAGTACCGCGTCGCGGACAGCATCCAAGTCAGAATCACCAGAGCTGGCTGGTGTTGTAGAGCCAACGACTGTGCTGTCATCTAAATGCGGGCTGGCTACGGCTTTTTCGATTTCGATAAGCGTTTGGCTGTCATCAACATCGGGCAATCCGGCAGATTTGGCCGCATCGTCGTCTTCAGATTCGGGAATCAGCGTATCCGGCGAAGAAGAACTATCATTATCGTCTTCGCGGCTTAGTAGAGGTGTTTCCGGCAGATTGCTGAGTGGATCGGTACTACCGGCATAGTGTTTGTCCTCGGATTCCGAATTGGCCGTTAGCTGGCCGGTAAACTCCGGCGGTTTATGCATAATCCGCGGTTTATTGTCCGGCGGGGATTCGTCGTCAACAACAGATTCATCCAGGACAGCCTGAGCCTCGTCATCTGATAGTGGTTCAGGCGGCGGGGGTGGCGGTAAATCTTCAGTTTCAATTTTTTCGGCAATCGGCTCTTCAGGTTTTTTCTCAACCGATTCATGCTCAATTTCCAGTAACCCGCCTTCGGCTTCCTCGTCATTTTTCAGACTATCGGAAGTCTGATTACCTGCCCCTTCTTCCAACTGCGTACTGACCAGCTGGGTACTGGCACCCGCAGACATTAACAGTCCGGCGACTGACATGGTGTGCGGCGCGGCTTTGTCGTTGCTGTATCTGTCGGTTTCGGCGACTATTCCGGTCAAAAGCGCAGTGGAGTTCTGCTCATCAAAGATTTTGTTGTCCAGTTCCATCGCGACATCGGCTACCATTTCACACAGGCTGCTGGCCCGATTGTCAGTCCAGTTGATAGAACCGATTCGGCTTTTTTTATCAATATTAATTGAAACAACGGCCGCGTCATGGAGTATCCGGCCATGGGCTAAAATAGCTTGATCGATATGGCTCTTGTCCTGCACCCCGAGTGCAACGATGGCGTCAACATTAAAGTCGCCTTGGCTGAATTTCAAATCTTTTTCGTCAATACTGGTTTTATAAGGCGTAATAAATATCTTTACGATGTCTTCCTCTATTTTGTAACGGAGTTTGTCGGCTTTGGCCTTGTCGAGCGCGATTATAAAGTCCCGCAGGCTGTCAGTGTCTTTTTCTAGTGTTTTTTCCGGTTTTAAGAAGTCAATGGTCGAAGGCACCTTGCCGCTGAATACCGCGTTGGCGTGTTTATTCAGTTTGTTCAAAATCAAAGTCAGGCCGATACAGGCGGCAAATTGGTCAACTGTCGGGTCAGTGCTGACGGTTACTAATATACTGCTTGATGACTTTAGTTTTTCTACGACCTGTTCAAACTCGTCCTTGGCCGGAGCATCGTCTGTTGCATTGTCTGAAGGTTTCATCTTTTTATTTTACTTTTTTTGTTTATGCTTAACTAGGGCTCACTATACAACCGATGAAGAATTCTGTCTAGCGTATTTTTGGATTTTTTGTTAAAGTGGTGGTAAAGTATAAAATTTAAACTAATAAGGAAGCTACAAATCATATGCCTATTATCAAGTCGGCTCAAAAACGGGTCAGAAGCGCTAAAAAAGCCACCATCCGGAATTTGCGGACCAAACGCCAGCTTAAATCGGCCATAAAAAATGTTCGAAAAGCCGTTGATACCGGTAAGAAATCTACTGAGAGAGAGTTAAACGAGGCCATCAGCGCAATTGACAAGGCTGTCAAAAAAGGCGTCATTCATAAAAACAAGGCCGCCCGCCAAAAAAGTCGTCTGGTTGCCGCTTTTAAAAAATCCGGCGGCAAAATTACCGGCTCCGCAGGCAAAAAGACTACCGTTAAAAAAACCGTTCCTAAGAAAACGTCAGCCAAACCTAAAAAAGCTTCCCCTATCAAAAAGTCTTCTAAGAAATAGATATCAGCAGGTTTTTGAGAGCATCGTCGGCATCAATCGAGCTGGTTTTTAGCTGCCTATCCAGCTCGACCAGTTTAGCTAACGTGTTTCGTATTTGTTCGCGGCCCATACGCTGAGCGATAGAGTGGGTCTTGTTAAGCGTAAACGGCTTTAATCCGCTAGTTTTCATGATTTCCGCGTCACTGCGGCTACTGGCAGCATCAATCATCGCAACCAAATGCATTTGCCAAACTATCAGGCCAAAGATTTTCAGCGGTTCCTCGCCCTGGATTCGTTGCTGTTCATATATATGCATGGCCTTTCTGCTGTTTCCACCAAAGGCCGCGTCTAGTAAGTTAAAAATGGTAGTCTGCGGGCTGGCTTCGGTCAATAATTCGATGTTTGCTCTTGAGATATCTTTATCATAATCGATAAGTTTCTTAAGCTCGTTGGCCGCTAGTTCTTGACCAATCCCAACTCTTTGCACCAAATAATACGCATCGGCAAAGCTTAATTTTGCACCCATTTTTTTTGCCTCGTTTGTCAGCCAGTTGGCCAGCTCGCGTTCATCCGGTTCGTTGAATTCTGTCAAATCAGCCTGTTTTTTCAGATATTTATAATAAGTGCCTCGTTTGTCGATTTTCGGCTCAACAATTATCAGTTCATTGCCGGTTTCAGCTTTATCTATCAATCCTTCAATGTTCTCATTAGCTTCTTTAATCGTACCCAGCTCATATACAACCACCAGTTTTTTCTCAGCCAAAAACGGTACTGACTCTATAGCTGCGACTATTTGGTTGTATTCAGCCTCTTCGCCGTCTATTATCTCAACGCTCAGTTCGCCGTATTGTTTTGCGAACTCGGCTTTTGAATCTCTGATAGCCCGCTTGAGCGCAAAGCTGTTCTGTCCTATGAAAACTCTCGTCATGTAATTAGAATAACAGATTAAAGTTTCTGGCAGCGAGGGCAAAGGTGCGTGCCGCGGCCGACCACGCGTATTTTAATGATGGCCGTTCCACAGCGCGGACATGGCTGGTTCTCCCGCCGAAAAACCCGGGCAAATTTCATGTAACTGCCTTTTTTGCCCTCGGCGTCAACGTAATTTTTATCCGTTGAGCCGCCTTTTTTGATAGAAAGTTTGAGCACATAGATAAGTTCTTTATACAGCTCGTCCAGTTTCTTGTCCGATACGTCGCGAACACGTTTTTCCGGATGGATTCTCGCTCCCCATAGCGCCTCATCGGCGTAGATATTGCCCACCCCAGCGATTATTGTCTGATCCATCAGCACCGGTTTTATCCGGCTGTTTGGACGCTTTTTTAGTCGTTCTTTGAACTGTTTGGCAGTAAAATCGGCGGATAATGGCTCTGGCCCGAGTTTTTTGAAAAAGTCGGTGTTCTCTACCTCGACCGTTGGCACTAATCTGGCCCAGCCAAATTTCCTCTGGTCGTTGAAAAACAGCTTAGCCAAGCCCAGATTGAATATCACCCTCGTGGATTTATCCGGCAACTTACCGACCAGTGAATCTGATGGATGGCCAGCGCTGAATACAGCGGATTCGGAGCGAAAAACCAGCTGTCCGGTCATCTTCAAGTGGATAATCAAACTATACTCAGTAGATAAGTCGATTATCAGGACTTTTGCCCGGCGCCGGACTTGAGTAATACTAGCGCCTACCAGGAATTTATCCGTATCATTTTTTGCATTCGGAAACGACTTGGACCAATCGAACTTTACCGACTTGACCGTCAATCCGGGCAATAACTTAGACAATCCTGACCGTACAGTTTCAACCTCAGGTAATTCCGGCATAGGTGTTATTATAAGACCAAACCATGGATTCTATAAAAGATGTACTCAAAGACAAGGATTTTGAGCAACCCGACGAAATCCAACAGATTAAAGATTTTGTAAAATCCAAATTTGACGAAGAACCAGCCGTCAAAATTACTAAAAACAGCATCATCATTTCTGTCAGCAGTGCATCATTAGCCGGTGCATTGAGGATGCATCTCCACCACCTCAGCAAACAGCTTCAGACCGACAAAAAACTGCTTTTAAGAATCAACTAGCGGCCAAGCGGCTTCCTAAACTTCAAATTTTTCTATGTGGTCAGTTAAGTTTTTTAAGAATTCTTTCGCCTGTGCTCTCGTGAGCGCAATCCGGCTGACAATATTTTGCTGTTCAGCTCCCGGCATAGCCTGTGAGAAGTTCAATGTAACGACGTTCTCGTTCGAACCGATAAGATATCCGTCCGCATAAAGAACCGGTACTTTGTTTACATCCACATTAAAATTCACCTTTTTCTGGTCTTTATCATTAGCCATAGTTACTCCTTTCCGTAAGCTCTATTATCGCAAATTTAAAAATAAAAATCTCAGATTATGCTCATGCTTGCCTCGTAGTGAGCCTTCGAGCCTATTTGCCTTTGGCAAATACTATGCGTAGCAACTCGAAGATCTACTACGGGGCTTGCAAAAGTGAACTATAAATTGTAGAGTTTTTGGTAATGAATCTTGTTGCTACTGCTGAAAGGGAGCGGGCTAAAGCTGCTCCAGAATCTGCTGAGTCTTTATTTAGACTAGCAAAAGGCAACCGCTTGCTTGCTATGTTTAAAAAGTTGGAAGAATTAGATAGGAAGTTCAAAGGCGTGATAATCCCTACCGACAAAGACCGTGCGGCAAGTCCTCGCTTCGTAATAGTTAAAGGCAAGGAACTACGCCATCAGGCCAGGCATCTTCGTAAAGCTGAACTGGGCGACGAAAACTTTTATGAGAATCTAACCGCTAAAATTCCAAAACTGGCTAAGCCCAAAAATATCGTCATAGACCATACGGATATAACCCCGAGTGGGAGAGGCCATCATTTATCTATAGGCTTTGACGAAGACAGTACTCAAGCCCTAGACGAAGAACGATGTGAGGTGCTTACGGCACTGGAAGAAATGGCTGACGTTCCAGACGATGGAGGATTAGATTGGCATCTGTATAATCCTGATATGTTGGCTATGTTTGTAAGATCTTCCGTACCGAAAAAAGAATCAGCTATCGAAACCGTTGCGAATTATATACAAGCCCATTTACCTATGAAAATTGTACTTGAACCTATATATAACCCCGTGGACCAAGTGTAATTTAAAGCTCTCCCCAATTCTTACCGATAGCAGTGTCTACAGTTAGTTTGATCGGCAATTTATAGACATTTTCCATGATATCTTTTAGCTCATGAGCCAGTTTGTCGGCTTGGTTTTGGGGTGTTTCAACCAATATGGAGTCATGGATTTGCAGGAGCATTTCGCTGTCTTTGTATTTTTCCAAGTGATCTTGAGCTTTGACCATAGCTAGTTTCATGATATCCGCGCAGGTGCCTTGCAGGGGCATGTTTATTGCCGCGCGCTCAGCCGCGGCTCGAACGGCAAAATTGGAGGATTTGATATCAGGCGTCGGGCGGCGGCGGCCGAATAGCGTTTCAACGTAACCTTGAGCATTAGCCTGCTTCTTAATCTTGTTCATGTAGTCCAAAATCGGGGCTCTTAACTCAAAATATTTGTCGATAAACTCTTTAGCGGCTGCAAACGTCATACCGGTTGCTACGGAAAGGCCATGCGGACTCATTCCATATAAAATCCCAAAATTAATGACCTTGGCATCGCGGCGCATGTTTTTGGTTACATCCTCCGGTTCGCGGCCATAAACTTGTGAAGCCGTTGCCGTGTGCACATCCACATCACGGTTAAACATATCAATCAGTTCTTTGTCTTTGGCCAGAAGTGCCGCCATTCGCAGCTCGAACTGACTGTAGTCGGCACTAATTAGCGCCTTGCCCGGGTCAGTTACAAAAGCCGTTCGGATTTTGCGGCCCAAATCCGTGCGTACAGGAATATTTTGCAAATTGGGATCACTGCTGGAAAGTCGCCCAGTCGGCGCTGTTGTTAGGCTGAAAGTTGTATGCAGGCGGCTGTTTTCATCGACCATCTCCGGCAAGGGTTCGACATATGTGTTCATCAGTTTGGTAACTTCGCGGTATTTGGTTATCAAATCGATTATCGGATGCGCGCTGCGTAGTTTGTCCAACTCGTTGGCGGCTGTCGAATAAGTCGTCTTGCCCTTTTTGATGCCCTCGGTCGGGAGATTCAATTTATGGAACAAAATATCCGAAAGCTGGGCCGGGCTGGAAATATTGAACTCCTGATTGGCATGTCCGTAAATCTGTTGCTCTATATCGCTGATGGTGTCTTTGAGCTGTTCGGCGAATTTACGCAGATAATCAACATCCAGCGTGATGCCGATATATTCCATCTCGGCTAATACCGGGATTATCGGCCATTCGATTTTTTTAGCGAAACCGGCAATCTTCTGTAAATCTTTGAAGTCTTTTTGCTGATGCTCATATAGTTTGCGAATAACAGAGATTTCTTCGTTATTCGTGCCATCCATTCCCTGCAAATGTACGTCCAGCTCAGTTTCGGCTAACTCGCTAAGGCTTTGCTCGCGGCGCAAAGGGTTTATCAAAAATGCCCCAATGAGCGTGTCATGCTTTATCTTTTTCGGATGAATTCCTAAGGTTCTGAGTATCTGAAGTGTCGCCTTCAGGTTATGGCCGACCAAGTCCGCGCTTTCGATGTAACTTCCCAGCTTTTTTTGCACGCTTTGCGCGCTTAATGCCGTCAAGTTCAAAGTATATGATTGCTTTTCACCGGGTGAAATCGTCAGGGCCAGCGGCTCTTTGCCATGCGGTTTCTCGCTGACACCGTAGGCTATCAACTCACTCGTCTTAGGCAGAGTCAAAGCCTCCAGCTCCTGCTCGGTAGTAATTTGGTTCGCATCGGGCAGTGTGACTTGCTTTGATTTTTTCACCTCCTGCTTTTCGGGTAAATGCATATACTCCGGCAGCTGGCGGGCCAGCGTGCGGAATTCCAGTTTCTGCAACACTTCCTGTACTTTTTTAGGGTCGCATTTGCTACCGTCAACTTCAGCCAAGTTCAATTTAATCGGCGCGTCCGTCCAGATAGCCGCCAGCTTTTTACTCAAATAAGACGACTCTTTGCCAATCTCCAGTTTTTTGGCCAGTGTATCTTTAAGCAGGCCGATATTTTCATAAACTCCGTCGAGTGTTTTATGGTCATTCAACAGCTGTTTAGCTGCCACCGGACCAACGCCCGGCACACCCGGAATATTATCGGAACTGTCGCCAACCAGTGCTTTATAATCCAAAAATTGTTCGACTTTTATGCCATATTTGGTTTCAAAAGTTTCCGGGCTATAAAGATGTATCTCACTAAAGCCTCTCTTTAGCGCGTAGACTTTGGTGTGATCATTGACTACCTGCAATAAATCTAAATCAGAGGTAATAAGCAGACTGTTTATGCCCTTTTTGCCTGCCTGTGCCGCCAAAGTGCCCATTATGTCATCGGCTTCGTAATCATCAAGCTCATAAAGCGGCCAGCCGAAAGCCTCCAGCAGCTCGTGAAGCAGTGGAACCTGCTCATAAAAGTCAGCCGGCGCGGGTTTGCGCCCGGCTTTGTATGCCGGATAGAGTTCAAGCCTTTTTCGAATATTGGTTTTTGGCTTATCCCAAGCCACGCATACATAATCAGGATCTAAGCGTTTGATGACTTCCAGTGCCATGGCCGCGAAACCATAAACTCCTCCGGTCGGCGTACCATCGTTCGTCGAAAGGTTCGGCATCGCGTAATAACCACGGTAAAAAACACTCTTCCCATCAATAATCGCGAATTTCTTGGCCTCCGCCATAAGGCTAATTATACAGGGGTTTTAAGATTTAAGCAGTTGCGGCTTCGTGTAGTAATTTTGCCGTCAACACAGCTTGGCGCAAACCCGTATATGGATTCTGAAAGTTGGTTGAATCTGCTTTTTGTTCTTCTGTTTTGGCAATCGGGAAACTATCTGTTCGTATAAATACATCGGGGGCCTCTTCTGAATCGAATTTTGGACTCACATTTGCCTTTATTGCTTGTCTGAACTGAACAGCTAATTGAATTCCGGCGTTGGCCACCCGTGCGAAAGTTACCGGTATATCTGGTTCAAATAGTTTTTCATAACTTACTTCGTGATCTTCTTCGCTTAATTTAATGCTACGGCTAAAACTATCTGCAAGTTTTTCACCGCTATCAGTGTCATAAGAGGTCAAAATTGCTTGAGCTCCGGCTTCGTTTAAAACAGGCAGTACATATCTTGTAGCAAATTCGCTTTCAGTAGGATATCTGCCATGTTCTACATAAAATTTTTCAACGTTCAGATTAACTTGTTCTGATTTAATTTTGCCCATGACTCTATTACCGGTAACCACACGAACCTCCGGCCCAAGGGTGCCTTCGCCGATAGCTTCAGCTACAAGTTTAGTTGTTCGGTCCTGCCAGTTGGCGACCGCGCCGGTTATGACCGTAAATGCAGGGCCCGGGCCCAAATCACCTATTTTCAAATCCGGCGTCCACAGGCTTCTATCCAAAGGTTTTTGTACGCCGGATCTATCAAGCAAATCAGCTGCTGTTTCAAGGTCTATAGCATCAACTTCTTCGTTAGCCCCAAGAACTTTATTCTTGCCTAGAACACCTACTAACTTATACATTTCCTGAGGGTCAGGAGCATTATCAAGCTCGAAGTTCAACCGTTCGGCAATTTCAGGTATAAGACCGCCGGCCAGCTCATAGACGTTGTCGCCTAGCTCAAAAGTACTAAAGTCTCTCTCTGCAACTTCACTCATTTAAGTAAATTATACCTGCGAAGTCCAAACCATAAAATTGCTTATGCTTTATAAGTACTGCCTAAGGTCTTGTTCGATAGTCAATTTAAGTTTTTCTTTATCGTTGGAATTGTTTTCGATAAACTCGTCGCATAACTTTTTTACCTCGCCCACTGCCAAAGTTGCTTCATCACCGTACACATTCATTTCATCCTGTTCTTCGCGCAAGAATTCCTCGTAAGTTTTGCTGTCTTCTGCGCTTCGGTTGCGACTGGTTATTCTCTTATACCTAATTTCCGGCTCAGCATCTACCCAGACCATCACTCCGCCAAGCCGATGTATTTGTTCAACTTCGCCAATATTGCGAATGCTTGAAATAACAAGGCCTTTGTATTTTTGTGCTTCTGAATTGAAAATCTCAATTGCTTTATCAACCAATACGGCCAATCCGAATTCGCGCCGCCATTGGTCGCCAAGCTCACGCATGTTTTCACGTTTTATCGGTTTGTTTCGTTTTTTTAGCTCATCGCGCAGGATATCAGTAACTGAAACGAACAAGTATCCCCAGTCTTCCTGCAAAATCTGGCCGACCGTATCTTTTCCGCTGCCGTTCGTCCCGGCAATCCCAATAATCTTCATCTGTTATATTCTAACAGTAATAGCTTTATTTGATGTAGTCGTGGAGTTTGCCCAGTAGTGAGCTTTCGTGGATATCTCCGCCAAGTGGCGGGGATACTTGGCTTTGCACTTGCAAAGCCGCACGAAAGTCTACTACTGGGTTTGCAGGCTTATTTTATATAGTCGTGGAGTTTTTTGGCATCTTTGTGTTTTCTGAGCTTGGCTAACGCTTTGGCTTCAATCTGTCTTATACGCTCGCGGGTAACTGAAAATTCCTGGCCGACTTCTTCCAGCGTATGGCTTTTGCCATCTTCCAACCCGAAACGCAGCTTCAAAATCTTCTGTTCGCGTTCGGTCAGGCCAGAAAGCATGTCTTTAACATGTTCTTTGAGCAAACTGCCGGTTGCTGACTCTTCGGGGCTGACGGTGTCCTCGTCCTCGATGAAATCACCCAGCACACTGTCTTCTTCATCATCGCGCACACTGGCATCCAGCGAGTGGATATCCTGCTTAATCTTCATGATGTGCTCAACCTTGGCAACATCCATTTCCATCGCTGTAGCGATTTCTTCGTTGGTCGGTTCGCGGTTAAGTTCTTGGGTCAGTCGCCTCTGAGTCCTGAGCAGTTTATTAATCGTTTCAAACATATGCACCGGAATTCGGATTACCCTAGCCTGATCGGCAATTGCGCGGGTAATCGCCTGTCTAATCCACCAAGTCGCATAAGTAGAAAATTTAAATCCTTTGTCCGGGTCAAACTTCTCTACTGCGCGAAGTAATCCCGTATTGCCTTCTTGGATAAGGTCCAAAAGATCCAATCCGCGGCCAACGTAGCGCTTGGCGATACTGACAACTAAGCGCATATTGGCTTCGGCCATCTGGTCTTTTGCCCGCTTATCACCCGCGACAACTTTTTGAGCTAGGGCCAGTTCTTCATCGGGTTTAAGCAGCGGAATCTTACCGATTTCGCGAAGGTACAAACGAACCGAATCATCAGCGATATCATCCATGTATACCTTGTCGTCAAGCTCTAACTCTTCGCCGTCATCACCGGTCCAGTCATCGCTCATACTAACCGCGCTGCCGGTAACCTGTATGTTCAAATCCGCGAGTTCGGAATAAAGTGAATCCAAAATTTCGGCGTTTTCCGGAGTTTCCGGAATCTTCTCAAAGATGACGTCCTGGTCAATCTTACGGTCTTTTTTAGCTTTTTTAAGTAGTTCCTTTTTAGCTTCTTCCAGCTGTTGCTTCTTGTCTTCCGTCATATAAATCCTTACGTTTCTTTTGTCTGATTAAGTAATTTGTCCAAATCACGAACACGGGCCAAAATTTGTTCATGTTTTGCTTCGTCGGTACTGGCAAGCAGCGCCGATAATTTCTTTTTTTGGTCTTTTACAAAATATTCAATGATTTTTGCTCTCAAGCGCGCCGCTTCGTATTGAAGCTCCAGCGTATCCACTTTGGCGTAAAGTTCTTCGAACTGTAATACCAATATTTTAACATAATCGCTGATGTTCTCCAACTTAGAGAGTTTATCCGTGTCGCTGTTGAAATCCGGGTTTGCCTTCAGAAAATCCAATATTTTTACCTGTTCTGGCTTAACTAGCATATGCTCTGACAAAATATCCAGATAATTGCGTACAGTTGGCACCATCAGGCTTAGGCATAGCAACCTGTCAATCACGCGGGCCTTATCATGCTCCTCTTTGGAAATAACGTTTGAGGCCATGCTGGGTTTTTTCAATCTCTGAACAAAGTTATCTTTGGTCCCGGCCAGCTTACTGCGAAAAGCCGCGGCATCAATCCCGGACATCTCTGACACCAGTTGGACATAATGGTCTTGTTCTACCGGATCTTCAATATCTTTTATTACCGCCGTTAATTTGCCGGTAAATTTCTTCTTTCCCTGCGCGGTTTTAATATCAAACTCATCTTTGTATACATTTATCAGCCAATCGACCGCGTATTCCGCGTCAGAAATCGCCTTTTCCCATAATTTCGGGTCTTTCTTTATTAGCTCGTCAGGGTCTTTGCCCTCCGGGATACTGATGATGCTCAAATCCACGCCGGCTTTTGAGGCTACCGGTATGGCCCGCTCTGCCGCTTCCAAGCCAGCCCTGTCCTGGTCAAATGCCAGTCGGACATTGGGCGAAAATCTCGACAGTGTTTTCAGTTGGTATTCGGTCATAGCCGTCCCGGCGCTGGCTACCACTTGCTTGTACCCAGCCTGATGCGACGCGATTACATCCAAATTGCCCTCGGCAACTACTCCATAATCTTTGTCACGAATTGCCTGTTTGGCCAGATGAAGCCCATACAAGTGCCGGCTCTTGTCATACAGCGGCGTGCTAGGCGTGTTGATATATTTCGGCGCGTTATTGTCTTCAGCCAACAATCGCGCCGTAAAGCCTATCGGATTGCCCACAGAGTCGCATAGCGGCACCATGATTCGCCCGCGAAACATATCAAACGACCGGCCGCCCCGCTTGCTACTAAGACCAGCCAGCTTCAGTTCATTCTCGCTGTAGCCTTTTTTGCGCAGGAAATTGGTTAGCGCGCTGCCATTATCAGGACTGTAGCCTAGTTGAAAATCAAGCATTGTCTGCTTGGAAAAACCGCGTTTCTTTCTAATATACTCCAGCGCTTCTGAGTTTTGGACTAAGTGTTTTTGGTAAAATTTGACCGCTGAGCTTATGGCTCCCTGGAGTTTTTGTTTATCCACTCCGGGCTTGCCTGATGAACCGCTTTTGAACTGTTCCAAGTCCACGCCGGCCTTGCGAGCCAGCAGTTCCAACGCGCCCCTGAAATCTAATCCTTCAACCTCTTGGATAAAAGTAAACATATCGCCGCCCCTGCTGGAAGAAAAATCATGCCATATCTGCTTCTCCGGACTAACTATAAAACTCGGCGTTTTCTCATTAGTAAACGGACTTAGCCCCTTGAAGTTGCGGCCGGTGCGTTTTAACTTCACATATTCGCTGACTACGTCCTCGATACCCAGCCGGGCCTTTACCTCACTCACCGCATCCATACCTCTAAGGTTATAGGTTATAGGTTATAGGTTCAAGAATAAGAATTAACGAGTTTCACTTAGGCTGTACGCTTATGGTTTAATTAAAACCATGGTAAAAGCATCGGAATCAGCCAAGCATGCCTATACTTACATACCGCCTTCCGTACAAAAGTCGATGACTGAACATATGGAAAGAAACATGCCGGGGCACCTCAAAAAGTACCAGCAAGGACAAGGCCACATACCGGAGCATGTTCAAAATACCATGGCCCAGCATCTGAACAGGAATATGCCCGGGCACATGAAGCAATATGTAAACCCTTATTTGGACCAGCAAGTGGTAAATCCTCGTGCAGGCAATAGTGTATCACCGGTGGCATCTTCTCCTTCGCGACCGGCCGTGCACCCCGCCAAAGCCCGGAGTTCCACTCGTCAAGACGATAACTTATTCGCGCCGGATCATCCTGTTACCCAGCCGCAAGAGCCTAATTCAGCCGACCAGCTGCCTGAAGCGGACAACAATCCCTATGGTTTTATTATGAATCCCCAGAAACCGCCGCGCCGTTCGTTTTCTTTCGGCGGTGGAAACAATATGGTACAGAAAATCGCAGTTATAGGCGGCGGTTTGATAGCCTTGATAATAATTTTTTCGGTGGCGTCCAGTTTCTTAAATGGCGCCGACAATGCCCAGAAAGATAAACTAATCAGCCTGGCAAATGTTCAAGCGGAAATCATCCGAATGGTAGATACCGCCAGCGAAAATCTAAGTGACCAAAGCCTTTTATATAAAGCTTCGACGGTCAAAATAAGCGTAGAATCGTCGCAAAAAGAAGTTCTTTCCGCCCTCACCGACCGTGGCAAAAAAGTAAAAGACGAAGATATAGCCGTACAGAATCCGGCAAACGACGCGGCGTTGAGTGAAGGCCAACAAAACAGCCGCTATGATGAAGCCTACAGCCAGCTTTTAGACGAACAACTAGCCGATTACCGCCAACAGTTACAAGCCGTCTATGACTCCGGCAATCCAAACGAACAGGAAATGGCCGTTTCAGCGAACGAACAGTTAAAACTTTTGGTTACTCAAAAGTAGGCACCGAACCTTCCACTTTAGCTACTAAATTATAACTGTGCAGAATAAGCCCTTTTATGTCCTCCCACGGCAACTGGCCGGATAGAACAATCGTATTCCAATGTTTTTTGCTCAAATGGTACCCCGGCATCACAGTTTCGTATTTGTCGCGCAAAATCTCAGAAAGTTTAGGGTCGCATTTCAGGCTTATCCGGACAGGATTCGATTTTTCCGGAATTAGGGCAAACATTTTGTCGCCGGTTTTATACACCGCGACATCCTCGCCAAATGGATAATCAAGCCTCGCATTCGGCATCGAAAGCACATATTGTTCAACGCTTTTATGATCCATAGTCTTGGGATATTATATAGATAAATAGCAAATATATTAAACACAAGCTTGTTGACAAAAAAGGTACTTTGTGCTAGACTTTAGCTCAGAAAGGTCAAAATAAAAAATACAAAAATGACTAGGCCAATTCAACCAGAAAACGGAAACGGTATTACTCCGGCAAACGAACCAATGCTTGCGCCGGATGTAAATTCCGAAACAGATTACACCAGATACCTCCACGGAGAAGGCGTTGTCCCTGGCTCCGAAGCCGAACGACATATACTGGCCGGGCGCCAGCTTCATATGGATGCCAAGGCACGGGAACAAGAATTTAAAACCGGATCAAATGTTGCGGTAGCAGATGCGCCTGTAGATATTCCGGCGGAAGAAGAGTCGTTGCTGGGCAACAGTGGCGACAGGACAGAAGCCGGACGGATTCGCAGTGCCCGCAAGGATGAACTAGCCGCTTTACCGGAAGAAAAGTTGTTTATAAAGCCAGCAGAAGCCCGAGACTTAGGCTCAAGGGCTGTCCAAAGGGCCAAAGAAGCACCGGCGGGCTCGGAAATTACTGTTAGAAAAGTAGACAAAGACTCGTCTGTATTAGACTCTAATCCAATTTTTTAAGCGCTTCGATGTAATATTGCAATTCGGCTATTGAGGCTTGGATGTCGTCAAATGCCCTATGTACTTCCTTTTTGGCAAAGTTGACACTATATTTGGATTGCATCAGGATTTTAAAACTGGTTACATCCAGCATCCGGTAATGCAGAAGGTTTTCGACTTCCGGCCAGTGAGATTTGATAAAAGCCCGGTCGTTATGGATTGAATTGCCGGCTAAAATAGCCGGCTCGCGGCCAAATTGGGCTTTGATAAAGCCGACCAGTTCGTGCACTATTTCCTTCTCGTCCCTGCCCTCGTTTTTTATCCGGTCAACCAAGCCGCTAGCTTTATGCTGGGCTTTGGACCAGTCGTTCATATTTTCTAATGATTCATTGGATTGAGCGATTGTCGACTCGTAAGAAGCCAGTGTTTTAAAATCAAAATCAGTCACCTCGCAAGCGACTTCAATAATCTTATCTTTGGCCGAATCAAGGCCGGTCATTTCCAGATCAATCCAGAGCAGTTTGGTTGGCACCAGATGCTTATCTATTTTCATTGGGTTTAATTATAACCTGCTATGATTTATTTATGCACCGGAAACTTCTTGTTGCTTCGATATTGCTTATGCTACTCGGCGGTTATTTGATCTTTTTCCGGTCGGATAGCAAAGTAGCCGCGCCGCCGCCAAACGCAGCCAGTGGCAAAACCGGTTCTATAAAACTTGGCGGCGATGAAACCGGCAAATACACCATTGATAATCAAAACAGCGTTTATTTCATCGTTAATAAACAACGCGGACTGGATAGTAGCTTTATACCAAAAAATCTGGCAGCCATAGGTGGCAACCAGTTGCGCTCGGATGCGGCTAACGCGATGAGCCAGTTAATCACAGCGGCCAACGTAGACAATATAAACTTCAAGATTATCAGCGGTTACCGCTCATACAATGACCAAGCCGGGGTTTATGGCGCCTACGTTAAAAAGGACGGGGTGGCCAAGGCCGACACCTACAGCGCCCGGCCGGGCCATAGTGAACACCAGCTTGGCCTGGCCACCGACCTAGGTACTGGTACTTGCGACCTGCAAACCTGTTTTGGCGATACCGCCGGCGGTAAATGGCTACTTAAAAATTCTGCTAAATACGGCTTTATAGTCCGCTACCAAAAGGGGAAAGAAAACCTGACCGGCTACCAATACGAGCCTTGGCACATCCGTTATCTTGGTATCGGCTTGGCGACAAAAGTACACAAATCCGGCTTGACCTTAGAGCAATTCTTCGGCCTGTCGCCAGCTATTTCTTACTAGATTCTTTGGGATCAAAAGCCAGACAAGCAGAATTGATGCAGTAGCGTTTACCGGTTGTATTTTTCGGGCCGTCATCAAAGACATGGCCAAGATGGCTGCCGCAATTGGCGCAAGTTACCTCAACGCGCTGTATCCCCAACGAATCATCGTCGTGCAACTTTACGGCGTCGGATTTGGCTATATCATAAAAGCTCGGCCAGCCGGAACCTGACTCAAACTTGTGGTCACTGGAAAAAAGTTCCGCTCCGCAGGCCGCGCATTTGAACATGCCTGCTCGTTTTTCATTCAAAAGTTCGCCGGTAAATGGCGTTTCAGTCCCGGATTGGCGCAAAATCCGGTACTGCTCGGGAGTCAACCGTTTCTTCCATTCTTCTTCACTCAACTGCATCGCCATAACTTATATTATGACAGGTCTGCTTTAGAAAGGTGCGTCTTCAGGATGACGCTCAATGGTTATAGGTTTATTAGCCGCCCAAGTTACGGCATTGGGGATTTGATGCCCGTACATATTTTTACAGAAGACCGTCCATTCCCGGCCGTCCGGCCCTTCAACATGGTGTGTTTCATCGGCGAAGCTTTCATATTTGTTCATAAATACGGCCTCCGGAGCAGCTCGCCAGAAGAACCCTCCGCTAGCCTCAGTGTCGCTGGCAATCAGCTCTAAAATCTGGTCGGCAATGCCGCGGCCTTGTTCGCCGGGAGTAACTGCCAATTTATCCATATAATGCGCATTGAAGCCGTCCACTTCTCTAACGATGCCAATACCGTCATACCTTTGCGGAGTTATATAAATACTGTGTCCATCCAGTTCTAGTCGACTAAAATAATCTTCCCTCAAATGGCCGCCGAAAGCATCTTCAATCAGCTCTTGTGTTCTTTTCAAGTCCAGGCCGTTCATATTATCTGATCGACTGATAGCTATATCCCGGGTTATCAGCGTGCCAGCGCCTTCGTGGGTAAAAAGCTCTGGGATAATGAAACTCGGATGAGTAATAACACCGTCTTCCCTAACACCGTTCTCTCCCATAAGAGCCAACACTGCGCTTACTTTCTTTTCCATGCCGCCTTTAATGATGTTACTTTTTATCAACTCATCTGCTTTTTTCGCAGTAAGGTTAGGAATAATCCTGCCTGAGTCATCCATTACGCCACCGGGTTTAGTCAGGGTGATAAATTTCTCCGGTTCCAAGATTTCAACAAGTTTAGCCGCCGCATCGTCGCCGTTAATGTTGGCGCTTTTAAGCTGGCCGCCGACCATAACCTCTCCCAAACAGGCTATTATCGGAATCTTGCCGTCTCTTACAATCCGCGCGATTCTTTCAATATCTATATCGGTAGGTGTACCTACCATACCCAATTTTTGTTCATCTTTGAGCTCCGCTTTAAAAGGCCGGCTCATAGTTGTTCCTAGTATGTTCTGGCTGGCTAAACTATTTTTTATTTCAGAGCTTACCCCCTTAAGCGCGCTTTCCACCCCTTCCATTGCAGCTGCTGAAGTTATCCTATCGCCGTCGATTCTTTCCTCAGGAATATTCCGTTCATTAAGTATTCTGTTAATTTGTGGACCGCCCCCGTGTACCAGAACCGGCAGATAGCCTAATCTGCTCAAATGTGCAACTGACCCGCTGAGCTGGTCTAAATAATCGCCTTGGGCCATTTCGCCGCCGACTTTAATCACGGCGAATCTTTCCGGGCTGCCTTCAATAGCACCGTCTATCTGATCTAAATATTCTCCGGCTTCAGGGCCTATGGATCGTTTAAGATCGTCCCTAAACACATTTCCTGTTGACATATACTAAATTATAGCACAAAAATACATTTTTGTAAATACCTTTTACTGGGGTGGGTCAGGTCTTTTTATCCAGTTTTTCCAGCTTTAGGGCTTTGACCGCGAAATACACAAGCGCGGCGACGGTTATGAAGCTTATCATCACAGATATAAATGCTCCGTAGGCAAATACTGCTTCTTTGGCGCCGACTGTCAGGGAAAAAGACTTTTCATTCAAATTACCACTGCCCGGAAGCACCAGTCCCAATATCGGGTTGATAAAGCTGGCTATGGTCTGGTCGACCACGGCTTTTACCTGAACACCGAGCACCAGTCCGATAGCTAGGCCGACAACTCCTTGTTTGCGGATAAAATTCATAAAGCCGTCTAATTGTGATTTGGCTTTGACGTTAACTTTTTTAGCTTTTGATTTAGCCTTGGCAGCGGCCGGTTTTAATTCTTCGGGCATCTTTACTCCTGATTTCTCCCACCGATTACTTATCTATTATATATAAACTTGGTGATGTCGTCCGGTTTTTTAGCGATATAGTCCGGCTTTGCCTTCTCTATGCCGGCTTTGCTTTGCAGCCCCCACGTCACGCCGATAGTATTCATTCCGGCCTTTTTGCCGGCCTCAATATCGCGTATTTCATCGCCTATCATCCACGAATCCCCAGCGGCATATTTAGACTTGAGCAATTTTTTTAAAGCGTTGGCCTTGCCGAATATCGGCGAACCCTGGAGTATCGTTACCCGGGTATTAAAACCGTTGTTTTTCAAAATTTTCGCCACTGTTTCCCGGTCATTGGAGCTGAGGATATAAATATCATTTTTTTCTGATAGTTTAGTTATGGCTTCCGGCATCCCGGCAAAAAGCTTGATGTCCGCGGCATGTTTCTTGTACTCATCCCGGCCGAGCCTGAGCAGTTTTGGCAATTGCCAGATTTTTATCTCTGCCCAGCGCATAATTTCGCGCGGACTGCTTTTTTTAAGTCGAAAATAGTCTTTGCGGGTCAACTTTGGCCAATTATACTGTTCGGCTAGCGGCTTGTATATTTCCAGCATCACATCTTCCGCATCGGCTATGGTGCCGTCAAAGTCCAGCACTATTGCTACTTTATATTTCATTGCTACATCTTTTCTGGTATTACAATGCCGAGTAGTCTTAAGCCACTGCTTAGTACGTCTGCATAGCTCCTTACAAGTTGCAGTCGTAAGTCCGCGCGCGGATCATCTATAACCCGATTGGTCTCATAAAAGCGATTAAAGGTTTGGGACAGTTCATAAAGATAAGTACAGATATGGTGTGGTGACAGTTCTTCCAAAGCCAGAGTAAGCACTTCCGGATACATCGAGATTTTCCGCGCCAACGAGCGTTCTTTTGGTTCTAAATCCAAGCTCTGGGCTCTGGGCTCTGGGCTCTGGACTTTGTCTAATATGCTTTTTGCCCGAACATAGGCATATTGCAAATATGGCCCGCTGTTGCCTTCCAGACTGGCTGACTGTTTTGCATCAAATATTACGTCACTGCCAAGGCCTGATTTTAGGAATGAATATTTGACCGCAGCCAACACTATTTCGGGCGTAACCGCCGGGTTTACCTCTTTGGATGAGTTTTCGGCCAAGTCCAATATATCGACGGCTTTGATGATATTACCTTGGCGGCTGCTCATCTTTTGCGCTCCCGGCAGTTTGACCATGCCATGGGTTAGATGGGTAGTTTTAGAGGCCAGCTCCGGCGCGAATTTTTTGATACTTGCCAATACAACCTGCATGTACTGGCTTATCTCGTTGGCGGTTATTACTATTGAGCGATCAAAAGCGTAATCTTTTTCTTTTTGCAGGATTAGTCCGACTTCTTTGGCTTCATAAGTCGGCAACCCTTCTTTGGTTATGAACACGCGGGTATGCAGGCCGTCTTTTTCGCCCTCGTAGACTACCGCGCCGTCAGACTCCGAATAGATTTTCGGGGTGTTTTCTTTGACTTTCGCCTGCCCTAGCTCAGCAACGGTACTTTCCGGATAATATTTTTCAAACTTTATGCTGACCCGAGCATAGAACTTATCAAAATAATCATAGCTCCAAGCTCGGGTTGTCCAATAAATATTACCTAGCGGCGAATCTTCGTCTTTTTTAGTCGCTACCTCATATATTCTTTTGTTTAATTCGGCGATTTCGCTTTTGGCTTGTTCGCTTTCCTCATATGCCTTATTGCCTTTGGTGTAACATTCGCCCAGCCAATCGGCTCGTTTATCTTCATTAATCTTGTCCAGCTCATCTGGTTTTTCGCCGTCCAGCTCCTTGATTACCGTCCAGAGGCTTTTGGCGACATGAAGCCCCACGTCGCCGCCGTAATTTACCCGGTGCACCTGCGCGCCAGCCGCTTCAAAGAGATTGGAAATAGCATCACCGACGACTGAGGTATAAAGATGACCAGCGTGCAGGACCTTAAATGGATTCGGGTCGGAATACTCGGTCACGACTTTTTTACCGGACAGACTTTTGGCCGGTTTATGCGCGTTTTTGATTGAGGTGAACAAAACCGAATCCTTGAGAGTAATATTAATAAAGCCAGGCCCGGCTACGCTGACCTCGGCTATCTGTTCGTTTTTCTTTAGTTCCAAGGTGATTTGCCGGGCAATTTCAACAGGGCTTTTACTTAGTTCTTTGCTTAATTTCAAAGCCACGTTCGAAGAAAAATCCCCGAACTTCTCCTCCGGCCGACTTAGCTCAACTTCAACATTACTATTAAACAGTTCCGAACAAACTGTTCTTATTTGTTTTTTTAACTCCTGCACCATCTGTAGAAAAGTATATCAGTCTTTAGCCTCAAGGTTGGCTTTGACTTGGCCATAAGCGTCCCGAAAAGCTATGCCGGAAGCCACAAGTTCATAAACTTGTTTGGTTGCGAATAAATCTTCAGTCATTGATTCTTTCAGCTTATCTTCGTTGACTTTAATTTTTGGAACAACTTCAATAAGCAACTTAAGAGTTGAGGTAGTTATTTCTACCGACTTTATAAGCGGTTCCTTGCCCAGCTGCAAATCCCTATGAAACCCGCTGGAGAGTCCCGTTAATAGCAGCTGTAGTTGACTCTGATAACCGGTTACCAAGGCTCCATTGCCTCGCATGATTTCAAATAAATCATAGTTATTTTTGTTGGGCATTATTGACGAACCGGTAGTATATTCTTTCGGTAAAGAAAAATAACTGAATTCTTGAGTTGTAAAAAGCATCATATCACTGGCAAACTTACTCGCTAAAAGTGAAATCTGGCCCATCTGCGCAACCGTTGAAAGCTCAAACAAGCCTCTGGAAATACTTGCATATACCGGGTTTTTTTGAACCTTTGAAAAGCTCATTTCTTTGGTAGTCAGGTTTTTGTCTATCTTGAAACCCTCTATGCCAAATCCAGCGGCAGAGCCTAAAGGATTTTGGTCAATCAACTTTAAGGCGGCGTCAAGCAGCGGCAATATGTCGTTAAAGGCGTCCTGGTATGCCCCAAGCCAAATGCCGACGGTTGTGGGCATGGCTTTTTGCATGTGGGTATAGCCGGGCATTGCGATATTTTTGGTCTGTTTTGATTTAGCTTGGTATTTTTCAACCAGCAAAGTTAAAAGCTGCTTGGTTTCTTCAAGGCTTTGCTTCATATACAGTCTCATCATAGTCAAAGCCTGGTCGTTTCGGCTTCGGGCAGTGTGTATCTTTTTGCCGACTTCGCCGTAATGAGCGGTTATATACTGCTCTATGGCTGTGTGGCAGTCCTCCTGCTCAAGTTTTACGGTAAACTTGCCTTCTTTGTGCAAATTTTTTATTTCATGAAGAGCCGTTTTTATTTTTTTGTATTCGCCTGTGCTTATAACACTGATTTTCTCAAGCATCTTGGCATGAGCCAAGCTTGCCTTAAGGTCATAAGGCAAAAGCTTGGTGTCATAAATGGTGTCATCGCCGACAGTATAAGCTTCTACTGCCGGGTTTAGCTTAGCCGATTGTTCCCAGAGTTTATTTTTCATAATCGTATGCTCCTTTCGCTGTCTTCTGCGGCAGGTTATATATTTCTATAAACCCCGCCGAAGCGTTTTGGTTAAAATTGTCATTTTTTTCAAAGGTTGCTAATTCGGCATCAAAAAGTGAAAATGGCGAGCTTAATGACACTACGGTTGCCTGGCCTTTATAGAGTTTGACTGTAGCATAGCCGGATACTTTCTGGTTTTGACTGTTTATATAGGTATTTATATGGGCCATTGTTGGCTCGAACCATTGGGCCGCATATGCCATATAGGCCCATTTAGTATCAATGAATCGTTTCAGCTGGTTTTCTTCTCTTGTAGAAACCAGCTTTTCCAACTTTTTGTGGGCTTCTATCAGGATAGTCGCGCCTGGGTTTTCATAAACACCCCTGACTTTGAGACCCACCAGCCTATCTTCAATAAGCTGGGTCACGCCGACACCATGTTTAGCACCAAGCTCATTACAAACTTTAATTATTTGCTCTAATGGCATTGGTTGGCCGTTAATTTTGTTCGGAACTCCCGTTTTGAAATTGATTGTTATTAATTCGGATTTGTTTGATGTTTTTTCTACCGGCTTACACCATTGCAGGATAGAATTTAATTTCGACTGTTTGGCCGGATCTTCAATATCACCGCCTTCAGCGGTATTACCCCACATATTCTCATCATAAGAATACGGCAAATCCTTGGTCTGTTTGATTGGAATCTTGTATTTTTTCGCAAAAGCTATCTCTTCTTGCCGACCCATGCCCCACTCCCTGACCGGAGCTATGGTTTTGAGCTTGGGATTAAGCGTAGTTATATAGCTCTCAAACCTTACCTGATCGTTGCCTTTTCCCGTACAGCCATGGGCTATCACTTCGCAACCGTATTTTTCCGCCATCTTTACTGCGATTTTAGATATTATTACCCTCCCCAGAGGCGTACTGAGCGCATAGCCGCCCTGGTAATCGGCATTGGCTTTTATCGCCATACTTAACAAAGTTCCGGCAAACTCTTTTTTTGCATCATGGACAATAGCCTCGATTGCTCCGAGTTTCAATGCTTTGTCTTTTATCGCTTGCAAATTATCAGCCGTCTGGCCGATATCAACAGTCAGCGCTATTACTTCGCATTCATACTCCTGCTGAATCCATTTAAGCATTACCGAGGTGTCCAACCCGCCGGAATAAAGCAGTAGGCATTTTTTGAACTCCCCCTTTTTTGCTTCATGGCTGGCTATTTTTCTATAACTATTCATCTTTTAGCTCCTTAATTATTGATACTTTTTTCGTTTGTAATAATCCTTGTATTTTCTTATGGCTTCTTTTTCTGACTTTAGCGAGGAAGCCATCCTCGATACGCCGTAAGTCTGGTTTAAATACCAATAAGCACTTATTTCTCCAACGGCGGTTGCGCCCAGGCTTTCGAATTTCCTCTTACTAACCTCATTTACGACAGCTGTTACGATTTCAGCATCGGGAAAACAAAAAGGTATATCGCTAAGCATCTGTTTTGCAAGAACAGTGCCTATGCCCTGCCTTCTAAATTCCGGATTTACAACCCAGCCGCCCATCTTTATCATCTGCGGCATAAACTCAGCCGTGACCGCTACATAGCCGGCTAATTGCTGGCTATCTTCATCAAAAGCAATCAGTTTGTACGGATGGCTGTTTATACTTTGCTCGTTCAGCTCCAAAACTTCGCCTTCAACACCTGTCCATGCCGTAAGCTGGGGTATAGCCGCCGTATGTTTTGGGTTTTTGAAACTGAACGGCTCAATCTCAAGATTCATTAAATTCCTTTCACAATTAAAAAAGCTCCCTTTTCGGGAGCTGGCACGGAGCTTTATTTTCTAAAAATTAACAACTAAAAGCCCAACTCCCGTGTATACGTGAGCTACGGCGAGCCTCAAAATTATCTGTAAATTTGCTCATAGACAATAACTTTATCATTACTGCAAGTAAAAATCAAGTCATTAGCGCTTTAGAAGTTTTGAAGCCGTGTAAATCACCAGATAGGTACAAAACAGCACTAGAAATAGTGTAAAGGTAGCCAGATAAGTGTCGCTATGTTGAGAGGGGTTGACGAATCGGTCCGAAACGTCAAACAGGAGACCGGCCGGCCGCAGGATTATATCCCAGCTGTTAAACCGGGTAAACCGACCCAGATATGCCGCGAAACTGGCCAGAAAGAATATGGCCGCTACAATTGTCAGCGCATTGCGTTCAGCAAGTCTTCTTAGAAGCTGTTTATGCAAAAGGAAGATTGACGCAAGCCCTAGGATAATACCGTTGATTACAAAACTTGAGAGCAACACAACGTCAAAATACAGCCCCGCTTCATCTGTTTGGCGCAAGTGGACAAAATCGGTAATCAGATAAAAGGTATTGGGTAAAAAACCGATGAACAGCAAAGTCAGAATCACCTGTTGCCATTTGAACCAGCTAAGTGTCTTGAGCCGTTCATATAACCACCAGGCCAGCATTAGCGGTATCACAGCCAGAACCAAATTCCAGATTAAAAATACGTATCGCAAGCTGTCGGAGAACAATATCCGGCCAAACAACAAAACCAGACTTACCATACAGCTCAAGCCGATACTGGCAATGAAATAATAGACATCCCGTTCGTGTCCGGTGTGTTTATTAACCGCCGGCATGGTTTAATTATATCAATCCGTGAGCTATATGTTTTTCAGCTCTGTTTTGAGCTTCTCAATCAATTCCACCGGCGTCGGGTCAAGCCCGTTTAAAATCGCCAGATAAATACTGACGAAATCACCCAGTTGGATAGTCCAAAGCAGCTGTTTAATCAAGGTATCCCCTTCGGGAATAACTGTTTCGGGTGAAGGCCGTCTGCCGGAAAGCAGTTTTTCAGTAATTTCAAACCTAGGCCGGATCCTAGGGTGCTCAAGCGAACTGTTTATATCAACTATTTTGTAAGGCTTCTCAACCGGATGGCTCGCCCAACCCTGGAACTCGTTATGGCTGAATTCCGGAAAATAATTACACCAAGCGATATTCTTCGCGTTTTCATTGATGTTTATCTTCCATTTGTAAGCCGCCGGAAAAAATTTCACGCCCGAATAAATGACCGGCGAATTACCTACTAGTTCCAATGCTATTCTTTTTGCCGGATTTTTATCAGTCGGTATTGTCGGCAAAAGCTCCTCTGCTTTTTCACCCAGCCAATTTGCTGCCTGGCGTAGTTCATCTAAACTGCCCTTTTGAGCGGTTCCCGCTTCTTCAAAAAGCTGGATAAGCGCTGTGAAATTATAAAAAACCGCCATTCGCGGCTGAAGACCGCTAGGAATAACGTAATGCATATAGCCTTTTTCTTTTGCTCGCTCAGCCAGCTTACCGCTCGAGCAGATAATGACTATCTGGGCGCCTAGTTCTTCCGCTTTGTTAAGAGCCGCCAATGTTTCCTCGGTATTACCGGAATAACTTGAAGCGATGAACAAGGTTTTTTCATCTACATATGCCGGCAGGTCATAGTTCCTTACTATCTCAAAAGGCTTGTCTAGCCCCGGCCAGCTGGATACAATCATTGCCGCCAGCGCTGAACCGCCCATTCCGCCCACTATGATGTTGCTACAATTTGCAATTTCCGGTTTTGTGCCCCCGGTTTCATATACATGTTTCAGCTGTTGCCATTGTTTGGCTGCTACTCCCAGCGCATCCTGTACGTCCCGCTCATGAATCACCTTCAAATCATCCAGCATAATTCCCCTTTCAAGTTAATACGCTTTTGTTTATCGCCAGCCTTTGTTACTATTTTATTGTAAATTGAAAAGCTTAAATTGGAAATTGCCGGACAAACCGGTGGAGGTGGGATGCAAGACGAAAATACAATTCAGCCTACGAAAGCCAGCGATAATACTGCGGATGATTCCGCGGACACTAGCGGACTAAAACTAAGCCTTGGGACTAATCCGACAGATCAGGTCCAAGATACTCCAGCCGACACGCCCGCAACTGACGTGAGCGAAGAAACAGAAGAAACGCCTGAAGAAACAACCGCCACACAGCCGTCTAGCGATAGTTCATCGGGCGACTTGGAATCTATCAAATCCTCAGCCCTGCAGGAGCTTATGCCAATAGTTAACGAACTTGACCAAGAGCCGGAAGACCAATACCGTACATTGATGATGCTGATTCAGACTTCGGATAATCAAGCCCTTGTTAAGGATGCTTATGCGGCAGCGGGCAAAATAGAAGACAAAAAGGCCAAGGCCGAAGCTTTGTTAAATATCGTCAACGAGATAAATTACCTGACTGGTAAAGACAAAAAATCCGACAGTTAAAATATTTACATGCCTGGATCGCCGGTTTTCGGCAGAGGCAAGTTATCGCCGGTTGAAGGCAAGTTATCGCCAGTCGACGGAGTCGATGAAGTTTGCTTAGATTTCTGGTTTTTAGAATCTGAAGATTTAGAAGCTTCACTTTTAGTTGAGGCAGTAGTGTTTTTATTATCAGGTGTCGCCACGTTTTCAGTAGAATCGCCATTAAGTGCGCGGTAAACTGCCCGGCCGCCAAAAAACAGGCCGGCCGCAATCAGCAAGGTGACTAATAGCGCGAAAAACCCGAATAGAAATGATGCAAATCGGTTGGTTGAAGGTTCATCCTTGTAAATCGACAAATCTTCGGATTCTTCATCCCGATTTCGCCGAAAAACCTTATCAAACAAAGACATGTGTCAAATCTCCCTTAAAGTAAAGCTAATTGTACACTTAACTAGCGTTTTTGGCAATGTTTGTGTCAAATAACGAACGTTGACTTTAACTAGGCCAGCCAACCATAATGAAACTAAAGGGATAAATGGTTTGAGAGAAGTATATTTCAGTTTGGGTTCAAATGTGGGCGACCGCCAGCAATATCTCCGCGGCGCCTTGGCTAAATTGCGCGCGCAAGTTAAAGATTTGCGTGTTTCATCGCTCTATCGGACCGAGCCTTGGGGCAAAGTGGATCAGCCTTGGTTTTTAAATTTATGCGCGGCAGGCCGGACTTCCCTGCCTCCCTTAGAGTTATTAAGTTTTATTAAATCCATAGAGGCCGAATTGGGTCGAACCCACACTGAAAAATGGGGCCCGCGCGAAATCGATATCGATATTCTTTTTTATGGCGGTAAAATTCTAAAATTACCAACTCTTAAGATACCCCACCCTCGCCTTGCCGAACGCGCCTTTGTGCTGATACCGCTAAGGGAAATCGCAGCGGATTTTGTCCATCCGGTGTTGAAAAAAACCGTGTTTGAACTAACTGAAAAAATCAGTCCCGAGGGCATAAAAAGGTTAAATAATGAATAGCTTCTCCCTATATTTAGCCGGAGGCCAAGCAATCGAGGCCAAACGCACGCTGGTTATGGGGATATTGAATGCCACGCCCGACTCATTCAGCGACGGCGGCGAACTGGAAAATGAAGCCGTGATAAAAAAACGCGTACAAGAAATGATCCAATCCGGTGCTGATATTTTAGATGTGGGCGGCGAATCCACCCGTCCCGGCCATCAAAAAGTCAGTGAAAAAGAAGAGCTGGGACGTATTTTGCCGGTGATAGGGGTCATCCGAAATGTTTCAAAGACTATCCCTATCAGTGTTGATACCCAGAAAGCCTCAGTTGCAAAAGCGGCCCTACAAGCCGGCGCCAGTATGATAAATGACGTCAGCGCCCTTTCCGACCGCAAAATGGCAAATGTAATCAATGATTTTGGTTGTTCAGTAATCTTGATGAGAAACAAACCGACCGGTCAAGATGTCATCAAAGGCTGTAAAGAACAGTTTGAAAAAATAGTAAAAAAAGCCGAAAAAGAAGGTGTTGGCAAAAACAAAATCTTGCTTGACCCGGGCCTAGGTTTCGGTGATTTAAAAAAAGCTGACTACAAAACCTCGCCAGGTTCCGACCCAGCTGCCAATATTCTGCTAATTCTCGGACTACAAAAATATTCGCTTGGTTTGCCGGTAGTTATCGGAGCTAGCCGCAAACGCTTCTTGGGCGATATTACAGGCGTAGAAAAAGCCAAGGACCGGCTGACCGGATCAATCGCCGCTGCCATTATGGCTCAGCAGGCTGGGGCGGCTATTGTCCGTGTCCATGACGTAGCCGAAACCATCCAAGCCTTCAAAAATCTATCATAAATTTTATCCCTCGGGTCCTGTCCCGATAGAATCCTCCCGCGAATTTCCACGATATTCATTCGCGGGTCCCTTCCATTCGGACCACCCGAAAATTTAGGACCCGAGGTTTTTGACAAGTTTTAGGCCGGTTTTTACACCGGATTTTTCAACTTCACGGATAATGGCACTGCCTACGATTGCAATATCACCGATTCTTAGAGCTTCCTCCACGTCATGCCGGGATGAGATTCCAAAACCTATCATAATTTGGGCACTTGACCTGTGTTTAATATAAGCCACTAATTGATGCAGTTCACGAGTGTTATTGTAGGAATTGCCGGTAATGCCACGTTGACTGGTAACGTAAACATAAAGTGGTGACTCCTCTAATATAGTATTCAGTCGTTTCTCCTCCATGCCGGGGCTTAGCACCGGTATAAGTCTCAGGTTGAGACCTTGTGTGCGCTTAACTAACTCAGTGTATTCCGGACTGTCGTATGGAAGATCGGGGATAATTAGACCTTTTGCGCCACAGGTTGAAGTTCGATCGCAAAATTTTTCGAAGCCGTAATGCCGCACTTTCTGAATGTAACTCATCAGGTAGACGTCGCAGTCCAGGTTGGCCTTTTGTATCAGTTCGAAACTAGCGGCCGTGGTCATGCCGCCCCCCAGTGCTATGTCATTGGCCTTCATAATCGTTTCGCCGTCAGCTATCGGGTCAGAAAACGGAATCTGCACCTCGATTATCCCGACGCCGAGCTTCTGCATCCCCAACATCAGCTCGATACACTCATCAGCCGACGGATAGCCTGCCACCACATGAGTCATAATGTTTTTCATTTTTTCACTCCTAAAACAACAGTCTTTTGGATTGGGATGCCTGCAAACGCCCCGGCAAAGTGAGTTATTTTAACTTGAAAGAGTCTGCTAGCGCTTCCCTTGAATTTCCTGCCATAAGCAAGAAATTCATAGGCGAAAAAGCGCTCTTGAAAGTAAAATAACGAACGCCTATTCATAGGTTTTAAGCTCCTGGTTTAAAAACTTCTTAAAATCATCTCTGGCAAAGTGCTTCGCGAGCGTAAACAAATCCTTGTCACCGCGGCCGGAAATGTTGATAACTATTTTTTTATCCTGTTTCATGTCCTTGGCCAGCTTGATGCCTTCACTAACCGCATGGGCTGATTCTAAAGCCGGGATGATACCTTCTTTTTTGGCCAAAAGTTCTACCGCGGCAAGCGCCTGCTTGTCACTGGCCCGGACAAATTCCACCCGTCCCGTATCGGCCAATTCAGCCAATTCCGGCCCGATACCGATATAATCCAACCCCGCCGCTACACTGTGGGTCGCCGCGCTGTTGCCGTCTTTATCTTGCAAAAAATATGACTTATAGCCTTCCATGATACCCAGTTCCGCGCCCGGAAATCGAGCGGCGTGTTGGCCCGATTTATTTGACTTGCCGCCAGCTTCAACACCGACTAATCTCACATTTTTATCATTTAAAAAGCCATGAAACGCTCCAAGTGCGTTACTTCCGCCGCCTACGCAGGCGACTATCGCATCAGGACTGCTGCCGAGCTGGTGTCTTATTTCCCGGCTAATGACAGATTGGAAATCACGGTTCATCCTCGGATACGGATCCGGTCCAAGGCAAGAGCCAATAACATAATGGGTATCGTCGCTGGTAGCCAACCAGTCGCGGATAGCGCCGCTGACCGCGTCTTTGAGTGTTTTTGAGCCGTATTTTATCGGTATTACCTCAGCGCCAAGCAGTTCCATGAGCACCACGTTCGGCCGTTGGCGGTCAATATCGACTTGCCCCATATAAATCGTGCAGGCAAAGCCGAGTTTGGCGGCCACTGTCGCCGTTGCCACGCCATGCTGGCCGGCGCCGGTTTCAGCAATCAGCCGTTTTTTGCCCATTTTTTTGGCTACCAAGGCTTGCCCTAAGCAATGGTTTATTTTGTGCGCGCCGGTGTGATTCATACCTTCGTTTTTCAGATAAATCCGCGCGCCGCCGACATGCTCGCTGAGATTTTTGGCATATGTCAGCGGAGTCGGCCGGTTATTGTAATGTTTTTGTAGATCTTCTAACTCTGCCAAAAAAGCCCGACTATTTTTTAGCGAATCATAAGTTCTGGCTAGTTTTTCCAGTTCGCCCTGCAACATTTCCGGCACATAACGGCCGCCGTATTTCCCAAAGTAGCCGGATTTGCTAGCTTCTGGCTTTGGCTTGGGCATTTCCGGTTCTTTTAATACTTTAAAATAATCTTTAGCAACCAGTTTTGAGCCTTTTGTCACCGTTGCCACGCCCACGCCCAAATCTTCAGCTATCATATGGTGGTTCTCGCCGCTTAGCAGTTTTTTGACAATTTCAACCCGCTTTGGCAGGTTCTCTTTGTCTTTATCGGATGTAATTCCGTCCATAAAATCAAAGAAATCTTCAAAACCACGGATGGAATAAACAAACTCAACAAAATCCTTAAAGCTTTTGCCTTTCATATCTTCATACTAGCATACTAGTATGCAATATAAAAGTCTCTTTTCGTTTCGGCTCTGATAAATTAAGCAGCCATTGGTAGATTGCCTGCCCTGGTCAAAGCTATCTCAACGTCCTGTTTCATTTCAGCGGCTGATTTATACCTATCTTTAGAATCTTTTTTCGTCGCCCTTTCTACAATGGATACTATGTCACTCGGAATCCCTCTCTCCAGTAATAAATCGAGGTCAATCGGTTCTTCTTTGTGCCTTCTAGCAATTTCTTTCGCACTTATTCTCTTTTTGGCTTCTTCTTGCGATATATTTTCATCAAAAATACTGTGTCCCGGTTCGGCATACTCCATTACTATCAAGTCTTTCATCTCTTCTTCTGTTACTTCATAAGGCAAGCGCCCGGCTAACATTTGATAGTAAGAAATACCTAAACTGTATATATCGCTGCTAATATCGACCCGTCCATTGCCAAGCTGTTCGGGAGACATATAATCAATAGTGCCGATAGAGGCACTTTTAGTCACCATCATTCCAAATCTCTGATAATGTTCCCAGGCTTTTATATGTTCTTTGGAATTTTCCTCAATTTCCCCGGACTTAACCCGCTCGCTATATGGCCTAGGGGTGGCAGCTCCGAAATCGGTTAAAACTGCTCTTAGGGGAGCTTGGATGATATAGTTATCCGGCTTTAAATCGCGAAAAACAAAGTCATTCTCGTGCACTTCCACTACGGAAGCCAGCATGGAGTATAGCAACCTGCTAGCCGTTTCCGGCATACAAAAATTAGCAAAATTTGGTATATTTCTCCTGCCCAGTACAGGTTCCATGACTATATGGGGCGTAAAATGATCCGAATTATCTTCACGGATTTTTGTTACTTGTGGGTGGTCGATCAAGTTTTGTATCTGTGCTTCAGCCAGCAGGCTGGCTTTAGCTATTTCGTCAGCATCTTCCGGTAATTGTTTAATTACTACCAGTTCGCCAGTTTGTTTTTCTTCAGCATAAAATACCCTAGACATTCTAGATGCTTGGATAGGAAAAACTTCCCGATAGCCGGGTATCGCCTCAAGATCTGAGGCAGTAGGTGAATTTGGCATTTATTTATTTTACAATGTTTGTAAAAAATTGTATAGAATTAAAATCCAAATGAACGCGTTACATCATGCCCATGCCGCCCATGTCAGGCGCGGCAGAAGCCGGTGAGGATTTTTCAGGCACTTCAGCGACTAGAGCGCCCATGGTGATTGCCGTACCAGCAATTGATACCGCATTTTGGACCGCTTCTTTGGTAACGCGAGTTGGGTCGACTATTCCGACTGTCTTCAAGTCAACTAACTTGTCAGGTTTGTTTACATCAACACCCTGTCCTGGTTTTG
Organism: Candidatus Saccharimonadales bacterium; assembly: GCA_025451045.1. Taxonomy (GTDB): domain Bacteria; phylum Patescibacteriota; class Saccharimonadia; order Saccharimonadales; family 2-12-FULL-41-12; genus JANWLD01. The sequence goes on from JANWLD010000001.1 coordinate 80,488, forward strand.
CCGATTTTACTTTTGGCAACCATTCGTCGGCATTAAGTCCGGAATTCGATAACAGTATCCGAAACGGTTGTTCAAGAGCAGATTTAAGCAGGTTAGCGCCGGCAACTTCCGAATCATTGCCAGAAACCGCAACGGCAGTGGTGACGTTAACTAAGGTTACGCCACCGCCGGCTAGAATACCTTCATCAAGAGCCGCTTTTACGGCAGCTACGGCGTCGTCAACCCGATACTTCTTCTCTTCAATCTCTGTCTCGGTCGCGCCGCCGACTTTAATGACAGCAACTTTGCCTTGCAATGCTGCCCGGCGTTTCTCCAGATTTTCTTTGTCATAATCACTTGTAGAAGCTTTGGCTTGGGTGCTTATCTGGTCGATTCGCGCCTTTACTTCGGCCTGCGAGCCGCCGCCCTCGATAATCGTAGTGTTGTCTTTGTCGACGATTACTTTGCGCGCATTGCCGATAACATCAAGTCCAACATTTTCGAATGTCATGCCGCGGTCTTCGGTGATTACATCCGCGCCAGTCAGGATAGCTATATCTTGCAATATATCTTTTCGACGGTCACCAAATGCCGGAGCTTTCACACAAACAGCGTTCAACACGCCTTTCAGTTTGTTTAAAATCAAGGTTCCGAGTATCTCCCCTTCGACTTCCTCGGCGATAATTATCAAATCTTTTTTGCCAGCCTGGGCCAGTTTTTCCAAAATTGGCAAAAATTCCTGCGCGCTTGATATTTTCTTATCCGTTATGAGGATTGCCGGCTTATCCACGACGGCTTCCATCCGCGCCGTGTCAGTCACCATATAAGGGCTGACGAAGCCGCGGTCAAAAGTGAAGCCTTCCACCACTTCGCTTTCCAGCTCCAGGCTCTGTCCTTCTTCGACGGTAACTACGCCGTCTTTGCCGACTTTGTCGATTACATCGGCAATTAAATCGCCGATTTCCGAATCACCGGCTGAAATAGTAGCTACTTCGGCTACACGCTTCTTATTCGCCTTGATGTCCTCGCTTATCTTGGATAGTTGCTTTATGACATCTTGTGATGCTGCTTCGAGACCCTTGCGCAGCTGCATCGGGTCATGGCCTGCGGCAATCAGCTTGTTGGCTTCATTCAATATATGGTAAGTAAGCACGGTCACAGTAGTTGTGCCATCGCCAGCTACGTCGTTCATCTTGTTAGCAGCTTGCTTAATAAGCTCGGCGCCGACTTTGTAGCCCAGCGTTTCGTCGTCTACATCTTCCAGCTCTACGCCTTTAGCGACCGTAACGCCGTCATGGGTAACTGTCGGAGCGCCATAGCTTTTGCTAATGACCGCATTTCGGCCTTTTGGCCCCATTGTAGTCTTAACCGCATTGTATAGGATCTCCGCCCCGCCAAGCACCCTTCTGCGGGCATCATCATCATAAAAAACTTTTTTAGCCATTCAAAACTCCTCTTATTTTACAGTCGCTAGGACGTCTTCTTCTTTAACCAATATGTATTCTTTGCCGTCGACTTTCACATCGTTGGTGCTATAGCCTTTATAGAGGATTTTGTCACCGACTTTTAGGTCTTTGACCTGCTTGCCTACGGCTTTTACCGTAGCGATTTTTGGCTTCTCGGCCGCACTGTCCGGCAGATACAGGCCGCTGGCGGTTTTAGTTTGTGCTGCCTCTGCTTCACAGGCGACATAGTCGGCCAAGGGACTAATAGGAATACTCACTGATTAAACCTCCTCTTTAGTTTCAATAAGGTTGATGAACCCTCGCAAAGAGCACCAACCTTTCTAGCACTCACTATAGCGGAGTGCTAATTACCCTGTCAAGAGATTTTGCGTAAGATTTCAGCAGCGATTCTTTGGTCGCTCCACGGTACCAGCTTGCCCGCTATATTGCGGCTATTCTCGTGCCCAAGACCAGTGATAAGCACCGCGTCATCTTTTTTGGCTTCTTTCAAAGCTCGGGTTATCGCTTCTTTCCTATCATCTACTACACTGGTTTTGTTGCCGCCCTTAGCCTCTTTAATGCCGGCTAGTACGTCATTTCTGATTTTTTCGGGATTCTCCGTATATGTTTCGTCATCTGTTAAATAAATAAAGTCCGCGTGTTTTGCGGCCGCCTTGCCCATAATCGGCCGTTTGCCTTTATCTCTATCGCCAGTAGCGCCAAAGACTATCCTGACTTTGCCTTTAGTTGTTGCCTGAAGCGCGATAAGAGCTTTTTCCAATGCGTCGGGCGTGATGGCAAAATCTATTAAGACCCGAAAATTCTGCCCTTCATCAATCTCTTCCATACGGCCAGTTAATTCTGTCAAATTAGCTATCCCTTGCTCTATTTTTTTAGTCTCAATGCCCAAAATCAGCCCTGTTGCCGCCGCGGCGGCGGCGTTATAAACATTAAATTCACCAAGGATTTTGGGATTGATTTTCAGTCTTTTATCCTTAGTTTTCAGCTCGGCAGATGACTCGTTTCTTTGCAGTTTTATTTCGGAAATTACCATCGTTGAAGCCTTGTCTTTGCCAAAAGAAAAAACTTCGTCTATCGCCCTTTTTTCAAAGAAGTTGTACCACTTATCGTCACGGTTTAATACTGCGTATTTGGCGCCAAAACTTCGGAGCAATCGCGCCTTGGCGCTAGCGTAATTTTCGATGGTGCCATGATAGTCCAGATGATCTTGGGTCAAGTTAGTAACGACTGCGACTTCCACCGGTATACCGATTATCCTATCTTGGTCTAGGGCATGCGACGTAACTTCCAAAACCACGAAATCAACATCGGCTCTTTTAGCTCGGGCAAAAAATGATTGCACGATTGACTGTTTATCAATAGTAAAATGGGTGTCATTTTGCACTCTCTTGCCTGCTACTTCATAAAATACGGTGTTGAGCACCGCTGTTTTGTATCCAGCGGCCTTTAAAATTTCATTTATGTACGCTGTTGTCGTGCTCTTGCCGTTGGTCCCTGTTACGGCAATAACCCGCATGCCGCGCGCCGGAAAGCCGTAGCGAGCCTGCCAAAGCACCCCCCTGCCCTTTCTGTAGCCCTTCTCAACCTGTTTTAACGCCGAATCCGGAATTATCTGCCGGGCCAGTTTTTTTAGCTTTTTCACCCTTTAATACTAACAAATACTACGGCTAAGCCGGATTAACGGTTACGCCTGCGAAGTTTGGCAGCGGCAACGGCCGTCTTTCTAGCCGCTCTTTTAGCTATGGCTTTAGGACGGTTTTGTTCGGCTTGGTCCCTTTGCCAATTGATATAATCTTTGATTGCTGCTTCTTTTGTACTGTTCGGTGGCTGGCTAAGTAATTCATCGAGGTTGCCATCCCAGTTTTCTTTGAACTCCTCGGCTTTAACGGCAGCTTCGTCCATCTTATTTCGGACGGCGGCGTCGACCTGCATATTCCCTTGATGTACGCGGTCTAAGCCTCTGCTAAATGCACGCTTTGCCTGTGCGCTAACAGTATGTTCAGCCTGCCATTTTCTGTAATCGGCAAGCGCCCTGAAAGCTATGTCATTTGCCGTAACAAATGCCGGCACTTCAAGCTCTTCTTCCCTGCCCGGCTGAGTGGAAGCCCACTCGCTCGCCAAATCGGGTTCATTTTGCCAATCATAGACTCCTGATTCCAGCTCTTCGGTAGGTTGTTCATGATATCCCGGGCCGTCCTTGGCAAAAATCCAATCAGGCTCATAGCCTGAAGACGTAGCTCCCTGCTGTTCCAAACGGCCTACAAGGTCATCCATGTGCCTGAAAGGATCGAACGCCAAACTATTATCCGAAAGCCTCTCTAGGTCGTGGCGAGCCGCCTCTATTCTTTTTTTATTTTCTTCGTTATCTTCTCTTTGTTGGGCGGCAATGTATCTTTTTAATCTGGTTTCCGCCGTTTCTCGTTGATGTTGAAGGGTTTGAAGCGAAGTAGTCTTTCTAAATTCCGGCCTGCTAGAATCCAAGTGTAATTTCCTTCTGCCTTTGGCATCAAACATCATGCGCGCACTTACCGGTACGTTCCCGTCATGCTGCTGTCCGGAAATATGAAAATCCTCGGCAGTGTTGATTTCCACGCTTTTAAGCTTCATGCCGCCGCCAATATCCTGGCCAATTATTAGATCTTTTAGCTTTTCATCCGGTTCCAATTCCCTAACGCCTATAAGTTTGGGTTCAGGGGTTGCCGTGCTGGTCTTGCTGGAACGGCTCATGTCTATCTCGTAAATCTTGTTGCCTTTTATATAGCGCACGACGTGTCCGCCTTGGCCGTCTTTAGCATGCATGATTATCTGGCGGCCATCGCGCATAGCTTCAGGGTTATCGGCCCAGCGCATTACGTCGCCTTCGGTAGTATAAAGCTGTTCTACCTTTGCTTTTCCGCCCTTGAAACTGCCATCCGGTTGTTTCATCATATCCCGGCCGTATTCCAAATAAGTAGGATGAGTGAAAGACTCAGCTTCCTCTGGAGTCTGTGCACCCTCTTGGTCCTCCGTTGTCGGTGGCTCAGTATCCGAATCAAGGTTGTCCAGCGGATCTTGATTCTTTTCTTCCGGGCTTGGTTGCCATTGTGCCAACTCGCTGGCCAATACCCATTTTTCGGTACCTTTTTCACCTTCATTGGCCGGTGGTTTTATAACGCGGACTATAAGTCCTTTCTCCGGATCTTGTTCATACCCACCTACTTGCCAGCCGCTTTCTATTTCACCCGAGGAGCGCTTTACGCTGACTGGTGCATTGCGTAAAAGGCCCCCCTGTTCAGATGTTTCAGCTATTGGAGCACCTTCTGTAATAGGTGTAAAAATAGGATGGGAAAGGGCTGAAAGTCCAGGGGGGTTTAGGCCGACAGCCTCTAGTTGCTGTAATTGCTCTTCCGGCCGTTTTCCCCAACCGACAAATTTATCCAGAGAGTCTGACTTCAGAGTTCCTTCTTGATCCCTGTAGCTCATCACATGCTGCGGAATGGTGGTAAGGGTAGCATACTGTTCACTCGGCTCGGAAGAAGTCCCCAAATAGTCCGTGATATCCACTTCCTCAGCCTTATCCGGATCTCCATCTGAACTTAAGTAAGCTTTGCCCTTTAGGGCATCGACTACTTCTTCGGTAAAGCGCGGATCTCGTTCAAGCAGTTTCTGAGTATCTGCCTCGGATACTGCAGACGTAGGCAAAGCCCCTATCCCCTCAGGAGGGACCGGGGGTTCAGGAGTCGGGGGCAGTTCAAGATGTTCGGTTGGTACTTCCGATGCCTCGGCAGAAAGATCTCCGGCAACCAAAAGACCGCTATCTTGCTTCTTCACATTGTAGCCTGCGAAAGAATCGGATGGCGGTTGGTTGTTACCGGGGAATTTTTCATCCATAAAAATTTTTTGATTTTTTTGTTTTTGTTGAAACTCTAATACTCTAGCAAATTTTTCCCGTTTTGTCAAGGGTAGCGCCCCTTGCGTGCTATTATTTGACCATGCTTTTAGCCCAGACCTTCATGCTTGGATGGAAAATTAAACTTCTTGATGAGAAACGGACAGAGCCGTACAAGAGGTACGGTGAGAGGAGTATCGCAAACAAAAGTTTAATTTGCCGCCGAGAGCGCCGCGGTGCAACCAGCTTTACTGGTTGGCAGGCAGGTGCGGCATGAAGGTTTTGGGGATTGAGACCAGTTGTGATGAAACAGCAGCCGCGGTTGTTGAAGACGGCCACAAACTCCTTTCAAATGTAGTGGCCAGCTCGGTTGATCTGCACATGGCCTATGGCGGCGTGGTGCCGGAAATTGCCGCCAGAAGCCATATTGAAGCAATAAATCCGGTTATCCGCCAAGCATTAAAGGAAGCCAGCTGCAACTGGAGTAACATAGACGCCGTAGCCGTAACCTACGGACCGGGTTTAGGCGGTAGTCTGCTGGTAGGTGTTTTAACTGCCCGGACGCTGGCGATAATTCATCAAAAACCCTTGTATGCCGTTAATCACGTACAGGCTCATGCCTACGCCGCTTTTGTAACTGAGGTTGACGAGCAGCCGGAATTCCCCCTGCTCGCTCTGATTGTCAGCGGTGGGCACACCCAGCTGGTACTGTTTAAAGACCATTTTAACTACCAGGTCTTGGGCCGTACTTCTGATGATGCGGCCGGCGAAGCATTTGACAAGGTAGCGAAAATGCTCGGTTTGCCCTACCCTGGCGGGCCAAGCGTGGAGAAACTGGCAGAAAAAGGCAATCCCAATAAGCATAAATTCCCAAAGGCCAAGATGTCAGATAAATACGGATTTAGTTATTCCGGGCTTAAAACAGCCGTGTTGCGGGCCGCCCAATCCGCCATCGGCGAAGATTACAACTTCCCTTCCCATAAACTAGCTGACAAGCTCACAAACGCGCAGAAAGCTGATATCGCGGCCAGTTTCTCGCGAGTCGCGATAGAGATGCTGGTAGACAAAACTGTTTTGGCACATGAACAGTTTGCGCCAAAAAGCGTGGTGGTAGCCGGCGGAGTATCGGCCAGCCCCGAACTACGGCAGCAAATGGATGCCAAGTTGCCGATAAAAGCTTATTTTCCAGACATTAAACTCTGTACCGACAACGGTGCAATGATAGCGGTAACGGGCTATTTTCTAGCCCGCAAGGGTCAAAAAGTAAATCCCAAGAAACTTGACACTGTGCCAAGTTTGTCGATGTAAAACTTATATCGTCAGGTTTTTTGGTTCACGTGAAGATTATGGTGTAGTAATTAACAAATTATTAAAAATGAAGAGCAGGATTATGGCTTTATACGTTTTTACAGAGGTGATATACTAGCTTGTTGATGAAACTGTCAAAAGTTTATGAGCCCAGCCAGTACGAATCCGACATCTACTGTATGTGGGAAGAAAGCGGCGCGTTCATTGCCCATCCGCATAGTGATAAGCCGAAGTTTTCGGTTTCTATGCCTCCGCCGAATGAAACCGGTACGCTGAGTATCGGCCATGCCCTGTTTTTAACCCTTCAGGACATCATGGTTCGGCATGCCCGGCAGAAGGGCAAAGACGCGTTGTGGCTGCCCGGAACAGATCATGCGGCATTACCAGTCAACGCCATTATAGAGAAACAACTATCAGAGGAGGGGACTGATAAACACGATATCGGTCGGGAAGAGTTCTTGAAACGCACCAAGAAGTTCGTAGGAAATAGCAGGGAAGTAATGGCCAAACAAATGCGAGCGATGGGCGCCAGCTGCGACTGGTCGCGCTTCCGTTATACCTTGGACGACTCGCTCAACCGCGCAGTTAATGAAGTCTTCGTACGGATGTATCAAGACGGGCTAATTTACAGGGGTAACCGTATCGTTAACTGGGATCCGAACCTGCAAACGACCATCTCTGACGATGAAATAGTTTATCGGGAAGAAACGGCCAAATTTTATACCCTTCAGTACGGCCCGTTCAAGATCGGTACCGCCCGGCCGGAAACCAAGTTCGGCGACAAGTATGTCGTCATGCATCCGGACGACAAGCGTTACGCTGATTATAAACACGGTGATACTTTTAAAGCCGAGTGGATAAACGGTCCGATAACGGCAACTGTCGTCAAGGACAAGGCTGTTGACCCGGAGTTTGGAACAGGGGTGATGACGATTACGCCGTGGCATGACCACACCGACTTTGAAATTGCCGAGCGGCACAATCTGGACAAGCAACAGATTATTGATTTTGACGGCAAATTAACGGATGTTGCCGGGGAATTTGCCGGTATGGAAATAGTCGAAGCCCGGCCAAAAATCATCGAAAAGTTGGATAAAAAAGGCCTGTTGGTAAGTGTTGATAATGACTATGTCCACAACATTGCCTTAAACGACCGCGGCAAGGGGGTTATTGAGCCGCAAATAAAGTTGCAGTGGTTTGTTGACGTCAACAAACCGGCCGTGGATTGGAAAGGCCAAAAATGCAGCTTGAAAGAGGTTATGCAGTCAACTGTCCGCGAAGGCGATATTAAAATTGTGCCGAAACACTTTGAAAAAATGTATTTCCACTGGATAGACAACCTGCGTGACTGGTGCATCAGCCGCCAGATATGGTGGGGGCATCAAATACCGGTCTGGTATAAAAAGCACGAAACTTACGTCGGGGTAAAACCGCCGGAAGGCAAGGGCTGGAAACGCGATGAGGATACACTGGATACCTGGTTTAGCTCGGCCCTTTGGACCTGGAGTACGCTTATCGATCCGAAGCTGGCTAAGAATGACTCTTTGGGGTTAAACCAACTGTTAGAGCAAAGCAAAGACTTTCAGGCATATCATCCGACTACAGTCATGGAAACCGGTTGGGACATCATTTTTTTCTGGGTAGCCCGGATGATCTTGTCCACTACTTACGCAACAGGGCAGGTACCGTTTAAGACAGTTTATCTGCATGGCATGGTGCGCGCCGAAGACGGCAAGAAGATGAGCAAGAGCCGGCCGGAGTCGATAATCGATCCTCTTCACGTGATACCAAAATACGGAACCGACGCTTTAAGGTTAGCGCTGGTGATGGGTGTTTCCCCTGGAAATGACCAAAATTGGGGTACAGCCAAAGCGGAAACTAACCGCAATTTCTGCAACAAACTTTGGAATATTGCCAGATACATCGAAAGCCAGACAGATAAGCTACAGCCCGACGCCGAACCCAAACCGCAAACTCCAGCCGACCATTGGGTGCTCTCCAAGCTGGATAAGGCCATAAAGCAGATAGACGAGAGTATTGAGAACTTCAATTTCAGCGGAGCTTACTTCGACCTGTATCACCTCATCTGGGACGATGTAGCCGACTGGTATATCGAAGCGGCCAAGCACAATCCTGACCCGGCGATGCTATCTTATGTACTTTCAACGATGCTTAAGCTGGCCCATCCGTTCGCACCGTTTGTGAGCGAAACGATTTGGCAAACACTGAAGCCAGATAGTAATTCGATGTTGATAGGCGAGCCGTGGCCTAATCATGTGAAATATAATGCCGAAACGGCCGTTGAGTTTGAACAGATAAAATCGATAGTCGCGGAAGTGCGGCAAATTAAGACTCTGTTGGAGCTCAAAGGCGGGGAACTGCGCTTTAAAGAATCCAAAATCATCTTTGACAATGCCGAAATTATCAAACGTTTGAGCAGGCTTGATGCGGTTTCGTCGGTCGGCGGCGGCAGAGGGCTGATGCTAACCCAAACCAGCGAGCAGTCCTGGCTGGACATCGACAAAAAGATGGCGGTCAAATTAAGCGATACTCTCAAAGACCGGGAAAAACAATTACAAAAATCCATAAATCACTTAAATGACAGGCTAGGGAACCCTTCCTACGCCGAAAAAGCCCCTCAATCGCTGGTAGATGAAACCCGCGCGCAACTGGCAAAGGCCGAAGAAGAACAGCTAAAAGTCAAAAACCTCCTCGCCCGCCTATAGCCAGAGGTTTAGTTTTTTGAATCGAAACAGTCCAATTACTAGCAATCATTTGTAGAATGTAGGCAGTCGCAAACGCCACAGGCTTGAGCTATGCGAAACCTGTAAAGAGCTGCAGGAGTTCTATTAATGATTGCCTGTGGAGAAAAAACTAAAACTCCAAAGCCTTCTTGACCCGCTCTACGGATTCGTCCGGATGATAATCGTCAAACCACAACACGTGCCAGCCCAGCCGGGCAGCAGCCATAAGGTTCGGGCGGGAATCATCAATTAACAGTAGGGAAGTCGGCTCAACGCCGGCTTCTTTGGCGGCCAGTTTATAGATTTCTGATTCCGGCTTAATGAATCCGGTCTGTGAAGAGTCAATTATCACGTCATAAGAAACATCCGGCAGCAGGTTTTGGGCAAACATGGCTTTTATCAGGCCGGGCATGTTGTTACTTAGCAGGCCGACGCGGTAATGTTCAGCCGCCCACTTGATAAGTTCAACGGTTTCAGTGATTGGCTCTACCGCATTGAGATAAAACCGCGCCCAATCAACTCCTGGAACTGCGAATTTTTCGGCTAATAACTGGTTGAAGTCGGCCATTGAGATATCACCGCGGCAGACCAGATCGTTGTACTGCCAGAAGTTAGTTTCAACGACCTCCATCGGTATTCCTGATTCCTCGGCAATCAAAGCAAAGGTGCGATGAAAAAAGCGTACTATACTGCCGTTGATGTCGAAATAGATGAACTGGATGCCGCTTTTAGAGCGTTTTTTATCTGTTTGCAAGCGGGAGGGGGCTTCGCCGCCTAAAAGCTCCTCTATGGACGTATTGATGGCCTTTGCGATAGCCAAAATGGTAAAGACCGATGGAGCTTTGATGGCGCCGCGTTCAATCTTGGCTAGCGTGGAATAACTTATGCCCGATACTTGGCATAGCTTCTGCTGAGTATAGCCAGCTGCTTTTCTCGCCTGTTGAATACTAAGGCCCAATCCCTTTTCCATTTTTTGCCCGCCCACTTTAGAAGATATAACCATATATTACCAGTAAGCCACAGCTACTGCCAAGGGCGGTTTACTTGCTGAGGGCTGAGTCGATGAGACTAAGTATGCTGAGGAAGATGATAAAGACAATAACGGCGGTTGCGGCGGTAATCGTCAAAGAGTTGTTGGTGTTATTACCGGTGTGGCGCATCACTTTGTTATAAACCCAGGCCGATACGCCAACGGCGGCAAAAAGCGATATCAGGATTGGAGACATATGCTAATTATACATCGGGCCGGGCCGCGCTATAATATAAGCGAAGTGAATATTGCTAAGTTTTTTCGGGGAATAGCGGTTTACCTGCTAGGGACAGCCTTGTTTTTTACGCTGTTTTTACTGGCATATTTCTTTGTCTTCAGCCGGGTAACAGCAAATCCGGATCAGGTGAAGTCGATACTGCGAAATAGCGGCGCGTATCATAAAATTCCAGAGGTCATCTATGATAACTCGGTGGATTCAAACTCAACCACCTCGGCCAGCATACCGCTGAAAAGCCCTCTCGTCCGCCAGGCGGCTCTTGACAGCTTCAACCCGGACTTTGTCCAGAAAAACATCGAAAATGTAATAGATGGCACTTACGATTGGCTAGGCGGTCAGAGTAATGAGCCAAAGTTTGAGGTCAATTTGAAGGAAGTTAAAGATAATTTCGCCAAATCCTTGAGTGAAAGCGCCAGCCGACGCCTGAAAGACCTGCCGGTCTGTAGCGCCAAACAGATGCAGAAAATTAAGGAAATTGATGCTTTTTCCAGCCCGTGTTTGCTACCCGGAACTGATGTCAACAAACTGAAAAAGCAGGTGCTGGCCGCCGCCAAAGGCAGTGATAACTTTCTTAAAGAAACAAAAATAAGCCCGTCTACCTTCAAAGATTCGGACGGGCAACCGGTATTTGATAATTATCCGGACATTCCGCAGGCTTACCAGCTAGGGGTTAAGATGCCGTATATTTTGGCTGTTTTGTGCATACTGATGATTGCCGGATTGGTTTTTATGCACGATAAGCGCGAAGAGGGCTTGACTCAAGCAGGCAAGTTATTGGCCGCCGCCGGTGTATTGATAGCTTTCATACCATTTCTGATTAACCATTTAGCGAATGGTATCTTAAGGTCAGGGCCGGATGATAAAGTCGTAGCGGAACTAGCCATGCCGATAGTGCATGAGTTCGCTAAAACAGCCGGCAAATTTTACTTCATAGCGGCCGCGATTTATATTTTACTGGCAGCTGCCGCCTTTTACCTGGCCTGGAAAATATCAGAAAATAAGACTGCTAAGAAGGGTAAAAACTAGTATGGACTACACGCTTAATAACCAGCCAAAGAGCAATAAAACTGAAGTAATCATCGGCGAAGACGCCTTAGAGCAACTGGGCCGGTTTTCAGGAAGTTACACCAAAACCGCAATCATAAGCGATGAAAGCGCGGCAAAGTATTGCTTGGGGCCGGTGCAAGACGCTTTGGGCAGAAAAGTTGAAAAAATCATTTTGCCGGACGGGGAAGCTAATAAAAACTTGAGGTTCGCCGAAGATATTTTGCGGCAACTGCGCGAAGCGGGCTTTGACAGAAAAAGTTTGATTATCGGACTCGGCGGCGGAGTAATAAACGACATTGTCGGATTTGCGGCCAGCATGTATATGCGCGGGGTTGATTGGCTGGTACTGCCAACGACATTGATAGCCCAGGCCGATGCTTCGATAGGTGGTAAAACAGGGGTAAATTTGGGCGGTTACAAGAACATGGTCGGCAGTTTTTGGCCGCCAAAAGCTGTGCTTATTAATCCAAAGTTTTTAAAAACCCTGCCACTGCGACAGATAAGGAACGGCTTGGCAGAAATTATCAAAATGGGGTTTATCGCCGATGCGGAAATACTTGATGAGGTGCAAAAAATTGAGCCGGAAAAAATCCTCGGCGTTCATTTAAATAAAGCCTCCGAGTTGGCCGCCAAAGCCAAAATTGAAATTGTTAACAGCGATATGTATGAATCGGGCGGGCGAAAACTGCTTAATTTTGGCCACACTATCGGCCATGCTTTGGAGTCAATTTCCTTGGAAACGGACGAGCCGTTACTACACGGCGAAGCAATCTCTATCGGCATGGCAGCTGAAGCAAAGCTGGCGGAGCTGGAAGACGTTTGCAAGCCGGAACTAGTTGAAAATATCAAAGAAACTTTAACGCGCTTCGGTCTGCCAACTTCTTATAAACACGCTGTTATAGGCGATATTTTGGAGCGCATTCTGGCCGACAAGAAAAATGTCGGCAAGGATATTAATTGGACCCTGCCCAAAGCCGCCGGAGAAGGTCTTTACAACCACCTGGCTGATGATATTAATATCAAAGAAGCTATAAAATCCGTTATTATTTAAGGGAAAGTGTTTTGAAAGAACAAGAAAGCTACGAAGAAGCCAGGATAAAGAAAATTTATCTCAAAATTTTAGAGGGTAAGCTTCTTTTTATTATCGGTATCCCTCTTCTGGCCATCTTGATAACTGTTTTTGTTTTTCATTTTTACAGGGTTGACGGCTCGTCGATGGAGCATACTTTCCAAGACCGGAATCTGTTAATGGTTGAAAAAACGGGTAAAAGTTTCTCCAAGCTATTTCATAAAACCTACGTGCCAAAACGCTATGAAATAATAGTTTTTAAACAACCGTCGTATGATCCAAGCCTTGAAATAGTTAAAAGGGTAATCGGGCTTCCGGGTGAGCGGGTAGTGGTTAAGGACGATAAGGTGACAGTTTATAACAACCAGCATCCCGAAGGCTTCATGCCGGATGATAACCTACCCCCGCAAACACAGGTAGTAAAAGATGTTTACGATCATGACAATGTTGACGTGCGCCTGAAGCCCGGTGAAGTTTTCGTTATGGGCGACAACCGGCCCGGCTCGGATGATTCGCGTTATTTCGGCCCGGTTAAGACTGACAATATTATCGGCAAAGTCACCCTTAGAATACTGCCGCTGAACGAGTTTTGGATTTTATAAACCCTGGCGGAGAGGGTGGGATTCGCTTTTCTCGATGAATCTCCAAAAGTGCCTGGGAAGTCCACCGGACTTCCCGTTCGAATCCTATCAACATTGAAAATACCAGGCATAAAACCCGGTTTTTTCAATGGCGGAGAGGGTGGGATTCGAACCCACGAAAGTATTGCTACTTTACCGCTTTTCGAGAGCGGCCAGTTCAACCACTCCTGCACCTCTCCGTTAATTCCATTATACTTGTTATAATCTTAGCCTGAGGAGAGGTGTCCGAGCGGTTTAAGGAAACGGTCTTGAAAACCGTCAGGCCGGAAACGGTCTCGTGGGTTCGAATCCCACCCTCTCCGCCAAGCCTTGTGGGACAAGCTTCGAACCACTTAACAGAGATAGGTAGTTAAGTTCGAATCCCACCTATTATTGCTTATAACACTAAGCTAATTGTAACAATTTAGATTTATTTCTTTTTCAAACCCGGTTTGGCTAGAGCCTGTTTGTTGGCGTCTTTTGCTATCAGGTAAATAGAACCGGTTAGGACTATCGCGCCGATGCCCTGTGTCAGCGTCAAGCCCTGGTCAAGCCAGATATAACCGACGATTACGGCTGAAAGCGGCCAAGTCAGTTCAATCAGCGCGGCACGCGAGGCCAAAATCCGCTTCAGACCGAAATAGTAGATTAACAGCGCCACCATGCCGGTTGAGAAAGTTATAGCTACTAAGTATTTGAACTCGCTCAAAGTAATTGAGCCAAGCGCGCCGGCGCTGCCCGACAACCAGACAAAAACCAGCGCGAAAAACGGAGTTATGCCGAAGCGTGCCGTGGTGATATGCAGGGTCGAAGTGTCCTTGAGCGCGTATTTGGAAAATGCCGTGGAAGTACCCCATGCCGCTGCCGCACCCACCGCATACAGGGCCGCTACTGCCGTGCCAGAGCCTGTCGAAAAATTCACTGTCAGGGCAGGGAAAGTCACGACATAAGCCGCGGCTAGAGCAACGGCTGCAAGGCCAACAAAACGCCGCGTAAGCGGTTCGCGCAGTAAAATAGCCGAGGCCGTAATAGCAAAAATCGGATTAAGCTGCTGCAGCAGAACTACCACCGAAAAGTCTATGAACTGTACCCGGCCAAGAGCTGCCGTATAAAGAATGGTGCCGACCGCGCCCGACAGAAATGCTACACCAGTAATCGCATACCACTGTTTGCGGGTTAGCTTTTTAAAGGCTTTAAATGACGCAATCGCGAACGGCGCCAAGATTATCAGGCCGAACAAGTGCTCATAAAACACAATCACCGATGGCGGCAGCGTATAAAGATGCCTCCTTAGCAGCCCGTCCACGCTAAAAAGCAAAGCCGCTAAAAGCAAGGCGGCAACGCCATATTTACTATATTTCATTGTTTTACCCTTTCTGTTGCCCCTCTTGACAACATCCGCCTAGGCGAATCCCGACTATACGGTCGGCCCATGATTTTCACACGGTCATCCACTGCTTTTAGAACAATGGTCGACGGCTATAACGTCCGATTGGCGAATTTCACGCCACCCACAGGAAATTAAATTTTGATGCAAATACAATATTACACTTTTTACATGTTTTTATGCAAGGATTTACCAAATACCGACAAGATGGGTAACTACTAAGGCCAAAGCGACGATTATGATGCCCCCTGTCTGGATGAAAGGCTCATGGCCCAGAGTTGGCAGTTTGCCGCGCCGGATTGCTTTGTCTGCCGCCTGGAAGCGTACATAGCCAATAGTCGCCATGAAGGCGCCAAGCAAGACCACGACAGTGCCGATGATATTTTGAGTCGCGCTGTCCTCGTTGGACAGCTGGATTAGGGCTATGC
Organism: Candidatus Saccharimonadales bacterium; assembly: GCA_025451045.1. GTDB lineage: Bacteria > Patescibacteriota > Saccharimonadia > Saccharimonadales > 2-12-FULL-41-12 > JANWLD01. The sequence goes on from JANWLD010000001.1 coordinate 95,672, forward strand.
CGCCGGCCAAAATGGCCAGAGCAGTACGGATCCAAGCTAGCAAAGTCCGTTCGTTTGCCAACAAAAAGCGTACGTCCGGATCCAAATTTTTAGTTTTTGGATTCTTTTTAGTATTTTTAACCATTTAGCACTTACAGATTAAAATATTTTGCCGGCGATGGCAAATTGCACTAGAGGTACGCCAGAGATTAGACTAATCCATATAAATATATTATGGTTGGTTAATGGCATCGACTGCAGAGGTGGCTGAAATGATTACAGAATCCAAAAATACGGTAGCACTAACCGGTGCCGGTATTAGTGTTGCCTCCGGAATGCCTACGTTCCGCGATGAGAATGGAGACCGTCATGACGCCGAATCAAGCCGATGGGCTTACCGCAAGTTTTTTGATGAAGACCCAGCCGCTTGGTACGAGAACTTCTGGCAGTTTTACGACCAAATCCGGGACTTGGCACCCTCGGCCGGGCACTTGGCGCTCAAAGATATGGTTGAAGCTTCTGCCATAGATATTGTGATTACGCAGAACGTCGATAGTCTGGATCTTTTAGCCGGTACTCCTGAGCCCAAACTCATAGAAGTTCATGGGAATAATCGCGACTTGAGCTGTGCAAATCTGCAAGAGCAGGGGTGCGATTATCAAATAGTCATGGAGGGCTGGCTGGCAGAAAACGATCAGGAGACATTGCCCGCTTGCCCCGAGGACGGCAATCCGCTGAAACCGGATATGATGCTTGTTAACGACACCCACGTGCCTCCTTACGTCAGCAAAGCTTATCATCAGGAAGCTCCGGAAGCCTTGCAGGCAGCAGATACGCTGATGGTGGTCGGAACCTCGTTTTATATTCGGACATGGTTTAACGCGGCCCTCTGGTTTGCCGCTCGAGATGAAAGGTCTTTGATTATCGTAAATCCTCAGCCCGGCCCGTTTGACGAATACGCGCAAGCTGTAATTCACGAACCGGCTGAAGAAGCTTTGCCGGAAATCCGCGACTTGGTAATTAATTAGGCTTATGCTTGCATTACGGGCATTAAACCCTCAGTATTGAAGTAAAGGGATATTTATGGCTCTTGCAGATGTCTTCGGCGGTTTTAAAAGGGGTGTGGTTATACCGGCTATTATTGCCGGTTTTCTTTTGGTAGTCGCAAATTCGGCAATCTGGGTCAACAGGAACGTTTTTGATACCGCGCGTTTTACCTCTACGGCAGTTGGATCGCTTACATCCGAGTCCAGCCGCCAGGCTATTGCTTCTGAGATTGTCGACAAAAGCCTAGCTGATTATCCCCGTCTCAAAAGCGTGGTAGACGACAAGGCGACAAATTTTATCAGCGGGCTGCTTGGCACGGAGCAGGTTGAAAAACTGCTGACGGAGCTTACCACGCGGGCTCAGGTATATGTAACTTCAAGCCATCAGGAATCTATTGTTTTAGATACGCAGGGGCTAAAAGACAATGTTACGAAACTTATAGACATTACGAACCGGGAAGACAAGACTAGGGTAGATGTCAATAAAATTCCGGATCAAATCGTTTTGGTTGATGCCGATAAAGTGCCCAGTTTTTATAAATACGGAGTTATAGTTTCCTGGCTGGGTCCTCTTGTGTTACTGGCGGCGATTTTCTGTATTGCCTGGCCTTATTTCAAACCGGCAAACAGCAAGATAGGCAATTTGTTCGCCCAAGGCTTTATTATTTCACTGATTGCCGGATTCGCCCTGCTGGTTGGCCCGCTGTTCAAACCGCCGCTTCTTGCCAACATATTGAGCGTAAATAACCGCACGGTCGTGGGAAATATCTATGACGCGTTTATAGCTACATTTAACCAACAAACTTGGGTAATTATTATCCTGGGGCTGTTGGCTATGCTTACTGCGGCCGCTTACACGGTTTACCAGGCCGTTCGTAAAAAATCTTAGACAGAGCATAGTTTTAATAAAGCCGGAAACCCGTTATAAAGCTTCGTCTTCAGTAAATATCCAAATTGACTTTCATAACTTAGGGTGAAAGACTGGATTTAAGCATTAAAGAGATAAGTTATGGCTAAGATAAAAACAATATTCGCTTATATACGATGGCTCATCCCGGATTCAGTCGATGTAGTAGTTTATCTAACAATAATTCTTATAAGTTTTTCTCTCAGTAATGTTTCCAGCGTTCAGAATGCTTTGTTTTATTCGGACTTGAACATCAAAAGTTCCGTATTGAACTTTATCAGTAGTAATCTGGATAGGTTCTTGCCTGAAAACATAGCGGCCAATTTAGCAGTTGCTATATTTTGGTTTAGTATAGGCGTTATTACATATTCGCTAATCATTTTCGTTGCTAATATTACCTCTGAAGTCAGTGATGATCTGGCGATAGATAAATATGTATATCCCGTAGGATCCGACAAATATGGCCGTATCAAGCATTTCTTGGCGTTGAACTCTGAAAGAATTGTTGGAACGTTTCTGTTGATTATGCTCTTAAGGTTTTTATTTAACGACCTTCTCCCAAAATGGTCAGAAATCTACCGTGACGTAGTTGTGCAGTGGCCGCCCAGCCAAGAATTAATTATCAAATTGCTTGGAACCGTTGTTGCTGAGTTTTTGACCTTGCACTTAATAGTAGTCCTTTTGCGATTAATCATACTGAGGCGAAGAGCATTCGGACTTTAAAGAGGGGCGACCTTGGATAAGGGCTGTAGGTTGCCAAAGCTGCCTGGCGCATAATACGCGGAGCTTATGGCGGCTTTGAACGCGTCTTGGGAGGCTTGGCTGGATTCTATAGGCCACTGCTGATTCACTCCATTCTCATAGATAGGCCAGTTGAACCATACGAAGGCTTTAACTTTAGGGAAGTTTACCGGTAACTGGCTGCTAAGGGTATCGCTTACCCAAGCTGATTTGGTTCCGCCGCCTTCATTTGACGCTGTTTCGCCAATCATTATCGGTTTGGTCGAGGCAATGCTAAGTAGCTCATTATATGTAGGCTGGATCACTGTTGAGAAACTGCGCCAAGAATCTGCCTTACCTCCGCTAGTCCCGCTGTTATAGCCGTCAACGCATGTCCAGTCAACATAACTTCCGCCCGGGTAGAGTTGGCTAAGCGGAGTACTGCCTGTGAATGTCGTATTCGGGCACCATACCCAAGTGACGTTAGTGGCTCCTTGGGCATTAACCACATCGTGAATATGCTTCCATGCCGCTACATATGTGCTCGGGCTCTGTTTTGCTTGAGCACCCCAAGAAAACCAAGTTCCGTTCATTTCCCAGTTCCAACGGAAAAAGAAAGGCTTACCCCAAGCTTTGACGGATTGAGCCCAGCTCGTGATAGACGAATCGTATTTACCAGCCGCTATGTCGGCCAATGGTACTGATTTTGAGCTCATGTCCATCATTGGAATAGCTCCGCGGCCGGTAATAATGTTAGCCGGACCGCTTGCGAATTGTTGCTCCCACATCGGGGGCTGGCCGTAGTGGAGTATCGATACTTTCTTACCTGCGTGACTTTCAAACAAGTTCCATGTAGTCGTATCCCATGGAGCATCTCCCCTGCCGCTACTACTGCCTCCGTAAGAATCGCCGTCTATCCAAGAACCCCAATATATTGAATTTGCAATGGGCGTCGTTGATGTAGTTGGAGTTGGTTCAGTTGGAGTTGGTGTTGGAGTCGGTTGAGTCGTTGCGACCTGGGCATATATGGTGACCACATCCAGATATAACGGCCGGCAGCTACTCATATTGCTAAAACTGAAGCTTAGATTATGAGTTCCAGAAGTTATGCCGCCAGAGATGTATTGTTTCCAGCTACTAGAGGATACGCTAGTCGTAGACAATATTGTGGTAGCGTCTGATTTTATGTTTACTCCAGGCCATCTACCCTTGCATTTGGTGCCTTTTGCCTTTAGTTGCAAAGACGAGGCATTAGCACTAAGGCTGATGTTTGCCGTAGCCGTACCATTAGCTGTAACTTTGACTACTTTACCTCCGCTAGCAGTAGCGTCGGTAATGATGCTGGATCCTGCCGGCAATTGCATCTGTTCTGACTCTAAAACAGCAAGCACGGGCGTCGAAGCCACGCTTTTGTATATCAGATAAGTGCCAAATATGGAGAATAAAACAGCAAATATGACGAGCTGTTTTATTGAAAATTTAAAGTTTCTTCTAAAGGCTTTGATTTTAACTTGTTTTTTTGATTTTACCATTTGAATATATTTCATTTTAAGTTTTGCTTACGCTTATTTTCGGTCAAAGCGTTTTATCTGTCAAGTCGCAGAACCGAAGGTATGGTTACCATGCTAAGCCCAACCTAAAGATTGGAATTGGCATGGTACACCCGACAGGATTCGAACCTGTGACCTCCGGCTCCGCAAGCCGACGTTCTATCCAGCTGAACTACGGGTGCTTATTAACGGGGGTTATTCTAGCATCAAAGTATGAAAAACTAAAGTAACAACAATTTATTTTTGCTATAATGGCAACTCAATGAAAAAGATAGATGTAGAACTAAGAGGGAGTACCGGTTATGTCGGCGAAGAACTTCTGGGAGTGCTGGAAAGCCATCCGGGGGTAGGCCGGATTGATTGCGTGCAGGCTGAAGATGAACCCAGCGAAAGAGCCGAAACTTCTTTTTTAGCATTGCCGCCCGGTTTGTCCGGTGAGGTAGCAGGGCATTTGGTAAAAGCCGGTAAGATGGTTATTGATTTATCGGGAGATTTGCGTTTTGAGGATCCCAAGCAATATGAGAAATGGTATCAAAAGCCGCATCCGGCACCGAATTTATTGCCGGTTGTCTATGGCCTGCCTGAAATGAATAGGGACGAGATACGCGGCAGCTGGATTGTATCAGTCCCGGGTTGCTACCCAACAGCAACTCTGCTGGGACTTTTACCATTGATAGAAAATGGCCTTTTGGAACCTGATAAAAGCCTGATTGTTACGGCCTTTTCCGGATATTCGGGTGCCGGCAAAAAGGGTCCGGGCGGGGAAACGGATGACCAAGTTTTATACAGCATGGGCAGGGATCACAGGCATGTTGGTGAAATGGAACAATTTACAGGCAACAATAATATTAATTTTATGGCTACGAGGTCCGATAACATTTTCCGGGGGTTACTTTCAACTATTGGCGCCGTATTACGAAATGGGGTTGAAGCCGGAGACGTCAGGGAAGCCTTTGTACAAAAGTATGCAGACGAGCCTTTTGTAAAAATGCTTGAAGATGGTGAAAAGCTAAGCCAAACATACGCCGCCGATACGGACTTGTGTGCCATCCTTCAAAAAATAACTGTTGGCAGGGATACTGACATCACGGCCTTGCTTGCCAGCAACATTGACAACTTGCGCAAAGGCTCAGCGACCCAAGCTATCCAATGCTTTAACCTAATGCATGCTTTTGACGAAACAACCGGTTTGACGCCTAAAAGCGCAGCTTCTTAGCCAGCCTGTCGATAGATTTCTCAATATGCTCATCATGGGGCAAATGCGCTGATAGGAAATCAACTATCGCGGTTTCCTGTTCCGGCGGAAAGTATAACGAAATATCTGGCATTAGCCGTTTAAGCGGCATCAGGTTGATGCTCTTTATGCCGCCCTCCTGCATCAGGTCAAAAGATTTGAACATTCCATAATCATAAAACCTTTCGCCAATCTGGATGCCTTGATTGTTTATTTCATACGGCAGTTGCCGGGGTTTTCTGTTGATGGTCAGGGCAAAGATAATACCAGCAATAATAATCACCGCGGAAGAAATGTAATCTTTGGTAAGGAAGTAGGCCAAACCGCCCAAAGCGGCCAGGCCGGCAAAGAAAAGTACATGCCAGCCGGCGCCTTTATGGGTATCAATGAATTCCGAAGCAGTCCAAGTTATTGGCTCCTGCGGTTTTTTTTGTTCAGCCGAAGGATTTTCGGCCGGTTCAATAGAAGCCGCAACGTTTTCATCAGGTTTGTACGCCCAGTTGGAATCATTGTCCGTACTGTCATTATCAGGCATACCTAGTAGTAGACTTTCTGTCGATTTAAATTTTTCATCTCAATCATCTGTTTCCTTAACATCCTTTTTAACGCTTGGTCTCCTGCTGTGGTCTTTAAATACTTCTCGCGTCTTTTGGCATCATCTTTATTTCTGTGCGCTTCGTAGTATATCAATTCCCAGGGGCGATAAGGTTTGGTAGAAAAATTTAAATCGACAGAAAGTCTACTACTAGGCATAAGCATATTGTAGCCAATGGAGCGCAGATTAACCAGTACTGATAAAGCTATCTGATTATAGATTGGCGGGGAAGATAGCGCACATTTTTGGCTACGCCAAAAACACTTTTCCGCTTGCTTGAAAAGAAAATATCCGCCGTTAATGGATGCTTTCTTTTCTACGCTTCGCTACACCGAACTCCCCGTTCCCCGCCATTGGCGGGTCACTCATTTGAGCTCTAATCCCCCAACATGAAAAACGCCAGACACAAGTCTGCCGATTTTCATGGCGGAGAGGGGGAGATTCGAACTCCCGCGGGGGATTTCTCCCCCCTAACGATTTAGCAAACCGTCCCCTTCAGCCACTTGGGTACCTCTCCTCATCGCAATCCAGCAGCTTTATTGGCAAACCAAGACGTTACTTTGGCTTGCCAGGCATGCTTGCTAATTGCTCCTCTCAGTTTTGCATACACTGAGTTCGCATGCAAAACTGGCTATTTTTAAAATAACAGATGTAAAGTATAGCAATATTAGCCCATAATGTCACTTTAAGCCACTAAGGATATATAATTGAATCATGAGCTCAGAAGCTAATGGACCGCAACAGGATTTTCCGAGCAGCCTTTATGGCGAGCCGGCTCCTCCAGCAGACAATGGTGCAATTGCAGAGGCACGAGAAGAGGCCGAAGCCGAGCAACTGGCAGTGCCAATTGCTGAAGAGGTTATCGACGAAACTGAAGGCCAAGCACTCCGGGGTATACAAAACAAGGAAACAAAGCTTGGTGACGAAGCGGCCAAAGAGCTTTATCCTGGTAATGACGAGCAGCCGCCCTCTGTTGACAGCGTTCAATAAATCATACTCATGCCAAGCCAAGAAACTAATTGACCGGCTGGGCAAAGACAGCGACGTCGACGGTTTTTGCTCCGGTATCTTTGAGCACTTTGGCCGCGGCTTCAATGGTCGCGCCGGTGGTAGTTATGTCATCCACCAAAAGTACGTGTCTGCCGGCTACTTTGGCGTTTCGGCTCAGATGCAAGGCTTTTTCAAGGTGTGCGAACCGTTCCTTGCGGCCCGAGCCTACCTGCCGGGATTTGCCGGTCCTAACAAGCAACGGCTGATATTGCCAGCCTCTTAATCTGCACAGGTTCTCGGCTATAAGTTTTGACTGGTCATAGCCCCGCTTTCTGACCCGGCTGTTGGCGGTCGGTACGTGGCTAACTATTATTTCCGCGGGAAGTTGCGGAAGAGTATCCGCTATTATCTCGGCGATGGTTAAGCTGCCGGCTTTGGCCCGGCCGAATTTAAGTTTGTAAATGAGTTTCTTGGCCGCGTCTTTGTATTCCACGGCTATCCAGGTATGGCTGATCTTTGTACTGCTTTTGCAACTAACACAAACCCGGCTTTGAGCAGTCAATGCGTGACAGCGATAACAGCGGGCAGGCGGCGGTAGCAAAGAAGTGCTCTGACAGGCTGTACAAAGCAGTTCGCCAGTAAATCCGCAAATAATACAACGATGCGGCGCTACTAAAGAAACAGTCTTTTCCAAAATATTCATATCTGTTAATTTACCTTCGACTTAGCCAAAATGGCCCCAGTTGTAATTTTTGTGTTGTAAATAAGTATATAGGACGGTTGCTTACGGTAAAATGTACTTTATACTAATAAGTAACATAAAAATCCGTCCTTACAAAGAAAACAATCTAACCAAAGATAAACCTCGGAGGGTAAAATTATGGCGCGTAAAAGCCGCGATCAAGATTTATTGATGGAAGACGAATTGACGGCTGCATTTCTTGGAGATGACGAAGTTGCTTCTTCAGCTTCCACCACGGACGAACCGCAAGATGTAGCGGAAGAAGAATGGGACGAAGAGGACGCGGTTCCCGGCCAATTGGCTGTTGACGTCTATGAAACCAAAGAAAAACTAATTGTCAAAGCCCGCACAGCCGGAGTCAACAAACAGGATTTGGATGTCAGCCTATCTGATAATACTTTGAGTATCCGCGGCACATTGAGCGCCGGCGGGGAGCATGAAGTAGAAAACTACTTCGTCCAAGAGTGTTACTGGGGCGAATTCAGCCGTAGCATCGCGCTTCCAGTGCCAGTTAAAGAGGATGAAGTCGAAGCAGTTCTTAAAGATGGAGTTTTGACCATAACTTTTGTTAAGGTCAACCAAGAAACCGTTAAGAAAATACAAATTCAATAAAGCGTTAGCCCTTTGGACTTTAAACTCCCCGTTTACCGGGGAGTTTTTAAGCTAGAACCTTATTTATTACAAATTTAACTATTATTTGAGCAAAGGCGACTATTAGAAGGCCGGCCAGTGCATAAAGTATCGCGTTTCTGCCGGTTTTGGTAGCTTCTGGATTACCGGAAGAAGTCAAGAACTTGAAACCGCCGTAGATTATCATAAAGACAGCAGCAATCCCGGCGATTATTGAAACTACGTTTATCACATCGTTTATGAGTTTGGTTACGCGATTTTCGGCTGTTTGCGTCCCACTTTTGCCGGTATCAACGAAGTTGCCGTGCGAGTCTTTGGTTTTGCCGCAACCGGCTCCCTGTTGCTGGATTGACAAGTTGGCTCCGGTACACAGATCATGCTCGCTATTTAAGTCTGCCGCGCGCGCAGCCGGCGATAAAAGAAAAACAGCCGCGCAGATTGCGGCTAATAGTAGCGTGAATTTTCTTAGGGAAAGAGTCCTGCCCAACATATCGCTACAGCTTAAGTTATCTTACTCAACACAAACTTAACGATGATTTGCGCTAACGCGACGATTACCAAACCGATAAGAGCGTAGAGGATGATATTGCGGGCCGTTTTGGTATTTTCCGGGTTGCCTGCGGAGGTGATATAGCGGAAACCGCCGTAGATTATCATGATGACCGCCAGTATACCGACTACTACAGAGATGAAGTTAACGACATCCGCTATTAATTGATCGGCTTTGCTTTCAGCGCTTTTGCCATTAACCTGGCAATCGCCGCTGCCGTTTAAGCTCAAGTCCGCGCCTTGGCATAGCTGGCTTTTTCTGACTTGGGCCGAAGCAGTTGGAACAACCGGCGCTATCAGCATTAACAGCAGGAATAAACCTGAAAACAGCCAGGCAAGTCTTTTGCTGAAAGTATATTGGGCGTACATTTTATAAATATTTCAGTTTTTATGTAGTGCCAGTGGCTTTGGCAAGGACGAATTTAACGATGAATTGCGCTAACGCGACGATTACCAAACCGATGATAGCATAGAGAATGGTGTTTTTGGCAGTAGTTATGTTGGATGATTCGCCGCCAGAGGTAATGTAGCGAAACCCGCCGTAGATTATCATGATGACTGAAACCACGCCGACTACTACTGAAAACAGGTTGATGACTGTAGCTACCGTGTTATTGGCTTGTTCGCCTGAATTTTTAGTTACGGTGTTACAAGTTTGGGCATTAACTGGAGTGTCTAAGTCCAGGCTTGCCCCTTTACAGGTTGCGTTTTGAATATCCGCATCCTTGTTTTGGGCCATAACAACCGCCGATGTCCCGGCAAATGTTAACAGCAAAGCTGCGCTGGTAGCGGCGATTAGTCTTTTTATTTTACCTATCATTTTTATTCCTTTCGCTTGATAGCTCGTTCTCTATCCTTATTTATCCTGTACCGGTGGCTTTGGCAAGGACGAATTTAACGATGAATTGCGCTAACGCTACAATTACTAATCCTACAATAGCATATAATATGGTGTTTTTGGCAGTCGAGACGTTGCCGGAATCACCGCCGGAGGTGATGTAGCGGAAACCGCCGACGATAATCATCAATACCGCTACTACGCCGACGATTACCGAAAACAGATTAACAACGGTTGCGACCAGCTGATTTATTTTTTCTTCCGGTTTGTTGCCGGAAAAGGCGCAGGCATCTTCATTTACCGGCCCCGGCGGGAAAGTCAATTCGGCACCCTGACAGGTCGAAGCCTGGATATTGGCAGTCTTGTCAGCTTCCGCCGAAGCCGGCCGGCCGGAAATTGCAAAGATGGCTAGTATTATAATACTAGCCATAAGCGTTACAATAACCTTCAGTTTTAGTCCTTGTGTTACTCCCATGTAACTACCCCGTGTTAGCCTATCCTCTCTAGGATTAATTTTACGATAGCTTGGGCGAAACCGACTATAATCAACCCGACCAGTGCGTATATCAAAGTATTCTTGGCCGATGTTATGCTGTTGCTGTCGCCATTGGCAGTTACAAAACGAATGCCGCTGATCATCAACATAACGACGGTCAGTATGCCGACTATCATAGTAAGTAAGTTAAGTAGGGTGGTAAGTGTTTTGGTAAGGCTATTTTCACCTTCTTTTAGCTTGCTTTGGTCACAATGTCCGCTTCCATTATCAGCCTCCACGGCCACGCAGGCTTCTCCTTTGGCGCCGCTGAACAAACTGGCGCTGGCTGTCGCCGTAAACATCGGAACCATCAGGCCAAGTGATATTGCCAAGGTAAGGGCGGTCTTTTTAATCCAAGAGTTGAGAGCTTGCATGATGATTATCCTTGGTTCATATTATCACTAATTTACCGTGATTCTCGATAATATCAGCCTTACCATTGCCTGCGTCAGTGCCGCTACGACTAAGGCAATGAGGGCATATTGGATATATTCGCGGGCTTTGGTAACTTCTTCCGGGTTATTCCCCGAGCTGACAAACTTCGCCCCGGCCAAAATGATACTGATTACCGCCGCGATGCCGACCATGATACTGATTATATTGACTATCTTGGTAATAAACCCGTCCGGCCCGTAAATCGGGTTTTGGCCGCCCAGGTTTTTATCCTCGCAGGCGGAAGACTGCTGGTTGTTCCTTTGGCATATATCGCCGAAAACGTCGACATCAGCGGCAATAGCTGAAGCCGGCAAAGATATAATGCCGAGGCAAAACAGGCTTACTAATATTTTTCTTATCATAATTTTCCTATTACTGTAGTTACGATTGCTTCGGCCAACAGTGCAATGGCCAGTCCGAGAAGGGCAAAAACAATGGCTTTTTTGGAACGGGATATTTTTTCGGCGTCGGTAGCGGCTGTCGCGAAATTAAAAGCCGCGATGCCCAGAGAAATCATCGCCACGCCAGCGGCGACTCCGAAAACAATTTGCAAGCCTTTTTTGACAGTACTGGTGTCCGCGACAACTTTGGGCAGGGTAGTAAGACATTGTTTATCCGGGTTAAATACTTTGCCGCTGCCGCAATTACCGCTTTCGGTAACCTTGGTACAAGTTAGGGTATCATGGCCGCTTTTCAACAAGGCGGCCGAACAGTCGTCAAAAGCGGCGGCTCCAGCCCCGGAGTGCTGTGGGGTTTTCTGCTTGTTATTCGCGGCTGATACATGCGCCGGCTGGGCTAAGCTTAAGATTGTCATGGCCGGCAAGAGCAGCAGAATAATTTTTGTTATAGGTATAGTTTTAAAAATCATTGCAGGCTCTTTCCTACGAAACTTACGGCCGCCGTTGCCACAATAGCTATTATCAAACCGGTCAGTGCATCTATCAAGGTACTTTTGGCATTATTAACCTTATCAGCATTACCACGCGAGGCGCTATATTTGATACCGGCGTAAACTACGAAACCAATGGCCGCGTAGACGGCCACGCGAGTCAGTATTTCTATCAATGCCAACCCGATAAGCCATATATCGCTGATGCTATGTAGCTGCGGGGCGCACTGGTTGGCTACCTGTACATCCAAGTATTCATACCATGGGGGCATACCCAAAAAACCTTTAAGACATGGATTTACTGCCGCAAAAAGATCTAAAAAGACTAATACCATAATTTATATCCGCTCATGTGTTAAACAACCCTCCCGGGATTAAGAATTGGAGCAATGACCAGGAAAAGATATAAATAGCCAAGCCGATAAGCGCTTGCTGGGCGCGCAGTTTTGCTTTTTGCGACGATTCCGGGTTGCCTTCGGCCGTAGTGTATTGGATACCGGCAATAATTAATGAAAGGGTAACAGCGATACCAACCCCGACTGAAAAGAATCTGATTAACGCGAATACTAAGTCCTGTATCGGGCCCATCCCGGCAGGTGCTTTGGAACCTAAACAGCCGAAGTTTATCTTGGTCCTGACGTTATCATTGTCATCAGGCAAGTTTCCGCATTGGTAGCCATCTTTTGTTTTCGCCGCGGATTTTTTCTTGCCGCTAATCTGTTTAGCACTCCCTATTTGTGGCAATGACTGAGCCAAGGCATTGCCTATAGCATTCGCGCGGCATCTTTTAATTTTGTCGCTGGAGCCGTTCCCGCAATTGTCATAGTCTTTTTTACAAGCGGCGGGGTTTTTCGCATTATTACACTGGTCCCTGGATGGGCTTAGAAGACCGGGAGAAATAGGAAAAGTTTCAGCCTTAACAGTTTGCGGAACAACTAAAAAAACAAATAATAGCAAGGGGGTAGCTAAGAATATTTTTGCTTTTAAAGTTAACATAGGCTATTTGTTTTATGCTTAACAAGTTTAAGTATGCCCTTATTTAAGACGTTTAGCAAGTAACCGTTAGCCTCCATGCTTTAAGGGTTGTCGACTTTTATACATAAGTGTTTTATTATTAATTAAAGAAGAGTAATGCTCTTTCGAGTTTTTATATCCAAACAAAAGAAATGCTCAAAAAAATAACAAAAAAACCGTTCTTGTTTCTTTCAATACTGGTAATCTTTGCCTCATTTATATTGGCTGCCTTTCCACAGCAGAAGATCCAGGCCGCAACAACTAACAATATTTTAAAGCAGGTCGGGCTTTATTGTCATGACCTAGAAGATACTGTTGATGTAGTCGGTCCCAAAAATGCTGAGATAACTTGTTCTTCTGCAGAAAATGACCTACAAGGTGCTCTTGACTGTCCCGACTTGTTTTATACCCATGCGTTCCCGGATGACCCCCATGACAGTAGCATAACTAAGACTCTGTGGTTCACTAAGGAAGGCGCGTATAAAACTTGCTACAACAATGCCTTGGCCCAATACAATGCCTTGGCCGGAACAAAATGTAAACAGATGAGACGCGATCGGGACAACTGGAATGAGTGTGAAGACATTCAGAGCAACCTGTACTTTTCCCTGGGCTGTAACGATCATATGTTCAAAGACTTGAACAATGGCTATTGGGGATACGACGATACGAAACTCAATGACTGTAAAAGAAGACTTGACGACGTCGGCAATATCCACATTATGATAATTGTTAACAACCAAGTTGTTAAAAGCCCTAACGCCATCAAAAATGGTGCCGTTCAGTCCGAAGAAGATGCCAATGCTGCTGGTGACAGTGAAGGGACAAGCAGCTGTGGTGGCGGAATTAATCTGGGGTGGATTATCTGTGGTATAACTGAAGTGGTTCAGAACTTCGGCGAATGGGTTTTTCAAGATTATATACAGCCGATGATGGAAAATAATCCGGTCAGCGCAAAACCCGGCGATCCTTTCTATCAAGCTTGGCAGGGCTTTAGATTTTTGGCTAATATTCTGCTTATCGGTTCACTATTGGCTATTGTTTACTCTCAGACCAGGGGAGGGGGCAGTTAGATGAACCTTGATGCCTATATGATTCGCAAAATCGCCCCGCGGCTGTTTTTTGCCGTAATCGGCATTAATCTGTCGATTTATCTTTGCGTCGGAGCCATAGACATAACTACAGTGGCTGGACACGGTATTGGACAACTTATCCGCGGGCCGTTTGATGCCGCTGGCGTGTTGAACGCTCAACCTGATGCCGGCGGTAGTAATATCGGCGGAGGGGCTTTGTTAGTCTTGGGTGCATTGTTCGGGGTACCGGCATTCGCTGGAGGCCAAGCTTTGTCAACTATGTTCTTCCTGCTTTTGCCAGTCTTTGTATTGATTCTAACTACTTTACTTACCGTTGCTCTTAGGCAAGCTTTGTTAGTTCTTTTGACCATGGTAGCGCCGGCTGCCATTGTGCTATCCGTTCTGCCGGGAACTGAGAAATATTTCAAACAGTGGTGGGACTTGTTCCTAAAAACGCTGATGGTCTACCCGATGATTGCCGCAATTTTTGCTGTGTCAGATGTCCTGACAGCAATTAATTATAACAACTCGCATGCTGGTAATGACCCGAATGCTGCAGTGCAAGTTATAAACGGGTTGATATTTGCTTTTTTGCCCTTAGCTCTTATTCCGTTCGTTTTCCGGTTCGCCGGCGGGGCACTGGGCGCATTTTCCAATGCATCACGCCAAGCTCAAAGTATGGCTAACCGCCTGAGCGGACAACGCTTGCAAGGTAATTACAGTCAGGGGCTTGAGCATGTAAGAGCTAGTGGGCTTATTGGGAATTACGACAGAGATCCGGAAACCGGGGCTGGAAGGGGTTTGCGACACCGTATAAACCGGGGTGCCGCTAAGATAGCCAACTTAAACCAAATGAGGCTTACCCGCCCAAGACAAAGCCTAAACGATGCCGTGGACAGGGCTACCGCCCAAGCCGCTACTGAGCAAGTGGGCAAAAGCCCTGAAGCGATGGCGTTGGACGGTTTTGACGATGAACACAAGGCTAATGCGCTTTCTAATGGTACGGCAGCTGATATTGACCGTAAGCTCATTCAAGTAGCAGGTCAGCGATTTAATGACCAGGCGCCGGATTTGAGTAGCGCGGAAAGAGCGGAGCGGCGTAAGAACCGGATTGGAGCCCGCAACCGAATAATGGACCTGAACAAAGTCCGCGGGGCTGACGCCGGACGAGCATTCTCGGCAATGACCTTGCCAAGTATATCCACTGCTTTTGATGAACAGGTTTACAAATATAAGACCAATAGTTCAGGCGGGTTAATACCCGATGGAAGGGGTGGTTATGCCCTTTCCGATGAAATCTGGCAAGACGGGGATGGAGACCATCTTAAAAGCGATACCGTGGCTAAATCATCTCATGATCAGATGCAAGAAATGATCCACAAGGTCTCCGGCGGCAGGAGGGGACTTGGCAACGCTATACTTGTCAAAGGCATACAAGGGGCCAAGCAAGCCGGGCGTTTTGATTTGGCCGCCAGTGCTTCGGCCAACTTGCTGTACCAGGAAGCATTGCGCAGTGGCGATAAAAATGCTATCGAAGACTCTAAGAAGCGTTACGAAGAAATGATACGAGAGCGTATCACACCGGGCCAAGCCGCACAGGGACACCCCCGAGCCGCCAGAGAAGTTGCCAGAGCCTGGAAAAACGAAATCAACGCGCTTATGGGAGCCGGAGCTACGGCAGATAAATCGCAATGGGACCCGAAGAAGGATAGTGTTCAGCAAATGGAAAACAATAAGAAACTTATCAGGCTTCTGGCTGACACTGCCGGATTTCAGGAAGTATTGGGCAGTGCCGGATCAGAGGCTGTAGATGCATTCCAGGATAATATGCTCGGCTATAAACCTGAGGGAGCTAATGTGACTATCGGGCAAATGATGGAACATGCCCGTAAGACCGCCGATTTCGCCGAACGGCGGCGCGAATGGGGCACTGAAGCCGAAGGACACGAGGCTTCGGAACGAGCCGCACAGATCGCAAAGATGCAAGAAGAAGCTCAAAAAGCTCAACAATCAGGACAAGGTCAATAAATTAAAGTAATGATATGGCAAGTTATAAAGTAATCCAAGACATTGAAGCGGAAGACAAATTTGTCGGGCCGCTGTCACTAAAACAGTTTGTTTTTGCGATGGTCGGCGCGCTTTTTGCTTATTTGTCATTTTTTGTCATCACTAAAGGGTTAATGTTGGGACTGGCAGTGACTTTACCCCCGATGTTTTTCGGCTTTTTTATGGCATTCCCTTGGAGCAGTGAACAGCCAACCGATATCTGGGTACTGGCCAAGATAAGATTTCGGATAAAGCCAAAGAGGCGCATCTGGGACCAAGCCGGACGGCAGGAACTGGTAACTATAACTGCGCCAAAAAAAGAAGAAAAGCCTCGTGGTAACGGATTATCTGGCACGGAGGTAAAAAGCCGGCTCAAGGCTTTAGCTGAAACACTTGATAGCCGTGGGTGGGTTATTAAAAACGCCACTTTGCCCAACTACAACAGCAAGCCGGCTGACAGCAGTCGTTTGGTTGAGTTATCCCAATCAATTTCGGACTCCGCTAGTTTTACGGCCGCCATCCCAGATATGATGGAAGAAGGCCGCAACCTGGACGAAATGATCCAAAAAAGTGATGATGCCCGTACATTTGAAATCATTGATAAAATGGACAGGGCAAGAGCCGGCGAGCCGCTGGAATCTATTAGCCAACCTGAGCCGGTTGTAGCCCCTCCTGTTGAAAACATTACGAGCGAGAACACGCTTAGCGAAATGTTGCGAAATCAAAAGCGTGCTGGAGATATAGGCCGAAGCAACCTGCGCACTATTCCTGCCGCTCCATCCCCCGCTGTTCCGACTGATACCAGTCTTGATGATAGACAAAACGAACCAACAACAGAGGTAAAAAAAGCACAAGCGTCTGTGACAGAACAGACTAGCCCTGATATACTTGAACTAGCCCATAATAATGCTTTGAAAGTGGCTACCATTGCGAGGCGAGCGAACAGCGACACCGATGATGAAAGCAAAGAAGTCGTAATTTCGCTTCATTAAAGCCCATCAAACATCAAAAGAAAAAGGGTGGCAAAGACATGAATCCTTCTCAGCCAGATAACGTACAGCCGAACATAAACCTGCTGAAGCCTAAAAGGGTGGCTCCGGTCACACAGCCTCAGCAAGCTCCTGTTCAAGATGCTCCAAAGAAAAAACCGGACGCACAACCAAAGCCGCATGTAAACGCCAACAGTACCCAGAACACCCTGCATATTGCCGAAATTCGCGACGGCATAGTGATTATGAATGATGGTTCGTTCCGTTCGGTTGTGATGTTCAAGTCCATCAACTTTGACCTGATGAGTCCGGCCGAACAGGAGTCAGTGGAGTCTGCATACCAAAGTTTTCTAAATTCTCTTTATTTTCCTATCCAGATATTTATCCGCTCCGAAATGGTCGACATGCAACCCTATATTGAAAAATTGCAAAAAATCCAGACTGAACAGGACAATATGTTGCTGGCCATATTGATGGATGATTATTTGGACTATATCAGCCAGTTGGCAGAACAGACCAATATCATGGATAAGCATTTTTACGTAGTAATCCCGTTTTTGCCCGCTGAAGCCAAGCAAAAACCGCTGACCTCCAGCAAAAATATTCTTGACGGGCTAGTCGGTCTTTTTAGCAAGAACCAGACGCATGTGGTCATCAATGAGGCTAAACTGGAAGATGCCAAGACAGAACTGCGTACACGGGTGCACTCAGTGCTTGACGGCTTGAGCCAATGCGGCGTGAAAGGAATCCCGCTGGATACCCAAGAGCTTATCGAACTTTATTATGACGCTTACAACCCAGACACGGCGACCCGTCAGGAACTGGTTGATTTCAATGGCCTTACTACACCGGTGGTAACCAAGGGCGAAGGACAGGCCCCCCAGCCGGCTTTGGACAAGGAGCTTGAAACCTGATGGCGTTCGGTAAGAAAAAACAGCCAGTTGACCCGGCGGCTGTCGCCCAGGCCCAGCAGCAACGTGAAGAGCTGGAAGTATCGGCGGCTTTCCAAAAAGGTATCACCGCCCTTCGTGATTTTGTCGCGCCGAGTTCGATTGAATACAGCGGTACACATTTTCAAATCGGCACCCGGTATGCAAGAACTTATTATGTTTTCGGCTATCCACGGCAACTATCGACAGGTTGGCTGAGCAGTATGGTAAACCTGGACGAAGTCATTGATCTTTCACTCTATATCTATCCTGTTGAAAGCCAGGTTGTATTGGAAAACCTGCGCAAAAAAGTCGCGCAACTGGAAGCCGGCATCCAAATAGATACCGAAAAGGGCCGCGTCCGCGATCCTGCCAAACAAAGTGCCATTATGGACGCCGAAGAAATGCGAGATAAACTTCAGGTTGGTGAAGAGCGGTTCTTCCGCCTTGGTATGTACTTTACTGTGTATGGCTCCTCTATGGATGAGCTTGATTTTATCAGCCACAAGATAGAATCAATCCTTGGCCAGCAACTGGTTTATTCCAAGGCGGCTAGTTCCCAGCAGGAACAAGCGTTCAATAGCGTAGTCCCGCAGTTTCTTGACCAATTGCAGATTAGGCGCAACATGAATACCGGCGCGATTTCTACCAGTTTTCCATTCACCAGCGCTGATTTAAGCCAGGAAACCGGCATACTTTATGGAATTAATATGCACAATTCCGGGCTGGTTATCTTTGACCGTTTCTCCTTAGAAAATGGCAACGCGGTAGTTTTTGCAAAGTCCGGTTCGGGTAAAAGTTTTGCGGTTAAACTTGAGGCGCTCAGGAGCTTGATGTTCGGTACCGAGATATTTATCGTCGACCCGGAGAATGAATATCAGCGGATGTGCGAAGCGGTTGGCGGAGCTTATGTCCGACTAAGTTTGAACTCTTCCACCCGAATTAACCCCTTTGATTTACCGCAAGTTATTGATACCGAAGAAGCCGATAACGCCCTTCGGAGCAACCTGATAACTCTGCATGGATTGTTACGGCTAATGATGGGCGGAGCCGCGGCTCAAGCCAGCGGGGGAGCGGTAGAAGCGTCGCTAAATGCCTCCGAAGAAGCCGATCTGGACGCGGCGCTGATAGAGACTTACGCCAAAGCCGGCATCACTAACGACCCGTTGACCCACAAATCGCCGCCGCCGACTATCAATGACCTTTATGACACGTTGCTTCATATGGGCGGCAGCGGGCCGGATTTAGCCCAGCGCCTGCGCAAATACACATCCGGAACTTTTGCCGGGATTTTTTCCCAGCAGAGCAACATGAATATCAACAATCCAATGGTGGTATTCAATATTAGAGATCTGGAAGACGAACTTCGACCGGTTGCCATGTATATAGTCCTTAATTTCATTTGGAACAGGACCAAGTCCGATCAAAAACGCCGGCTGCTTATAATTGACGAGGCCTGGCAGTTAATGAAATACCAAGACAGCGCTAGTTTTATGTTTAGTTTGGCTAAAAGAGCCCGCAAATATAATCTGGGCATTACGACGATATCTCAGGATGTTGAAGACTTTATGGGTTCCAGCTTAGGCCGAGCGATTGTCGCTAACTCATCGATGCAGCTGTTGCTTAAACAGTCGCCTTCGGCAGTAGACGTATTAGCGGACGTTTTCAAGCTGACCAGCGAAGAGCGCAAGCGTTTGAGCAGTTTCCCGGTTGGCCAAGGGCTGTTTTTTGCCGGGCAAAATCACGTACACCTGAACATAATCGCCAGCGAAACCGAACAGAACCTGATTACGACCAACCCCGAGGAAGTAAAGCAGATTGAAGAAGCCGGGGAAATGGCCGAGGCCGGAGGGACAATAGATTTGGAGAACCGTCTGATGCCCGGAGTTTAAACAGCGCGAAATAAGCTAAAGCTGGATAAAGATAAAAACTACCATGAATGAAACCGAGCAAAGAGATAATACCCACGGCGAAGCGGAAAAAAAGGCGCGTTTTGGTCCGAGCAGTCCGGACTTTACTCCGTCAGGCGATTCTTCCGACCCGCGCGGCCCCGACAACATAGCCGCCGGAAAATCATCCGATCCGAGGGGCGAAGATTCTTTGCAGTCGCGGGAAGCAGCGGGAGGCGTGGGTTCAAGAGGAGCAGTTGGCGGTGCAGAGTCAGGTCTGGCCAATCAACTTGGTAAAGGCTTCACCGGTGTCGCCGGTGCAGCGGCTGGCGGGGGAGCTTTAGGATCGCTTCGCCCTTTTTTGAAATTTTTAACCAGAAATAAAAGAAAAACTGCCGCCGGAGGTTTTATTGGTGCTGTCGTTGGTATTATGATTTTCCTTGCCGGCATTGCTTCGGGCCCTTTTGAATTTGTACATTTTGCTCAATTACTACAACAGTTTCACCTGCGAAGCAATGAAGATTTCGGCAATGAGCGCGGCGCCAGAACCTTGCTTTATGCACTGACCGGACAAGCCCAAAAATCCCGTCTTGGTTTTGTCGGCAATTATGCAGCTGACAAGTGGGAAGCCAAGCTTCTGAAAGAAACAGGCTTACGACCGGTTTATTCAGCCAAAACCAGGATAGTTGTGGGGTTTGAAATAGTAAATGACAAATATATAAACGGGCTATTAGATGCCGACGAAAAAACGTCGGCAAGATTAGAGAGCGCCATGGGAAAAGGCGCAAAGGTAACTACGGCCGGCTCGGTTAAAGGCCAGGATGTTGTACGCGGGAACGGTGAAGTACTGCCCGGTAATACGCACATTATGAGCGTGAAAGACATGGGCTGGAAGGAGCGCAGTAAATTTATAAGGACGATCGGCAAGCTTACTGGCACCAATAACATTACCAGCACCTTGGCCTCGCGTCTTTTAAAGAAAAGAGGCGGGGTTATTTTCCATCCATTTAGATATCTTACCCATAAAGCAGTAGATAAATTGGTAGATTGGCGTTATGAACGCAGAAAAGAAGCTGCCAGACAAGATAAAGAAGGTACAAAAAACGGCGGGGTGAAACCTAAAGACACCAAGGATACAAATGACGATAAAAAGCCCGATGCTCCAGATGAAGCCGACAAGGTGGCGGCAGAGGGAGCAGAGGAGACCATAGATGAAGCCGCCAAAGAGCTTGCAAAGAATAATATCAAAATACTTGCTAAAAGAATTGGAACCGGCTCTATAGCCGTAGGTATTTTATGCGCCGCTAAGGGCTTTGGCGATGCGGTGCCGGACTATAAGTATACAAATAATGTCCTGCCGATGATGCGAATGGGTTTTAGGGTGGTAAGCATGGGCAATGAGGTAATGAGCGGGCAAGGCCTAACCCTCGATGAAGTGGGAGCATTTAAAGATGCCCTCTATGATAATCAAACCGGAACAAATTGGACAGAAGCCGGGACAATTCAGGGCGAACTCGGCCACAAACAAACGGGCTACAAAATGCCCCCAGAGGCTAGTTTGCAAAACGTTAATGACAAGCCATTATTTTTCGATATCTTAGACCAAGTACCTTTCCTTGACACTGCCTGCGACATATCGGGGATTGCTGGTTCTATCCCAATCGTAAAAGACGTGTTGAATGTCGGTTCAGATGCCGTGTTGGCCGGACTTAATGTCGCAGCTGGAGCCGCCGGTACAAGCGTAGACGCAATAATGGAAGGCGCTTTGGCTTTAGTTTCCGGCAATTCGGTAGACACGCTGGCGTCAGGGGCTGATTATGGCAATCTGGCAAACACCGGGGCGTTTTTAGCTGCTAATGATAATGCCGTATCCATGGGCGGCAGTCCTTTGAGCAACCAGCAAAGAGCGGAGCTTAGGCTTTATGAACAAAATAATCTTAGGAACGAAAACCAAACCAAATCATTCGCGGAGCGCTATCTTGACCCCTATAGTTCTAACAGTTTAAGCGGCCAGCTTATAGACAATGCCCCCCATTCACTAAGCAGTTTCGCGGATATTTTTAATTCCTCATTAGGATTGCTTACCGGCAGGTTCGCAAGTATTCTGCCTCTTGGAAACAATTCTTTGGTCAGTGCGGCCGGAAATGTTGATTATGGAGTGCCCAAGTTCGGCTTCTCTTTAGCAGACCAAGAAAATCCTAAATTTGAAAATCCTTATAATAATGCTGAGAAGGTCGAGCCCCGTCTTAATGAATTGAATGATGAATACGGCAAGCCGTGTTTCGGCATGAGCGTCCATACCGCTTCCGATGGCATATCCATAGAAACCGAGGCGATGGGCAGTGATGATTTAAACGTATTTAACGTCCTCGACAACGAAAAATGCGACCCGCAAAAAAATCATGATCCTTGGTTTAAGCGGTATCGTTTTTACCTAGCGGATGCGGTTTCTACAGTTAGCAACGCCTGCTTTCAGGCCGACGGCGACCCCAAAGGCGAGAAGTACTGCGAGATGCTCGGCTTTGATACAGAGGCCGCTCTATCTAGTAGTAGTTCGACAGGAAGCGTCATAAATGGTGATGCACAGCAATTAGCACAGCAACTTCTTGATAACCCAAATGTTACCTATCCATATGCCGACGAGGTTGACGGTACGACTGTTGAAGATGTGCTGAAAAGCGTTGTGCGAACGGGCGAAGGGATTGTTAATTCGCCTGATGTTAGCTTTAAAAGCGTCCCAGTAAGTACTGATTTGCTCCAAGCACTGGTTGAATATGCAGAAAATTACCCCATTGGCTTAAATGCGCTTACCAACGCCGATCATTCAAGTACCTCGAACCATTATAAGGGAATTGCTATAGACATAGCCTGCTCTCCTGCTCTTAATGTGGCTGCTTTTAACAAAATTGCAACTAAGTATGGCGGGCACAACAATGGAGAGGTCTGTCCAGGGAACAAACATTATCATTATGATTTCTAAAAAAATGTTGGTCGGTAAGCTGATTTCAAGGCCTGTTGAGCTTATATGCATAGGTGCTCTTTTGCTGATTACGGCCGTGCCTGCCAAGGTGCAAGGTTTATCGAGCGAACAGAAAGGATACTTCGCTAAAAGTATTAAGTATTTTGATGAGGGTCGTTGTTCTTCTTCGTCAGAAGTAACCAGTGGTTCCGGGGAGCCAGACGGTAGTGTTTTTCCAGATTTAGACCCAGAAGTTATGGCCGGAACCATAGATAAGTTCATCAAAAAAGAAAATCCGAACAGCAAACTAAATGGATTGGGCGAAACCATAGTAGCAGGAGCGAAAAACTCCAATATCAACCCGTTTTTGATAGTAGCCCAAGCTTATATGGAATCTGGCTTAGCAGATCCTGGGATAAGCGATATTTTCGATAGGGGCAACAATGCATTTGGGCGGTCGGCCTTGATCAGCCAGCCTCATATTGTTAGCCAAGGTGCTCCCGGTGCTCCCGGCATATGGTATAAGTGGTCGTCGGTCAAAGCTAGCGTAGACTACACCGCACATGAAAACAAAAATGCTGCAGGAGGCGGTGATATAGCGTCCTACTTGCGGGAGCAATACGGAAACATCTTGGATAAGGGAGATCTTGACGCATACATTGCAGAATACGCGCCAGACGGAAATGAAGATACTTATGTCAAGAACATAAGCGGCTGGGTCAAAGAGATGGCCAGGCTCGCAAGCGGCAGGGCTGCGCCAATCGGGGCTGAGCCAGAGGCCTCTGGCTCAGGGGGGTGTTGCTCAACCAGCGGAAGTGGAACCGGCGGGGATGAAAGCCTGGTGGGAGGCACTAATGGCGAAAAGGCCTTTCTCTATTTTGTCGGAAAAGGCCTGTCCGCTGAGGCCGCCGCAGGAATTATAGGGAATTTTATGGTTGAATCCGGCGGTTTAACTGAAAATCTGGATACACGCGCCAGCAATGGCACACATACAGGTATAGCCCAGTGGGATAATGGCGGACGCTGGGCTTCGCTAGTAGATTTTGCAAAAGGGAAGAGCCTTGACCCTTACAGCCTTTTTGCACAGCTAGAGTGGACCTGGCAAGAGTTAAGCGGAAGTTATAGCGGTACACTAAATAGCCTGAAGAAAGCCTCTTCGCCCGAGGATGCTGCTACCGAATTCGAAGCAACTTTTGAAATTTCAGGCGGATCCGCACTGGCGGATAGAGAAGCATCCGCCCGAAAAATATTCAATCAATATGGCGGGGGCGTAAGTGGTAGCGTAGCGTCGTCCGGTGAATGTTCTGGCACGCCTGCAGGTGACGCTAATCTGCAAAAAACTATTACGGTGAGCACAAAAGGTAAGTTTATTACCCTGCCAAGCAAATACTCTTGCCCCGGGCATACCACTAGAATAGATTCTAGGGTAGCGGCTGATCTGGCCTATCTGATCACCACATATAATATGTGCGCGGAAGACGGTCTGGCTAGCGGCCATAACAGCCACGGCGCAGGGATATCCGTAGACCTTATACCAAAAAGCGGAAACTCAAAAAATGATTGGGAAAATTCCACCGAAGCCGCGGCGCGCGCTATCGGATGGTTCGGCGATGGAGCAAATGATCCCATAGGCTCCAAGAAAGGTTGTGCCTTTTATAACGGCGATTACGGTCAGTGTATGCATATAGTCTATCCTGACAAATTTCCAAAGTGGATGCGCTGGATAGGATATAACGGAGATTATTGCCATGGTGATCCCTGGCACTACCAGAATGCCTGTGAGGCCCACTTGCACATCAGCTGGGATTCCCCGAACGGCAATGACGCGACTTCTCCTACCGAGATTGCCGAGCCGATACCTGAAGTATATGTTTTCCCGACATCCATACCTAGTGATTTAGAAGGGCTGATAAATTAACGTAATATTAGATAGGGCTGCTTATGATAACCGAAGCGATTTTAAAATATAAAAAGCAACTGGTTTTGTTCGGGTTTTGCGTGCTTGTTATTGTGCTTGGGGGTTCTTTATGGAATTACCTTCGTTTCGGCTCGATATCGGTAGTTACAGATAACGGAAATACTATTACTATCAGCGAGCTGCCTGGTGGTAGCAAGAATGGCCAAAAATTATTTTCAAAAACAGCTAAAGAAAGATTGTCGGTGCGCGTGTCGCCCGGGAAATACATAGTCAGCGTAAGCAACAAAGCCTCTTATATAAACAAAGCAGTTACCGTTAGGGCTGGCGAGGATAACGAGTATAATCTCAACCCCTCGAAGGAAACCGGCTTAGAACCGGTTATCGGGATGCTTGCAAATAGTATGTATCCCAGCAATCAGGGGTTGAGCTTTATTGAATCTGGCTCAGGAATTCTCTTCCGGATAACCGATGCAAATCGGCTGATTCAAGTATCTAATATTGCTGGGTTCCAGCGGGCAGAATGGTCCGACTATGGAATAGGAGCTGCTGAGGACAGCAAGGGCAACATCTATAGGCTGGTAGGCGACGATGTTCGTAAGATTAGTTTGCCCGGTCCATTCACTGTTAATAAAACCTTCTGTGTATCTCCGGATGGGACAATATATATTATAAAAAAAGACGGTATTTATGCGGCTGGGGCATCAGAGAAGCCGAGATATGTAGGAGGGTGGGAAGACTCCGCGTTACCTTTTATTGCAGCCTCGAACAAGCGTTTGGCAATCATAGTGCCGCCGCCGAACGATTCTTCTGCCGACAAGCAGATGGAAGAACCTTTTGTAGAAATCATAGATAAAAGCGGCAACCTAAAAGCCAAGAAAAACCTCTCTGCTTTAGCCGGTTCTTGGTCCCCGGACGGTACTAAGCTTATCCTTACAGACTTTTATGGAAATACTGGTATATATAATGAGAGGCTGGAGCTCTTAAAGACGCTGCCTAACATACAGGTTCTTAAAGCTGCCTGGGCTAATAATGAAAAGGTTGTTTATACTACCGATAATAGGGTCTGGCTGTATAGCATTAAAGATGGTCTGTCACGAGCTTTTTCCAGCCTACCGCTGGGACTCTCTGTCGTTTCAATCTCTATAAACAAAGGCAGCGGACAGGTTTATTTGTCTGGAGGGGGTGAAGAAAAAAGCGGCATTTACAGGTTTAGTCTGAGCGGCGAAGAAGATTCCGGTCTGGACAGTATAAAAAAGCTTGCTGTCTTCCTTCCTGTCGCCTTGGATTCTTGTCGTATAAGCTATATAAACTTTTCTGAGAAACCATCGATCATTCTTCAGACTACCCCTAAAAACAAGTCTGTTTGCATATCCCAAACAGATATAGAGCTAACTCAAGATGGCCTTAACAGGAAGGACTTCGATTTCCAGTTTGATTTGGCTTCTGACAATCTTTAGTTCAGTATTATGGTCTGGCAGTTTTGAGAAAAGTTTTTCAAAACAACGTCAGCATCAGTAGTAGTGATGATGGTTTGATATTTTTTCAAGAAACGGGTTAGGGCCTTGCGCCTACTTCCGTCCAGTTCGCTGAATACATCATCTAGAAGCAATAGCGGTTTTTTGCCGGTTTTTTCTTCTAATATTTCGAGTTCAATTATCTTTAGTGCTAAAAGTAAGGTGCGTGTTTCTCCTCTTGATGCCGCAAGTTCAATGGGGGTTTTGTTTAATGTGATAAAAAAGTCTTCCCTATGCGGTCCGGCGCCGGTGAAGCCCCTCGCTCTATCCAGTTCTATTTGGGCTTCCAGTTTTTTCAGCAAAGCGGCTGAATAATTCCTAGTGTCCAAAGATGTTTTGTAGGCAGCCTTCAGCTCAGTATTTTTACCAGAAATTTTCGAATATGTTTGGCTAAGTTTAGCATTTATTAGCCCTATGGTTTCCATCCTTTGTTTTACTATGGTTCCGGCCAGCTCGCTTAAGCGTATATTCCATACGAACAGTTGGCTGTTGTCCAGGTGAGGATTTTTTAACAATGCGTTGCGTTGGGCAAGGGCACGCTTATAGCGTATTAGCGCGGTGTTGTAGGTATCATTAATTTGGTTGGACAGGTTATCCAGATATTCCCGCCGGTTTTGCGGCTCGCCGTGCAATAACATTAGGTTGTTTGGTTCAAACAAAACAGCTGGTTGTTTCTGGCCGCTGGGAAGCCTAGTATAAGACTTTTCGTCAATGACGAATTCTGTTTGTTGCTTGTCTTTTTCTTGGTCGGAAGTAATCTTCAGTGTGCGGGTGGTGTTGTCTTTGGTATGCACATCGACTCTGGCCCAACTGCTCCCGTGCCGGATAATATTATCCCGGCCGCGGTAAGATATATTGTTTGCTGTCAAAAGCAGGGCTTCTATTAGGTTGGACTTGCCGGCGCCATTCGGCCCAACGACAATAGTTACGCCGCCCTCCAGCTCAAAAGAAGATTCTTTGTAAGACCTGTAGTTCTGCAGCCGAATGTCAGTGAACACCATGGTGGTGTTATTATCCCACGGCCTAGCTTTTCAGGGGCATGATGATGTGCACGTAACTGTCGTCTTTTTGGTTTCGTAAGATAAAAGGTTCCAGTTTTTCGTTAAAGCCGACAAAAACGTCTTCGTTGGTTAATACGTTCAAAGCGTCCATTATATAGCGCGAGTTAAGCGTTATTTCCCCGTCTCCTGTGGTTTTAGCGCTGGTTTTGGCAGTGTTTTCGCCTAGCTGAGAGGCTATCGAGTCTATGCTTATCTGTTTTTCGTCGCTGTCTACGCTAACTTTGACACTACCGGCTGTTTCTCGGGCAAACAGACTCGAAACTTTGGCAATGTTCGACACCTCGCCTTTCGGAGCCGTGGCAGTGGTTTTGAACTTCTCTGGGATAAGCTTGCGATAGTCGGGGAATTTTCCGTCAATCAGGCGGGTCACTAGCTCCACGTCGCCCTTTTTAAATAGAATCTGTTGTTCGTCGCTGGTCACCTTTACTTCTTCGTCGCTATCGTCAAGTATCCTTAAAAGGTCCTGAATCGCGCTAGCCGGTACTAACACGTTTACTTCTTCTTTAAGCGGCATTAGTTTTTTCTCTGCCAAACGGTAGCTGTCGGTAGCGACAGCATACAGCACGTCGGCGGCGGTGTAGAAATTAACGCCTGTTAGTACCGGCCGGGCGTCATCGTTGCTGGCCGCGATAACAACCTGGTTAAGGGCGGTTTTCAGTTCCTTGGATGGCATTTTCCATTTTTTCCCTTCTTTTATTTTCGGCATTACTGGGTAGTCGTCGGCTGGGGTGCCATTTATCACCGATTTGTGGTGGTCGGTGCTGATATGTAGTTTGGTGTCATCGAGTTTCATGTCAATCACTCCGCCAGGCAGACTGGAAATGAAGTCCTGCATCAGACGGGCTGGCACGGTAATCGAGCCACTGTCGGCTACTTTGGAGCCTATGTAGTTGGTCACGGCTATATTCAGGTCTGTTGCCGCTATACAAACCCTGTTGTCGACCGTCTTGATTAAGACATTTGCGAGAATCGGCAAGGTGTTTCGCGTGGTGGCTATCTTGGCTACGTTGTTTAGCGCCCGCCCTAAATTTTCCTGTGTGACTTGAAGCTTCATATAACTAATCCTTTATTTATTTGAAGTGTATTAATAGTAGAAAACCTTGTGAATAATAGGGAAAAACAGCGATTTATTGAGAGAACTTCGACAAATATAACTTGCAAAAACCTGGGTACAACACACGGAAAAATACTGGAAAACCCAGGCTTATACCCAGCTGTAAAAAATACAAAAAAACTATTTGTGTAAAACCCGGCGTTTTTACACAATGAACCTAATCGCCCGCCCACAGCCAAAACACAGTCTTTAAACATGCAGTTTTTCCTTTATCGCACTGATTGCCGCACGCACATCCGGGTCATAAGACTGCTCTTTATCAATTTTTTCTACAGAATGGATAGCCGTAGTATGGTCTTTTCGGCCTAATTCCCTGGCAATCTTCGGAAAACTCAAGTGCAGTTCGCTGCGGATAATATACATAGCAATCTGGCGGGGCACCACGATCTCTTTGTCGCGTTTTGGTCCGACTAACTCTTCTACGGAAAGGGAAAAGTACCTGGCTGTACGCTCGACCACCTGTTTTGCTGTAAGGTGCCGCGGCCGGTTCTTCTGGCTGCCTAACAACGCAAGCGCAATTTCAAGAGTCGGCTCGAGCTGGCGCATCTCACAAAAAGCAACAAGCTGGTTCAATACGCCCTCCAGCTCCCGGATATTGTTTTGAACCGAACCGGCCAAATGCTCAACAAGGTCATGCGACAAGTTCACGCCGTGTTGCTGAGCCTTAGATTGGATAATTACGCAGCGCGTTTCAAAATCCGGAGCCTGCATGTCTATTGCCATTCCCCACTCAAAACGTGAACGCAGTCGATCCGTCAGGGTGGGGATGTCCTTTGGCCGGGCGTCACTACTGACAATAATCTGCTTATTGGCCTGGTGCAGGGCGTTGAAGGTATGAAAAAATTCCTCCTGAGTCTTTTCCTTGCCGGCAATGAACTGCACGTCATCGATAATCAAAACATCAGCACCGCGGTAATAACCGGCGAAATCAGTGTTTTTCTTGTATCTGATGGCGTCCAAAAACTCCTGGACAAACTGTTCAGTCGTTACATACACCACCCTTGAAGCCTTTTTGTTTTCTATAAGTGCATTTCCTACGGCCTGGATAAGATGCGTCTTGCCAATACCCACTCCTCCATATAAAAACAACGGGTTGTATTTAGCCGCCGGGTTTTGGGCAATTGCTTGACAGGCGGCGTAAGCCAGCTCGTTGCCGGAGCCTACGATGAAGTTTTCGAAGGTGTATTTTTCGTTCAGCCCATGCCTATAAGAATGTGTCAGGCTGGAAGAAACCTCAGACGTGCTGCCGGTTGAACCTGAACTGCTTCTTCCGGATAAGATTACCGGACTATCTTCGACTTTTCGGTGCAATGAAGAGGCCGGCAGTATCTTATACTCCACAGTAACAGGATTTAGGCCATTGTTCTCTAGGCTTTGGACGATGATGTCATTGAACTTGCTTTCCAGCTGCTGTTTTATAAATACGTTCGGCGCGCCCACCACCACGACCTCACCATCTATTCGAAGAAGACGTGTATTCTTGAACCATGTGGCGAAGTTTCCCTGTGATACTCCAAGCTCAATCTCACCCAATACAGTTTGCCACAAAGTGGTGGTGTCCAAGACTCTATTCATCCCCTCTTTTTCTTTTACTTGTTCCAATACTATAACGAACTGGAGGTTAGTTTTCCACAGTAATTTTCATAACATTTTATTTTTCATCAGAAAGCCGGCCAACAGATTAATATTTATACACAGAAAAATACTCAATCAGTTAATTTGTGGATAAAAGTAGGGCAATGGTGGATAATTTAGCGGGAATGTTGGTAATAATATTGTCAAAAACACGGCGAAAGCCTAAATAAAAAACAAACGGGCTTGACACTATCCTCAGCTTGCTAAAAACTCGCTTATTAGCTAGTATTCGTAGACGTATTTTACAAAATAATCTCATAGGGAACATATGCCAAAAAGAACCTTCCAGCCGAAAAAACGCAAACGCTCGCGCCAACACGGATTTTTCAAACGCATGGCCAGCAAAGCCGGACAAAAGGTCATCAAGCGCCGCCGTTTAAAGGGGCGCGCTAAGCTAACCTCTTAGTCCTCTGTTATTCTTATAATTGATGATTTCACGCAAGCACCGGTTTCGTGGCCGCCACTCGTTGGATTATATTTACCGTCGTGGCAAAGCCCATCGGGCTGGTCCATTAACGATGAAATACCTCCCGGCAAAAGGCGAAGACTTCCGTCTGGCGGTAGTTGTCAGCAAAAAAGTCAGCAAGTCCGCAGTTAAACGCAATCGTATCCGTCGCCGGGTTTTTGAACAATTCAGAGATATTCGCAGACTGCAGACTAAGCCGATAAAGTATGACATTATAGTCACCGCTTTTGATGAAAGTCTAGCTACTCTACCCGCAAAAGAAATGGCCAGCTTGTGCCAAAAACTTGCCTCGGCTCTAAAAACCCGCAACTAGAGCTGTGTTAAAGTAGAAGGTATCGTTCTTGCCTTGGGATTAAAACGACCAATCAAGTGCCAAAAAACTTTTTGCACGACCTAACCTCAAGAGAAGAGCCTAAAATTAACAGGAGAATTAAAAATGTTTCATACATTTATCGAACAGCCTGTCTTTAACTTGCTTATAACAATTTATGCCCTGATTCCCGGACATGATTTGGGCCTATCGATAATTATCTTCACTGCTATCATCCGCTTGGCGCTTTGGCCATTGGTTAAACGCCAGCTACATCAGGCCAAAGCGATGAAAAAGCTCCAGCCAAAAATAAAAGAGATAAAAAAGGCCTCAGGAGGTGACCGCCAAAAAGAAGCCCGCCTGCAGATGGAACTGTACAAAGAACACGGCGTAAAGCCGTTTTCCACCATCGGCACGCTAATTATCCAGCTGCCGATATTCATTGCTTTATACCAATCGGTTCGAAAACTCATCGCAGACCCAAACATCATTTTTACCGATGCTTACAGCTGGGTTGCAAACCTGCCTTTCATTCAGGATTTATCAAAAGATATTTCCCAGTTTGACCATACTCTTTTCGGGTTTGTAGACCTTTCCCGTAAGGCGATTGAGCCCGGCGGCCTCTATGTTCCAGCCCTGATTGTAGCCATAATTGCGGCCATCATGCAGTACTATCAAAGCAAACTAATGATGCCGGATAGCAAGGATGCCCGAAAGCTTTCCGTGATATTAAAAGAAGCTGCCTCTGGCAACCAAGCCGACCAATCAGAAATCGGTGCGTCTATCAGCCGAATGATGATGTACTTTTTGCCGTTCATGACCTTCATTTTTGCCATCAGCATCCCTTCGGCTCTGTCGCTTTATCTATTGACCAGTGCCGCCGTGGGCTATTTACAGCAGGCCTATGTACTTAGACAAGACGAAGAAGAAATGCATGAACTGGCTATTGAAGGCGAAGTAGTGAACAAGCCCAAAGCCCCAAATAAAAAGAAGAAATCTTCCGGCAAGAAAAAGAGGAAGAAGAAATGAGCGACAAAAACAAACCAGACACCAAACCCGACAAAGAAGCCGTCGAGCAGTCAATCCAATATGCCAAGAAGTATCTGGAGGATTTGCTATCGTTTTTTGGCCTTAACACTGAAGTTTATGCCAGCAATAGCGAGGACGAAGTAATCGAATTGCAAGTGCCTTCTAGCCACCTTAATGGATTTTTAATCGGCAATCGCGGCGAAACCATGCACGGGTTGCAGTTTCTGACCAGCAGCGCGCTCAAAAACGGCGGTTTCGCCATGAACCGGGTAAATGTTGATATTGCCGAATATAAAAAACAGCGAGCCGAACGCCTAAGCCACAAAGCCGAAGAATGGGTAAAAGAAGTAAAAGACTCCAATCAACCAATGGACCTGCAGCCGATGAATGCCGCCGATAGACGAGTAATCCACAAACTAGCCGGAGAACACGGGCTTGAGAGCGAGTCGGTCGGCGAGGGCAGGGATCGGCACATAGTGCTAAAACCGACCCAAAAAGCTTAATCTGCTTGCTGTTTCTTGCCGCGCAACCGGAAAAATACCGCTAAGGCCAATAGGATAATAAGAATTATTAAAATAGGGCCGACTGGCAGACCGTTAGATTTTTGCAATGGCACGGGGGTTTGGGTTGGTTGAGTACTGGCAGCCTGTGAAGATGTGCTCAAAACTTGGGACTGGTTTAACAATAACGCACTGCCGGTATCGCTGCCAAATAGTATAGCCTGTGTTCCGGTACCTTGGCTTTGGCTATTTAAGACAGTTTCAGGTATGGTCGAAACCTGCGCCTGCGGTCCGATAGCACTCTGTTGCGGCTGAACACTTACTACATTTTGGTTTTGGCTATCCACTGAGTCAATTATATCAGTACTTGTTGTGTCGTCTAAAGGCGGGGTAACCTCTATAGGATTTTCATCGTCGGCAGGGAACCCAGTCGGTATAGGAATGTTTTCCGAAGGCGGCGTAGGATCAGGGACTATGTTATCTGATGATTCATCTGTCGGAGTTTCGGCAATAGGCTCAGTAATTGTATTATCATCTTGAAACGTCTCCCCCTCAACCGGTAAAACGGGCTGCGGTTCGCCGATTTCCCCATCGGAATCGGTTTCGTAATCGGCTACAAAAACTTCCTGCCGATACTCAATGTTTTCTCCGGCTACGTTTTTCCCGGCAATATGCAGAGTATGATAGCCGACAGGCACGGAGTCCGGCAAAGTTAAAGTATCGCTGATTGCTCCATCGCTGTCCGAAGAAAATACTCCTAATGAAATAGGATCCGAAGTAAGTTTTACTTCCACAGAACTGTTTGGAGCAAACCCTTCGGCGTTTAGACTTTGTTCCTGATTCTTTGTCCACCAACTGTCAATGACATCTGATTTGTTAAAAAAGTTAATATCTAACGCATCGTATACATTACTGCCGATAAAATCTTTAGCATCAGCGATTGTCGGCAAAGGCACGACCTTAGGAGCAGAGTTCCTAGCCGCGAAGTTATTTGTTTTTTCCAATATGGCTTTTTCAATCAGTTCATGCCCCAAGGCGTTAGGATGGTAGCTTTCATTGCCTATAGGCCCGATATCAAAAACCTTATCATTGCCAAGAGTCAGGCCATTGACTGCAAACTCCGCGACACTGGATTCGCAAAGCCTGTGTCCATTTAATGCATCGGCTATATCCACGTAGTAGACCCCGGCATTATCAGCAGCTTTTTTAATAACCGAATTTATATAATCAGCTAAGTTGTTAAAAAATTTCAATTCATCTTTATTAGCCTGCACATTTGGCTCACACGGGCCATCCGGATTGACCATCCTCGGGTAACCGATGACATAAATATCACTACCGGGGGAGGATTCTTTAAGCTGGGCATACATTTTCACCAATTCCGGGAAACGGTCGTTAACAGTTTTAATTAACTCAGCTCTCTCGAGGGGCTTTGAGTAACAGGTATCCGGCCAGAAAACACAATTTCTTACAATATTGCCAAAACCCATATCGTTTCCTGATATGGAAAGGGTAATTTTATCCGGTTTATATTTGAAAACGAAGTCTTTTTGCATCCGATAACCGGGTAGGAAATTATCTAAGATTTCGTTATTAAATCCAACGTCTGTCTTTTCAAAAGATTGCGGATCTTGCTCCTGGTATCTTGATAGATATTGACCATTAATATCTTTAATTTTGGCCCCTGAACAGGCAATTGACTGAAAAAGATTCAGCCCTAGTTCTTCACCAATCAAATACGGATACGACTTAACCGAAATATGGCACTTGTTTTTGGGGTTTTTTACATCAGTGCCAGCTTTGTAATCACGGGCGCCTTCGCCGCTGGCAAAAGAATCACCGAGAGCCAGATAAGGAAATTCTACCGGCGCATGGCCCGTGGCAGTTAGCAACTGTACATATCTTGTCCTAACCCCATTCTTAAGCGTTGTTCCATATAATTTCAGATTGTAATTGTCTATAAAACTTATTTTTGTACCAATACCCAGATGATCGGGCATTATTGATTGTAAAATGGGCTTCAGGTCGCGAAACTGGCAAGTCGCCGGCTTGTTTAGCAGAGATGATTTTGCGCAGTTATCTAAATCATAAATCTTGAAGCTAAGAGACGCGGCGACTGCAGATACGGCTACATACCTTCCGTCATTACTGACAGCATATTCAAGTAACGGGTCTTGGCCGATACCGTAAGTGTAGCCGGGGGCGAAAATCGATATTCCGCCTGTGTCGACATTAAGCCTGACGAGCCCTATTCCTATAGCATCAAAAACCACCCACTTTCCATTTCCGGAAACTCCTCGGGCATCCAGCCTGCCAAAAAGTTTATTGGATAATTCGTCCTTAACAGTTTGCGAAGTTCCATTGGAAAGTATGTGTTTAATCTCACCAGTCAAACCATCAACTTGAGTAGTTAGTCGATGCCCAATACCCCTTTCAATATTTATATAGGCGCCCGATGGAGCATTAAAATCTAAGGATAAAGCATCGTCACTATTTGGCAGGGGCGACAGCTTAACTTTAAAATTATTTGGATAATAAACCTCACCAGAAATATTAGTGCCCAGTCGCGTTAATCTATTTGTTTTTTCTATCGTTCCGAACAAAGTATCAACGCCGCAGGAATTGTAGCTTTGCTCGCTTTGAAGAATAATTTTTTTGGCAGGCCGGGTTATAAATTTTTTCTGGATTATGCATTCCTGGTTGCCATCAACGTATAAAGGCATTTCCTCAAAAGGAATATTTTCCTTCAAGTTTTTAACAGAGGGCGTTTCTGCCGCCAGCCAAGGGGAAGCCTCACCAGTCGCTGAAGCCATCGAAGATTTTTGCGAGCTGACAAACACAGAAAAAATCAACAGGCTCGCTACTGTAAATAAAAAAGGCTTCAGGCTAATTCTTATAGGCCAACCCACCATAAACTCCTATTAACTTCAGGAGTGATTATAGGCTTTAAATATTAACTAATCTTTAACAGGAAAGTAAGAAAATCTTGATAGCCTACTACAGCCTACTAGGTTACTAAGTTTATACATTGTATTAGTTCCAGGCCTAAGAATAAAAGAGCATGATAAGTCTAAGTCTTTAAACTTAAAGCTATAGCTTATTTCATGAAACGTACTTTCGGAAGTAAAGTCGTCTTTAGCAAAATCTTTCTTTCCATTTGTAGATAAAGATTGAGAATCTATTAAGTCATTACCCGTGAATTTACTTATCAATTTCTTTGCTTCAAAATTGGCGTCGACAATATTTTTAACATCTACATTTAAACTCACATAGATACTACATCTTAAAGTACCTTTTCCATAAGGGACGCTTGAATAATTACATTGATGCGTTTTCAGGAAAGTTTTATTTTGCGGATTTATTGCAAGATTACTTGAAAGTTGATCAAGCTTTTTCTCAGCTTGGTAAAATTTATATCGTTCGACTCCAACTTGACCCAGCCAAACGAGGATCCAAGCGGCCAAAATTATTAGAATAGTACCGAGAATTTTATGTCTTAAATAAAATCGTTTTTCTGATTTTTTCTTTGGCATAATAAAAACCATTGTATACGCTTATGGTTTCTTACCCTATTTTCTTAATAAAAACTTAATATAAATCTTCCATGATGGAAGTATCAATACCCGCGAGCTTCAGCCGAGCCTTATAAACTCGGTTATCCGCACCCTTCGGTGATATCCCGGTAATCTTCGCGATTTCGTCATAGCTGAAACCAAGTACTTTCAACGCGAGTGAAGTCCTTTGGCCCTCTGAGAAATGAAAGGAAACTTCAACCACTTGTTTGAGCAGATTCCTAATCATGACCATCCTAAAATTAGGGTCGTCCTCAGAATCAGGTGCCTCCATAAAGTCGTTGGGCTCAGCGTCCATCCCAGCCCAAGCGACCATAGCGTCATAAGAAGTAGCGGAAAGCGCCCGTTGCTTGTCTTCATCAGAAGCTTCCCCAAGGTGTGTAATAGTTGAGAATTGAGACGCCGATTTGTAGATATGTTCCTGGAGCCTTCTCCAAGCCACTGACTTATAATAATGCAAAAAAGAGCCTCTGGACGGATCAAACTGGGGGATAATTTCTTCGATAGTATGAGCTCGGACTATCTGCTCGAAGTCATCAAGGTTAATCCGTGAATTCTCCGAATATTTTCTAAATATCTTTTGTCTTGTAGGTGCCGTGGCTTCTTCCAGCCATTCGTACGCTTCCTCGAACCGATGCCTAGCGGGTTCCCCGGTGTCTATTACAAGACTATTTTGTAAATACAATGCCGTTTGGTCCAGCAAGTGATTTTTTCTGGCTTTATCTTCAATTTCCACCGGTTTTGGATGCAGGCGAAGATTTATAAATAAGTGAACAGGATCGACGATTGGTTGCTCAGCTGGCCTCTGTGGTATAGCCGCCGCCGCGTCTGTGCCTGTTTCCAGTAATTCTATTTCTAATGACGCCTCTTCCGTGGGAACATGGATTTCGCGTTCAATAAGTGTTTCCGGATTCATCCCAACAAGTTTAACAGGCGGTAGTTAATTACTCAATAATGTTTTTGATAGATGTCAAGAGTTTGTTGGGCCATTTTTGACCAAGAATATTTTTTGAGCCGGTTTTTGCCGTTTTCTTTGAGTTTTTCTTGCAGATTGGTGTCTAAAATAACTTTTTCTATGGCTTTTGCCATATCCTCCACGCTTTTTGGGTCAAAGTATTCGGCAGCATCGCCATAAATCTCGGGCAGACATGTGGCGTTACTCGAAACCAGCGGGCAGCTGTGGGCCATGGCTTCGAGCCCGGGCAGGCCGAAACCTTCGCTAAGTGACGGCAACACATAAGCAGACGCGTTTTCATACAGCCATTTGAGCTGGGCGTCGCTAACAAAGCCCGGTGCGATTATCGAATCGCGCTCCGGGCTGGCGCTGACCCATCTGTCAAAGTCCTTTTTAAATTGGTCGCGCATCTTGCCCGGCAGTACCAGCTGAAGCCGGCTGTGGCGGCCTTTTACTATCTCGAAAGCTTTTATCAGCCGGTCAATGTTTTTGTGCGGGTATGGCGCGCCGACATGCAGTAAATAGCTTTGAGCTTTGAGCTTTGAGCTCTGAGCAAAGGCAGGCTCTTGGCTTTTAGTCTTCGTGGGCGGATCGGCGGCTTCGTATATCACAGCGGTCTTTTTCTTGGTGGATGCTTCGTGCTTAGCCAAATCGTCAGCTACAAACTGGCTTGGTA
This sequence comes from Candidatus Saccharimonadales bacterium, assembly GCA_025451045.1. Taxonomy (GTDB): domain Bacteria; phylum Patescibacteriota; class Saccharimonadia; order Saccharimonadales; family 2-12-FULL-41-12; genus JANWLD01. The sequence continues at coordinate 132,960 of JANWLD010000001.1, forward strand.
CAATAATTTTCTTGGACTTCCTGTGTGAACACCAGAACAAAAACCTATAAAAAACCATGCCGATAGCATGCAGCCATGCCGGAAACCGGCTAGGCCGCGTATGCCGGAACATGGTTAAATCATGAGTCGTTGTGATTATATTGCCAAAATAAAATAGCGGCTGTTGAGTCATCGTAAAATGCACTAAATCCGGCCTTAACCTATAAAGCTGGCGCGCAAAACCGATTTGTTCAATGGGATTGAAAGAAAACTGTCGGAAACGACAGGGAACAGTCTTAAAATTTGGACTTTTCATCTGCCAATCGTCGTCTAGTTCTACCAAAACGGTATATTTGTTTGTTTTATCGATTTTCTGAAGGTTTTCAACCAACCGGTCAGTGTACCTGCCTGTGCTGGAACGTCTATTCCTACAGTCAATTACTATATGCTTCGGTTGGCCTGGCATGCTTTATAGTATAAGTCATGGATAAAATCTGGCGGCTGCCATATTTGGCAACGGTATTTTTACTGGTTTATATGCCTTTCCATCTTTTCCTGAGCCAGTGGCTCAGCACTTACACCGGGTATTTGGATTTTTGGAAAATAGCCAAGGATTTACTACTGTTTGCCGCGATTTTGCTGACCGCAGGGTTGGTTTATATAAGAAACAACTTCAAAGACCGCTTGTTTTGGCTGTTTTTTGCTTTTTCAACCCTATATTTCCTGCTTCACTTGTTGATTTGGCAAATGAACCCGGATACGGCAGATAAACCGGCGATACTGGCTACAGCCTACAATTGTCGGCTGCTGGGATACGCGATTTTGGGCTGGGGGACTAGCATAGTTGCTAAAAAGTACTTTACGCTTAAGCAAATTTTTCGTTTGACGATAATTATCAGCACGATAGTGTGTATTTTGGGGATAATCCAATACCTTTTGCCAAAAGATTTTATGACTCACTTCGGCTATTCATTAGATAGAGGCGTAAAACCGGCGTTTTTCATTGATGAAAAGCCGGATCTACCACGGATTATGTCCACTTTGCGCGACCCAAACTCACTCGGCGCTTATCTGATATTGCCAATTACTATCTTGGCCGGCGCATGGCTGAAAAAGCCGAAACTTAGAATGTTGTTTTCCGGTTTGTTGTTACTGCATGCCTTAGCGTTATTTTTGACTTTTTCACGCAGCGCATGGGTCGGTGCGGTTTTAGCTGTTGGAATAATGTTTTTCTGGCATTTCAAAGAGAGAACCAAGTTAATTGTCAAAAAATATTGGCCGCTGATTGTCGCTGGGTTGGTAGTACTTACAGCCGGAGTCTTCATGCTTCGTGACCAGTATGTCGTGCAGAACGTGGTATTTCATTCCGATGAAAACACCCGCCGGACTGATTCGAACAACCTGCATGCCCAATTTGCCGAAAACGGCCTGAAGGGAATTGCAAATGAACCGTTCGGCCATGGCCCGGGAACCGCTGGACTAGTGTCGATCCAGACAAAACAAGTGGTCTTAACGGAAAATTACTTTATCCAAATTAGCTATGAGGTAGGGATTATCGGACTTGCCTTGCTTGTTGGAATCATGATTTTTGTTTGTAAGTTGCTATATGAGCGGAATGATTTCTACGCATCGGCACTACTGGCATCTTTTGCCGGCATCACTTTTTGCTGTTTGCTACTCCATACCTGGAGCAACGAAGCCGTTGCCGCCCAGTGGTGGTTGCTAGCAGGGCTCGTTATGAAAGAAAAGTAGCTGATCTAGTTAATGGAGAGGAGTTATTTAAGTCCTAAAACCAGGGGGCCTTTACTTAAATATATTGTCATCAATCTTACCGCTACAGACTTTAGGAAGAGTATTGGTACGATATACATAACCTGCGATCCTATACAATTCGTAGCCTTCTTTATTGATAACGTAATCCCTTTCACACACGAAGGCTGTATAAAAATGAATACCGTCGTGGGATAAATCATAAAGAGGATATGTATGCTCTGAATGTGAAAAAGCAGCGCTGCCGAACCTTTGGTTAAACAGCGTGTAGCCTCCATATCCTGCCGCTGTTAGCATTAGAAGTACCAGCAGAGAACCGAAAAGCCTCCCGACCCCCGGTGAGTTGAGCCTGTTTAATATTGATGATTTTGTTGTTGCCATAGAATTTATTTTCCTTTTCTAACTATAAATGTAGCATAAAACTAATGTTTACCAAAAGTAAAAAAAGACCGCATACTATGGGCGTTAGGCGGTAAATCCTGATACAGAATTGAGCGGATATAGCTGCTGCTGACTTTGCGATTTCTTTGAATTTTAAACCGCTCAATCAAGACATGCGGAATATTGAATACTGAATAGAAAAGTCCTTTTAAAAGAGTAATAAGTCGGGCTTTTAGCAAAGTGCTGAGCAAAATCGCACTGTAGGCTGCAAAAAAGCGGGGAAGCATTTTGGGGAGCAAGTTTAAGGGAACATTCTTCCAAAAAAGCATCGGCAGGTTCTTTATGGTTTGCAGTGTCGTGAAACCGGAAATCTTACCACTGGTACTGCCGGTGGCATGGTAGCCCACAGCTTTTGGCTGGTACATTACTTCCCAGCCCCTTAGCTGAAGTCGGAAGTTGTAGTCGGTATCTTCATAATAAGCAAAAAACTTTTCATCGAAGAATCCAGTATCTCTCATTGCCTCAGCCTTGTACATGGCAGCGCCGGCACAGACACCGAAAACTTCGCCGGATTTACCTTCAGCATTTTCTGCTAGCTCATCCCTTTGGCGGGCAATCGCCAAACCCCAGATAGAATATTCATCACCGGTGTTATCTATCTTTTTACCATCTTTTGACAATAGTTTTCCAGTTGCCGCACCGATTCTTTTATCAATAAAAGTTTTTTCGAGTTCTTCCAGCCATTTTTTTTCTAAAACGACGTCGTTGTTCAAAAGCACTATATATTCAGCATTATTTTCCAGTGCTTCTCTTATCCCAGTGTTTACTCCTCCGGCAAAGCCAAGGTTCTTTTTGTTTTGGATTAATATGGTTTCTGGAAAAGATTTGCCAATAAGTTCCACTGAATTATCTTCCGATGCGTTGTCAACTACGATAACGGAGTGTTTTTTAGTTTGACTTCTTAATGATGCCAAACATTTTGTAGTTAGCTCACCACCGTTCCAGTTTGGGATAATAACCCAGATACCTGTATTATTTAACATGTATTGTTTAATTTTAACTTAAGTTGATGAGTTCTATAAAACACGAGAGATTTCCGCTTAAAAAGCAAAAAAGTCTCCTTCTTGAAATGATTAGGACGGACTTTAAACTGCGCTACCAAGCGTCAGCGCTTGGATATATTTGGTCCATCCTAAAACCGCTGTTCACGTTTGCTATTTTATACATCATTTTTGCCTTGGTTTTAAAGCTGGGCGCACGTGAACAAAATTACGCGCTTTCACTACTTTTGGGCGTGGTACTTTGGAGTTTTTTCGCTGAAGCCACCAGTGCGTCTTTGGTTTCAATAGTTTCCAGCGGTAATCTAATCAGAAAGATAGATATACCCAGATATCTTATACCTATAGCGTCTACCACTGCAGCATTTATAAACATGCTTCTGAGCCTGGTAGTATTCGGGGTTTTCCTGCTTCTTGGTTCTAACTTGGCTATTGGCTGGCATACTTTGTGGGTGCTTCCTTTGCTCATATTAGAGTTGGTCGTGATGAGTCTTGGCTTCGGCTTTTTCTTTGCCGCGTTTTATGTAAAACTGCGCGATCTTAATTATATTTGGGAAGTTATCAGACAGGCGCTTTTTTATGCTATCCCAATAATTTATCCATTGAGCAGAATAAATGATATAGAAATTCAGAAAATACTTCTGATGAATCCACTTACTCAAATAATCCAAGATGCAAGGAGTGTAACGACTTATGACAAAATCGAGCGCATCCCACAAGTTTTTGGCAGCGGACTATATGAGCTTATCCCAATAATCTTTGCAATACTGTCGTTGGTTATTGGCGTATGGTATTTCAGCAGGCATTCTAAATATTTTGCAGAGGATTTGTAAATGGATAATGACGTAGCTATCAAAGTAAAGGGTGTATCGAAACACTTCATTCTTCCTCACAAAAAAAGAAACTCTCTAAAATCTTTTTTTCTTAATCCTTTTTCAAATTATCGAAATGAGAAACAACATGCTTTGGACAATGTTTCCTTTGAGGTAAAAAAAGGCGAATTTTTTGGCATAATCGGTAGGAACGGTAGTGGAAAGAGTACATTATTGAAATGCATGGCAGGAGTCTATATGCCGACCGAGGGCTCAATAACCGTAAATGGTAGTTTAGTCCCTTTCATTGAATTGGGCGTGGGATTTGATCCGGAACTTAGTGGACGAGATAATATTTACCTGAACGGAGCTTTGCTAGGCTTTTCCAGAAAAGAGGTAGATAAAATGTATCAGGAAATTGTGGATTTTGCCGAACTGGAAAAGTTTATGGATCAAAAATTGAAAAACTACTCATCCGGTATGCAGGTCCGACTGGCTTTTTCGGTGGCAATTCAAGCTAAAAGTGACATTTTACTACTGGATGAAGTCCTGGCAGTCGGCGACTCAGCTTTCCAGCAAAAGTGTACGGATTACTTCACTTCAATAAAAAAGAAGAAAAAAACAATAATTTTAGTTTCGCACAACATGCAAGCCGTCGAAAGATTCTGCGACAGGGCATTATTGATTGATAATTCTACCATTCAAAAGATTGGCGACAGCTCGAAAATAGCAGAAATGTATGAGAACATATTTTTGCGCGAAAAAATGGAAAAATTAAATGGAGAACGTCAACAAAAAAGGCGAGAGGTACTATCAGCTAGCGGCCAAGCAGTAGAAATTAAAAGTGTTAAAGTTACTCAAAATGGGAAAAAAGTAAAAGAGGTAAACGCTCAAAAAGAATTTGAAGTAGAAGTACTTTTATTGAGCAAGAGAGGCTTAAAGGAAGCAAACATTGGGATAAATATTAAAAATCAAGACAGAATTATGTTGCTTTCGGCTGATACTATCGCCGAGTTAGGAAATATAGATATCCCAAAAAATAAGAAAGTAAAAATTATCTACAAAATTAGCAATATACTCGCAAATGGGCTATACACCATTAATCTCGGGGTCGTAGAAGGAGCCATACCTAATGATGAAGTAATTTTTAGAGAAGAAAATTCCCAAGAGTTTATTATCACAGGGAGTGAATCAAATCCAAGGGCCCTAGCACATACAAATATTGACGTAAGAGTGCAGGTGTGAATAAGGGGCATAGATACTTATGAAAGAATCAGGTAAAAAAAATAGAATCTTAGTTCTATCACACATCTCCGAGCTAGTTGGCGGCGCCGAGAAGTCTCTACTTGATGTGTTCGACTCATGGGCTGAGGATTACCCTATAGAGCCGATCTTTATATTGAAAGAGCCAGTCGGTACCATGAAAGTCGCCATCGAAAAAAGAGGCTGGAAATACTATGGTGTCGAATATACTTTTTGGTCGGAAGGGGAACCGCCAAAAACCAGTGAAAAAAAATACGTCGCGGCTTTGAAAAATACCAGAGCCATACAAAAAATCGAAGATATAATCCAGCAAGAGCAACCCGATTTAGTACTGACTAATTCGGTAGTCTGCCCATGGGCGGCCATCGCAGCACATTATCAAAAGATTCCGCATGTTTGGTTTGTTCGTGAATATGGAGACTTGGATCATGGCAGAATTTTTGAAATTGGCCGAAAGAAAACGCTACAAGATGTAGGCAACCTATCTGAGTTGGTGGTCGCGAATTCTAAAACTCTCGAAAACCACCTAGAAAAATATATTGATAAACAAAAACTAACGACACTTTATACGCCTTTTAATATAAAAAAACTACTGGAAAAATCCGATGAAAAAGTAAAATCACCATTCAGTTACAGTAATAGTTTAAAAGTGGTTGTCACCGGAAGTCTTACCCCATCAAAAGGCCAACTTGACGCCATAAAAGCCATAGGCAGATTAAATGTTGCCGGGTACTTGGCTGAGATTTGCATAATTGGCGGAAACGGACCAAAAGATTATAAGAAACGAATTAGAAAAACAATAAAAAAATATAAGATTTCTGACAAAGTAAAATTGGTTGGTCATCAGGCTAATCCCTTGGCCCTGATATCATTAGCAGATGTTGGCATAATGTCTTCCCGTATGGAGGCTTTTGGGCGAGTAACGTTTGAATACATGGCCGTAGGCTTGGCTATGATAGGAACGGATTCCGGTGCAACGCCCGAAATGATAGAAGATGGCAAAAATGGCTATTTATATAAGCCGGGTGATATTGAAACTCTTGTTCACAAGCTAAAAATATATATAGAAGATCCTAATTTGATATCTAAACATGGCCAAAACTCGAAGAGAAAAGCTGAAGAAATGATGCAGGGTAAGTACAAATCAGAGGACGTATATCAGAAAATACTTGGACTTTTGTCTGACGACGGCCAAAAACAAAAAACGCAGCCTATTAATTACACGCATAAATGGCTGGAATATCCACAACTGGCCAATGACTTTATAATTGAGACGGGTAAGATATCGGTAAAAAAACTTATTTTTAAAAGAGCAAGGACCAGATTAGGCAGTGTAAGAAGAAAAACTCGCCAGACTGCTAAGAAAGCTATAAAAGGTTGATACTATGGCGACTTTTAAACCTATTACCATCGTAGTTCCGGTTTATGCCGACTGGAGTTCGCTTAAAACCTGTATAAAGTCTTTGAAGCAAACCATCAGTGAAAATGACAAAGTAATTTTCGTTAATGATTGCGGCCCGCGAGCTGAATACTTAAGGAAAAAAATAAAGAAGGCCATAAATAAATATCCGAATTTCGAATACTTCCATAATCCGTATAACGTAGGCTTTATAAAAACCTGCAACCGGGCGGTATTTGAACTTGATAATACGGCCAATGATGTACTGCTACTTAACAGTGACACGGAAGTTACTACCGGCTTCCTTGATGAAATGCGGTCGTTAATTGCGGAAGATAAGAAAATCGGTGCAATATCGCCGCGCTCTAACAATGCGACCATTGCGACCATACCTCTATCATCGGCGCTGCAGAAAGGCATTAATCCGAACAAGGCCTTTAAAATCTGGTGGAAAATAAAAGATAAGCTGCCGCGATACAACGAAGTACCGGTTGCCCATGGCTTTTGTCTGTTAATCCGTCGCTCGGTGATAAGTAAATGCGGGCTTTTTGACGAAGTGTTCGGCAAAGGCTACGGCGAAGAAAATGACTTTTGCCTGAGGATTAAAAAACAAGGCTTCACCAGCGTGCTTGCTAACCGGGCGTTTGTCTTCCACCTTGAAGCGAGGAGCTTCACATTGGAAGCAAAAGCAAAACTGCTGGAGAAAAACAGCAAGGTACTATACAAAAGATATCCAAACTACAGGCAATCCGTCAGGGACTATATGAAAGAGGCACTAATCAGGGAAGCGAAGGCTGAACGCGCGGCAGGCGTAAAAATAAACCCCGGCCCGAAAGACAAAATCAAAAATTTAATAAAACGTAATAAAAAAACCCACCAATTGGCTAAAAAGACCCGGGATAAAATTAGAAACTAATCAGCTAATTCATCTAAGTTTTCAAGCAGTTTTTTAGCCGTTTGTTCAGAAGAACGGTCCTGCCAGACATATTTTTGGGCAGAAGGAATAATTTTTTCCGTTCTATCCCTGAAATTATTCGGGCTTGCAACTATAGTGGAAATACGGTTGAACCAAGACACTTCGTCATTTTTAATCTTTATTATGAAGTTTTCGATTTCTTTTGATTGGTATGGCAGTATATCGGAAACCACCGGCATAATACCGGCAGCCAAATAATCAAGGCATTTTATATCGGACTTTGACCTGTTAAAAGCTGAATCCACAAGAGGAGATAAGCCAATATTGTAAGGGCCTTGTTCCAAAAACCACTTTACGAAGTTTGGGTATAGCGAGCCAAATCTGGGGGTATTTAACTGCGTTATCCAGGTTCGCTCAGGCACGTTTTGTGAAACGCCAATAGTTGTCAGCTGGAATGAACCGGGGTGTTTTTCATGAACTTTATCGAGCGCTGGGATAATCATCGCGAAATCTGCCTCATGGGTAGCCGTTCCCATATATACCATTTGGATAGGGCCTTTGTTTTTTGTTCGTATTTTTTTTGTCTGCCACAGTCGGGGGTCTAAACTATTAGTTATGACTTTGGTCTTGGCTTTGTACCTATTTTCAACCAGTTCACCAGTCGATACCCATATTTGGTCAGATTTTTCCAATAAATATTCCATTGCTTCTACTCTTTTAGTTTGGACAGCGTATTCCGGGTGTTCTTCACTGATTTGATGAAACGCGTCATCGTTGTCGACAATTATTTTTGCAGTCTTTGTCTGTTCCAAAAGTCTCTGAGACTGCTTGACATCATTAAATGCCGTACGCTGGACAATAACAAAATCGGCCTCTATATTTGCCGGCGGTCTCAGGGAAGATAATATATTTAATTCTATTTTCTCGCGCACGGCATTGTCGGACAAAGGGCTTATCAGCCGGATGAATGATGAGCTACGCGGGAAAAAATGCCCATCGCGAAGAACTAAGGCGACTTTGTATTTTTTGTTACGGTCTGTGTCCGGGTATGAATAAACTTCTTTTAGAACTTTAATCAGGTTTTTTTTCTGTCGGTAGGGACTATAAAATGAGCTTTTGATTAGGGTACGATGGACTGGGTTATAGTGGTTTGCGAGGATTGCCGCCTGATAGATTCTGCCATGGATAAGATGCAGGGAGATTTTTCGCAAGCGGCGGTAATTTTCCCGGATGAAATCTATTTCTTTGAGCTCATTTTTCATTTATCCAGGCCTTTTTACCATTGTTATACCAATCAGCTGTAGAATCCTTTATAAAATGCGGGAAAGCACTTATGAAGAAAATCAAAATGGTTATGAGTAAATAGCTGAATTTTAGCGATGGGCGTTTTAAAGCTCCAATGATCAGCTGGTTCCAAACCAGATAAATTATAGGCAGGACACAGAACAGATACCGGCCATGCACGGCGAATCCAAAGCGACCTGTTTGATGGTATAGATTAATGCTTTGGATTAATAACACGCCCGAGTAAAAAAGACTTATATAAACTAAGACTTTGATGTTCTTATCGATTTTCTTCCAACGGACTATAAGGAGATAAAATCCGGCCAGAAGGATAACCAGCGCCCAATCAACCGCCAACCTACTGGCCCGGAGGTATTTGTGGGCGAATACGCCGAAAGTCCGGTCTTCTACCAACGGGACCCAGTTTTTTGAGTATTGGGCGATATTTTTCTTGGCCTTGGGGTGATTGGCTGAAAAGATTATCTCATCACGCCTGAACAAATCACTGCCGCGGCATTCTTGCAGGGTTCTAACTTTAGGGCAAGAAGGAGCGTAATCTTGATAATTTATCAGGTTAAAAACATAGCGCTGAACAAACAAGATGCTTAACAGGCCAATGGTTACTATTAAAAAGTAGTTCAATTTTTTTGAAACGGCAAAACTTTTACCAAATTGCTTGAACACGATTGGCAAGCTTTTTACGTATTTAACACTGAAAATCAAACAAACAATAAATGCGATTGGCAGAAAATTGATTTTTGTCAGCGATCCGGCGAGCAGGACCACTAACATCAGCAGTATGTCGCGGGCATCAATCTTTCGGATGAGCCGGAGCAACAATAAAAAGCTGGCAAGTGAAAGAAAAACAAACAGATTATCATAGCTGATTGCTGAAAATAAAAACGTAAACATAAGGGTATTTACCAGCATGAATATAGATAAGTTCCTCGCTAAAACATTGATTTTTATAAAATCCGCTATTTTGACCAACACTACCAACGAAGCTAAACCAAGACCGACGTTAAACAGCCTGATAACGATATAAGCATTATCTAGCCCGCTGACCAACTTGTACGGAAAACTCAAGATATAGTGATATATAAAAAACGGGTTGTGGACAGCGTCAAGCAAGATATCATGCCCCTGTTGATGAGGCAAAAAGGGCGTGGGGAAATGCTCGGAAAAATACTTTATATATGTAAGATGATAATTCTCATCCGGCGGAACTCCGAACTTTATAAAAACTGCAAAATATAGGCCCTGCAGTGCGAACCAGCCAAGTGTTAAATACAAAAAAGTTTTGGACGAGAAGAAGTTTAAACCGCGTTCAACGGTCTTTGACATAAGGTTATTTAAGTCCACTGTTGCGCCAGTAAGGTCAGATTGCTTGGCTTTTTCCCGCACTCAAGAATTCTAACATGGTTATATCTTGACGGCTTAACTCCCTGTGTACCGATGTGTTATAGTCTCAAAAATGAGTATATCCGGCAAAACAAAAAAGCTAGTTAAACGTTATAAATTTATGTTGATTGGAATTTTAGCGGTTATTTTCCTATATGTAGGAGTTGCAGGAACGGTATCGGCGACGGCTCAATGGTGGGTTGGCACTGGTGATACCGTTCACCATGTAGACTACATCTGGCGCTTACATAACGGAGATATCCCTAAACGCACCGATGGTATACAGTACCCGCCATTTGTTAAGCTAGGTGGGCAGAAACCACAGATAGAGTCCGCTAATCCGCCATTGTTTTATGCCCTGCAAGCACCGCTTATTGGACCATTGCTAAACCAAGACCATTGGGAAAAGGCTATCGCTGTGGGCAGGGCAATCAATATATTCATCGGCGTGATATGTATAATCGTATTAGCTTGGGCTGGCTGGTTATTTGGCGGTAGACGCAGGGAAATGTTTGCGGTCGCAGTACCGGCTTTATCGGTAATGACGTATAGGTTCACAAGGTTGAATCTGGATTATTCCGTTGATGCGCTACTTCTGGTGTTTTCGACTTTGTCGATTATCTTTATCTATAAACTTCTGCAAAACGGGCTTCAGAAAAAATATCTGGCAGTTCTTACGCTTCTATCCGTGGCAGGCATGGCAACCAAAGGGCCTTATATAATGTTCCTAGGCGTTACTTTGCTGGCAATCATCCTGGCATCGGTAGTCCATGGCAAGAAAAGCACAGTTAAGAATATTTTGAGCGGTTCAGCCATATCGGCGGCTATTTTAGTGATCACCCTTATTTGTATAGGTTGGTTCTACTACTTTTGGAATTACAAGGTTTACGGCAACTGGTTTACGGCCCGCCCGCCCGAATATAGGGGTAACCGGGAAGTAAAATCATTTCATGAAGTAATCACCAGCACCAGCCTTTGGTTCATATTCTATACTGGATATGCGAAGGCTATCGCGGTATCCGCCGCAATTACCAGTTTTGCTACTGCCGGAATATTGATTGTGAAGAAAAGTGGTATCAAAAAACTGTTAAGCGACAAGCCTCTGCATCTGACCGCTTTGCTGATGGCCTTAGCTACAATCGGTATATTCGCCACCCAGATTCAGCACGCTGTAGGTATAGGGGCATATAATTTCAGGTATATGCTGCCGGCAATGTTGCCGATAGCACTGCTAATGACATACGGATTGTTGGAATTTAAGCGCGCTAGGGGACAGCTGGTAGCCCTAGCCGCCGCAGCCGCCGGCTACACATCGATATTGGCGGTCGCTTCTTCTTCAACTTTGGCTGACAGGGTATCGGGGTTTGAATCTGCCGACGGCAATGTAAACAAATTGCTCACCGCGACATCTAGCAATGGGCTGTCTGACTCGATACTTTATATTTTGTTAGGACTATGTGCCATCGGAGCAATACTTTTGTCAGTGTCGCTGTTTAGGCTTTCAAGATCGGACAGATAACTTATTGGCTTAATATTACATTCTTTAGCAAGTTGGTGATGCTCGGGCTGTCATAGACTTCCCACCACTTAGCCATACTTTTGCTAGTGGTGCTTTCGATATCTCCCGGGTTGCTGGAAGTACGAACTACGTAATATCTCCCGTCTCGCTGGAAGCCTTTGCCGAATTGTTTAGACGTACCAATAATAGCCGGGACATCTGCGCTTAAGTCGGGACCATCAAATAAACTGCCAACATATTGCCAGCGGTCATTAAAGCGCACCGGGTTTATTCTTCGAACAGTTCCATGGTCAAACAAGTACCAATCACTGCCTACATGGAATGATGCTCTTATAGTTCCTCCAAGCCCATCGTTAGTATCGGGAGTATTTTTAATTTGAGAAAGGTATTCACCGGAAATAGTGATTACTGGTACTGCATCGTAACCGGTAATCAGTTTCAGATACGTCGTATTAGTATCGGGACTACCAGTGCCTGAAATAGGATAAATTTTCCCGCCGTCTAAAAGATAAACCTTTCCGCTATTGGCTGAACGCGCTAATCTGGCGAGCTTACTGTTGATTTGTAATTCGCTAAGCGTTCTGCCCTCAAATTGTGGCGTCTCGCTATTGTATTCACTTTCAAATCCCCAGGCTCTGGCGATTGATGAACTTTGGATATTAATGAAAGTCTGGCGATTTAGCAGGTACTTCTTACCAGTATTTCTAGACCCTGCAATATTATTAAGGGGCAGAGTATAGGCAGGGTAGCCACAGCCCTTATCGCTATCGCCGCTGACAAAGAAATCAGTTAACCCCCATTCTCTAATGGCATAATCACTAAGCTGGCGTTTTTTCGCTATATAACTTTCGATCATATATTTTTGCCCGCTACATTCAATCAGCCTGAAAGCGGATTGCCCAATAGGATTGCCGAACCAATCATTGAACAGCCTCCAGAAATTGCGGTTGCCATATGAACTGCAACTGTCGCCTAGACCATAGAGATGGCTAAGTGCCGCTTTGTTCGGGGTATAAGGAGTATAGTTATAAAGCCCGGCGGTAGCCTGGTTTTCTATGAAGACACTTTTCTTGCCACAACTGGTCCGCGGGTGATATTGGATTTGGTTGGTCAGGCCGGCCTTGTAAGAGTATGTATCCTTATCTCGAGCGTATTTTTTAAACTGCCAAGCGGCTTTGTAGACTTGGTTGAAAAAGCCATAATATTCACTATTACAGGGAGCGGTATCAGGACAACCGTAACCAGTCGCGCTTCGGTATTGCGTAGTTGAAGGACTAGTGTCAGTTATCAGGCTTTGCTCTTTCTGGAGTAAAACTATTAAAACTTTTTGGCTGACACCACAAGCTTTGCCAACACTATAGATTATCTTGGCCGCAGATTGAGAAGTAGTTTTCTCTCCTAGCTTGTTGCAAAGCTCAGATTGAGCCGCTCTTTCTGGAGTACCGCTGCGTGAGTAATCCTTAAGACAGGTGTAGCCATCGTCACAATCAGGTACTTTAGAGTCCAAGAATGACTGTATCCTTGTTGCGCTCAAAGCGTCGCCGTCAAAAAAAGTTGAATTATCAATAATACGTCCAGCCTTGAAGCTACTGCCGGAAAGAGCCTCTGTTTTGGCGCGTGCACCAAAATTAAATATTGATACAAACAGAGCGATGATTATTAAGAGGTTAAAAAAAAATTTAGACTTAATCATAGACTTAATTTATTTCTATATTTACCGATTCTGAAGAACCTCGGGCTTTTTTAGAAGAGTAATTCACTTGTGCCGTCCAGGTGCCGCTACTGAATTTATCTGCCGTTATGCTTATGAAGCCGCAGCTTGTTTCGGAAACATTGTCCGTCGACTTTTTAGTTTGAGTTATCTGTTTGCCGTCTTTTTCAACGACAAGAGTGCATGTACCACCGTTTTCTATGATTCCGGGAACCCTCGAGCCTACCTCTACACCGCCTGCTGCAGTGTAACCATAAGCTGTTATTATCGGAGTAACTTTTTTCTTTGAAGCCATTTGAGCCTGGGAATTGCTACCGAACTGGTCGGCTGAAGCCTTTTTATCTTCCTCCATTCCGGCCGTAGAATTAATGTCCACACCGGTGGTGCCGATAGGAGTTTTATCGTTTTGTATGTGGCGGTTGTAGCCAGCATAAGCCAAAACGGCGGCAATCAATACCACAGTTGTAATCAATAATGATTTTTTGCTCATTTTCTTTAACTTTTTTGTTTTTATAGACACATTAATACATTAGCACATATTGCAACTTTTTTCAAGAGCTAGTGCTTAACTCATTAGTGTCTAGCTTTGATACCCTAATAGGAGGCTTTATAATAAGAATAAGTAATGAAGAAACTGAAAAAACTTGTAGTTTTCTTGTTATCCATCAAATTTATCCGGAAAACTTATAATGCCTTCTCACTATTTTTGGCACGGATAGGCGGCCTGAACCGGGTTACAAGTGTTTTTTACCATTGGATTGGTTTTTTAAGCTTTTCGCGCGAACAATACGCTGTTTTAACTGGGCGCAAAAGCTACTACCGTAACCTGGACAGACGCCGCAAAAGCCGCTCCGAACTGCGCAGAAATACCCACCGGCTGGAAAAAGGCCTGTTGATGCGCCCGCGGCGTAAAGTGTTCGCCAAAGACTATATAGAAGAAACCATAGAATTTTATGAAAAGGCTATCACCCAGTACAAAAAAAACAAAGAGGGGGTGGACCAAACCGAACTTGCCTGGGCCCAAAATGTGCTTAATGAATATTTTGCCGTCGTTTCCAATGATGACGACAAAATAAACAAGCTCCGCGAAAGATTCCATGCGGTTGATTTTGAACCCGGCGAGGTAGATAAGAAACCGTACAAACGTGGCAATCCGAAAAGCTCAATTAAATACGAAGACTTATTGGAACTGTCACACCAGCGGCGTTCGGTCAGATGGTTTAAGCAAAAACCGGTGCCAAGAGACCTTATCGACAAAGCACTTTTAGTAGCTGAACAATCCCCTTCGGCTTGTAACCGCTTGCCGTATGAATTCCGTATCTTTGATCAACCAGAGCTTGTAAAAAAAGTTTCCTCCATACCGTTCGGTTCAGCCGGGTACAGGGACAATATTCCTACCATAATAGTAGTAGTCGGCAAACTAGAGAATTATTTCAGTCCGCGCGATAGGCACTTAGTATATGTCGATTCAGCCTTAGCTGTGATGCCTTTTATGTATGCGCTGGAAACTTTAGGGCTGGCATCCAGTTCCATAAACTGGCCTGATTTTGAACCGCTGGAAGCTAAAATGCAAAAGACTTTAGGATTGTCGCCCGATGAGCGCCCGATAATGTTAATCGCAGTAGGCTATGCCGATCCGGAAGGCATGGTGGCTTATTCGCAGAAGAAATCGCTGGAAGTTCTTCGGACTTATAACAAGATCGGCCAATGAAAAAAATTGCTCGTTATAGATCGCTGCTTTCATGGGTAATTATCATAGTTACCGTATACTTCTTTGCTAAGACCCTTAAAAATAATTGGGATAATCTTGAGGGAGTCAGTCTTGCGCCCGATTTGTTAATTGTGGCGGCTGTAATCCTGTTTGTCCTGTCGATAGTATCTTCTGGCCTGCTGTGGGGTAAAGTAGCTAAAAAATTGACAGGTGCCCGGGTATCAGCAGCTGAGGCCGTACGTATCCATTTGGCTTCTTGGCTACTTAAATATATACCGGGTCAGGCAGGCTCATTGCTTAATAAACTGGCATGGGCAAAACAGCGTAATATTGACGGTAAAAAGATAACAGCTTCATTCATCTACGAAAATGTTTTTTTAGTACTGGCTTCAACGGTACCGACTATCCCTATCCTGCTTATAGCCTTGGGAGATAAGTTTAGCGAAAACGAAACACTCTTCCTGCCTCTTTTAATAGTCGCGCCTTTCGTATTCATGGTTCTGACACCTTGGTTTTTCACCAAAGCCATAAATCTGCTCTTCAGACTGGCTAAAAAACAGCAATTGACGCAAGAAGATATGCTGACCGGCCGGGATAACCTGAAGTTTTTTGTACTGTTTATAATTCCGCGTATTATCAATGGCGCTGCTTTTGTTTTTATTGCGGAATCACTGATAGGCATACCAGCTTCACAATATCTGGTATTTGGCTCAATCTATGTTTTGGCCGGAATCGTGGGGGTATTGGCTATATTTGTCCCCAGCGGTTTAGGTGTGCGTGAAGCGGTAATCGTTTTGTTCGCCAGTGCTTACATACCAACTGAACAGGCTGTCCTTCTGGCAATAGTAAGCAGACTCTACGCCACGATAGCAGATATCCTTGTCGCAGTGGTTTATCTTTGGCTTAAACGTTCGGAAGCAGTGAAATCATGAAGAAGATAGTAATAATTGGCTCGACGTTATCCGGCAATAAAGGAGCTGCGGCTATGCTGGAAAGCTCCATCCAGACCTTGGGCAAGTATTATCCGGATGCCAAATTTACACTGTTCAGCTACATACCGATCGCAAAAGAACAAGCTAAAAATCCTTATAACAATCTGGAAATTCTTAAAGCGACTCCGCTTTATCTAGGCATAGTCATAAATTCTTTGGCGCTTTTACATCGTGTAATTCCACCACTAAGGCCTTTGTTGCGGAGATCAAAACAGATAAAAGCTTTAAACGAAGCTGACATTCTTTTGGACCAAGGCGGGATTACATTTGTTGATGGCCGGGAGAAGTTTTTGCTGTACAACGTAGCTAGTATTTTGCCAGCCTTGATGATGAAGGCCAAAGTCGTAAAATGCGCCCAAGCCATGGGGCCGTTTAATAAAAAACTTAACAGAGCAGTAGCTAAATTAATTTTGCCCAGAGTTACTTTAATAGTTTCCCGGGGTTCGGCCACCCACGAACATCTGATGTCGCTCGGGCTTAGAAATGTTATAGCAGGTGCGGATTACGCTTTTCTTTTGGAGCTTACTGAGGCTGAAAAGAAACAGGCAAGGGAGTATTATCAATCAGAATTTTTCGAAGGGCATAAAACCGTAGGCATATCACCAAGCGTAGTTATGCAAAAGAAGGTTGAATCAGCCGGCAAGGACTACGCAGGGCTTTTAGCGGAGTTTATTGATTATCTAACTAAGGAGGGTTATAAAACGGTTCTATTGCCACACAGTGCTCGCGAAGGGACGGATAAGACACACAACAATGATTTGCCGGTTTGCCGTGAGATTTATAAAAAGCTTAGCAATAAAAAGGAGTGTCTTTTCATAGACAAGGAGCTAACCTCGCAGGAACTGCGCGCTATCATTGGCAAGTGCGACCTGTTCGTAGCGTCACGCTTCCATGCGATGGTTTCGGCCCTCGCGATGGAAGTACCAGTATTAGTTGTCGGCTGGAGTCATAAATACCGGGAAGTATTGGAGATGTTCGGTCTGGAAAACTGGGCTTTCGGCCAAGACAAACTCTCGGCAAAGTATTTGAGGGGGAGGTTTGATTATTTGGAAAAAGAACAAAAAACCATCCGCCAAAAGTTAGGGGATAATCTGCCTCAAGTAAAACAAAAATCTCAAAAACAAGTCGAAGCTATAGTAAACATACTCAAGGAGAACTGAGCTACTTCTTTGAGTATTGGATTTTTTTAGTACGCTCCAGCGTATCCTCGGTTAAAATTCGATTTGTACGGATTAAATCGGCAATGATTGCTAAAGCAAAAGAGATTCCTGATGCAAAAAAGAATACGGCACCAATAATTAATGATTGTAAATGTCCGCCGTGATGCTCGGCAAAGTAAATGTAGATGAATCTGGCGAAAGGTATAAGACCAAGAAGGAAAAAGAGGATGCCAAGATTAACAAAAATAATGTAAGGTTTGTGCATTATGTAGCTTCGGATAATCGCAACGGCTGATTTGTACATATGATGCCACATAGATTTGAATAAACGGCTTTCTCGAGTCTTCGGATTGGTGGTTATCTTAACGCTGGTTATCGGAATGCGCTTATTGCCGGCATGGATGATGGTTTCCATGCAATAGCTGAAGGTCGTTATTACATTTATTTTAATCGCCGCGTCCCTTGAGTAGGCGCGGAAACCACTTGCCGCGTCCGGCAAATTGGTGCCGGCTGCTTTGTTTACTACCACACTGCCAACTTTTTGGAAAAATTTCTTTAAAGCCGAAAAGTGTTTGATAGTGTGAGTTTGACGATCTCCAATGACAATCTCGGCTTTGCCAGCAAGTATCGGCCTTACCAATTTTCCGATATCAGCTTGGGGGTATTGGTTATCACCATCAGTATTAACGATGATATCGGCGCCATGAGACAAGCAGTAGTCTAATCCGTCGCTGAAAGATTTGGCTAGACCCTGGTTTTGTTTGTGAATTACAAAATGATTAACACCAAGAGATTTGGCTATTTTGATGGTTTTATCCGACGAACCGTCATCTATGACCAATATCGATATATCATCAATCCCGTCAATTTTCTTCGGGATAGACTGAAGTACCGAGGACAAAGTCTCTTCCTCATTCAGGCAGGGAATCTGGACGAACAGCTTCATACTAGGGCTATAATATACCATAAATCAAGGAGATAACTGTTACAATCCTATAGTTTCAAAGGAGTAATAAATCGTGGGCCGACTCAGGCGAATAATATTATCAAAGTACTTTTTACCGATTGTTTTTATCTTTTTTGGGCTGCTGGCGGTTTTTTACGCCGGGTACATTGGGTTTGGTATTCCGTCCGATGAAAATTATCATTTCGGCTCTATAAAATATTATGCCGACCAGCCGATTACAACCGGTCCTTTTACCCATAATCAGGATCCGGCAAGCATACCGATTATCAGGGCAATCGACCGCAATCCGAACTACTTATACCACTATTTGCTTAGCCTGCCCCTTAGAGGCATAGAGAAGCTTCATTTAAGCCAATACACTGAAGTATTGCTGCTGCGCTTCATAAACATAATACTAGTCATGCTGGCGCTTTATGTGCTTAAAAGGTGCTTGGATGAAATATCGGATGACAAGCTGGTAAAGAACCTCGCCATCTTTGCTTTGTCAGTAACTGGTATGGCCGTATGGGTGGCCGGCTCAATAAACTATGATAACTTAGCAAATCTATTGTTTGTCTTATTTGTGTGGGTTTCGATACGGATTATCAAAAAACCTAGCGCGCTTTTAATAATTCTGGCTTTGATTTTGGCCATGGCGACTACGCTGAGTAAAAGCGTGTTTATTCCCGTGCTTGGGATTGGCCTGATTGCGCTGGTTTTTGCGCTTCGAACGAAAAGCTACGGCTTTAATATATTTTATGCCCAGACCAAAAAATCATTTCGAACCAGGAGACTGTTGACTTCATCGGTCATATTAACCGCACTGCTTTTCTCCGGGCTTATAGTTGAGAGAATCGGCCTAAACCTTGTTCACTACCAAGCAGTAAAACCAAGCTGCACGAAGTTCTTCAAAGTGGAAGAATGCCGTACATACAATGTATTCAACCGTAATTTTAGCCAAAAGCGCAGTTATAACGCGGAAGCCAAGGCTTCTTTCATAAAAAACACCAATCCAATCAGTTTCAGCGGCGAATGGCTTTATACGATGTACAATACCCTCTATTTTCATCTTGGCGACCGTCGGTTTGAAAGCAGGGCTATAAACCAAATAATAGCCTTTTTATTTGCTATAGTTTTGTCAGTAACGGTAATTTTATCAAGAGCAAAAAGCCGGCTTAATAAATCAGCAAAGTACGTATTGTTGCTGACAGTTTCATATGTCACAGCCCTTTTCCTTTATAACGCCAATACTTATATTTCGTTCGGTCGCAAGTACGCTTTCCAGGGAAGATATCTGCTGCCTGTCTTGGGTTTCTTATATTTCTTTGTGATACTTTTGGTCGTAAATACTTATCGCAACCGCAAGCCAAGCCAGCAAAAAGTATTTGCAGCCATTTGGCTGGCAGCAGTAATAATTTTTATTGTCGCTCATTTCCCGCCGTTGCTTTTAGCAAAGGAAACGGACAGCTCTTGGCGCCAGGAATTTATTCTGCCCAAAGAGATAGTGGATTAGTCCCGGCCTACGCCGATATAAACCAAGCCAGCATCTTTTACGGCTGAAATGTCCAGGCAGTTCATGCAGTCAACTATCAACTTGCCGGCCATTTGTTCCGACAGGGCTTTAAAACCAAGATTTTTAAATTGCGGCCAGTCTGTAGTGATAAACACCGCTTCAGCGTTTTTGCAAGCTTCTTCAGCGGAATCCTTTAGCGTAATCTGCGAACTTAACATTTCTTTCGCTTCAGCGTTTGCCTCCGGGTCATGAGCCGAAACCTCGGCTCCGCTTTCATGCAGGATATTGGCTAATTTAATTCCAGGAGATTTGCGCGAGTCACTGGTACCGGCCTTAAAAGCTAGGCCCAATACGGCAATCTTTTTACCGTTAAGACCACCAAGGGTCTGCTCGGCTTTGTCCGCGATATAGCTTGCCATTTCGTCATTTATTTGGCTAGCAGCAACCATGATAGGCATGTCCACGCTGTGGCTTAGTGAGCTGCTGATAAGTCCGCTGACATCTTTAGGAAAACAACCGCCGCCATAACCGCGGCCAGCATTTAAAAACGCTCTGCCTATCCGGGCGTCGGCGCCTACGGCGTCCATGACCTCAACTACATCTGCTTCAGTTTTATCAGCCAGCTTGGCTATGGAGTTAGCAAATGAAATCTTTAATGCTAAAAACGCATTGGCTGTAACCTTGATAAGTTCCGCGCTATCGAGGTTGGTTGCAATGTAACTGCCTTTGATATCTTTAGCCTTTATACCAGCTAGCTTAGCAATATTTTCGCGTACTTTTTCAACCTCTCTGTATAAATCCAAAACTTTTTCTACGGCTTTCTTATCGTTACCACCGACTACTATGCGGTCAAAAAACAAAGTGTCGAAAAGGGCAGTGCCTTCCCTCAGGAATTCAGGATTTGAAACATAGCTAACATCTTTATCTTTGAAAGTTTCTACGACTTGGCGTCCAGTACCAACCGGAACGGTGCTTTTTTGAATGTAGACAGTACCCGGTTTTATATATTTGGCAGTTTCCTGTGCGGCATTGAAGATATATTTTAAATTTGAGCTACCATCGGGGTTATCCGGTGTGCCAACGCATGAAAATACAAAAGAACTTTCCGGTACACCGTCGCTGTAAGACGAAGTAGGGATAAGATTTTTTTCGTCGACAGCTCTTTTGATAAGCGGGTTCATGCCTTCTTCATAAAAAAAGGACCGGCCTTCGCGTAGTGCCTGCAGACGGTCTTCACTAATATCTAAAGCATAAACTTTGTAACCGGCATTAGCTAAGATAGCCGAAGTCGTTACTCCGACGTAACCGGTTCCGATAACGGTGGCTATATTGTTCTTATTGTCCATGACCCGCAATATTTAACAGATATTTACCATAGCCGGACTTCTTCAGCGGTTCGGCAAGTTGTAATAATTGTTCCTTATTTATAAAACCCTGGCGATAGGCTATTTCTTCTATACAACCGATTTTAAGCCCTTGGCGCTCTTCAATGACCTGAACGTACTGTGAAGCTTGATTCATGCTGGCAAATGTACCGGTATCTAACCAGGCGGTTCCTCTGTCCAACAATACCACCGTCAATTTATCACGCCGTAGATATTCGTTGTGGATTTCGGTAATCTCGATTTCGCCGCGGTCGCTCGGTTTGACATTTCGGGCTATATCAACAACATTATTGTCAAAGAAATAAAGCCCGGGGATAGCATAATTTGACCTAGGGTTGGCCGGTTTTTCCTCGATTGACCTAACATTGTTACGTGCGTCAAACTCAACTACACCATAACGCTGCGGATCGGAAACCGGATAGCCGAATATGACTCCGCCATCCGGATCGTTGGCTGCCAGAAGTTTAAGCTCTAAATCCGAGCCGTAGAATATATTGTCACCGAGAACCATCGCAACCTTATCATTGCCAATGAAATCCGCGCCGACAATAAAAGCATCAGCCAAACCGCGGGGTTTTTCTTGGACTTTGTAAGTGAAGTTACAACCTATTTGTTCGCCGCTGCCCAGCAGCTGTTCAAAGCGCGGCAAATCCTGTGGCGTAGAGATTATCAGAATATCTTTAATGCCGGCACTCATAAGTGTACTTAGAGGATAGTAAATCATCGGCTTATCATAGATGGGCACAAGCTGTTTGCTCACAGCCATAGTAATCGGATATAAGCGAGTTCCTGAACCACCGGCTAAGATTATCCCGCGCATTTTACTTGTTCTCCTGAATATATTTTTTTAATTCTTCTTGCCAGTCATCCATAACAAAACCGGTAGACTTTATTTTATCAAGGTTGAACGAACTATGCAGGGGCCTTGGGGCTACACCTTCTTTGCTGGCGAAATATTTTGCGGTTGAAGTGTCGGTTACTTGCAAATCATCCCGCTTAAGTTCCGTGAAGATAACTCTGGTAACATCAGCCCAACTGGCTGGTTCACCACAGTTACTTACATTATAAGTGCCATAAGGCGCTTTGTTTGACAGTAAGTGATGGATTGCATTTACAAGGGGCCCTGTAAAGGTTAACCGGCCTATCTGGTCATTGACTACTATAGGTGAAATATTCTTTTGGGCAAGGCCAATCATGGTGCGCACAAAATTCGGCCCATCACCGACTAACCAAGATGTTCTTAGAATGTAATGCTTGGATGCGACTCCGACGGCAATATCACCAGCCGCTTTGGTCTGGGCATATACCCCGAGTGGAGATAGCGGTTCATCCTCGTCATGTTCACTCTTAGTACCATCAAAGACATACTCGGTCGACATATGTGCCAATACAAGATCATGCTCTGCCGCCGCTTTTGCCAGCTGACTGGGTGCTGTGGCATTAATCTGCCACGACAGCACGCGTCCTTCGGGAGTTTCAGCCCCGTCGACATCGGTATAGGCAGCGGCGTTTAAGATAATATCCACCTTGGACCAGTCATAACTTTTTATAAAGTTCTTGTCAGTGATATCAAATTTATCACGGTCAACTGCTAGTGCGCTGGGATATTTTGCCGATAAGGCCTTGCCAAGCTGGCCATTTGAACCGATGATTAAGATCCTTGATTCGTCCAAGTTAAAACTCCATCGGCATTACATCTTTAAGCATAGGATTAGCGGAATCTTTGTCGGAAACAATCACCTTGTCGCTGTTTATAGGCCACGTTATACCAAGTTGCGGGTCAAACAGGTTCAAACTTGAATATTGTGCATCAGGTGACCAGTGGGCATTCACCAGGTAAGTATAAGTTATATTCGACTCCAGCGTCTGATAAGCGTTGGCTACGCCTCGGGGAACGAAAATCGCTATCTCGGGGGTTATTTCATACGTGAATACCTTGCCAAAAGTCGGACCGGCTCGCAAATCAACCCAAGCGCCGAATACTTTGCCATTAGCGAGAGAGATAAATTTATCCCAAGGTTCGGCATGCAGGCCTCGGGTTACTCCGACTTCGGTGTTGAATGAAAAATTATTTTGAACGATTTCAAAAGCTGGCAGGCCGAGAGCTTCCATCTTTTGTTTCTGGTAATTTTCTTTAAACCACCCGCGGCTGTCACCATGAAGAACAAGGTTCACAACAAAAAGGCCTGGTATTTCTGCTTCAGATATCTTTAGGCCACTCATTTAGCCATTTCCCTGTATTTAGCTTCGGTATCGGCTTTTTGCGGCTTCCACCAAGCTTCATTTTGTTTATACCACTCGATTGTATCCTTAAGGCCTTGCTCAAAATCTGTATATTTTGGCGTCCACCCGAGTTCTTGGCGTAATTTAGTCGAATCTATGGCGTAACGCAGGTCATGTCCGGGCCGATCATTAATATGGTCAAAATCATCAATATCTTTTCCCG
The DNA here is from genome assembly GCA_025451045.1 of Candidatus Saccharimonadales bacterium. Lineage (GTDB taxonomy): Bacteria > Patescibacteriota > Saccharimonadia > Saccharimonadales > 2-12-FULL-41-12 > JANWLD01. Next base: position 156,606 of record JANWLD010000001.1, read on the forward strand.
AGAGCTTTAATATGAGCTGTATCACATCTTTATTATTACGCTCACCATTAGCACCAATAAGGTAAGTTTCACCAATTTTTCCATTTTCTAAAATGGTTAATACGCCTGACGAGTGATCCTCAGCATGTATCCAATCACGGACGTTCTTGCCCTCACCGTAAAGTTTTGGCTTCCGGCCCTCTAAAATCTCGGTAATCTGCCGCGGAATAAACTTTTCAACATGCTGGTACGAGCCATAGTTATTTGAGCAATTGGACAACGTCGCCTGCAAACCGAAGGTACGTATCCAGGCATAAACTAGATGGTCTGAACCGGCCTTGGTCGCAGAGTAGGGGCTAGATGGGTTGTAAGGTGTTGATTCGCTGAATTTCTTCGGATCATCCAATTCTAGGTCGCCGTAAACTTCGTCAGTTGAGATGTGGTGGAAGCGTTTGTCGTATTTGCGCGCGGCTTCAAGCAGCTGGAACGTTCCGACTACATTACTTTGAACAAAGGGCCAAGGAGATTGGACTGAATTGTCAACATGCGTTTCTGCCGCGTAATGAACAATAGCGTCGCAACCCTTTACTAAAGGGTCAATCGTTTCGGCGTCGCAGATATCACCTTTAATGAACTTTACCCGGTTTTCATCAAGCCCATCTAAGTTTGCCAAATTGCCAGCATAAGTTAGCGCGTCGAGCACAGTTATCTGCCAATCAGCACGTTCTCGGTATACATAATGGACAAAATTTGCGCCGATAAAGCCTGCGCCGCCGGTAACCAATATTTTCATTCATCTTATTATAACTTCTAGGGAGGTACTTTAAAAACAAGTTATGCCGACTTAATGTTTGCTATACTTTTTGCATGAGCGATGAATGGGGAGCAAAGATTGTTTCCTTTGAAGAATTTGAAAAACTGCGTCCTAAACTGGGAAAGATAGTTGTTACCAGCGGCGGTTATGACCCGATACACCCCGGGCATATCAGCTGCATTATCGATAGTAAGAAATATGGCGACACACTGGTCGTAATCGTCAACGGCGACGCGTTTTTAACCGCCAAAAAGGGCAAGCCGTTCCAGAATTTGGAAACCCGCGCCCTGATAGTCAGCGGCATCGCCGGCGTGGACTTCGTAGTGCCGTTTGAAATAGAAAATGACCAAACGGTTTCAAAAGCACTGGAGGCGCTGAAACCCGATGTCTTTACCAAAGGCGGCGACAGGGTTGACGAAACAACGATTCCAGAATGGGAAACCTGCAAGAAACATAATATAAAGATTGTTACCGGCGTAGGACTGGAGAAAAAGTGGTCCAGCAGCTGGTTTTTGAATGAGTGGAATAAGAAGTGAAAAAACTTATAGCTTTTGATTTGGACGGCACGCTGGCTCCTAGTAAATCACACTTCCACCCGCGGATGGTAAACGCATTTGATAGGTTGCTTGAAATATATCATGTCTGTGTAATCTCCGGCGGCAAATATGAATTATTCCAGCGGCAATTTTTAAGCCAGATTACCAAAGACCCGGATTGCCTTAAACGCTTGCATTTGATGCCGACCAGCGGCACGCGTTATTACAAATTTGAAAACGGCGATTGGCAAGAACAATACGCCGAAAATATTTCTGCGGAAGGCAAGAAAAAAATCGCCAAAGCTCTGGAAGAAGGGCTGGATGAAGCCGGTTACAGGATAGAAAAGACCTACGGCGAGATTATTGAAGACCGTGACAGCCAGATGTCCCTCTCGGTTTATGGGCAAGAAATAGTTGCCGAACTCGGCGAAGAAGGCGTAAAGATAAAAGAAGCATGGGACCCGGACGGAGCGAAAAAGCTCCGCCTGCGTGATATCATCGCGCCGAAGATTCCAGAATATGAGGTCAGAGCAGCCGGAGCAACAACCATAGACGTTACTAAGCCCGGCATTGACAAAGCATACGGGATGGAAAAACTGATGGAATACACCGGATTTTCAAAAGAAGACATATTGTTTATGGGCGACAAGATTGTCCCCGGCGGCAATGACTACTCGGTCGAGGAAATGGGCATAGATTGTATCGCTGTTAGAAGTTGGCAAGATACAGCTTACGCCATAGAAGGTATCGTAAAAGTTAGTTAATTTACTCGACGGTTACGGATTTGGCCAGGTTACGCGGCCGGTCAACATTCAAGCCTTTGTTGACCGCTATGTGGTAAGCAAAAAGCTGAAGGACTATTACAACTAGAAGCGGTTGTAATTGTTCGCGGACTTTCGGTATGAAAATTACGTCTGTAGCAAGCCTTTCTATATTGTCATTACCCTCGGTCGCGATAGCGATTATCGGGCCTTTTCGGGCTTTGATTTCCTCGATGTTGGACAGCATTTTATCCAGCAAGGGACCTTCAGCGGCTAAGGCTACTGTGGGGAAGTTTTCATCAATCATTGCCAGCGGACCGTGCTTCATCTCTCCGGCGCTGCATCCTTCGGCATGGATGTAGGATATTTCCTTCAGTTTCAATGCGCCTTCAAGCGCGCAAGGATATAAATAACCCCTCCCCATAAACAGAAAGTCCCGGCAATCCGCGTACTTTTTAGCCAATTCTTTTATCTGCGGTTCGGCTTCCAGCACTTTTTTAGCTTTTTCCGGCAGAACGGAAAGTTCCTTTAAAAGCGGCGAGAAAAGTTTGGATTTGCCGTCAGATAAATGCAAAGCGATTTCGGCTAAAATGGTAACCTGCGCCATAAAAGCCTTGGTAGAAGCCACCGATTGTTCCGGCCCGGCATGGCAATAAACGCCGGCATCAGTAATACGGGCAATGGTTGAACCGGTTGCATTAACAATCCCCAGCTTTAATATGCCGTAATCCTCCACTTTTTTAATAGCGGCAATGGTGTCTGCCGTTTCGCCTGATTGTGAAATAGCAATGACCGCGGTATTACGAGTAAAAGGCTCGCTCCTGTATTTAAATTCACTGGCCAGTTCTACTTCTACCGGTATACCGGCGATTTCTTCTATCAAATACTCACCCAAAAGTCCGGCATAGTACGACGTGCCGCAAGCGGTGATAATAATACGGTCAATATGTGTCAATTGCTGTTTGACTGCTTCCAAACCGCCAAGCTTTACGGTGTTGATTGACGGCTTTACCCGCCCGCGGGTAGCGCTTTCAATCGTGGCTGGCGCTTCATGGATTTCCTTTAGCATAAAGTGGGGGTATTTGCCGATGTCCGATTCCTCAGCCTCATAGTCCAGTTCAACCACCTCGCCAGTAGCGGCTTTTGCTCCGTCAAGGCTCTCAATATGGACTTTATCTGCTTTAATTTCAGCAACTTCAAAATCATTTAAAAAAATCACTTTTTTAGTATTGTTAATCAGCGCGCTGGGGTCAGAGGCTATAAAATGCTCGTTTTCACCCACGCCGATGACTATCGGGCTAGACAGTCGGGCGGCATACAGGACTTCCGGCTTATCAATGCAGTAAGTAGCTATCGCATAAGCGCCGCGCAGGTCGCTGACAGCCATCTTGAAAGCCGTGAAGAAGTCCTCGCCTTCTTTTAAATACGAATCGATAAGGTGAGGAATAACCTCGGTATCGGTTTCGGAAACGAATTTATAGCCTTTTTCCTCCAAAGTTGATTTTAGTTCCTGATAATTTTCGATTATGCCGTTACAGACGACGAATATCTTCTTGTCCGCGTTGGTGTGCGGGTGGGCGTTTACCTTAGTGGGGCGGCCATGGGTTGCCCACCGAGTATGTCCGATGCCGCAGGAAAGCTTTGAATCGACTGTTTGATAAGTATTGCCGTTTTCAGCTACGAGCTTAGCCAAACTGTTAACTCGCCCGGCGTTTTTAAGGTAAATCAACTTACCGCCGTCGGTTGTAGCGATGCCGGCGGAATCATAACCGCGGTACTCAAGCGCCCGAAGTCCATTGATGACAAAATCCGTAGCTGAGTTCTTATCGCCGATGTAACCGACAATTCCGCACATTTTAAATCATTCCTAAGCTAAATTTAAGAAATAAATTAATCTGGTTTTTCATAAACAAAATCCTTTCGGCCTGGCAGTCGGATTAAAACAGGATGCTCAGATATTATCTACCAGTCTGGTTATTTTACTGCGAAAAGCTTGTATCGAGAAGTAGCTCGCGGACTTTTTTATATCACTCTGGGTATATTTATCAGGGTTAAAGCCGGATAAAACCTTGGCCAGCGCTGCCGCTGTCTGAGGATAAAAGAACAAGCCGTTCTTGCCGGGTTTGATGTAATCCATAGCACCGCCGCCTCGAAAAGCGATTACCGGCGTACCGGCTGACAACGCCTCGACGGCGGCTATACCGAAATCATCAAGCCCGGGGAAGATAAAAGCTTTAGCCAAGCCGACCGCCTCCGCCAGTTCATCTGCCGAGTCCAACCTGCCAGTAAAAGCCACAGTCGGACCGGCCAATGCTTTTAACCTCCGGTGCTGTGGCCCGCTGCCAATCACCGTTAAGGGCAGCTTAAGCTTGCTGCAAGCCTTAACCGCTAGATCTATTTGCTTATAAGGAGTCTGCCGGCCGGTTATCACAAAACCGCCGCGTTTTTTCGGGTTTGCAGAGCGAGAGACAAACTTATTGGTATCAACTGGCGGATGGATAACCATAGATTCGCGGTTATAATATTTTTTTATCTGTTTTTGGGTATGGGTTGAGTTAGCGACCAATACATTCGGTAGCTGGCTGGCCTTATAATCCCATTTTCTCATTGGACCGACCAGCAATCGGAGCCCGATTCTAGCCAGCCAGTTGAATATACCGAAACCCGGATTGGCCAGGTACTGCTGATAACGGCTCCAATAGTAGTGGGTTGGCGCATTGACCAAGGATATATGAACTCCATCAATGACATTGACCGCTTTAGCTTCGGCGCCGGTTACCGAAATGACTATATCAAAACCTTTGAGCTTGAGCCGTGAAAACCACATGGCGCGGAGATATGGTATGTACTTGCGAAGCATCGAAAACGGCCAGTATTGCAGATAGCCGGTAATCACTTTGGCTGGAAACAGCTTTTGTTTCCATTCACGGCTGGCATATGAGGTATAGACTGGTGCCTCCGGGTACATGGTGTGAAGCTCAAAGACTACGTTTTCAGCTCCACCGTGCAGCAGCCAGTCGCAGACTATCGCAATGCGTGGGTGGGATTTGCTCATTTAGCCCCTTTGGCGCTAAAAACGGCCCTAAGCGTCCGCAGCAGGATGATTATATCCAGCCAGAAGCTCCAATTCTGCACATAATACAGGTCCAGCCGCCGGCGTTCCTCAAAACTGATGTTCAGCCGCCCCGATACTTGGGCCAGGCCGGTCATACCGGATTTTACGCTGAGGATATGATGTTTCTGAAAATACTTTTCCAACTCTTCGGGGATAAGCGCCCGTGGTCCGACGAGGCTGATATCTCCCCGGATGACGTTAAAAAGCTGGGGAAGTTCATCGATACTGGTCCTGCGTAAAAAACGGCCAAAACCGGAAACCCGAGGGTCGTTTTCCAAAAAATCGCCATTTTGGCGGTATTTTTTCGCCAGCTCAGGCTTGCCAAGCATCCCAAAAGCTTCTTCCGGTGTCGTACCGTCGAACTTTTGGCTTTGGGAGCGGAATTTATAGACCGTAAACGACTTATTAAACTGGGTCAGCCTGGTTTGGCTAAAGAAGATTTTTTCACGGGGATGGCTTATTTTTAGCAAAATAGCGGCAGCCAGCATAATCGGAGAGGTAATTATTAAGATAATAAGCCCTAAAACCAAATCGAATATTCTTTTTACAACCCGGCCCCAACCGATTAAAGCTGTCTGATGCACGGTGACCATCGGTATTTCCCGGAACAACTCAACTTCAATATTACCGGTGTAAAGTTCACTGCCTGCCGGCATGAAACGGAATTCTATATGGTGTCTTTGGGCGAAAGACAGTATTTCTGAGTTCTTGTCATCCTCATGGTAGATTTCCGTTTGGACGATGCTGTGGATATTGTATTTTTTAAGCTTGGATTTGGCTTCGTCCAGGCTTAAAAATACCGGAACATCCGGAAATGTCGATACTGCTTTGCCGACAATGCCGATTATCCGATAACCGGTTTTTGGAGTATCGGCGAACTGGCTGAATACACTTTTAACGCCTTTGCCGCTGCCGACTACCAGTAGGTTGGTAAGGCCGATGTTATAAGAGAACAGGACGGAGCGGATTGCTCTGGCCAAAGTACGGAAAATTATCAAAAATCCGAGGCTTAAGCCAAAACCGTAGACAACGACCAGCCGGGCCGGGAACAGGGTATTATTAGTAACAAAATCATAGCCAACTACTGCTAATATCCCAAGGACAGAACCGAGGATAAGCTTACCTAATTCCGTGAACCGGCTTTCAAATACATTTCTTGAATATAGTCCGATAACACCGTTGATAATAATCCACAGCGGCAACACCATAAGTATCGCCAGCAAGTAATCCTCTGCTGGTATCTGGTGGATAAGCGGGCGCGGGTCATGTTTAACCCGGATAATGTAGGCGACCGAGAAGGCGCCCGTAAGTGCCAGAAAATCACCGACTACCAGAACCAAGCGGTAGACCAAGGATGCGTTGCTCTTCATCTCAAAAACTCCTGCCGGTTGTCCTGCCAACCAGCAAAGCTGGTTGCACTGACACCCTTTTGGTATATATAAGCATTTTTTCTTTCCAGTCCTCGCGCGTCGTACCTCTTGTACGACTTACTCCGGCCTTCAAGAATAAAATGTTATCTATCCTCAAACGCGGAGTTTCTGGTATCAGTATCATTTAGAGTATTATACCAGTGTTATAATCAGGTTGAGATAACCATCGCTATGGCTAAGAAAAAACAAAAAAACGAAATAACCCGAATAGTCGAGTATATGATAAGCGGCGGGGCTTACTTCTGGTCCGGTTATGCCGTGTTTGGTTTTCTCGACAAAATAGTCGGCGCCAGCTTTTTCTGGGCCAAATCCGTTTCGACGCTGGCCGGCTGGACGGTGAATTATCTCCTACAAAGATATTGGGTGTTTAAAAACCCAAAATTGGCCAAACATCAGACTGAGGTCACCGGACGCTATATCTTTATCACGCTGGTTGATTTCGTATTGGACTTTTTAATCGTCTATTATCTGAAACAAGCCGGCATAACGCCTTATATCGGCCAGTTCGTTTCAGCCGGTTTCTTTACCGTCTGGAATTATTTCTGGTACCGCTTCTGGGTCTTTCCTGACAAATTCAAAACTTTGCCGAAAAAGCGCCAAACCTTACCACGTGTCATAGCTCACCGAGCGCATGGCCACAGCGCTTATCGGAGGCCGGTATGAACACTAAAGAAAGGCCGACCAAGAAACAATATGAACTTTTAAAGTTTATCGAAACCTTCGTAGCTGAGAAGGGCTACGGCCCAAGCTATCGCGAGATAATGTCTGGTTGCAACTACACATCCGTATCGACCGTCGCGTTGCATGTTAATAACCTGATAAAACGCGGTCATTTGCGCAAAAAAGACCGCTCGGCCCGTTCGCTGGAAGTAGTTGATTCCTTAGATAGTGATATGCATAAAATCAGAAGCAATCAGATCAAGCCCAGTGAAGAAAAATGGCTGATTGAACACATAGAATATCGTTTTGCGCAGGCTGAGAGTAGCCGGCCAAGTGAAGCCGAACTAGACGGGCTGTATGTGCTGGTCGGGGCGCTAAAAGTACTGGAACTGGAGGGCGCGGCGAATTCATTTACGCCCAGACTTAATAAATTAAAAGAACGGCTATAATAAGACTTTATGGAAATCTTTCACGCCATAATACTTGGGATAATTGAAGGCCTGACGGAATTTCTACCGATTTCTTCCACCGGGCACTTAGTTGTCGCCGAAAGAGTATTGGACTACAAAGATACGGCCGAGATTTTTACCGTTGTCGTGCAAATGGGCGCTATTTTCGCGGTAATTTGGTTTTACCGGGCGGATTTAGTTCATAAAGTAGCCGGTTTATTTAAGCGCGATAAAAACGTGCTGAAATTCTGGGCAAATTGGATTATCGCGACTATTCCGGCCGGAATGCTCGGCTTTGCACTCAAAGACCGGCTTAGTGATTATGCCGTTACCGCTACCGTAGGCGTAACTATGGTGCTTGGCGGTGTTTTGATTTGGCTGATAGAGACTTACCATAAACCAGCCAAAGCTCATGGTACCGAGGCACAATTTGATAAGATCAACCCGGTAATTGCTCTTAAGATAGGCCTTTATCAGATATTAGCTCTAGCTCCGGGCGTATCACGTTCCGGCGCGACCATCATGGGCGGTCTTTTGTCCGGACTGGACAGGGTGACAGCTACGGCCTTTTCGTTTTATCTGAGCATACCGATTTTACTACTGGCTGGCAGTTACCAACTTCTTAGCAACCATGACGAACTTAACACTATAGCTGGCGGCGGTATGGCTCTGGCGGCTGGTACTGCCGCCTCTTTTATAACAGCTTTTATTACAATTAAGTGGTTGCTTCGCTACGTTTCACGCCATGATTTTAAGATATTCGCTTATTACCGGATAGTAGTCGGCATGCTTATCCTTATTACGCTAGCACTGGTGTAATTATTACGTCTTGTACGCTAGCCCTAGCGTGCTAATATGAGAATACTTTAAAAAATAAATAAGCTGGAATCACGCGAAATTCGTGAACTGTGCCGCAACGGTAACGGTAGCTCAAGGGAAAAGAGCAGCCGGAGCGTCGGATTCATTCCGTGCCCCGCGCGATGAGAAAAACCGTAGGTTTGTCTCATTACCTTAAAGTCCGATACAGCTAATCCGCCAGCCGGCGGACTTCCGAGCAGAAGTAATAACAAGGTTGGTGGCTTAACCCTTTGTTTCTGCTCAAAGGAAAGAGGATCTATGGCCATAGCAGTACAATCAATCAATCCAAGTCCTGAACTTTTATCAGGAGCGCGCTTGGAATTGATTGAAGGCGGAGCGGAAACTACATCTTTTCAAACCGGATTAGAGGCTACTCCTAGATCGCGTGAAGAATGCATGCTTGCTGACGTTGACGACTTGGCCCGATTTCGTTCGGCTGACGGCGGGTCTTATGATCAGAGCGCCTTGGATAGCATTCTTCAGAATAAAGTCACCGCTGTCGAGGAAGGGGCTATTCCTCATAAGATCTCGGAAGTCAGGCACCAATGGATAGCTTCGCCGGAAGACAAAAAAAGCGGCGTGATAATGGATTTGGGCCGAACTGCTGTACAAACCGCTATGCGAGGACGGCTATTTTACCAGTACGATGAATCATTAGCCCGCTGTGACGAGGAAGTAGCCTATGCCGCTTATAATCAAGAAAACCTGGAAGCTGGCGTTGCCCATGTGATGATCGCCCCGCGGATGACCCGAAAGGACGCCTCGCTTGAAGTGGCTAAAAAAGAGGGCTTGGCCGAGGCTGACTCAATTCAGATAAATTATCTGGACGCGAACGAGGCAGTAACTAAAAGCATCTTAGCACCGGATGTACCCATTCAGGCTTGGGTTGATTGGCTGGCTGATCCTGATAACCTAGCTAGAAAATCAATAGGCGTGGAAGATCCTGAATCGGCTTTGTCGGTAATGCGGACTTTTTCGCAGCTTAATATTCCATTGGAAAAATTGCCTGAAGGGCCGGTAACTATTTTAGAGTCAGTTTTACCGCATATTAAAGACTTAGAAGCTTATCAAAAAGTACTTGGCCATATCCAAGAATTTCGCGGTAATCAGGAAGAGAAAGGCGAGATAGCCTTGAACTTTGCCACACGCTGGCGGGACTTTGATATTGCTCTTGACCAAAGTGATCGGACAGGTTTTGTCAGTGATGAAGTCGAAGACTTCATTTACAGCCTGAAGGACCGCTGGAGCGACGAGGACCAGACTCTTATAGATAACCACAAGATAATTTCTAGCAACGGAGCGGCTCATGTAATGACCCGCGAGCTGGCAATTGTCCTGCAAAACGCCAAGCGCAATATGATTCTAACCAGCGCCGCGGTAGTTGCCGGTAACAGCCAAGTACTCAAACAAATTGATCCGGAAATAGCATCGTACATTTACCAGGTTGAAAAAAAGGCCCAGGAAGAACCGGGAGCAATAGCGACCATGGAGTTAATGGCTCGGATGAACAGTTTGATTGCCAGTCAGAACGTTAAGGTTGGCGGAGGATGCTCCGGAATAAATGAAGCCAACTTTCGTACAAACGGTGAATTTAATATGGAAGTTGATTTAAGCGGTATGTCGGAAAGTATGATAGATCGCTTAAAAAAGGAAGCAGAGGAAGTAGACGAGGATGGCTTAACCTTGAAATGTGTTAATTGTCCGGAGTGCACCACCTTCCATGATGAAGTTAAAAAGGAAAACGGTAAATATTATTGTAAAAACAGCGGCTGTAAGCTCAGCAAGAGAAAAAATAAGTAAAAAGATCGGATTATTCGCGGGGGTTTTTGACCCGATACATTTGGGACACACCGATTTCATTGCTCGTGCGATAAAAGAAAACGATTTGGACAAAGTTTACGTTTTGGTAGAGCGTGAACCAAAGTATAAAACCTGTATTGCTGGATACGTTGACCGCTTGGAAATGGTCAAACTCGCCATCGCCGAAATCTCGCAAGCTGAAATATATGAATCAAAAGCCGGGTCTTTTCCGCTCACAGCGTCTCTGCCGGAAATAAAGAAATCTAACCCGGACGCGAAGCTGTTTATATTGGCCGGCGCTGACGTAGCAAAGCATATAAACGAATGGGAAAATGCGCGCGAGCTGCTGGAAGGCATTGAGCTGATAGTAGCGGATCGCACTGAATCTGAAACATATGGTCGGGTTTCTTCGCTAAAAATCCGACGAAAGATAACTGCCGGTGAAAAGCCTGAACTGGCTCAGGGAGTATTAGACTACGCTCAGACTCGCAAGCTTTATTGATCTTCTTTGACTATCGGGGCATGGGTTTCCAGATGCACCAAGTGGCGGTCGCGGAATTTTTTAAACTCGCTCTTTTTCAGGCCGACCCTTTTGATAAAAGCACCGATTTTTTCACTGCCGATGTAATGCGGAATCATCACATAGCTGGCGCCAAGGTCATAAAGCTCGGTAGCCTGATGGACGTTGTCACCATGACATATAAACACTGCGGCAGGATTGATTTTCTCCAGTAAATTCACCAAAAAGACGTTAGTGCTGTGGTCAGAAATTGTTGAAACCACCAGCTTAGCTTTTTCAATCTGTGCTTCATCCAACAGTTCGGTATCAGTAACGTCGCCATATAAGTAATCTATTTTCTGGTGTTGCATTAGGTCTATTATCTCTGGGTCATAATCGACCACTAAAAAGCGGTGTTTCATCTGCTGGAAGATGTTCACGAATTCATGTCCGCCGTGGTGATAGCCCAGCAGGATTATCGGATAGCTGCTGGCTCGCTTGCTTTCGCGGAACGTAACCTCTTTTTCAAACATATGAAGCTTTATCCGGTCGAAATAACGGAACAATTCGTCATCGTATTGCATGAGATAAGTCGAGGTGGCGATGGTTATGATAGCCACCAAGGTAATTATCGCGCCGATTTCCGGCCGCACCAGACCGCTGCTGATTGACAGCACCACCAATACGATTGAAAATTCGCTGATTTGCGACAGGTTGATACCGGTCTTAAAACTTACTCGCTTGGTATAACCGAAAATTCCCATCGAAGCGGTAACTACCATCGGTTTCACAACTATGACTATCAGTGACAATAGAAGCGCCGGCAGGATACCGTCTGCAAGGTTTTGGGTATTCAGGCTTTCTCCCAGCGTGATAAAGAATATAACTACGAAAAAATCCCGGAGCGGTTTAAGCCGAGAAGCTATTTCCTGAACATACGGCGACGAGGCTAAGGCTACGCCGGCAAACAGGGCGCCAACTTCTATTGAAAAACCAGAAGCATTGAACAGCGAGGCGATGCCAAATCCCCAACTGATGGCAAATAAAAACAACAGCTCCTGGGTTTCGGCCATATAGCGTGAAACCTTGGGCAGCAGCTTGGTGCTGCAAATCGCCAGAAATGAAAGCAGTAACAACCCCTTGCCTAAAAGCAGCGCTATCTCATCAGCCTGCAGACTGTTGCCGTTCTTGCCGGCCACTACGAACAGCAGGGCAAAGGTGGCAACGATGTCATCCAGCAGTATTACGCCGATGGCAATTTGCCCGTGCAGGCGGTTTTGTTCTTTCTTGTCGGATAATATCTTGACAATAATAATCGTACTGCTGAAAAACAGCGCCAAACCGGTTATCAATGCTTCAGTTTTAGAAAAGCCGAGCAGTGAACTGGTACCAAAGCCTACCAGTGTTATGGTAAAGAGAGTTACTGTGGCTACGAAAGTTACAACGCCGCCGAGTTTTCTTAGTTCTGATACGTTCAGCCCTAGTCCAATAATGAATAGCAAAAGGGCAATGCCTATTTCGGAAAAAACTTCGAATAATTCCGGCGATTGTATAAGGCCTAGAACTGATGGCCCGACTAAAAGTCCAGCTAGAATATAAGCAAGTATCAGCGGCTGGCGGATTAGACGCATAAACAAGGCAATAGCGGCTGTTACGATTATGACCAGGCTCAACTGGCTGAATACAGAATCCATCTAAAAACGGCTCCCTGCTGTTGCCTGCAAAATATTCAAATCAGGTTTTGTTTTCATATATTCCACGCTAATATTAGTAGTGTATCAAACTTAACCGGTTTATTTAGGACAAATACAGTTTAAACATGAAAAATATATTCAGGATTTTCTCAGCCAAGGTTTCCGCGATTACGGGTACAGCCTATACTTTCGTTTTTGCGCTGCTAATAGTCATTATCTGGGCTGCCAGCGGTCCGTTATTTGATTTTTCAAACACTTGGCAGCTGGTAATCAATACCGGCACGACCATCATCACTTTCCTAATGGTATTTTTGATTCAAAATACTCAAAATCGTGATAGCAAAGCCATGCAGTTAAAACTGGATGAACTTATCCGCGCGACCCAGGCCCGCGATGCTTTTGTTGACCTGGAAGACCTGAGCGATGACGAACTGGACCAATTGGATAAGGAGTTTCGTGAGCTTCATGACAAGCAGTCTACCGGCGCGGTAATGAAGCGGTTGCACAAATCGGTTGAACTTGAACACGAAATCAGAAAAAGCGGCGCGCGCCGTTCAACCGAAAAGCTCAATGAGTTAATTCACAAACTAAAAAGCATAGATTCATAAATTAAGCATTAGCTTGACATAAAGTTGGTTTTTTGCGATTATAAAACGGCTTTAATATTTGGTGGAGCCAGATACTAAAAGACAAAAAATTACAAAAATAAAAATCTGGGGAGCTATTTAGTGCCTATTAAGGTTTTAATTACGCCGTCGCGCCGGGCGGTAGTGAATGTACGGGTCAAACGTCCGAAGTGGCGCAATTTTCTTATGTATTAAGACAGCTTCGAGCTATTTGTTAGCGGAAATCTGTTCGTCAATGACTTGTTTGAAGCCGGCCAAGTCAGTCGGATTTTCTATTTTCTTGCCGTTAAGAATGAAAGTTGGTGTTGCGGTTACACCTATGGCTTGGCCCTCTTTGATGTCGGCGTTGATGATAGAAGATACTTCCTCGCTGGCCACGTCGGTCTTGAACTGTTCTACATTCAGGCCTAACTGCGTGGCGTAACTTTCAAAAATGGTTGAAACGTTGCCGGCATTGGCCCAACTATCCTGGTTTTCATAGAGCAGGTCATGCATTTCGAAATACTTGTCCTGTTTGCCGGCGGCTTCTGCGGCCCGGGCGGCCTCAAAAGCATGGGGGTGTATCTGATTAAGCGGATAATTCCTGAACTGGAAGGTTATTTCATCGCCATAAGCCTGCTGGACTTGTTTGACTATCGGATAATAATTTTTGCAGAAAGGGCACTGGTAATCGCCGTATTCTATTAAAATCACCCCTTTAGTACCTTTGCCTTCTTTATGCTCGCTTGGCTGGACTGAAGACGCTGAATTTGATTTGCTGGTATCTGATTTTTTGGTGAAGCTGAAAACAGCGAAAAGGCCAAGTATAACCACCACTACTACGGCAATGAATTGTTTGTTCACCAAATACTCCCTTTTATTAAGCTATTAATAATATACCCTGATTTGTCGCCAACAAAAAACCCGCCTAAAATAAAACTATGGCCGAGCTAGCACTATTCTTTATCTGCATCCTCTGTGTCAGCTTGATAAAGTCCTACAAACATCTCTCCGTTTCGCCCGGAGATAGTCGGAATAGGGCGCCTGCCCATCTCTACCGCACACTTAAACACCTGGATTTTGTTAGAGCTATCCTTGAGGGTATTTTAATAGCGGCTTTTTCATTGTTTGCGATAAACGCGGCTTTTTCACTGGAAGTCGTTTGGTCGTTTCCGCTCATATTTGCCGGATTAATATTAGTTTTTATTGTGTTGCCCAAGGTTGCGCCGACCAATCCGGAAATTAAGTTGGCTGAACTTTTATCCAGACCGCTATCTTATTTGCTGGATAAACTAAAAGTGCCGATAGCGGTCGCTGAAAAACTACTGGCTAATACCAGCCGTAATATCAATAAGCCCGAACCGATAAGCCGGGAAGCACTTAAGTCTATTTTGCAGGAACAGATTAATATATCAAAACCTGAATCTGCCGCCGGATTGAGGATGGCCATAGCGGCCTTGCAGCTGGATTCGGAAAAAGCCGGTCATTTCATGGTTCGCCTGCACAAGACAAAATTTGTCAGCCAAAACGATAAAGTCGGGCCGGTGCTTTTAAGCGAACTTCATGACAGCGGCCGGAAAGTCTTTCCGGTAAAAGACAAAGACTTAAACATAGTCGGTATTGTCCAGTTGGACAGTTTAAGTGAGCTGAAAACCGGCGGTAAGGTCGGCGATGTTTTAAGCCCGAAGATGATAGTCGTAAATACAAGCGATTCGGCCATGTCAGTTATCAGAAGATTTAACGAATCGGCAGCTGAGATAATGTTTGCCAAAGATGAAACGGGTGAACCGGTTGGCGTTATTTACCTTGAAGATGTCCTTGCTAAATTTACCGACGCGGCGGATGATTAACGCGCAGCTTGGAATAACAGTGGTAGACATGCTATAGTAGCCTTCAAATGACTAGAGTTTTAAGTTCGGATATAAAAAACCATATCGGCAAGAAAATAAAAGTCCGGGGCTGGTTGCATAAGAAGCGTATGCTGGGCGGACTTAACTTTATCAATGTCCGCGATCGACGCGGCTTGACGCAGATTTTGATACAGGACAAAGACGAAATTGAAAAGTTGCGCGGGATGCAAGTTGGGACAGTATTATCAATAGAAGGCGAGGTAGTCAAAGACGAACGAGCACCAAACGGTGCTGAAATCCACGAGCCTAAAATAACCGTTGAAGTTGAAGTAACCGAAGAACCGCCGATTGAAATTGACAAGCCGATTGATCACAAACCGGAAAACTTGGATACCCTTTTTGAATATCGGGCTTTGAGCCTTCGTAACTTACAAGAACAGAAAGTCTTTAAAATTCGCGCCTCAATGCTTAGGTACATCCGGGAATATTTGACCGAACATGAGTTTGTCGAAATCCAGACACCAAAACTTTTGGCTGGCGCGACCGAGGGCGGCGCCGAAGTTTTCAAGCTGGATTATTTTGGACAAGAAGCGACACTAGCCCAAAGCCCGCAACTTTATAAGCAGATGCTGGTTGGCACTTTTGAACGGGTCTTTGAAATTGCTCCGGCTTTTAGGGCTGAGCTGAGCGCCACTACCCGTCATATGAGCGAGGTGATGATGCTGGATATCGAAATGGGTTTTGCGCGTGACCATGACGAAGTGCTGGACTTGGTCGGTGATATGACCATCAGCGTTTTAAAAAAGGTGTATAAAGAACATGCTGATGACGTAAAATCAATTAATGCGCCAGAGTTGGTTGTAGCTGATAAAGTACCGAAATTCACAGTCGCTGAGATACACGAACTTTATACCAAAGCTAATAAAACCGATACGACAGACGAAAAGGACTTAACGCCGGACGAAGAACGTTGGATATGCGAATACGCTAAGAAAAAGCATGGTTCGGAACTGGTCTACGCCATCGATTTTCCAATGCAAGCCATGAAGTTCTATCATAAGATTAATCCTGATAATCCAAAAACCGTGCTTTGGGGCGATTTACTTTTCCGGGGTCTCGAAATCGCTACCGTGCCAATGCGTGAAAACCGTTATGAAACGCTGGTGGAGCAGATGAAGAGAGCCGGAGTAGATGTTAAACATCCCGGCTACAAATATTTCCTTCAAGCCATGAAGTTTGGGTTGCCGACGCATGGCGGCTGCGGCTATGGCATCGACAGATTAGTTGAAAAAACTTGTGGCCTTAAAAATGTTAAAGAAGCTACACTATTCCCCCGCGATATCAACCGGCTAGCTCCGTAGTAATGGTTAAAAAAGCCTTCGCCGTCTTTGTTATCTTCACAACCCTGTTTATTAGTATGTCCGCGCAACTAGTTAATGCCCAAACTTCAAACGATGATTTGAGCCCGAAATCGCAGCAGTATATTGACAACTTGAACGAATTAAAAGAAGCACAAAATAACGGCCAGCCTGTCAATGATTCTTCAGCGACATCGAACCAGGGCACCAGCGTATGGACTTACGCGTTTTACGGGGCTCTTAGCGGGGCGGCTTATGCCTTTTGGCGTTGGCTTAAGAAACTCAGAAACCGCGGCTAAAAGACCCCTAATTTGCTATAATACAAGCGTTAAACAGATGACATAAAAACTATGGCTAACGACGTCGGAACTCCAAAGAATAATGACAAAAAGCCTCTTTCGTCGGTAGATCCGGCAATCGAAGCCAAAGTAGACAAAATGATGTCGCCCACAGGCGCGCCGTTGTTGCCGGACGATAAATTGCCCGATTTTGATAAAAAACAGCCTTCGGGGAATATAAAATCCCTCGCTACTCCCGTTGCTGATAAATCGCCAGCAAAAGAACCCGCATCGGCTACTGATACGGAAACAGACAAAGCCGTAGATGAAATAGCTGAAAAAGAGTCTGATCGCATACTGGCCATGGAAGATGCCAAGGCTGAATTATTGAGCGAAGGAACGGCTGAGATTGACAGGGGTTTTTTCAACCGCGTTAAGTCAAAATTTATTGCTTTTTGGCACAATAAAACAATAAGAAATTCTTGTTTGGCCGCAATTTTCTTAATCGTACTTACTGTTTTTGTTATTCCCGCCAGCCGTTATTTTATCCTGAACTCGCTTGGGGTCAGGGCTTCAATGTCGTTAAGAGTCATTGATGATAAGACCCAACAGCCATTGAAAAACGTGGAAGTCGCTATCAATGACAAATTAAACAAGACAGACATAAAGGGCGAGGTAAAGCTGACGGGTATAAAACTGGGCAAACAACACTTGGCCGTCAAAAAACCGGCCTTCGCGGATTTTAACCAGGATGTGATTATCGGCTGGGGCAGTAATCCGAGGGGTGACACGGCGCTTAAGGCGGTCGGTAGCCGCTATACTTTCGAAATCAAAGACTATGTGTCTGGAAAACCTGTCATAAACAGCGAGGCAACAAGCGGAGTGGCCAGTGCCACTGCCAACCAAAACGGCGAAATCGTATTGGTCGTTGCCAACCAAAACGAGGAAGTAATAAATGTACAGATTAGCAGTAAAAACTATCGTACGGAAAATATTAATCTGCAGGTTGGAAACAATGATATACACCAGATAAGCCTGGTACCGGCGAAAAAGCATGCGTTTGTTTCAAAACGCAGCGGCAAGTATGACCTTTACAAGATTGGCGCAGATGGAAAAAATGAGCAGCGGGTATTGGCTGGAACCGGTTCTGAAAAAGAGGATAGCATCGTGATTTTACCCAGTCCGACCAGTAACACTATCGCGTATGTAACTATAAGGGGCGAACGGCACAACACAGACGGCTTTGCCTTGTCCAGCCTAATGATAGTAAATCTGGATAACGACCAATCGGAAACTATCGATTATTCGGAAAGAATACAGCCAATTGAGTTTATTGGCAACAGACTGGTTTATGTCAAAATTTCCGAAGGAGAAAGCGGCTCAAGCCCGAACCGCCATCAGCTTATCTCATACGATGTTGATACCGGCCAGCAAAAGATTTTGGCTAAGACCAATTATTTTAACGATGTTCTGGCGGCAAAAGGGAATATCTATTATGCCCCAGCAGCCTATAAAGTTGGCGGCAATGTCGGACTGTTCAAGATTAGTCCCGACGGCAGTGATAGAAGTACGGTTTATGATAAGGAAGTCTGGAATCTATTTCGGGTAGCTTATGACAAGCTTGATGCTGCCGTAGGCCAAAACTGGTATGAATATGGCCTTGATTCCGGTGCGTTCCATCCTTTGAGCGAGGCACCGGCTCAAGAAGAATCGAGGATTTATACCGACAGTCCTGATGGCAAGAAGAGTGCTTGGGTAGACAAAAGGGACGGCAAAGGAGTGCTGATAATTTATGACACTGCGACCGGCCAGGACACCGTTCGGCTAACCGAAGGCGGCTTGGTTTATCCTGTCAGCTGGCTGGATGATGACCACTTGGTTTATCGTATCGCGACCAGTTCGGAAACAGCTGATTACGTAATAAGCCTGAGCGGCGGTTCGCCTAAAAAAATCACCGACGTTACTAATACTGCCGGGCTGGACCGCTGGTACTACTATTAACGGCGTTGCCTTATGAGGGGAGATATTCTCCCCTCATCGAGCCGGGCGCGGAATAAATCCGACGCTCGGTCTGCTCCCCTCTAACTATGAATTTCATATGTTACAATTAGCTTAAGAATTAACAGAGGAATGAAGTATCATGCAAGATGATATTAAACTACCGCCGCCAGAGCCGGATCCACCTGAAGATGATAAGAACCTAACTTCGCTACCGCTACCACCTAATCAAGAAGTTCCTCAAGCTCCTGCCGAATCACCACCGGCCAAGCCCGAACCAAGTAAAAACGAGCCAAAACAACCCAAGCAACCTGAAGCAGCCAAAATTGAACACCACTTGATTCCGATAATCATAGCGCTTTTGATACTTATATTTTTGGCGGTTGTTGCCGTGATGTCGGACAACCAGCTGAGTTTGTAATTCGTTTATCAGGATATAATAAATCTTACATGAGCCAGATTGAGGTTAATAAATGCGTCGGTATTTTAAATAATGGCGGTTTAGCAGTTATCCCAACCGATACTGTCTACGGCGTGGTCTGCCGGGCTGCTGATGAAGTGGCAGTCCAGCGCCTGTATAGGCTGAAATCCCGCGAAAACAAGCCTGGCACCGTCATAGCCTCATCAATTGACCAGTTGGTAGAGCTTGGCATAAAACGGCGTTACCTCTCGGCTGTTAGCCAGTATTGGCCTAATCCTATCAGCATAGAAATCCCGCACGACATTAATTATTTAAATCAAGACACCGGTCGTCAGGCGGTTAGGGTTGTAAATAACAAAAATCTGCAACAAATATTGGACAAGACAGGGCCTCTGTTAACTTCCAGCGCCAATACACCGGGCAAGTCTACTTCAAAAAATATTGCTGAAGCCAAGAAATATTTTACCGATAAGGTAGACTTTTATTTGGATGGCGGCGAGCTGCCCGACAATCCCTCGACCCTGATCCGGATCATTGACGATGCTGTGGAAGTTTTACGCCAGGGAAGTGTTAAAGTAAATGAAGCAGGAGAGATTGAGAAATGAATTTTGACGAATACCAAAAGCGTGCTTTGACCACGGCCAGCACTACCAAAGATGATTTTAAGGACACAATGCACTGGATACTGGGAGTTACCGGCGAGGCTGGGGAGATTGCGGAGAAAGCCAAGAAGATTATCCGCGATAAAAAAGGCGTTATTTCTGAGGCCGACAAAGCAGAACTGGGCAGTGAAATCGGCGACGTGCTGTGGTATTTAGCGGTTTTAGCACATCATCTGGGCTTGTCATTTGAAGATATTGCCGAGGAAAATTTAGCCAAATTAAAAAGCCGCAAAAACCGCGGTGTCATCGGCGGCTCGGGCGACAATAGGTGAGTTGACCCGTTATTATTTTCTCCTAAGAGGGCGTTACGGAAGCGATTAAAATTATATCGCTTCCTGCACTTGGCCTTCACAGACCCTCTTAGTAAAAAACACTAACGGGTTTTGAAATTGGTTCGGAGCCATTCGTCTAGACTGCCACCGCCTCCTCCGGATAAGCAAACCACCGTGTCGCCATCTTTGAGGTGCTTTTCAATAGAATTCTTGAGACTTTCATTTAACTCGGCGGCTTCTTTTTGGTTAGGTTCTTCAACTGAATCTATAAATTCCTGTGGCGTAATAACTTTTTGTGCCGGGTCTTCGCGGGCCAGATAGCTGGGGACCCAATAAAGCTTCTTTACGCCCTTAAATAAGTCCTTATATTCATCGCGGATAAAGTATTGCCGACGGTTGGTCAGCGGTTCATAGACGATTACCACCTTGTCTGACACCTCGCCGACTGATTGCAAACAGCCTTCAATCTTTGGAACGGTATGGGCATAATCGGAATAGAGGTTTTCGGCAATTTTCTCGAACCTTCTGGAAACACCAGGAAAGGCTACCATATCTTTACCAAGCTCTTCAATCGGCTTGTTGGATAGTTTATTTACGGCCGAAATTACTTGCCAAGCATCTTGCCGGTTTACAGTCCCAATAATAATTAACGTGTTAAGTATTGGTTCATTTTCCTGCAGGATAGTTAAACCGTCTGGTTTTAAGTCCAGTTTTGCCATGTCTTTCTGCCACATTATTTTAAGCTCGGATTGCCCGATAAACTGCCTAAAAGCGTTTTGATAATCTTCCAGTGTCGGATACTGTTCCTGGTGGTCGTAGTCAATTCCGGTAATCAAGCTCAAATATGGCGAAAAGGCCAGAAAATTACGGTCAAACTCGTCGCATTCATAGATGAAATATTCACTTTTGGCGTCAAAATGGCCCATATCACCAAACGGAATTTTCGCGCCCACAGAATAACTGATCGGCACGTCAATTTGCTTAAAAAGCCATACTAACATTGCGGTAGTGGTGGTTTTCCCATGGGTACCGGCAACAGCAATCAACTTCAGGCCGTTATCTTTAATGATTTTATTTAAAAGCTCGTCACGCTTAGTAGCTTTAATTCCATGTTCTGCGGCGAATTTCAATTGAGGATTATTTGGATTTTCAATAGCTACAGCCGAAGAATAAATGATTAGATCTATAGGTTTTTCTTGATGAAGATTTCTAAGATGTTCGTCACTTGAACCGATGTATATGTCTTCAACACCTTGGTTTATCAGATAATTTATATAGCTTGATTTCTGCTTGTCGGAACCGGATACATCGTAGCCGGACTGCTTTGCTATCAGTGCCAAGGGGCCAATGGCCGTACCGCCGATACCAATGAAATATACGTGCATACCTTATAAGTATAAAGCCAAGAGCTAACAGCTAAAAGCTATGAACTTAAACCGCTTTAGTTATAATCATAACCATGACCGACAAACGCAAATTAAACCATAGTTACCGCCGTCTTAGACATATCAAATCAAGATATATTCTTATTCTGGCCGTCTTTTTTCTAATATTGGGTATTTATGGGATGCGTCAAAATTACTCGCGAATGGTAGAGTTACGCGCGGCAGTGGCTAGTGCCGATAAGCAAAACGGCGATGTCGAAACAGCGCTCAGGAACCTGAGGGAATTCGTTTACAACCACATGAACACCAACCTTTCCAGCGGCAACGTGGCGATAAAGCCGCCGATACAGCTCAAATACCGCTATGAACGCTTGGCAAAAACCGAGGCGAAAAAGGCTGAGGAAGTGAATAGAGAAGTCAAGAAACAAGGTGAACAAATCTGCATAAAAAAATACCCGGGCCGAATTTTCAACAGCCCAAGAGTCAACTGCACGGCCAAATATATAAGCGAACATTCAGCTAAACAAAATCCAATACCAAGCGACCTTTATAAATTCGATTTTATCAGCCCGGTCTGGTCGCCTGACCTTGCCGGTGTATCGCTACTTTTATCACTGGTATTTTTCGCGGCGCTGCTATTTAGAACCGGATTGGAATTCTGGTACCGATCCGAATTGGGTTAATCTACTGGCCGGTGCTATTGCTTGGAGTGGAGCTAGAAGAGCTTTCAGCGGCGCTATTAGTAGTGGAAGGAGTAGTGGTAGACGAACTATCGCTTTTATTGCCGGAACCAGTGGCTTGCTCTACACAGTTCTGAGGCTGTTTGGAAAGCTCTTTGATTGCGCCGGGTACGGTGCTTTGGCTGTCATCGTCTTTAAGGTTTTCCCAGAAAATAATCTGCTCGTGGTTAATTACCATTACATCCTGCGGCCGGTGCAGTTCACAACCAAGCTTACGAATGGTGAAATTATTGGAAGCTGTCTGGTTTTTGCTGTCTGACTGAACAGCCTGGTTAGGCGTAAGGTAGTAAATGTCCGCCAGCGACATGTACTTGGCATTTACATCGGTAATCTTACCGAAATAAACTTGACCGCCGTTTAAAAATACCGCTTGGTATTTACTGGTATCAACCAGATCGTTTTCTTTGTTGTTATTACCGTCAAAAAGGAATATCGACAGAGCAACGCCTGCTATCAAAATAGTTACTGAAAACAGCAAGGTCATATAAGTAAAGTTCAATAGCCGGTGATTTTTTATCCTATGCAATCGGCCGGGTTTTTTGCCGGAGCTACTCGCCGCATTATTACTAATTGGTTGCTGTGGTTTGTTAATATTGCGATCTGT
Organism: Candidatus Saccharimonadales bacterium; assembly: GCA_025451045.1. Taxonomy (GTDB): domain Bacteria; phylum Patescibacteriota; class Saccharimonadia; order Saccharimonadales; family 2-12-FULL-41-12; genus JANWLD01. The sequence continues at coordinate 179,374 of JANWLD010000001.1, forward strand.
AAAATCCATTTATTTTCCACCTCTGTTGTTCGTTAATAACTTTAAATAGTTTAATCCATAAGCATCTCTTTTTGCAAACTATAAGGCCAATTTGAGGGCTTATTTTAAAGTGAAAATTACTTCAAGGGGTTGACAAGGAAAAACTCCTCGGAGTATGGTAGGGGTACCATTAAATCTAACAGAGGGAGATGTAAGAAATGGCATATAAGCACACTAATAGTAAGGGTGTAACATACTATCTAAATTCAAAGGATGTAACTTTGCGCGGTGGTAAGCAGCAGACTATTTACTACTTCAGCAAGGACGAGCGCAAAGACACAGCTACCGACTTGCCAAGTGGTATGAGCGTTAACGAAAACCCACGCAACGGTTTCCTTACCGTAAAACGCGGCTAATTTAATCAAGCTAAAAGGCGCCTTGTTTACAAAAGCAAGGTGCTTTTTGATTTTGGAAAGTACAAGCTCGGTTTGTTAAACTAGTCCTTGTGCCCAAAGCAATTGTAGAAGTCAAAGAACTTACCAAAAAGTATGGCAACCGCAAGGTCGTCAACAAAATCAGTTTTTCAGTTAAGCAGGGCGAAGTATTTGGTATCTTGGGACCGAATGGCGCCGGTAAGACAACTACACTGGAAATGATAGAATCAATCCGCGAAATTGACAGCGGTAACGTACATGTTGATGGCATAGATGTGCAGAAAGATTCTCAGGCCGTCAAAAACATCATCGGCGTCCAGCAACAGACCCCGGCCTTTATGGACAAAGTCAAATTAAGAGAACATATCGAGCAAATCGCTTCGATTTACGGTGAAAAGGCTGATGCCCATGCCCTTTTGGAAGAAGTCGGCCTTGCCGAAGAAACTAATTCGTATTTTGAAAACCTGTCCGGCGGCCAGAAACAACGCTTTAGCATCGCGGCTTCATTGGTTCACGGACCAAAAGTATTTTTCATGGACGAGCCGACTACCGGCTTGGATCCTCAAGCCCGGCGCAATCTCTGGGACCTTGTGCGTACTACTCAGGCCAAGGGAGTAACCATTATTCTGACTACCCACTATATGGAAGAGGCCGAACAGCTGTGTGACAGGGTAGCGATAATGGACCGGGGTAAAATCATCGCGCTTGATACGCCGAAAAACCTCGTACAGAAATTGCTCAAGAGCGGTTTTAAAAAGAAGCAGCATGTTGAGCAAGCCAATCTGGAAGATGTTTTTATTGACTTGACCGGAAAGGAGCTCAGGGACTAAATCTATGCCAAAATCATTGATGCCGGTATTTACCTTCGCCAAAATCGCTATTCGCCGGGCTTTTCGCGACAAAACAGCTATTTTCTTCATAATCCTGTTCCCATTAATCTTTTTGATTATTTTCGGAGGGTTGTTCAGCAAGGACAACGACGTTTCTTTTAGGGTAGCGCTTATTAACCAGTCAAACAGCAAATTTGCCAAGCAATTCATTGATGATGCCCAAAAAGAAAGTAGTCTGAACATTGATTCGCAGTCAGATACGCTTGATAAGGCGAAAGAAAAGATGAAACGCAGCCAGCTGGATGCCGCAATTGTCCTGCCGCCGGATTTCGGAACGGTCAAAAGAGACAATAAATACCCGACGGGTGAAGCCCAAGTCATCTATAACCAAAATTCTTCGGAGGCAGGACAGACATTAAGTTCGGTATTAAAAGAGGAATTCAATGGGATTAATTCGCAATTGGTAACCACCCAGACGCCCTTTACTGTCAAAAGCGAGCAAACCAACGAAAAAAGTTTGAACCGATTTGACTATACTTTTGCCGGGCTGGTTGGTTTTTCCATAATCGGGCTGGGCATCTTCGGACCGGTCAATGTCTTTCCCGAACTGAAAAAACAAGGCGTCCTGCGCCGGCTTAAAACAACTCCGCTCAGAGTCTGGCAGTTTTTCATCGCCAATGTATTGTCTCAGGTAAGCGTAGGGTTGTTGTCAATTGCCATAATGCTTCTTGTAGCTATCGGTTTCTTCCATCTGAAGCTGGCTGGCAATATTGTTGAATTGGCTATTTTCATCACGCTTGGGATTACCATGATACTGGGCATCGGTTTGGCTATCGGCGGCTGGGCCAGTAATGAACGTCAAGCGGCGCCGTTGGCTAACCTGGTGGTATTTCCGATGATGTTCTTATCCGGTACGTTCTTTCCGCGCTTTTTAATGCCTGAATGGCTGCAGACTGTATCAGACTTTTTACCACTGACACCGGTAATCGAAGGTATACGTTTGATTGCTACTGAAGGCCAGCATCTCATAGATCTTGGACCGCAGATAGCTATGATTCTAGCTTGGACGTTAGTGATTTATCTTATAGCCTTCAAAGTCTTCCGCTGGGAGTGAGACCTCTTCGCCGCTCCGGCTGCTCACCCCTGAAACAGATGATATAATTATAGTTATGAATAAGTCGGAAGAGTCGGTATTTACTAAGATTATTAAGGGAGAGATCCCTAGCCACAAAATCTATGAAGATGACAGGTGCCTGGCATTTTTAGATATTTACCCGCAGGCAGAAGGCCATACATTGCTTATTCCTAAACAGCAGATAGACAAACTTTGGGATCTGCCTGATGATCTGTATCACCATCTTTGGAATATGGCGAAAAAAATAGAAACCAAGATGACAGAAGTATTAAACCCACCTAGAGTCGGAATCTTTGTAGAGGGTTTTGGCGTTCCGCATGCGCATATTCACTTAATACCGGTATATAAATTAAACGATTTAAAAAATCCACAAGATATGCAAGCAAAACCTGACCATACAGCTTTGGCTGAAATAGCCGAAAGGTTGAAATTCTAGCCAGGCGTTTTCCAGAGAGGGTTCCCGTGAACGAATATCGTGGAAGTTCGCGGGATACTCTGGAAAATAAAAGCCTAACTAGAATAAGATAATTAAAATGATAAATGTAGACAAGTCGCCTAAACCATTTTTTGTTTTGGCGCCGATGTATGATGTTACGGATACGGTCTTCCGCCAAATTATTTCCGATATTGCTCCGCCGGATTTGAGCATGAGCGAATTTGTCAACGTCGACGGCTTGGCTAGCGTTGGCCGGGACAAGCTACTGCCAAAAATAGTGTTCAACTCCTCTGAAACCCCAATAATCTATCAGTTCTGGGGCAAAAAACCAGAGAATTATAAAAAAATTATCGAACAAGTTTTTGACTATTCACTAATAAACTCCGCAAATGTCTTAGCCGGCCAGAAGAAGCTTGGCAAGGCCGGAAGGGAAAAAATCATAGGTATTGATATCAACATGGGCTGTCCGGACAAAGCGGTAGTTAAAAACGGCTGTTGTAGCGCTTTAATCAAAGACCATGCGCTAGCGGACGATATCATCGAAGCTGCCAGACAAGGCATTGCCGGTCGTGGTACATTAAGCGTGAAGACCCGCATTGGCTTTTCTGAGTTTAATCAAGATTGGATACGGTTTTTGTTATCAAAGAAACTTAACATGTTAAGTATTCATTTACGGACAGTCAAAGAGATGTCTAAAGTACCGGCTCATTTTGAACTTTTACCTGAGATTATAAAACTGCGTGATGAAATATCGCCTGAAACTTTGCTGGTGGCAAATGGAGATATTAAAAGCAGACAGCAAGCCATTGAATTACATAAACGCTACAAGATAGACGGGGCGATGATTGGCACCGGGGTTTTTAGCAATCCATTCGCCTTTTCTGAAAATAATTCGTGGGATAGCTTTACTCCTTTAAATAAGATAGAGCTGTATGAAAAACACGTGCGTTTGTTCAAATCAACTTGGAAAAAGAATGAGCGGCCTATTGTTACGCTGAATAAATTCTGTAAAATCTATATAAACGGCTTCGATGGCGCGAAAGAACTGCGTGAGATTCTCATGCAAGCGAAAAGTGCCGATGATCTGGAAGGTAAACTTAACATGTTAAGCAAGGAATATACAACAAGATGAATGATATCGAAGCTTTTAAGGCCGCAATTCTAAGTAGTGGTATTTTGGATAAAGAGGGCACTCATCATGTCTTCAGCCAAGGCTTACATGGCCGGAAGATAGATTTCGACCTGATTGATGACGGCAGCAGCCTATTCCGGCAATGGGTAAGTCTTACCGCCGATTTTATCAAGGTTAACTACGCGCCAATGCCGGAAATATTGATAGGGGTGGCTAATGGGACGAACCGGTTGGCTTTGGCTGTCGCTGAAAAGCTAGGCTTAAAAGGCCTTACTACCATAAAGCCGGAAGGCTCTCGTAATCAACCGATACTTACCGAAGAGTCCAAAAAAGTTCTACAGGATATAAAGCCCGATTTTCTGGTAATTCTGGAAGACGTGGGTACTACAGGTACGAATTCGTCGTCAGTATCAAAGTCAGTTCGCGAACTGGGGATAAAGAATTTTGAAGTTATAAATACATGGCAGAGAAGTGAGAACCTGAGGCTCTTGGATGAGACGAGAGTACCTTATAAAGCCGTAATCAAAGAAGTACTAGTTAGCTATAAGCCGGAAGAATGCGATTACTGCAAAAAAGGCTGGGAACTCCTCGGCCACGGCCAAACCAAGTAGTCTTTAAATAATTTCTTTTGGTGGGGGTGGATGGAATCGAACCATCTACCAATCGGTTATGAGCCGACTGCTCTAACCGGTGAGCTACACCCCCTAGAGCTTTGTAACAGATTGAGTATAGCAGATTGCTATAATATTAAGTAGCGATGCTACCGAAAATAAACAATGCGGATTTACAGAAGAAAATCAAACGGTTTTCTGATATACGAGTTATCGGACTGGTTGCCTTTGCTATAGTGGTCCTGCTGGTTTCGTGGAGTATCTTAAATGTCCTTCAGCTCAACTACCAGCTGGAAAGGCAAAAGGCCGACTTAGTACAAAAAAATCGTCTTGCTAAACTGGAAAACCAAAACCTTAATTTGCAGAATGTATATTTCCAGTCAGATGAATATCTGGAGCTAAGCGCCCGCAGCCAGCTGAACAAAGCCGCTCCCGGTGAAAAGCTGTATCAGATACCAAAAAGCGTTGCAATGGATCACACTGTTGATTTAGCGAAGACCGAAAAGCAGATAAAAGGGGAGCAAGAACAGGATAAATCAAAATTAGTACGTAACTTAGAAAGTTGGCGTGATTTTTTCTTGCATGCTCAAAGTGATTAGTTTAAGCTAATCAATCACCAGTATCTACGCCGATAGCATCCAGTTCTTGCTGGTACCAGTCCGCGCTTCCTGTTTCAGCGCCATATACAGCGGTAGTGCCCAAGTCTTCCACTGTTATACTGGATGACTGTTCACCATTACCAGGTTCAAATTCTGCGCTAAATTCATCCATAATTTTTCCTTTACACAATCAAAACTCGGATTGCATGACCATTTTCGGAATGCGAATCTATATCTTCCGACGGGTTTTTCATTAATTGCTTCCTTTGTTTTTTGTGAGGTTAATTTACAAATTAACCATAACAATAATTTTGACCTAAAATCCAATAAATCGCCGATTTAATTAAAAAGATTGTTGTAAAAGCTACTGCTTAACTCATTCATGATATAAAAGAGTACAATAAGTTTATGATTTCTGATTTACCATCACGCCAAGCTGACGGGCACAAAGGAACATTCGGAACCGTCGCAATTTTTGGCGGTGATATTTCTGCTGATGAAGTTATGCTGGGCGGCCCGGCTTTCGCGGCTGAAGCCGCCCTGCGTACCGGAGCCGGCTTGGTTGCCTTTGTTGGCAAGAGGGAAGTGTTGGTAGAGTTAATAAAATTAGTGCCGCAGGCTGTCGGAATAATCTCATCCGGCAATTTTGAAGATTCATCTAAAAAGTGGACATCTGTCGTTATAGGCCCAGGCTTAGGCGTTAATAATCAAAATATTAAACTTATTAATTCACTTTTAAGCTTAAAACTGCCAACAGTTATAGATGCTGACGGACTAAATACACTAGCCGAAAACCCTAATATTTCTAATAGTATCCATAAGGGGTGCGTACTAACGCCGCATGCCAAAGAATTTGAGCGTCTAGCCAAAGCTTTTGTAGTAAAAGATGCTGATGAATTAGCAAAAAAACTTGGTTGCGTCGTAGTTCTAAAAGACAGCATTACTTATGTGTCTGACAGTACAAAAAAGTGGTCTAACAAATTAAAAAACCCAGCCCTGGCTACCGGCGGTACCGGCGACATACTGGCAGGTTTAATTGGCGGTCTGTTGGCGCAATACGCACCTAAAACACTATCGGTTTTTGACTGCGCGCGCTTAGCCGTAGAGATTCATGCTGAAGCCGGAAAAGAGTGGAAGAATCAGCACGGTTCAGGAGGCCTTATAATAGAAGAACTTTTAGCTCTGATACCCAAAGTTATGGAAAAAATGAGACGATCTCAGTAGATGTCACGCCGCCGGAAAGCCAGCCATGACAAAGCCGCGCACAATAAAATTATTCCTACGAAAAACCATAGATTACTCCAATTGAACGTCTCTCTCAATATTGCCTCAGACTGATAATAATGAAAAGGAAAGACTTTAGCCGGGAACTTTAGCCAGTCTACCGTGCCTGCCAACGAGCTTATCAAATATCCTCCAAAGGCCATGAACGTCGCGATGCCGATGCTGGCGCCCCTTGTCCTGCCGATTGAGGAGAGTAAAAAGGCAATCGCGCTGAAACTAAGAACCAATAAGAAACACGCAAAAGTAACAAGTACTATCAATTTCGCAGCTACATCTAAATCAACAATCAAGGCGGTAAGTATCGTAGTTAGCAGTCCTATACAAGTAACCGCGCCCAAAATAATAGTTCCAGCACTAGCCTTTGCCAACAACAATCTGGTTCTTGATATCGGCCGGGAAAGCAGTGATTCTATGGTAAGCTCCTGTTCTTCTTTGCCTATCAGGCTGCTACCCAAGCTGATTGCCAAAATTCCTAAAATCAGCGGAAGCGATAAGAAGAATATCTGGCTGTTGAGGAATCCTATAGCCGAAAAAAAATCCGTACTGCCGCCTAACAGTTGCAGAGCCGCATCCGGTATATTATCAAAGCTTTTTTGCAATTGCTCGGCTTGGTCTTTGAAAGAAGGATAAAACACCATATTTATGAATATCATTGCCACCACGCCGATGGACCACCACATGGTGCTCCATCGCCTTTGCCAAAGGGTCCATTTGATAACTGGTATCATCGTCTTTCTCCCTTGCCTTCATAGAAGCGAAGGAACACTTCTTCCAAGTCTAAGGTTCTAGTGTCGATTCCTGTTATATTATTCTTGCTGAGCAGGGTAAAGAGCGGAGCAAGCTTGCCGTGGATATGAATGGTAACGCGGTTTTGATTGTGGCTGGTAACTTTCAGGCCTTTGATTTTCTTTAGCTCCGTCAACGGGATTTTATCCGCGAAAGTTATGTCAAAAGTCTGGGCGGCTTCAGATGCCATTTCGGCAATGCTTCGTTCTACAATCAGTTTCCCTTCTCTTATTATCCCGACACGGTCGCACATCTTCTGAACTTCGCTTAATATATGGCTGCTTGCGAAAACTACGACACCGCGTTGTTTAGCTTCTTTCATAAGGCCATAAAATTCCTCTTGTATTAAGGGGTCGAACCCACTGGTAGGCTCGTCCAATATCAGGACTTCCGGTTCATGCATCAGGGCTTGGATTAATCCGATTTTCTGTCTATTCCCCCGGGAAAGCTCGCCCAAGGGTTTGCTAAACTCAGCTTTAAGGCGTTTTCCCAGTTTTTTCTCGTAGCCCTTGCTTTTAAGAGGCTGCAATTCGCTCATATATCCAAGGTACTGTTTGCCAGTCATCTTTTCATAAACAGAAAAATCACCGGATAGGTACCCGACATGCCGCTTAAGAGTTGTTGCGTCTTCCACTATGTCATAGCCAAGTATGGTGGCTGTGCCGCCGCTGGGCCCAATGAAGTTCATCAGTGTTCGTATGGTAGTGGATTTGCCGGCCCCATTTGGCCCCAAAAACCCATAAACTTCGCCGGGTTTTACTTCAAGCGATAGGTCATCAAGCGCCAGTTGCTCAGATTTTCCATACCTTTTGCTCAGCTTTTTGATAACTAAGCCGGAATCACGGTCTTTATTCGGCATATCTATATCTTATTTTACTCTCCGTGATATTTATGGGCAATGGCGTGGCCTTTGCCGCGGGCTATCAAAAAACGATTGAAGGGGAAAGCTACAATGAATGCCACGACCAAAGACAAACCGAGGCTTAGCCAAAACAGTACCGTGTCCAATCCGGCAGCTAAAGCTCCCGGAACCAGCGCGATAAAACCATTGTCAGTGATTTCCATCACAAGGATAGATATAGTATCGGCGGCTAAGGCTATCTTCAACGCTTTTTTCAACCCCAAACCATGGCTGATAAGAGGTTTCATACTAAGCGAGTATCCAAAAACAAAAGCCAGCAATATTGAAATAGTTATACTGCCCGTGGCTGACCAGCCAAGAGCGGCAGATACCACCATGCCGATAATTTCGCCAATAGCACAACCGGTCAGGCAGTGAAGGGTAGCACTGGCGGCAGTCCGATCTAGGTTATCCATAAAGCTATATTAAACCCTCATAACGGTAATTAATAACAAGAAGAAGTCGGGCTATGCGAAACGGGTAACTATAAACATAAAAATTACACCTAAAATCGTCAAACCGGTCGCCTTATAGCTGGAATGTTTGCTATGTGCCTCCGGCAAAAGGTTGCTAGCACTGATATATAGTATAAAACCGGCGAAAAAACCTAGATATATCGCAAGGGCGGTTTCTGATAATACAAAAGCTAAACTAAGTAAACCGCCGGCGATTGGCATAAGGACAACAACTGCCAGCCACTTTTTGATGTGTGTCAGCTTATTTTGGTTAAATAGCATAAAAGTTGTCGTATCGAAGCCATCGGCAAAACGGTGCCCGATAACAGCAATTGCTACCGCTGTTCCGACGGCCGCAGATACTTGAAAAGCTACACCGATACTGAGTCCGTCTAAAAAACTATGCCCACTAAGAGCCACCGCCCGGGCTACTCCTAATTTAGGGTGGCGATGCGGGCTGTATTGTTGTTCGCTTGCTTCGTGCAATGGGATAAACTTCTCAAACAGATGAAAAAGCAAAAACCCGGAAGCCATAGCCACCATCGGCCATACCGGGTCTAAGCCTTGCGATTGGGCAATTTCAAAGATTTCCGGCAGAAGGTCAAATATTACTAACCCCAAAACCAGTCCGGAAGTTAACGCCAACATTAAATTCAGCCATCGTTGGCTACGAATTGCCGTATATCCGCCAAGTAAAGCTGCTACCGATGCCGCTATCGTTAGAAGAAAAACAACCATAAATTGATTCTACATCGGCCCGCTGCATATTTGCAAATTTGTTGCAATAATGATAAATTTTGCAATATGGACAGCGAAACCAAGCTGAAAAAACTGCTCAAAGATAAAGGCTACAGTATTACCAAGCCAAGACTGATTGTTTTTAGTTTTCTGCAGAACATGGACGGGCCGGTTTCTGTGGCCGAACTGGCCAAATCGTTACAAGATATCGACAAAGTCAGTATTTATCGCACCATAGATTTGTTTGAATCCGCAGGGATAATCCATCGGGTTTGGACAGGCTTTAAAAGCAGAGTAGAACTTAGCGAAGAATTTTCAGAACACCATCACCACTTTACCTGTGTGAATTGCGGCAAGATAATTTCATTTGACAGCGCGGCATTGGAAAAAAGTCTAACGAGCCTTGAAAAAAGCAAGGGACTTGAACTTACCCATCACTCGGTAGAGCTAACCGGCTACTGCCAGGCCTGCAGAGGCTAATTGTCTTCTTTTTGTTTATAAAATTGAGCCGTCGGGGAATCTTCACCCCTCATGGTAATAATTGTGCTGTTTCCGTTCTTTAGATTTTTGCTTATGTGAAAAAACTTGGCGGCCTGGTTCTTATAAGGTCGGTAATCCAGCCAGGGCGTATGTGTCATGCCAGCACTCGATACGTTTGCGGCTAGGTTATCAATATCTGGCTGGCCTCCTACATAAGCGGCACCAACCATCCGGCCCAAAGCGTTGCAGACTTCTTCTTGGCTTGCTAAATCCAAATTATCCTCAGCCGCGGCATTAAACGTAGCTATGTAATCCTGCATGGATTTTTCTTCAGGCCTGTGTCCTGGCACCGTTTCTGCGTTATCAACTTCGACTATGGATTGGCATATCTCGGTCGCGATAATCCAGGGGATAAAAGGGTTGTTACCTGATCCGCTGTCCTTTATAAAACTTAAAGTAAGGTTAGGGTCGCGCCACGAAGTAACGCCATCGCTTCTGGGCAGCTCCTTCCTCAAATATTCTGGGATTGACTTTGTCATTATCATGACGTGCGGAACACGGCGCGGCTGTACATTAGCCGTGGTATGGCCGCCGATTGTAAATTCTTCGTCCCCTTGTCCGGCCAGCCAGGACTTTGTAGCCTTAATTGCATAATTAACAAAAAGTAAATCTACAGGATTTTCCGTAGCGTTGAACATAGCAAACGGATACTTATAAAGATATTGTTTGAACTCCGGCTTGAAAAGTTTCTGATCCTGCATGTATATTACTTCGCTAAGGCGGGGAGTTGGGGAAGGTTTATCGCTGTCAGGGTCAGAAAAGTAATCACGAAAAACCTTGCGGGACGAGGCAGCTGGTTTTAGTACTCCGGTCGTATGTCCCTGCGACATGTATTCCGAGTACATGCTTTCTTTGACGTCTTCTACGGTTGGGCTTGTGTCGTCGATTTCTCCTATTGGAGCGTAATTCTCTTTGCCAATCTGCGCGCCGCCTGATAGAGGAGTAGTATTATCTTCGAAGGCGTCTTTTACTCCTCGCAAGCCTACCACGGCTAATGCGGCAACGCTCAAGCCTAGTGCCGCTGTTGCGCTAACCCGTTTAATAAGAGAATATTGAGCCTGTCTTTGCTCCGCCTGCTCTTGCTCTGAAGGGGGGCTAGGCGACTCAAACCTAGCTTGTTCCATGTGGATAACTTTAACATTTACAGTAGTTTTTGTCAAACTAGGGACAATAAAGGGTGTGCGTTGACTTTTTCACCCCTGTTTGGTAGTATAAATATTCGCTAAGCGAAATTGACGCGGGGTGGAGCAGCGGCAGCTCGTGTGGCTCATAACCACAAGGTCGCAGGTTCGAGTCCTGCCCCCGCTACCAAGTATAAACATTTTACAAAGGGGTCATTTGACCTCTTTTTGTTATGATGGAGTTAGCTAGGGAATACTATGAAAAAACTTGAAGAATTATTAAGCCTAAAGAATAAAGCCGCAATCGTAACAGGCGGTGCTAAAGGCATAGGCTACGGAATTGCTTACCGACTGGCTGAAGCCGGGGCCAAAGTCCTAATTGCGGACATGGATGAAGAAACTGCTAGCAAAACTGCCAAAGAACTAGCCGATAAAGGCTGGATAGCCGAAGCGTTTAAAGTTGACGTATCTCACGAAGAAAATGTAAAAGCCATGATTTCTGCTTGCAAGGATAAATTTGGCGCAGTAGATATTTTAGTAAATAATGCCGGTATTTATCCTCCTGCTCCAGTTGCCCAGATGACACAGGAACAATTTGAAAGAGTTATGGATGTGAACCTTCGCAGTGTATTCTTAACCACTAAATATGCGGCAGAAGTAATGAAGCCAAAGGGCGATGGCAGGATTATAAATATTACTTCAATTGATGCACTGCACCCATCAATGGTCGGACTTGCCCACTATGATGCATCCAAGCACGGTATGTGGGGCTTTACCAAGAATTCAGCATTAGAGCTTGCCGAACATAATATTTGGGTCAATGCTATTGCTCCGGGCGGTATTGCTACCCCAGGAGTCGCAGCTATGAGCCAAGGTGCTTCAGCGGAGCAAATGGCAGTCTCAACTAAAACATTCATGGCTAAAATACCCATGCATCGTATGGGCGAGCCTGATGAAATAGGTATGGTAGCCCTGTTTTTGGCATCAGACATGTCCTCATACATGACCGGCAGCCAGATTGTGGTTGATGGCGGGGCATTACTGTCTTAAGTTCCACTCCTACGCACCCTTCTCTCTTTATAGATACTATAATAGGGGGTATACTGTAAGATGAATGACCAAGGAGGAGCATACATGCGAGGGCCGATAGATTACATTATTGTAGGATTTGAAGGAAATAAGTTTGATGGCAGCATCCTGCGTGCCCTTGAGGAAGCCATTGACAAGGGCATTATCAGCTTAATTGCCCTCTCAGTTATACAAAAAGATAGCAAAGGCACAATAAGCACACTGGATATTGCCAACGTAGGTGATGAGTACGTCGTAGAGTTTAATGAAAAGTACAAGCCGGATAATAAAAATATCTCCAGCGAAGACATGGATGAAGTAGCGGAGTTGATTGAAAACAATACCAGTGCGGGACTATTAATTATTGAGCAAACATGGGCCAAGCCGCTTAAAAAAGCATTGATTGATGCGAACGGTGTCTTAGTAGCTGAAGGACGAATCCATCCAGACGCTGCTGCTGAGTTAAACGAAGAAAAGGGGAAGTAGAATGCCAGGTTTATTAAGGGGTGTAGCGCGGACTGCCGTTATTGCTGGTACTGCAACCCACGTTTCCAATAATGTTAGCCGCAGGCAAGCCCAGAGATGGAATGCCCAAGAACAGGAGCAAGCCGCTCAAGCCCAACCGCAGCAACCTGCTGTTAATGAGCAAATGGCACAACTTGAACAGTTAGGTAAACTCAGAGATCAAGGCATCCTTACACAAGAAGAATTTGACGCTAAAAAAAGTCAGATTCTAGGGCTTTAATTTAATAGCTACTTCTGGACTTTGTTTGGAATATTGCGGGAAAACAGCAACGTAATAATTGATATAAAGACCAGTGCGTATAATGCGACCCGCAAAGATTGAAGCTGGGATTCGTTATATAGGCTACTTATCTCTGCAGAGTCACTTGGGCTCAAGCCTGCTTTATTGGCGTAATCTTCGACCTCGCTGATGGGAACTACCGAAACTCCAGCCTCAGTTTTTTCACTGACATAAGATTTAGTGCTAGCGGATAAGTCACTACTTTGTACGTCGGCGGCGAATGAAGTCGTAAGGGATGCTATGAGTACCGATCCTATCAAGGCAGTGCCGAGTGATGAGCCAAGATTTTGGAAAACTCCTTGCAAACCGCCGACTTCGCTGCTTCTTTTAGCAGGGACGCTGGACATATTGATATTACCGATCTGTGATGCCAAAAGTCCCAACGCCGCTCCGACAAATAGCATTGACATGCCAAATAAAAAGCCTTTCAAAGTTGACGACACGGAAGCAAGCAAGCCAAATGAACTAGCAATTAATATATACTGGCCTAGCCTGATTATTTTCTTAGGCGACCATTTGGCAGACAAGCGGGTTCCAAGAACAGAAAACAGTATGATACCTACCGACAGCGGGAAAATCTTGATACCGGTCTTAAGCGCGTCATACCCAAGTGTCATCTGCAGATAGACAGGGATAATAAAGAATATGCCGGCTATCATCGCATATTGGGCAAGTAAAACCGACAACCCGCTGCGCAACTGAGCAATCGACAGCATCGATACATCCAGCAGCACGTCTTTTTTCTGCTCGGCAAGTTTTTGTTGCCGGCTATAAAATAGGCGCAATATGACAATCCCGGATAAAATCAGGTAAGCGCACATTGATATGCCAAGCGGAGCAAGCTCGTGCCCAAAAACTTCAGGCGAATTCAGCGGCTGGACCCAACCCCATATTTTGCTTTGCAGCATTCCGAAAACAAGCAGAACCAAACCACTGGCGGACATTAGAACACTCAGGACATCTATTTTGATCTTTATCGGCTTTGCGGTATCAAGTATGTGGTTTTTAAATAGCAATACGCCTGCCATAGTCACGACTTCGGCGAAGAAAACATAGCGCCAAGACAGGTAAGTGGTGACAAAACCGCCTATCAGCGGCCCGGCGGCCATTGCCGCCCCGGACACAGCGCCAATAATTGCAAACCCGGTAACTCGATCTTTGCCCTTGTAATTATTAGCAATAAGCGCCGCAATGGCTGGAATAACCAATACGGCACCGATACCTTCTATGACCGACCAGCCCAAGAACAACATAGTGATATTTGCGCTAAGGCCGGTTATCAATGAACCTGTGGCATAAATAATGCTGCCAATAACAAATGCTTTCTTCCTTCCCCAGATATCGCCAAGCTTAGCCCCGAGCAACATAAGCGCAGCCATTGTTAGCGTATAAAATGTGATGCAAGCCTGCATCGCAGAGACTGTCGTATCAAGGTCTTTGACAACCGTAGAAATAGAAACATTCATCACGGTACTATCAAGCACCATTACGAACTGCGCGCAAGCCAATACAATTGCTACAGTCCACTTCTTCATAATGGTCGCATTATAACATCTATATAAATATGACCAGCCAAACCCCAATTTTTAGATTGGCTATTTTCTTGAAGTCTGGGTTTTTCTCAGTTTCAACCGAAGGTTTGAAATATAATCTTTGGTACTAATTTGCGGATGGGTATTCAGGTATTCCATGTGGATGTCTATAAAAGATATCCGGTGCTCGGGCCACCGTTCAGCATTTGCCCGATAGGCCGACTCCGTAATAAAAGAAGGGTCGGCTTCCATCCGGCGCAAAACAGCTTTTGCTTCTATGAGCTCAGTCTCGTCTCTTATTACCTTCATAAATCCCTACCTTCGAAAACTTCCGCCGTAGCTTGGGGGACGACTGCTACTTTGCGGCCTTGCCTGGTTAACAACCAGAGATCTGCCATTGCTTTCCTTGCCATTGAGGGCTTTGATAGCTTCCTGGCCTTCTTTTAGCTCCGACATTTCAACAAACCCAAAGCCTTTGGAATCGCCCGTGTCGCGGTTGGTAATTATCTTAGCGCTTAAAACTTTTCCGTGCGCCGCGAACATATTATTAAGCTGTTCTTCGGTCGTACTGTAAGAAAAGCCTCCCACATATAATTTTATTGACATAAAAACCTTTCTTTATTTGATATCGCCTGTATTTAGTACTTCTGCCGGAGGGATATCGAGCCGAAAGGCCAAGTATGACTACGGTAGTTCATAATAACTACTTGCTTACGTCTAATTATAGCATAAAACAGCCCAATAACTCCTTTCTTGCTATTATTAATCCAAGGTATATGAAACGAAGCCATATCACAAAATTAAAAAAGCCGCACATCTTTTTGGTAGCTGTACTAGCCTTAGCAGCTTATTTGATATTTGCCTATAATTATTTTTATTTCAGGCTTCATAGCATTAAGCTTGATTGGCCGAATAACCGACATACTTATCGTTTCAACGAAAAGGCCTCTTCAAATAAAACCTATGTAGCGCTTGGTGACAGCCTGACTTTTGGTTTTGGCACAGATAATTATCAGGATAGCTATACCTACCAAGTGGCTCAGTATTTGTCTCAAAACGGGCAGGGAATTTTGCTCAAGGATTTTTCTTTTCCCGGCTATAAATCTTTGGATATATTGCAGACGGTCGACGCAGTAATTGCTTATAAGCCGGACATAGTGACTGTTTTTGTCGGGGTTAATGACACTCACAAACTAGTACAGTCCGGCGATTTTACCAAGAATTATAACCAAATCTTATCTCGTCTTTCCAGCGAAACAAAGGCCAGAATTTACGTGATTAATTTGCCTTATTTAGGTGCCAAGTCTATACTTTTGACCCCCTATAACCATTACTTTGACAGCAAAACGCGCGAGCGGAATAACACTCTCAGACAATTAGCTGATAAATATAGAGCTAGCTACATAGATTTGTATACCCCAACCGTTAATCGTTTCAAAAAAGACGGGCCTTGGTACAGCAAAGATTTATACCATCCTTCCGCTCAGGGCTACAAGATTTGGGCAGAAATTATCGAAAATGATATACATTAATAACCCCGTTCAACAAACTTGGATTGTTACCATCCTGCTTGGTGTAGCGTTGGCATTGTCTTTGCGCAAAAGGAAAGACAAGGAGCTATTCCCAGTTTCTGTTACCCAGGAGTTGAAAGGCCTTGCGATACTATTCATCATCTTTGCTCACATTGGATACAGCCTGTCATCAAGTTCGCAGTTCTTATGGCCGCTATCTAACTTAGCCGGAGTAGGCGTTAATATATTTTTATTCGTGTCCGGCTATGGACTGACCAGCAGCGCTTTGAAAAAACCACTTAGTATCAAGCAGTTTTATAGCCGTAGGCTTAAAAAGCTTTTCATACCTTTTTGGCTTATCATTACTATTTATTTTTTGGCCGATTACTTTTTCCTGAGCCGTAGCTACCCAGTTGAGTATATGGCTAAAGCCTTTGGTGGCATATTCCAAACCGCAGATGTTATTAAAGATTTGGATTCACCGCTTTGGTACTTCTCATTAATTTTATTTTATTACCTGATTTACCCGCTGGTTTTTATCAAAAAACGTCCATGGATTTCTGCTTTGATAATCTTCGCAGTTACTTACTTTCTAATCCACCACAGCTTCATCGGCAAATACGACAACATCCATTTGTATAAAGTCTACACCGCGGCCTTTCCACTGGGCATAATTGCGGCTTGGCTTCATTCAAACAAAGATAAAATCAGTTTGTACCTAAATAACTTTTCAAATTCAATCACTAGCTATCGTCCAGGCAAAATGATGAGAAGATCCTTCAGCTACATTTTAATAGTCGGGTTGTTGGCGGCGGTAATTTACAGCCGGGCTTACTCCAGCCCGTGGGACAGTCCGCTCAAAGAACAGACGGTTAACCTACTGACTGTATTTGCACTTCTTTTGCTCTTTATGATTAAGCGGCTGGACATGAAGTTGCTATATATCTTTGGCGTGTATTCTTATGAAATTTATTTGATCCATTGGCCGTTGATATCGCGCTATGACATTATTTTCAAACATACTAAGCCGTGGCTCGGCGTAATCTTATATTTGGCAATATTTATTTTATTGGCTTGGGTATTTAGCAAACTTGTAAGCTTCGTTGAAAATTATCCAAGAAAATCTGCCAGCCAATAAAAATTCTCTTTTTGCTCATGCTTGCTCTTTCTCTAGTGTAGGCGTATGTTTGAGTTAATGAGCGAACTAGCACCTCGGTTATGGAGTGATTTTGACGGTACTGCCGTCCAGCTGGCTAAAAAGAGTCAGCCGCGCAACTGGGCTAAGTATCCACTGCCAATTATGGAAGGATATATTGACTTTTTAAGGGGTGTAAAATCAAAGCAGATAGATATCGCCGGTGTTGCCTCCAGACGGCCAAATATATATCTCCGTCGCTTGGCCATGGTTAAATCAATACAGCATCTTGGCATGATGGAATTTTTCCCAAGAGGAGACCAGCTTGCTCTTGCTGGCAGTGAAAAGGCAAAGGGCGGGTTTATTGCCGAACAAAGCCGTAGAAGCATCGTTGGCATGCTGGAAGATAAACCACATGAGCTAGGCAAGTCATTAATAAGGGCAATAGGTAGCTCCGCCGGCCATTCTGTCGGCTTTCGCCATCCGATTTTACTTGGAGTAGTTGAACATGAACGTATCCAGGAATATATAGAAGAACTTGCCGAAACAGCTGGAAGCGAAAGAGTAGAGTTGCCGGCAAGTATTAATTCAGGCGGCGAACCGTCTGATGGTTTTTCCGTGGTTTCAGGTAATCTTAATCTGCATGTTGTGCAGCTGCAGCCTTACTCCATAGAAGCCGGCAAAGACTTCGGCCAAAAACTTCTAAAACTTACCGCTTAAATATCTTTCTACTTATGCTAGCAGGAGCTTATGTTTAACCCATGTGGACGGCTTCGGAAGAAGCGGGTTCGCCTTTAACATGCTTGATAGCAAAGAAAGCTATAACTGACGCGGCAAAGATGCATTTATTCATAGACCCTTTTCCGATAACATATTGTTGACATTTTTATTAATAAATTTTAATATACTTACTACTATGGGTGTTGAAGATTCTTCCCCTGGACCTGAGGCACCACCATTGCTAGAAGTAGCTTTAGGTGAGTCGAAAATTCATATACAAAACCTTCCAGAAATGATTGAAGCCTCCCGTGCCAATCGTATTCGTGTTCATCACCAGGCTTACGCTGACGGACCCGTCAGATCAACATCCATCGATGTATTTACCAGTGAGGATCAAATTCAATGGCAAGGCTCAATAGGATTTCAAAGACCTCTGATGCATCACGCTTACCAAGACAGATTAACGCGCAGCCTGTGGGGTGAGGATAGCGAAGATACTGAAGATCTTCGGACAGAAATCTGGATTCCTGATCATCCAATGGGGAAACTAGATTCCGGTGCCTATAGTTTTTATGTGGGATTTGCTTCTGAAGCTGGCCACCGAGGTTTCGAGTATCTAGGTATTGGAGGTCCGTTTGGGTATAGGCAGGAAATTGACCCGGAAGAAGCTGTTAAGCAAGAGGAGCACTCATCTCGGGCCACAGCCTTCGCAAGAGCCTTCTTGCTTGCCGCAAGACTGGCTAATGATCTGCCGATTAACCCCAAAGAGTCACCAGTCATATTGAAAGGCTACAAACCGAGTCTAGCACCAGAAATCGGATACCTGACACTCCGCGACTTGCCAAAACGGATAATGGGTCATGATGAGCTTGTGCCTGCCGATTTACAAAGCGTATTAGAGTTTAGCTATGAGGCTCCTCCTGAGCCCCCTAAGCCATCTCCCAGACCAAAGAAGCCGGCGACACAGAAACCGAAAGAATCACCAAAATCGCCGCAAGCCCCTGATGAGACTCCTCCCGATAACAGCGAGCCGGAGTTCCATTCTGGAATCATCCTTCCGGACGGGTTCGTGACGGAAAAGCCGCCTGCTGATCCGGCACTTCCGCCTGAGCTACCGGAGCCTGGAATTGTCTATCCGGATAATCCTCAAGAAACGCCCCCGGAGTGGAACTCGGCTAAACGCGTCAAAGGCGCTATTGAACAAATGAGACCGCGGTATAAACTTGAAGATGTCGGTGGACTTGCACATATCAAGCAAGAAATTAAGGATATCGCCTTGGCGTTCAATAATCCAGAAGTCATGCAAAAATGGAATGCCGGCGGCGCACGGGGAATATTGTTATATGGTGAACCGGGTACGGGGAAAACGATGTTAGCCCATGCGCTTGCGCACGAAACACGGTCCACATTTTGGGTGGTGGATAGCACTTCATTGTACGATGTGTGGCTCAGTTTTTCCGGTAAGAATATGAAGAAGATTTTTGACGAGATCAGGTCGTACGAAAACCGACTTGTAGTTTTTTTGGATGAAATGGACAGTATTCTCGGAACTGTAGAAGACCCTGGACCGGGTGGAGCTGACGCTGAAAGAAATCAGGTTGCTGGTATATTCAAGCAAGAACTTAATACGCTCTTCGCGCAAAACCCCAACGTTTTAATCGTAGGTGCAACCAACAACCTTGAGCGTATTGATTCTGCCCTGACAAGAACTGGTCGTTTTGATTATAAGCTTTACGTTCCCCTGCCTGATGATGAGGGTCGCGGTCAGATAATATCTACGATCTTGGCTTCGAACATACAAGGCACCGTGGACGGTTCCACTTTATATAACCCAGATCTTGATGTGCCGGAAATCGTCAGGATGACCGAGGGCATGAACGGCGCGGACATCAATGAGATTCTGGCCAGGGTGAGACGCAGTAAGGCGATGGGTGAAATACGCTCCGGGAAAATCAAGCCGGTATCGCAAAAGGATATAATCCAAGAGATAGATAAGTTTAGACAGATGGGCTAGCTATTGCGCCGACAGCTCTTACCTAGACTGCTTAACCCATGTGGACGGCTTCGGAAGAAGCGGGTTCGCCTTTAACATGCTTGATAGCAAAGAAAGCTATAACTGACGCGGCGAGGGCAAAACAGGAACCAACTAAGAAAGCTTCGTGCGAGCCGGCAACTTGGGCTTCAGCCGGACTGCCGCCGCTCATTAGAGATTTGGTAAACTGCGAAGAATAAACCCCGGATAAAATAGCCAAGCCCAAAGCCCCGCCGATTTGCTGGGAGGTGTTCAAGATACCCGATGCTAAGCCGGACTTATCGTGAGGCACGCCGGAAGTTGCTGCGATAGTGATACTAACAAACATACTTCCGAGCCCTATAGCCATCAGCATCAGCCCGGGGAAAACATCAGTCCAATAATCACCGCTGACCTGGAGGTTGGAAAATACTAACAACCCGGCCGCCAAAAATAACGGGCCAATTACCATCGGCGGTTTGTAGCCGATTTTATGTACAAGATTAGATACAATTGCCGAGCCCGCACCGATAACAAAGGTTACCGGCAAAAAGGCAAAGCCGGTCTTGACCGGGGAAAAACCAAGGACAATTTGGACATATAACGTCAAAAAGAAAAACATGGCGAACATGCTGGCAGTAATCGGGAATTGCACCATATTTGCGCCGCGCAGGTTGCGGATTTTAAAGATGGAAAACGGCACCAAAGGTTGTTTAGACCTAAGTTCGTTGAAAACGAATGATATCAAAAGTACTGCGCTGATACCGAAAAACAATAAGCTCTTATTGCTGGTCCAGCCATAGCTCGGCGCTTTGACTAACCCGTATACCAGCGACATAAGGCCGGTTGTTACCAAAACGGCTCCAGGCAAATCCAAGTGAACGTGTTTTAGGTTCGCTTTGCTTTCCGGCACAACGCGGCTAACCATGATCGCAACGGCAATACCAATCGGCACGTTGACAAAGAAATTCCATTCCCAGCCTAGATATTCAGTCAATATGCCGCCAAACAGCAGGCCAGCGGCGGCTCCACCGGCGGCCACTCCGCCCCAGACACCGAGTGCTTTGTTACGCTCTTTGCCTTCTTTAAAAGTATTCACAATGATTGATAGTGCGGCAGGGGACATAAAGGCAGCGCTAAGTCCCTGTACGGCTCGAAGTGCAATCAGCATGGTATCTGACTGGCTAAGACCAGCAAGCAGGGATGCGATGGTAAAGGCGGTAACTCCGCCCAAGAAAATTCTTTTCCGGCCAAACAGGTCTGCGGCCCGGCCGCCAAAAAGTAAAAACCCGCCGAAAGCAAGGGTATAAGCGGTAACAACCCATTGCAGGTCGCTAGGACTAAAGTTAAGCGCCTTTTGGATGGACGGTAAAGCGACATTTACGATTGATATATCAAGCACCACCATGAACTGGGCCAGCGCCATCAAAAACAGTACTTGGCCTTTATGAATCTTTTTCGGCATTTTCCCTCTCTTTTTTATAAGACTTTATATATAGTTTAGCGGAAAATACGGCTAAAATCTACGCCGCTTTTTGTGCTTTACCGCGGTCAAGATAGGGCTGGTAATACTCAAGCTCCTCGCGGCATCTTTCCCTGGATTGAATAGCTTTAGTTAGCCGGGCATAGGCATACTGGCCGCCCAATGAAGCATAAACACGCCAGTTTTTGGCCAGTTCGGCTTCGGAATTTGCCTTAGTCAACTTTGAAGCCAAGGCTCTGTGCATAGCCTTCACTTGGTCCGGGCTCATGCTGAGGTTCAAACGCGCAGTATCTATGAGTATATGCAGTCTTTCTTGGGCAACCTGAAACAAAACTTCCAATTCTTTTGCTTTGAATGTTACCGGCGATTCCGGGTTGGTTGCGTCATAAATAGTCTTAAATAATCTGAGCTCTTCTTCTATATTAGGAATCAATTCACTGATTTTATCAATTTTTCCTTCCATGGTATGTCCGCGTGAACGTCCAACCTTTTCATCAACACCTTTTATATCCGTATTTCCCGCGTTATGGTCCCTGGTCTTGGCTCCGGCAAACGCGGTCATAGCGCTAGGGCTGTGGGCGACCATGCTGAATTCGTCTGCCGGCAGTACGACGCCATTTTCCGTGAGGTTCAAATCTTTCAAAATACGGGGCTTGGTAGAGCTAAAAGGCTGCTCGCCCCACGCCCATGCCAATTGCTGGGTACGATTGGGATTATCTTTTCTAACGCGTGAATAGCGGGGGTCAAACCGGTGAATATACAGACCATCCCGTAACACGCTAGGCCGGATATTGGTAAAATCTTCAGGACGGACGTGCAGTTCTACATCTACGCCTTCTTCCAGCTCGGCTTTTCCAAGTACTGAGCCTCTTTCGCCCATGAACTTGATGAATGTCATCTCCTGCTCCGGATTTATATCTTCCGACGCACCGGTCAGGATTCCGCCTGTTTCGTCCAGTTGCATTGACAATAGGGTAGGCTCGTCAGTATCGGCCGGTCTTTCCGGAGTTTTTTGGCTCTCTGGGCTGGCTATTCTTTCCCGAAGTTCTTTTAATCGGCCTTCCAGCTCTTTTATGCGGCTATTTTGGGCATCTTTGTTCGTGATACCATAATAAGGCCGGCTAAAATTGTCGTAATCACTCTGTAATATTGAATCAATTACTATTTTGGGCCGCAGTTTAGCAGTTGCTATAGCGGAGTATCCCAAAGCCCCGGCGAATTTGTTTTTGGCGGCTCTGTCTAGTCTTATTCTAGCTTCTGCCGATTCGTCATATTTTTTGTCGGCCGCGCCTTTGCCGTGCGCTTTGTCATATTGTTCCACGAAAGGCGAACCATCGCTGAATCGATTACGGAAGTTTTCGCCTTTGTTAATCTTGTCGAAAAACTTCAGGGTCGCTACCTGGCCTTCATAATAGTCAATCAGGTTAACACTGGGGCCGTCTATGACGGTTTCATATGCGGGCTGTTCTCTTTGCTGTTCCTTGGGAAAAGCCAATATTCTCTCAGCCATCGTGTCAGGATTAGCCTCCAGCATAACCATTTGTCCCTGGATAGGGGTTTTAGAATTCGCCATTTAACAACATTATATCACATCTGTCAAGGATTGTCAGGCAAAAGGCAAATAAAAACTCCCGAGGTTTAATTCGGGAGTTTTTCTGAGCAGAGTTTTACTACTGCCAGTTCTTGTTGCCGCCGCCATAGCCGCCGCGGTTTTCGCGCGGTTGCTGGGGACGAGCCTGGTTGACGGTGATGCTGCGGCCACCGACTTCCTTGCCGTTCATCTCGGCTTCGGCCTTTTTACCTTCGTCGTCGTTTTCAAACTCGACGAAGCCAAAGCCTTTGCTTCGGCCGGTGTCACGGTCGGTAATGACCTTGGCACTGGCTACTGTTCCGAACTCGGCAAAAAGCTGCTCGAGCTCTTCGGATGTGGTCGAAAATGGCAGACCACCTACAAACAATTTGTACATTCTTTTAGTTCCTTCTATTACTTAAAACAATCGACCGAAAATCTACTCTATCTTCTTCGATCTGCAGTATTTTCCTGATTGACCTTATAAAAGGAACCTTAAATGAAAAAACTTTTTTATCTGATCTAGAACATTTTTGAGATCTTGCAAGAGATATTAAAGCACACAATCAAGCTATTGACAAATCAATGCCGTTTATGTATAATGTTTTTTGTACTGACCTAAAACAAAAACACAATTTAAAAAAAGGAGCAGGCCACATGCCAAGCTATGAGTTTTCCGCTACGACGGACAAAAAAATTCTTAAACTCGACGGACTTATCAAGTCAATCTTAGAACAGACTTAACGCTTTTTGCCAAGAGGCGCAGTGTTAGCGGCCACGCCAAAGGCAAGGGCGATGATGACTATATTCTTGATTATGTATTGACCCTCCAGCGTTGGTACGGCAAAGGATTGCCAAGTGGCTTCCGGTACCAAAAACAGGGGCGAGCAGACTATTATCATATGGATAAAAAGTATCGGTATGATGATTCTGACCGCCTTTGGAAAGAGAAATAAAATACCTATCGCGCATTCAATCAGCCCCAGCAGTTTATATAGAAAGTCAAAATGTTCAATGCCAACGGTTTTTGCCATGAGTACTTCAGCCAGCGGCCCGGCCGGGCTGATGCCAGCGAGTTTCAAATAGCCAAACCAAAAGAAAACGATGAAAAATGCCATCCGCGCCAGCGGCAAATAAGTACGTTTAAAAAACCTTATTAAATCACTATCAAGCTTATGTATAGTCATTCGAATTTTAGTATAACAAGCTGCGGTTAAACTTCTTCCGGTTCCGGTTTTGGTTCGAGCAAAGAATCTTGTTGTCTGGAGTGGAGTATTTTCTCAAGGCTTAGACCCAAGCCAACGCCAGCAACAAGTACTTCGATTATCCCGGTGGATATAAGTATATCCCGTTTTATTGTGTCCATTTTCATAGTTCCGGGATCAGTAGCAACTCCGATGCATGAAGCCTCGTCAACAGGTTTCGGATTGATGCAAGCTCTTGCTGATTCCAGTCCACTTTCATAGTGCATAGCATGCTGTAAAGACAATTCGCCAGCCAGGGCACTAGTAAGGCTTATAGCGATGACAGCTGCCTGTTTTTTCAGATTCATTATTGTTCTGCTAACCTAACCATCTCTCGGCATCATAGGTCAGAGGACTGCTTTATACAAGGATAAGCAAGAACTGATTAGACTTATCTACAAAACAGATTAGGGATAACACCCCGACAGGAGTATACTAGTAAGTAACGAGTCAGTATCCATAACAATTTGGCAATGAGGAGGCCCGCCGCCAAAGCTGCTGTTTCTCAGCAACACAACCCTAAAAAGAAAGGAAGGCTACTATGTCTTCACTAACAACAACTAAATTTCCAAGTACAGTTTACTTGACTAGCGATAGTGAGCCAGAGCCCAAAGACGAAAAGCCGGTAGAGAAGCCGGCTGAAGGGACAAAAGCTACCTGGAAACCCGGCGGCTATACTCCTACTCGTGCCAGTCGGCACAGTGTAAGAGGCAGGATACAACGCTTCCTTGCCTAAAAACAGGCAAGGAAAAGACCCTGCTTAGGCGGGGTCTTTTTAGTTAATGGCTGTGGTAGCAGGGGCGAGACTTGAACTCGCGACCTCAGGCTTATGAGTCCTGCGCTCTAACCAGCTGAGCTACCCTGCCGCGTCAAAGCTCGGCAATGGCCTGCAAAGACGCGCATAAAACAAGTTTCTGCTTATCTTTGACTGGCCTAAGCCGGCTTTTCCTTTCGATTTTGCAAACAGTTCCTTTGCTTGCAAAATCGTATGTAGAAATTATACGACAGGTTTCCTCATTACCAACTATATTATCCCAAAGCGTAAGTCTAAGCCGAAACGATTTGTAACAGGGGTAAATATAGCATATTTTATTACTTACCGACAAATAGTTCGGGTTTGGCTTTTTGGAGTTGCGTCAGGGCTAGGAATAGAGGCTTCGGCAGATTTTTAAAGTCGTACCAGTCGATATCAATGAACTTATCCGGTTCCATGACTTTTGGTTCGCCGGAAGCCCAGTCGCTGAACATAAAGATAGTAATGCTGTGTTTCTTTTCATCATGAAAAACATTGTTAACAGCTGTATAGAATCTAATGTTCTTGATTTTAACCCCGGTTTCTTCCATGACTTCGCGGGCTGCAGCCTCTTCAAAAGTTTCGCCGTATTCCAAATGCCCGCCCGGCACACACCAAGTACCGTAACCGTGCTTACCTACACGCCTGCCAAGTAAGAACTCACCGTCTTTAAATACGAAAACTCCGACGCCAACCGATGGCCGGTTCATTTTTTTGAAATCCACCAGTCCTTTACATAAGAAATAGTAAGCGTTGACAGCCCAAAGCCGGCGGCAGGGATAAGGGCGTTGATAAACGGCCTGTCAATTTCAGCCGCTTTCATGAAGACAACCATCACAAGGTAAGTCAGGGTAACTATCAAAATTCTTCTGGCAAAGCTGGTTTCCCAGGCTTTATCCAACTCAACTTTTTTGTTGCGGGCTTCTATTGCCTCGATGCGCTTTTCTAAATTGCTCATAGACTTAATTCTAAGCTGAGGCGGCAGGTTCGGACTTTTGTTTTGCCTGATGACGGGCGTTATATAATTGCACCGCGTAGTAAATGCTTCGCATTAAACCTTCTTTTTTTACGCCTCGGGATAAGTCATGCCAATCTTTGGCAATGCCGTTTAGCATTGGGCCGACGGCTACATGCCCAGCCAGTTGTTCAACCAACTTGTAACCGATATTACCGCTGGCACCGTCCGGAAAGATGAATACGTTCGGCATCTTTCCATTGGAGAGTTCAATACCTGCTTGCTTAGCTTTTTTTATGAACACATCATGGTCTAGAGCTGCGTCCACCTGGATTTCTCCGTAGGCGGGTATGTCCGGATTTCTTTCTTTAAATCTTTGATAAGCTTCTCTGGTTTGTTGTACTCCCATTAATTTGCCCGCGTCCGCGCTTCCGAATGTCGAAAGTGACAGAAAAGCCAAAACCGGCTCATAGCCCAATTGCTTAACACTTTCCGCGGTTTCTTCAGCTATGTGTACTAATTCATGCGGCCTCGGCGCTTCATTAACAGCGCAGTCAGCAAAAAACAAAGGCTCTTCGCCGTCTCTCTCCATGACAAAAAATGAATGCACGAACCTTTTATGGTCTTCAGGATTTTCTGATTGCCTGTTGACATGGTGGATAGCGGTTCGTATTACATCAGGACTTCCGTGTGATGCCCCGGCGATTACGATGTCTACGCCGCCTTCTTCCCCGCCTTTATTTAATTCATCGGCCGCCGCTTCCAGACTCATCGGTTTGCCTTCATCGCCAAATTGTATTTTTGCACCAAGTTCCTCTTCAAACTTATGTAACTGAGGATCTTGCTGAACCTGAGCGACGGTAGGGTCGTCGGCTTCGGGCAATAAAACTGTTGGCATATAGTCTTCGCTCATTTTTAAAATTCCTTGCTTATAAATCTAATTATCCTCTTTTTAATTAATAACCTCAACATTAATGAGGCCAGAAAAAATTCTAACACTCCTAAGCGTAAGCTAGCGGCTTTTGCCATTAGCCAGTAAAAAATCAGAAAAAATATATAATTTATGATATGAAACTGGAATTAAAGCCGGGGAAATATGTGGTAGCGGTCAGCGGCGGGGTGGATTCTGTCGTATTGCTGGATTTGCTCTATGAACAGTTGAAAAATCCTGAAAAAAACTTGGCAGTTGCCCATTTTGACCATGGCATCAGGGAAAATTCAGACCGTGACCGAAAATTCGTGGAAAAATTAGCCCAAAGCTACAAATTGCAATTTTTTTATGAAGAAGGCGGTCTTGGACCGCAAGCCAGTGAGGCTCTAGCGCGGCAAAAACGTTATGAATTTTTAAAAAAAGTAAAAGAACAAACAAATTCGTCTTCCATAGTTACTGCCCACCATCAGGATGACGTGCTGGAAACGATAATCATCAACCTGCTTCGCGGCACTGGCCGGAAGGGATTATCTTCGCTCGCCAGCCATGACGGCTTGGCAAGGCCGCTGTTGAATTTCCCAAAATCGGAAATTTTAGACTATGCGAAAAGTAGAGGCTTGCGCTGGCAGGAAGACGAAAGCAACTTGGACCAAAAATACTTGAGGAACTACATACGACATAATTTGGTAAACAAATTAAGCCGCGCCCAAAAGAAAAAGCTGTTGGAAATTTCCCGCACCGCACGAGGCAAGAACCGGCAAATCGATGAGTCGCTACAAAATCTGTTTTTTCAAAATGACGGAATCCCGCGCAAGCTGTTCGTTAGTCTTTCCCATGATATTTCATCGGAAATTATTGCGCAGTGGCTAAGGCGGGAAAATGCACGGCTGGATAAAAAAACGATAGATAGATTAGTCATTCAGCTCAAAACAGCCCGGCAAGGAAAGATAATCGAAGCCAACCAAGCAAAATACTTTGTAATTAACCAAGGCATTATTCGCCTCAAGACCTCTTAAAGATGTATAATAAATTTCTGTAAATGAGTAACAAGCCTTTCAGGATAAAAGGGAACGGACCGAAAAAACCCAACCGTCATTATAAAAATGCCGGATTCGTGGCTTTATTACTTCTTTTCGGATTGATTATATATGCTTCAACCGCTCAGCCGAGCAGCCTGAAAGAAGTCGCGTATTCTGATGTCATAAACCGGGCGAACAAAGGGGAAATCAAGCAGATTGAGATATCCGGAAATGAACTTAAGATAACCAAAAAAGATGATGATAAAGCTAGTGAAAAATCACTTAAGGAAGCTAGTTCAAGCATTTACGAACAAGGCTTGAACAAAGACGCGCCTGTTGTAATCGTCAACAAGCCGGAGTCCAATAGCAGTGCTTTCTGGCAACAACTAGGCCTGGCGTTACTTCCGATTTTCGTTATCGGGATATTGCTGTTTTATATGCTTAGAAGCGCCCAAGGGCAAGGCAATCAGGCACTCAGTTTTGGTAAAAGCCGGGCAAGGCTTTACGGCAATGAAAAGGATAAGGTAATTTTTAGCGACATTGCCGGTAGCATAGAAGCAAAAGAAGATTTACAGGAAGTGGTCGAGTTTTTAAAATTTCCTAAGAAGTTCGAACACGTTGGAGCGCGGATTCCCAAGGGGGTACTGTTAATCGGCCCGCCGGGTACCGGCAAGACGATGCTAGCCCGGGCAGTAGCCGGCGAAGCCAACGCGCCATTCTTTTCCATCAGCGGCTCGGAATTCGTCGAGATGTTCGTCGGTGTAGGCGCCAGCCGCGTCCGCGACCTTTTTGCCAAAGCCAAGAAAAACGCCCCGTGTATCATTTTCGTTGATGAAATTGATGCTGTCGGCCGCCGACGTGGTAGCGGCATGGGCGGCGGCCATGATGAGCGCGAACAGACCTTGAATCAGATATTGGTCGAAATGGACGGCTTTGAACAAGGCCAAAATGTGATAGTTCTAGCGGCGACTAACCGAGCCGACGTACTAGACCCGGCACTGCTTCGTCCCGGCCGATTTGACCGGAGGGTTAATATCAGTTTGCCCGATAGAAAAGATAGAAAAGCCATTCTTAAGAAACATTTTGACAAAAAGCCGCTTGAGAAAAATGTTGACCTTGATGCGCTGGCCGCAAAAACTGCTGGTACATCCGGTGCCGACTTGGCAAATATTACCAATGAAGCGGCAATTTTGGCAGCCCGTAAGAACCGCAAGACCATCAGTGAAGATATCGTTACCGAAGCTTTTGAAAAAGTAGCCATCGGCCCCGAGCGCAAGAGTAAAGTAATGAGCGATAAAGAAAAAGAATTGACTGCCTATCACGAAGCAGGCCATGCGGTAGTTGGACACGTTCTGCCGGATAGTGATCCAATCCATAAAGTTACAATTATCTCCCGTGGGCAAACCGGCGGGGTTACTTGGGCTATTCCTCCGGAAGACAAAAGCTATCACAGCATCATAGAGTTTAAAGACGTGTTAGCCCGTATGTTGGGGGGAAGAATTGCCGAAGAATTAGTATATGGCGAGGATAGGGTAACAACTGGCGCCGGATCGGATCTGCCAAAAGCGGCAGAACTGGCCCGCGAAATGGTAGTCAACCAGGGTATGGGCAAGAAACTTCGCAATCAGGTTTTTCATGTCGAGGAAGGTATGATGCTGGAGCGCATGGTGCATGAACGGCAGTATTCGGATGAAACAGCAAAAGTTATTGATGATGAAGTCGAAGACCTGATAAGCGAAGCGGCCATAAGGGCTCGTGAAGTAATTAAGGCCAATAAAGACAAACTGGAAAAATTGAAAGACGTATTATTAGAAAAAGAAACAGTCGAAGCCGAAGAAGTAATTGAAATCCTTAAGGGCTCAGTGCTTCCAAAAACGGCTATGCTCTACTGAAATGAGAAACCCATTCTGGGTTTCTCATCGCGCGGCGCGCAGCAATAAATGCTGACGCTCCGGCTGCTCTTCCCAGTCTGTATGAATTTGGGTTAGAGTTTGTCCGCGACATTGAATATAATAAAGTGTAAATGAGCAAAAATCGTTTTTTGACGCGTGCTAATAAACGCATATCGTTGAGCAGTGCAGCCACTTTATTGATAGTTACGACGCTAGCCGGCCAGATACTAGGCCTTTTCCGAACGAAATTGGTCAATGCCAACTTTCCACCCTATGGGCCGCAAAGCACCGACGCTTACTTCGCTGCTTTCAAAATTCCGGATTTTTTCTATTTTACCTTAGCTGCCGGTGCGCTTGGCGTGGCCTTCATGCCGATTCTGGCCGACAAGCTGGCCAAAGGTGATAAAAAAGCGGTCTGGGAACTAAGCAACAGTTTACTTAACCTACTGGCAATGGTCATGATAGCCGTCGGGGTGATAATCCTTATCTTTGCCGAGCCGTTGATTCACTATGTGGTCGCTCCGAATATGACGCCGGAACAATTGCACAACGCCTCGACCATAATGCGGCTGATTGCTTTTAACCCTCTGTTCTTTACTATCTCGGCAATTTTTATGAGTGTTCAGCAGACTCTCGGCCGTTTCTTCTTCTATGCTTTCGCGCCGCTTTTGTACAACATCTCTATCATAGCCAGTATATTCATATTCAGGGACAACCTTGGCTTAATCGGTTTGGGGATTGGCGCTTTGGTCGGTATAGTCCTGCAGGTATTGGTCGCGCTTTTAGGCTTTGTCGGTATGCGCTATCGTTACAACGCCAAAATAAAATGGCAGAACCCGGACTTTCGGTTGATACTGCGCCAATTGCCGCCGCGTTCAATCGATCAGGGAGTGGATTCACTGAACAGTATCGTAGAAACCAATTTTGCCCGGCGGCTAGGGGAAGGCAAGCTTAGCTTTTACGAAAACGCTAATGTTCTTCAGACCGCGCCGACGTTGCTTATTGGAACAACAATTTCCACCGCGGCTTTCCCGCGGCTTAATGACCGACTAGCCCAAGGCCGCAGCGATTTGTTCCGACGTGATTTCCTGCGGGTACTAAAGGTTATAGTTTGGATTATCATTCCGGTAGTAATCATATGTTATTTTGCCCGCGGCTACCTGGCTCGCTTGATTTTCAGCCGTAATGCTCCGGAAATAGCAGCTATTTTCGGTTTCTTTGCCGGCGCTATTTTATTTCGTACCATATATACGCTTATTTCCAGATGGTTCTATTCGCAGAAAGATACAAAAACGCCGCTGTTTGTTTCACTTTTCGCGATAGTCTTAAACGTCTTTTTGGCTTACAAGCTATCACGGCCATCGGCTTATGACGTTTCCGGCTTGGCATTAGCTCAATCCATAGTGGCGGCAGTCGAAGTAGCGATACTTTCATTTATAATGGTTATTCGCGATCACAAGCTCATCGATGCTTATTTCTGGAACGGGATTTTCAGGATAATGGCGGCTACCGGTTTTACTATCGTCGCTGCTTATACCATGTTACAGATTTTCCCCCTTGAAGCATCCGATAAAGGATTTATCCAGCTGGGTACGAAACTGGTGGCCATATCGTTTGTTACTATGCTGGTTCATTTTCTCGCGTCACTCTTGTTCGGGGTTGAAGAGGCCAAGGTATTTATCGGCCGGGTTAAGCAAACTGTTATGTCTCCCATCCGCATCCAATAGATTATGAACCAGGAAAAAATTCGCAACTTCTGCATAATCGCGCATATTGACCACGGGAAATCCACTTTGGCAGATAGATTGCTTGAATTGACTGGTACGGTCAATAAGCGTGATATGAAAGAACAGCTGTTGGACAAGATGGAGCTAGAGCGGGAAAAGGGAATTACCATCAAACTAGCGCCGGTCCGGATGGACTATAAAGGCTTTCAGCTTAATCTTATTGATACGCCGGGCCATGTCGACTTCAGCTATGAAGTTTCGCGCAGCCTGCAAGCCTGCGAAGGAGCAATACTGGTCGTTGATGCCAGCCAAGGCGTCCAAGCTCAGACCTTAGCTAATTTGTACTTGGCAATAGAAGCGAACTTAAAAATTATACCGGTGCTAAATAAAATCGATTTGCCGGCGGCGGATGTCGAGAAAGTTAGCAATGAGATTATCAGCTTAACAGGCTGTTCTAAAAATGACATCTTGCTTGTTTCAGCAAAAACCGGCGAGGGCGTGGAACAGATTTTAGAAAAACTAATTGCAGAAATTCCTCAGCCAAAGGGTAAAGAGAGCAAGCCCGCCCGAGCTCTTATCTTCGACAGTTATTATGATGATTACCGCGGTGTAATTCTTTATTTAAGGATTGTGGACGGGAGTATTGCTAAAAACGCTGAGATAAAAATGCTAGCAACCAATGCACGCGGCATAGCGCTGGAAGCCGGCTCGCTAAGTCCGGTTATGAAGCCATCAAGCAAACTGGAAACCGGCGAAATCGGCTACGTGGTTACCAACTTGAAAAGTACCAAAGAAGCAAAAGTCGGCGACACCGTCACTTTAGCCTCTGAGAATGGCGGCATAGAGGCCTTGCCCGGTTATAAAGAAGTATTACCCTTTGTCTACGCCGGCTTTTTCACCGAATCCAACGAAGGCTACCAAGACCTAAAGGACGCGATTGAAAAATTAAGCCTAAGCGATTCGGCGCTTCAGTATGAGCTTGAAAATTCGCCGGTGCTTGGCTTTGGCGTACGGATCGGCTTTCTCGGCTTACTTCATATGGATATAGTGCGCGAGCGTTTGGAACGCGAATATAATCTTGATTTAATCGTTACCAATCCAAGCACTGATTATCATGTAGTTTTAAATAATGGCGCCAATATTGATATCAAAAGTGCTGCTGATTTGCCTGACCCGGCGAATATCCGCGAAATTGCCGAGCCGTGGATAAAAGGCGAAATAGTCGTGCCAAAAGATTTCGTCGGCGGGGTAATTCAGCTTATTTCAGCTAAGAGAGGAATTCATAAGAATGTCAGTTATGTTGACGAGCAGTTGGCGCTGATAAGTTTTGATGCGCCGCTGGCAAACCTTTTGACCGATTTTTATGACCAGCTTAAAAGCCTGACTAGCGGCTACGGCAGTTTTAATTATGAACTTGCAAATTACCGCCCGGAGGATTTGGTACGGGTAGATTTTTATGTGGCCGGGGAGATTGTCGCGGCATTATCGGTTATGGCTCACAAATCGGAGGCGGAATCATTAGGCCGAATGGTAGTGGAGAAGTTGAAGGAAGTCATACCGCGGCAGAACTTTCAGGTACCTCTGCAGGCTGCTATCGGCGGGCGGTTTATCGCTCGTGAGGACATCAAAGCTTACCGCAAAGACGTAACCGCCAAACTCTATGGCGGCGATGTGTCCCGGCGCAAAAAACTTTTGGCCAAACAAAAGAAAGGCAAAGCCCGCGCCAAGAGATTCGGCAATGTAGATATTCCAGCCGAAGCTTTCACTGTGCTCTTGAAACGTGATTAAAGGGGTAAAGTATCGTATTATCTAGGTATGGCAATTAAAGAACTTACAAAAGAACAAATAGAAAACATAAATAAACAAGAAGAAAAAATCTTGACATTGCTCAAATCAGAGCAAAAACGGGCTAAAGAAAAATTTCCGCTGACATATGCTTTGCTTGCTACCTTCGGGGTTGCTTGCGTGTTCGCCGGCCTCAATAGAATAATTGCCAAGATTGATTTTTTAGATACCCACCCAATAACTCTTGTGGCATTGGGCTTAGTTATACTACTATTCACCGGCGCGGCATATAAGAAGCTTGGCTGATGCAAAACGAACTTCTTGAAGCAATAAAAAACTACAAAATGCCCCATGAGGCAATCGAACTTTTGGACAAAGCAAAAGTAGTTTTTCTGGTCGGCGTTTCCGGTGCGGGCAAGAACACGATTTTAAGAGAATTATTAAAAACCGGTAAATATAAGCTGGTAATCTCGCACACCACCCGCAAACCGCGCAAAAATCATGGCGTCATGGAGCGTCATGGACAGGCCTATCATTTTATTGACGAAAATGAAGCCGTGAAGATGCTGGAAAACGGACAATTCATCGAAGCTAAGCAATACAGCGGGAATATTTATGGTACCAGCATAAAAGAAGTCGAAAATGCTTATAGAAGAGGTAAGATTGCAATATCGGATATTGAAGTACAAGGCGTAGCGGAATATATGGGAGCTTCGGCAAATGTTACGCCTATATTTATCCTGCCGCCGGATTTCAATACGTGGAAACAGAGACTTAAAGATCGCTTCAGGGGCTTGAACCGCGACTGGCAGGAGATGCAAAAACGTTTGGATACCGCCAAAAAAGAATTGCATGAAGCCCTTTCCAAGGATTATTTCGAATTTGTGATTAATGACGATTTGGCTGCCACGGTAAAAATAGTAGATAAAGTTGCCCATGGCCACTTATCTATGGAAAAGAATGACCAGGCTCGGCAAGTTGCCCAAGATTTGCTTACTAAGCTAAGCGCTTAACCTTGCAAAAACAATAGCCAATGCAATAATTAATAAATTATGGGAAATCCACATCATTTTGAACCGGCTGGCAGTATCCTCTATGACAAGGCCCAGGAATTAGGGCACGAATTCTTATTAGGACGGATCGGAAGGCTTACTTATGATTTGCCCCAGCGTTCACTGCCCGGTCAATCACATAACGCCTTAGCTTCAGTCATTGCTTCGGAAGCTTCACTTGATATAAAACTGGAAAAAGCCTGGGAGGGTCCTGATCCATTACATGGGGCCGGAACTACACAGGTTACAGAAGTTCGTATAGGCCGTGACCCGAAAAACCCTAGAAATATTAAAGAAATTGATGCTGCAAGGTATTATTTTAGCAATTCGCATAAATCAGCAAATGTAGCAGCCTTTAGTTTGAAAAGAGTCGCAGGAGAAGCTAATCAAATTAGTCAGAGCGGGAACATGGGGCTTTGGGTAGTCACGCGCTGCATCGGCAAAGCGGTACGAATTTCCTCACGCTGAAGTTGGCACTCTTGATTATTGAGTGCTAATTTTATATAATCCAAGGTATTATGTCGCCTCGTCAGGAGCAAATACTTAGAGCTATTGTCGAACAATATGCCGAAGTTGCCAGCCCGGTTGGCAGTAGCCTGCTGGCTAAAGTTTTTAATGTTTCAAGCGCAACAATCCGTTCCGAGATGGCCGAACTTGAAAAACTCGGTTTTATCTCGCAGCCTCATACCAGTGCCGGCCGTATTCCAACGGACAAGGGCTATAGGTATTATGTGAATAATGTTTCTGATTCACCAAACAAGGAAGAGTCCCGTGCAGAGAAAGCCCTTACTTCAAGGGTAAACCACGCTGGCTTGCCAGAACAGACTATCCGAAATGCTGTAGATACTTTGGTGGAACTCACTCACAATCTTGGCTTGGCTACCATCGGCGACCAGCTTTATATGAGCGGGTTGTCCAACCTTTTTGGCCAGCCAGAATTCATGCATCCCGGCCAGGTTCAGGAAGTTGCACGACTCTTGGATAATCTAGAACCATGGCTTCAGGAAGCCGCACCAAATAAGCCCCTCAGCGTATTTATTGGCCAAGAAAACCCAATAGGCCGCGGTGCCGGCTGCAGCCTGATAATATCGAAATTCCGTAGTCCATACAGCGATAGAAGCTACGTTGGCGTACTTGGTCCAACTAGGCAAAGTTACCGCAACGTAATGGGCTTGGTGCAACACGCCGGCAAATCCCTTGAGGAGATACTATAGAATGAGTACCCCAGAAGTTTTATCAAGCCGTGAAAAACGTGACCAGAAAAATCGAGAACGTGTCTATCTAGCATTGCCTCATCTGGAAAAATTGGTAGAGCTTTGGGCTGATCACCTTGAGTTTTGGGATAGGAGCGGAGGTTTGGATAATGCTACTCAGGAAGAACTTGACCAAGCACGGGATAGCATTAAAGCCAAAGCCGAAAAAATATTAGAAGAACATTACCCCGGCGATATATCTATAGTAGAGGCTCATGTTAATCTTGCTCTTCACACCGCAATTGGTATGAGAAAAGAAGCCGCATTAGTAAGCCTGGGAGATTTTGATGGCCAAAAAGCCGACAGTTAAAGAATTAGAGCAAAAAATCGGCGAGTTGACCGAAGCTCTGCAGCGTGAGCGTGCCGATGCCATCAATATTCGCCGTCGGCACGATGAACAGATAAATCATCTAAGAGATATAGTAAAATCCGGAGTTGTTAAAGACTTGCTGCCTGTAATAGACAACTTTGAGCGGGCACTTTCGCATGTACCAAAAGATTTGGAAAACAATGATTACGTAAAAGGTGTCCAGGTTATAGTCAAACAGTTTGAGAAAACTCTGGAAGGCATAGGTGTTAAGAGGATAAAAACCGTTGGGGAAGTTTTCGACCCACATTTACACGAAGCTGTGAGCGTGGAAGGCGAAGGCGCAGAAGAAATTATCAGCGAAGAACTTCAAGCTGGCTACACCCTAGGCGACGAAGTTATCCGCCACGCCATCGTAAAAGTAAAGAGTAATTAGCACTCTTGACGGCGTGTCAAAATCCTAAGTATCTTTCATTGCCTGAACTTCTTCATCACGCCAGATTTACTTACTTTTTGCTCCAGTCCAGCTTACCGTATCTAAGGATACGATTCGCTCAGGGCTTCGCAAAGAAGCAAGTCCTCTGGCTATTCAAAAGCTCAATCAACGAAACATGTTAGCACTCTTGACACGAGAGTGCTAATTTTTTATACTGGCACTATATAGGTATGACTGCTAATTAAGAAAGGGTAATTAATGGGTAAAATAATTGGAATTGATTTAGGTACAACTAACAGCGCGATGGCTGTGATGCAGGGCGGTAAACCTGATATTATCGCAAATTCTGAAGGAAATCGCACTACGCCAAGCGTCGTTGCTATCAACAAGAACGGCGAACGGCTGGTCGGACAAGTAGCTAACAGACAGCGGGTTACCAACGCTACCAATACTATTTTTGGCGTTAAACGGCTTATCGGCCGTAAATTTTCCGATAAAGAAGTCCAAAAAGACATCGAGCTGATGCCATATAAAATTGTCAAAAGTGGTACAGGTGTCAAAGTCACTATGGGCGACAAAGACCAAAGCCCGGAAGAAGTTTCCGCGATGATATTGTCCAAGCTAAAAGCCGATGCCGAAGCCTTTCTTGGCGAACCGGTAACCGAGGCGGTAATAACTGTTCCGGCTTATTTTGATGATTCCCAGCGGCAAGCTACCAAAGACGCCGGAAAAATTGCAGGGCTTGAAGTAAAAAGAATTATCAACGAGCCAACCGCGGCTGCGCTGGCTTACGGGCTGGACAAGGGCAAAGAAGAAAAGATCGCAGTATTTGACCTCGGTGGCGGTACGTTCGATGTTTCTATCCTGCAGCTTGGCGAAGGAGTATTTGAAGTACTTTCCACTAACGGTGATACGCACTTGGGGGGTGAGGACTTCGACCTCCGAATTGTTAACCACTTTGTCGATGAATTTAAAAAAGAATCCGGAATTGACGTTAAAGAAGACAAGGCTGCCATGCAGCGGCTTAAGGAAGAGGCTGAAAAGGCCAAGAAAGAGCTTTCTACTACTGAAGTGGCTGATATAAACCTGCCATTCCTAACGGCCAATGCAAACGGGCCAAAACACTTTGAATACAAGCTAACGCGTGCAAAACTGATGGATTTGGTCGGCGAGCTGATTGATAAGACAGCCGCTCCTTGTGAGAAGGCTATAAAGGACGCCAAGTTAAAAGCGTCTGACATTAATGAAGTTATCTTAGTTGGCGGTATGACTAGAATGCCAGCTGTTATAGATAAGGTTAAGAGTATTTTCGGTAAAGAGCCGAAGCAAGGCGTGAACCCGGACGAAGTTGTTGCTGTAGGCGCGGCTATTCAGGGCGGCGTGTTGCAGGGTGATGTAAAAGACGTACTGCTTTTGGACGTTACGCCATTATCTCTGGGCATTGAAACGCTCGGCGGTGTTGCCACTAAGCTGATTGAACGAAACACTACCATCCCTACCAGCAAAAACGAAGTATTTTCGACCGCTGCCGACAACCAGCCGCAGGTTGAGATCCATGTCGTACAGGGCGAGCGCGAAATGGTTGCCGATAACAAATCCCTCGGACGATTCGTATTAGATGGAATTCCGCCATCACCGCGCGGTGTGCCGCAGATTGAAGTTACTTTTAACCTTGACGCTAATGGAATCTTGAATGTTACTGCCAAGGACAAAGGCTCCGGCAAAGAACAAAGCATTACTATCTCCGGCAGCGGCAATCTGAACAAAGACGAAGTTGAAAAGGCTGCTAAAGAAGCAGAAGCCCATGCTGATGAAGATAAGAAGAAGCGGGAATCGGTAGAACTACGAAACCAGTTGGAGAACGCGGTTTATCAAGCCGAGAAACTGAAAACCGAGCAAAAGGACAAACTCGCTGATGAAGATATGAAAACTATTAATGAAGCAGTTGATGCGGCCAAAAAAGTACTGAAGGACGAAAAAGCTGACTTTACCGCGCTGGAAAACGCGGCCAAAGAACTTAACGAGAAAATCATGCCTATCGGCGCGAAAATGTACGAAGATGCTAGTAAAGAGAGCGAAGCCTCAACGGAAACCGATAAAAAATCAGAAGACAAAAAAGACAAGGACGAGCCGGTAGAAGGCGAAGTCGTCGACGACAAGGATAAAGGAAAATAGATATGATTGAAGCCAAGCACGGCAGTGATACTCCCTTGAGCGAAACAGCAGCATGGCAGATAGCAAACGACCCATACGTCAGACATATCGTGCAGCTAACCATCGGTGGCAAGTTCTCGGAACCAGCCGCTGTCGCATCCCTTCAGGAAGAATTGTTTGAGCGTATGGGAGAGCTGGTTACGGGCGAAGAAATGTATGACGCCCATTGGGCCCCGTCCAGAGATTAGGCAACTGATAGAATATGAGGTAGTGGCGAAGTCGTTGACGACACTAAATAACAAGCCATAACTTTTAAGCTAAACAGTGCTAGGATAGATTGATGAAAGTGATTAAAAAAATATTTGAAAGCAAAATCCATCAGACTTACCCTTGGATATTGATAGTCGGTGGACTCTGGTCTTTGTTCGCGGCATTCGCTCTAACTATTGAGAAAATCGCATTACTGCAGA
Organism: Candidatus Saccharimonadales bacterium; assembly: GCA_025451045.1. GTDB lineage: Bacteria > Patescibacteriota > Saccharimonadia > Saccharimonadales > 2-12-FULL-41-12 > JANWLD01. The sequence goes on from JANWLD010000001.1 coordinate 218,208, forward strand.
ATCCTAATCATCACCTAAGCTGCAGCCTGGACCCGATCCTATCCTGCGGACCGGTGATGATGTCAGATCAAGCAACTGCCTTTTGGAGCATTCCCAACCCGTCAATTGGTTTAGTAGCTTTCGGCATGTTTGTAATGACCGGGCTTGTTATGTTGGCCGGCGCCAAGATGAAACGCTGGTTTTGGAACATGTATGCCGTCGGCGTTAGCGCCGGTATAGCATTCACCCTATGGCTGATGTACGAAACAGTTTACCGTATAAACGCGCTATGTATTTACTGCATGATGGTTTGGATAGCAATGTTTACGATCGATTGGTATTTATTCCAATACCTACTGGCGGAAAAGCACATAAAACTTAATAAAAAATTTACTAAATTTGTCCGCAAACATCATTTCGATATTTTGCTGGCTTGGTTCTTAATAGTCGTGGCAGTCATACTTAATCATTTCTGGTATTACTACGGTCCGAAGCTAGGTTTTTAGTCAATGGCCAAGCGGGATTATTATGAAGTTTTGGGATTGTCAAAAGGTGCCAGCGACGATGAGATAAAAAAGGCTTTCCGCCGCAAAGCGGTTGAGTACCACCCTGACAAACAAGGCGGCGATGAAGCGAAGTTTAAAGAGATAAACGAAGCTTACGAAGTACTGAAAGATTCCCAGAAAAGACAGCGTTATGACCAATTCGGCCATGCCGGAGTCGGTTCGTCTGCTGCCAGTGATGGCGGTAATCCGTTTGCCGGTTTTGGAGGATTTGGCGGTCAAGGCCAAAACGTTAATTTTGATTTTGGTGATTTAGGACTAGGGGATATATTAGGCAGCTTCTTTGGCGGCGGACGCACGTCAGGCGGTCGGCGACAGGCGCGGGGCAATGACGTTGAAACGGCTATTGAACTAACGTTTGAAGAAGCAGTCTTCGGCACGGAAACAGCATTAAATTTGAAATTAGACGACACCTGCAACCACTGCAAAGGTACGACTGTCGAGCCGGGACATGAGCTTAAAACTTGCGACATTTGCAAAGGTTCCGGCCAAATCATAAAATCCATGCAAACGATTTTCGGCAATATCCAGCAACAGGCAATCTGTGATAAATGCAAAGGTTCCGGTAAAATTCCAGAAAAGGTCTGTAGTGTTTGCCGTGGCAAGGGCACGGAGCGGAAAAACCAGCAGGTAAAATTAAAAATCCCTGCCGGAATTGATGATGGCGCAACCATCCGCTTGCGAGAACATGGCGAAGCGGTAGCAAACGGGCCGAAGGGGGATTTATACGTTCATATCAGGGTAAAACCGCATAAGAAATTCACCAGAGAAGGCGAGCTAATCTTGAGCGAGGAACACGTGGATATGGTAGATGCGACCCTTGGGACGGAAATAGCAGTAGAAACGGTGGACGGACCGGTCAAAATGAAAGTTCCAACTGGCACACAGAGCGGGACCGATTTCAAGCTATCGGGCCACGGTGTGCCAAAGATCCGTAGTAACCAGCGGGGCGCTCATATAGTACGGATTATCGTAGATACGCCGAAAAAGATTTCTAAAGAACAGGCGGAACTGCTCAAAAAATTCAAAGATGGTAAAAAATCCAGGTTTGGATTTTAACTTTGTGTTATAGAATAATCTTATGCTTAAAAGACTCAAAAATGACCAGCGGGGGTTGATTCCTATGCTAATTTTACTGATCGCCTTAATAGTTATTGCCATAGGCTATTCATATTTGCGCGTAAGGGCAAAACAACAGGGGTTATAAATTGACCAAATAGCAATAAAAGTGCTATAATATGTCAATGAAAGACCAAATTACCGGATAACTCGCATGAAGCCGAATATACACATTATTGGAGGCGAAGAGAAGGTATCTTTTCCTACGTTAGATATCAACGAGGTAATTGCTAAGGTAGATACCGGCGCCGATACCTCTTCTATCTGGTGCAGCCAGGTAAAACGCCTGGAAAACGGCTTAGAATGTATATTCTTCGGTTCGGACAGCCAACACTTTACCGGTAAGACAATTTTTTTTAAAAATGGTGATTTCAAAGTAAGCCGAGTGCATAATTCATTCGGCCATAACCAAAGAAGGTACAAGGTAAAAATCCCGGTAATCATCAGCGGACGCCGCATTTTAGCCAGCTTTACCCTGTCTGACCGGTCCAAGAAAACCTACTCCGTATTGATAGGCAGGCGGTTGTTAGCAAAGAAGTTTTTAGTCGATGTTACGTTAGCCGGAGCCAAGATAAGTAAAAAACTACAGAAAAAAGAAAGGGTGCTTGAGCAGTGAACATTCTTATACTATCCAGAGGTTCTTCCAACTACAGTACCCAGCGGCTCAAAGAAGAAGCCAAAACACGAGGCCACGATGTGCGGGTGGTCAATTACGCGCTTTGCTATATGGCAGTAGAAAAGGGCAATCCAGTAGTTTATTACCGCGGCAAGCCTTTGACAGACATTGACGCTGTGATACCGCGTATTGCCATGCGCTACACTAAATACGGAACTTCGGTGGTAAGACAGTTTGAAATGCAAGGAGTGTATACGACCGACAGTTCAATCGCTATCAATCGGGTGCGTGACAAACTAAGAGCATATCAATTACTGGCCAAAACCGATATAGGCATACCAAAGACGGTGTTCGCCCGCGAAACTTCTGATTTTGCCGATGTTATCGAACATGCCGGCGGTCCGCCGCTGATTATCAAGGTTGCCCGCGGCACACATGGCAACGGCGTAGTGCTGGCTGAAACCAAAAAAGCGGCCCAAGCCGTAATGCAGGCGTTTTATGTAGAAGATGTAAGCTTTTTGGTACAAGAATTCATCGCTGAATCCGCTGGAACGGACATAAGGGTAATAGTTATAGGCGGTAAGGTGATTGCTGCTATGGAAAGACAAAGCTTGGACAATGATTTTCGTTCCAACTTACATCAGGGCGGAGAAGGCAAAAAGGTAAGGTTAACTGAGGAAGAGCGTAAAACTGCCCAAAAAGCCGCCAAGGCCATGGGGTTGTCAGTCTGTGGTGTAGACATGATAAGGTCTGACCATGGGCCGCTGGTGTTGGAAGTAAATGCCAGCCCGGGCTTTAGCATCGAGAAAGTAACCGGCGTAAATGTTGCCGCCAAATTGATAAGATATGTCGAACAAAGCGCCAAGCGCAAAAAAATTAAAGACCGCGTCGGCGCGTAACAATAAACCCACTACCGCCGCATTGTTAGCCATAAGTCTATTTGCTTTGCTTTCACTGGCTTTGATGCCAGCAAAACAAGCACAAAATCAACGGATTTGCTTTGGTTCTTCATGTATCATTGCACAAAGCGCCAGCACGGCAGAACAAAGGCAAAAAGGACTGTCCGGGCGGCTGTATATGCCAGCCAACGCAGGCATGCTTTTTGTATTTGGCCAAACGGACAGGCAATGCATGTGGATGAAGGACATGAAGTTCAATCTGGACATACTGTGGCTGGACCAAAAAAGCAGGGTTATAAATATCGTCAGGAATATTAGCCCGGATACTTTTCCTAAGAGTTTCTGTTCGGATAATACTAAATATGTTTTGGAATTAAATCCGGGCAAAGCCGACCAGTTTAATCTGCATATCGGTGATTTTGTTCGTTTGTAGTATATTATTCATTAAATGAACGAATTGCTAACGCTTGCTATATTGCCCGGTATTATTTGGGCGGCCTTGGTATTCTTGCGAGTACCGGGCGTTACCCTTATCTTGAGTATTTTGGTTGGTAAGTTGTTTGCGGAGGAGTTATCACAAAATACCTATGATTTGGCCACCAAGACCGTTTCGATAAGCGACACGCAGCAAATACAATTATTCTTACTGTTTTTGCCGGTGGTTCTGACAATCATTCTAACCCAATCTAAAACTCCCAAATCCAAAGTACTGAGCAACGCGATACCGCTACTATTCGCAGCCGTGACTTTGATATTATTCGCACTACCTTACAGCGGTTTTTCGGATAAAATCAGCGCTAGCGGACAAGATATAGTCAATTCTTATCAAAGCTACATAGTCTGTGCAACCGGCGGGATCGGACTTTTGTTCGCTTGGTCCCCTGATTTGTTTAAATCAAAGCACAAGGGCAAACACAAATAGTCTTAAACCGCGATATTTTCACTACTGTCGTCGGTGCTGCCGGCGGGAGTACTGTCGTCGGGCGTTTCTGGAGCCGCTGGAGCCGCTTCAGGTGATTCAGTCGGAGTTTCTTCAGCAGGCGGGATTGCCGGAGTTGAGTCAGGAGCTGGCTGGTCACTGTTGCCATCGGTTGGGGGCGGGGAAGCTATGCCAGGTGAACTAACGCCGCCTAGACTATCTGACCCGGAATCGACAGATGGAGCCTCTGGAACGGCAGAAGATGTATCATCTTGGCCGAAACTCGATATGCCGCCAGAATTATCCGGTAGCGGCGCTTGGGCTATTTGGTCGGAAACAGGACTTACTGACTGATCAGGCTGGCTTAAGCCGACTGCGGCGCCTACCGTACCTGAAGGCGGCACTGTAGCTCCGGCAGGAGAACTAGTTCCAGGTGCATCTTCATCCGGGTTATCTTTTTTCTTTTTAAAAATACTAAAGATTTTGCTCAGAAACATATTTTTCCTTATTTTGAATTATATATACGATTTAGATTACTGCTTTTGCTTATATCTTGCAATGGTTTAAAGCCAGAGCGATTGACTTTTAATTGAAAATACAGATAATGTAAGAAGTTAATTCGACTTCCAAACACTTGCGCTTGAATGAAATGCAAGGCGTTGCCGAGGAACGCCCGGAGGTGTAGTACACTACACCGAGGACGTACCGCAGGCAAGCAACATAGCAGTTCGTCAAGAGTGTCAGCAGGGTTCAAGCTCTGCTTGAAGCAGTGATGACACGGCGCAAGAGTTTGGGGGCCGTTAGCTCAGCTGGTTAGAGCACCTGCCTTTTAAGCAGGGTGTCCCGGGTTCGAGTCCCGGACGGCCCTCCAAAATCATGACCGCCTTCAAGGCGGTTTTGTTATAATTCAAGAAGTTAGAGGAAATTATTATATGGCAGGACATAGCAAATGGGCAAAAATTCATCGAGGTAAAGCGATAGAAGATGCCAAACGGGGTGCTATCTTTACTAAACTTGGCAATGCTATTGCTATCGCGGCGAAAAGCGGCGATGACCCGAATTTGAACTTTGGGCTTAGACTGGCAATTGATAAGGCCAAACAATCCAATATGCCGGCCAACAATATCCAGCGTGCTATAGATCGTGGCAGCGGTAAGCTGGGCGGTGAACAGATTCAAGAAGTGATGTACGAAGGTTATGGTCCCGGTGGTTCAGCTATTTTGGTCGAATGCGCTACGGACAATATAAACCGGACTTATCCGGCAGTACGCCTGGCTTTTACCAAGCATGGCGGCAATATGGCCGAGAAAGGCGCGGTTGCTTTCCAATTTACCCGTAAAGGCGTAATTATAATCAAAGGTACCGGAGAAGAGCAGCTACTTACCATTTTAGATGCTGGCGCCGAGGATGCGATTGAAGACGACGGAGAAACAACTGTCTACACCGACCCTAAGCAACTATTTCAGGTGCGTGAGAATCTTAAGTCGGCCGGCTTGGAAATAACCGAAGCCGAACTATCCTATGAGTCTAACAGTTTGATAAAGATTGAGGACAAGGCCGTAGCCGGTAAAATAATGCGTCTCATGGAAGCACTTGACGAAATTGACGAAGTTACTAAAACACACACAAACTTCGATATTCCCGAGGAACTAATCGAACAATGAAAGTTTTGGGGATTGATCCGGGCACAGGGATAGTTGGCTTTGGGGTAGTAGAATTAGTTTCCGGTAAGCTTAAGATGCTTGACGCTGGGGTCATCAGAACTCCTGTCAAAGAAGTTGACTCGGTTCGACTGAAAACAATTTATGATGAAATTATGAGCATAATCAAACAGAACAATCCGGACGTGCTGGCTGTTGAGAAACTGTTTTTTTCAAAAAACGTCACAACAGCTATGAGCGTCTCGCAGGCACGGGGGGTGATACTGCTCTGCGGCGAGCAAAATAAACTGCCGGTTTTTGAATACACGCCGCTCCAGATAAAACAGGGCATCACTGGTTATGGAAAGGCAGAAAAAAGCCAAGTGCAGGAGATGGTGCGGATAATATTAAATTTGAAAGAAGTCCCTAGGCCGGATGATTGTGCCGACGCTTTAGCTGTCGCTATTTGCCACTCGATGACCCAGAGATTTGCCTAGGTTATAATATTATTTAATGATTGCATATCTAGAGGGCACAGTACGTGATAAACAACCGGATCATGTTGTGGTGGACGTAGGCGGCGTGGGCTACGGCGTTTATGTAGCCAACGAAGACTTGGCTAAGCTTGAAGCTGAAAAATCCGTAAGACTTCATATATATGAATACATAAGAGAACAGGCACACGATTTGTTCGGTTTTTGCGAAAAAAGTACGAAATTACTATTTGAAAAATTACTAGAAGTTAATGGCGTCGGCCCTAAGATGGCGCTTAATATGTTAAGTATCGGCTCGGCAGAAAGCTTGAAAAAAGCGATAGCCGAAGGCGACACAATCTTTATCCAAAGTGCCAACGGCATTGGCAAACGAGTAGCTGAACGCGTAGTGGTGGATTTGAAAGACAAAGTCGGCTTGTTATCTTCCGAGTCGGCTACCGATTTTCTACAAATTTCATCCGAAGATGAAGCTGCTCAGGCCTTGGTCGGCCTTGGCTTTAGCAGTGTCGAAGCGGCGAGAGCGTTATCAGGAATTGACAAAAAATTGTCCGTTGAAGAAAAAGTCAAACAGGCGCTAAAGGCGAAAAATTAATGGCTGTTGAGAGAATAGTCCAGGAATTTGACGAAGAGCTGGACAAACAACTGGATAATTCACTTCGTCCCAAGGACTTTGATAATTACATCGGCCAAGAGCGACTAAAAAAGAACTTGCTATTGGCGATAACAGCCGCCAAAAAACGGAATGAGCCTATTGACCATGTGCTATTGTTCGGCCCTGCCGGGCTTGGTAAAACAACCATGGCTACGGTGATTGGTAATGAAATGGGCCGGGGAGTACGTATAACTTCCGGGCCGGCTATTGAGCGAGCAGGCGACTTGGCCAGTATCCTGACCAATCTGGAAGACAATGACATTCTGTTTATCGATGAAATACACCGATTACACCGTAGCGTAGAAGAGGTATTATATTCGGCAATGGAAGACTTTAAGCTGGACATAATGCTCGGCAAAGGACCCAGTGCTAAGAGTATGAGGCTTGATTTGCCGAAGTTTACGATAATCGGCGCGACTACCCGTACCGGTTCACTGGCGGCACCGCTACGCGACAGGTTTGGTTTGCAGCACCGGCTGGAATTTTATTCTGATGAAGAAATCGCCAAGATTATCCGCCGCGCCGCCAAAATCCTTAAGATAAAGATAGACAATGACGCTTCGCTGTTTTTAGCCAAGCGGGCCCGGTTGACTCCCCGCATAGCCAATCGGTTGCTAAAAAGAGTTCGAGATTATGCCGATGTCCATGGCAAGGGAAAAGTCGACCTTCCGACTGCCGAAAAAGCCATGGCCATGTTGGAAATAGACGAACTCGGTCTTGATCCGGCTGATCGACGGGTACTGGTCACTATCATTGAAAACCACAATGGCGGCCCGGTAGGCGTAGGCACATTGGCTGCAGTCACGGGCGACGAGCGCTCAACAATTGAGGATTTCTTTGAACCATATCTGCTACAGATAGGCCTGCTGGAGCGTACTCCCAGGGGTAGAAAAGCGACCTCTAAAGCTTATAAACATCTCAAGAAACCAATGCCTAAGCAAAACGGCGACCAAACTGAATTAATATAATATAATTATCATATGGACGGGGAGAACCAGCACCCTAATCCTGTAGAGGATTATATACGTAAAATCATGTCCGACGGTTCTGCAGGCAAACAAGGAAAAGTTAATATTCCGGCTTCCGGACCGGAGATAATGGATAAGGCTATTAAACGTCGGAAACCGGTTTTTGATCCGACTGGCCGGATTGAACAAATCAGCCCGGATGAAATCAAGATAGCCGATATCCGGCGGCATCCTTTTGGCCTGATTATCATTTACGTCCAATTTATAATTGCAGCGGCCTTGTCTATAGGATTGTTGGTCTTCTTACTGCCAAGCGTTATAGGATCAAGCGCTTCCGTTAGAATGTTCTTGGGTCTTTTAGTACTTTTAATGACAACTTTCGGAGCGGTTTTTCTGATTCTGGCGACCAGAGTTTATAACGGCAACCAGCTCATAGTAACAGATGAAAATGTAACAGAAGTCCAGCAACTGGGTTTGTTTAACCGCAAAGTTTCCGAACTTACTATGGAAGATATAGAAGACGTTACGGCTAATACGCACGGTATTCTTTCGACTATCTTTAATTACGGTATTCTAACAGTCGAAACTGCTGGTGAACAAAGTAACTTTGTTTTTAAATACTGTCCTAACCCCAATGCTTATGCCAAGGCTCTTCAAGATACCCGGCAAAAGTATCAGCGTACACACATTAAATATAGATTATCTGCCGACGAGAGTTAGTCTTTAAACGGATTATCGCGAGCTTTTTGGAATAAAGCTTGTACAGCTACATTCTGGTCTTCCAGTTTCTCAATCTTATAAATTGTTTCCTGGTCTATTTTCGGCCGTTTAATAATCTCAAGCTGGGCCGATATCTGTTCCTCGGTAGGCTCTTTATTTATTAATTGGTTAATTTCAAAAACTAAAAAGCCGATTAATACCATAATGATAATAATGAAAATAAACTTGGCATGTTTCAATAAATTTAACAACGCAGACTTGAGCATTTTAGGTATCTTCTTTAGGTCTATATTATTGCTGTTCATGGTTTTAAATACGCGTTTAATATTAATGAAAAACTGACATTACTAGGATTATTTTCAGAAGGTGTTACGGTGATACTGCTGACATGGGCCGTTCGCCGGTTGGCTTCAAGATTTTCCAAAAATTTCAGAAACTCATAATATGATATCGGATTATCTTCACCCGAACTGACAGTAATAGCCAATGAGTAAACGCCGCTGATTCCTTGAACTGGCTTAACCTGTGATAAATTCTGGTTTGATGTATTCGGCGTAGTAGAGCCGGTCGCCGTAAGACCCAAACTAGAGGTATCAAAAGCAATCTGCTGAAGCGTTATGCCGCTTTTGGCAGCTATAGAATTTATCTCACGAACAGTCTTGGCCTGGTTCTTATCCTGTGGAACAACCGTTTTGGCAATTTCATCCAACGATGTATATTTTTTAATATCTGCTCTAGCTTGGGCCAAGGAAACTTCTTGTTCTTTAGTAACCTGATTTTGGGCTCTAAGGCCGCTTAATTTATCGGCTTGTTTCTGTAGCAGTAAGTCTCCGGCAATAGTCATGCCGACGATGGCTGCGAATAACAATATAACCAATCCTACCATTAGATAGGAAAATTTTTTCGAGCTCATTGGCCGCCTCCTACTGGCTTGGCCGTAGTTGAAATATAGACATAAGGATTGTCTTTAGCGAACAGGGCCCTTAATTGAACAGTACAATCATAAACCGACTTGCTGGCCGGGTTACAGTTGATGGATTCTATATCGGCTTTTTGGAATATCTTATTATTAGGATCAGACAGGTTAACCTGAATCTGAGTAGCCGACTCTACATCTTTAGCTAGGGCCTTTAGGGTAATTCCACCTTGGACTTTGTCTATTTGTATAGATTGAAGCGTAGTACCGGCGGGCAGTGAAGCCCCTAATTGTTTTAGCAACTTAGAAAAGAGTATCTCTCGCGACAACACTTGGAGGATTAATTTAGTGTTAGAAGATATTTCTTCCAACTGACCTTTGGTTTCGTCAATCTTTTCTTCTTTCAGATGCTGTCTGGCTGCCTCGGTCTGAGCTGACTGAGTCCGCATAGAATTATTTAAAAGTAGGTAACCACTGGCAATAACGGCTGCTAAAATCAACAATGAAACTACCATGGCAATTGCCCAGTTGAATAAAGTCCGGTTGCGCCTAGCATATAGTATATTTTCCTTATAATCAGGAGGCAGTAAATTTATCATTGGAATAGCTCCGCGGGGTCAATAAGACACAAGCCGGCAACTGTCGCATAAACTGATTTTTCGTCCTGGCTCGGAGCTTTTAGCTTGTGTAAGTCAAAGTTTTGCCAAGGATCATAAGCCCTAACCGGTAGGCGCAGTGAATTGGTCAGATAGTCGCTTAATCCGGGCATATTTGCTCCGCCACCCATAGTAATTATCTGACCGATTTTTCGTTTTGATCCGGTACGTTCGGAAAAGTAACGCATCATTCTTTTGACTTCCCGGTTCAATTGATCCAGTTGCGGTTGCATCACTTCTATTATTTCCGGTTGTTTCTTGCTTTTGCTAATTCCGTATTTGATTTTAACAATATGCGCTTCCTGAAGACTGATGCCAAGCTTTTTGGCTACCAAACTGGTAAATATATCCCCGCCCGCCGGAATAGTACTGGAAACTACGTTATTACCGTCGATGATGGTGATATCGGCCGAAATCGAGCCGAAATCGATAATAACCGAAGGTATATCACTACTAGGCTCCAAAACCCTGAACAGGCGGCCAGATGAGGAAATACTAGTACCAAAACTTATTGCTTCCAAACCAAGTATACGGGTCAATGCTAAATATGAATCGACTATTCTTTTCGGCGCGGCTACAGTTAATACCTCCAAGCTCTTCTGATTTCTTGATATTATTTCAAAGTCTATGTACAACTCATCTATGGGGGAAGGTATATACTGCTCACTCTCCAGCTCGACAGCTTCCTTTAGCTCGTTATCAGGTATCGCCGGCAGAGTTAGAGAGTGTGAATAGGTCAGTATCGCCGGAATACTTATTGCCACCCGCCTAGTCGTGATTTCACCGATGATATTTTTAGCAAACAATTCTTTGATAGATCCGGCAATATCCTCAAAGTCGACTATTATTCCATCTTTTATAGACTTGGGGTCAAAATTGCCAATACCGTAGCCTACTAACTCGTAGCCTTTGACCGATTTCTCCAGCTGCATTACCTTGATGCTGTCGAAGCCTATGTCGAGTCCGAAGATTGGTTTATCTTTGTAAAAATATTTGTTGGTTTTATCCATGCTTTGCCCGCCCGAAGCAGTTTAACTTCTTATGATTATACCGCATAACTTTTATTAAAACGATCTTCTATAACCGCTTATTACCCAAAAAGTTAAGCCAGTGCCTATCGATGAACCAAAAGTTATAGTACCGCTGTTACTAATAGATATTGTCTGGCCTACTAAAGCCCCGATTTGGCCGCTATTAGCAACCTGTATCTTGGACCATTTTGTATAAAATATGGTTTGTGGTCCTGATGAGGCATTATCTAGTGATAAAGTGATTGTATTTCGGGAATTTGCTAGATCCGTGCCCGTTACATCATTACAGTCAGGCGAGCAGCTTGCATTACTCCAATAGGTGATGATCTGAGGGCCAGTGTTTTGTGAGTTACTTGCTATGGTTGAACTATTGCTAAAATTATTATTCTGCCCATCAATCATTATATTAGGCCTAGTAGTTCCTAGGCTGTTGTCGACCTTAAGCGTTCCCTGATTTGACATGTTTAATGTTCCCGTTATCCAAGTATCGCCCATGAGGGTTACGGTACAGGTTTTGCTAATAGTTACGTTACCGGTGATTTTTAAGTGGGCAGGCCAAGTAACAGAGCCGCTATTGCTGGTACAAGAAGCAGCAGCCCCGCTCAGGCTATTAACTGCCGCGGCTTTTTGAGCGGTTCTATTATGGTCGGGAAGCGGTTGGGCGGATACGCCGCTATTTACAGTCAAACCCGGGTCGCTCATCCCGCTAGAAGATATCTGGTTATTGGCTTTCACATTTCCGTAGATGTGAGCCGTATTAGATATTGAAATAGGCTGGCCATTTTCTCCGCTGGCACATAATCTAGGATAAGTACTATCTGGTGGATTAGGACAGCTTTGGTGGGCAACTTGCAAATTTACCGGGCTTAACAGTAAGCCAATCTGGGAACTATTACTCATTGTTATAGTTCCATTAACCAGAACATCTCCTCCTAAAACCTTGGCGCTATTACTTAAGACCAAGCCCCCGACTCCGGTTATTATGCTAAAACTTTGTGATTGTATGCCTTTAACATCCACAGTTATTTTAATAACTGAATCTGGACTTGCCGAAGTGGCAGTTCTATAACTTCTACCGGTGCTTACTAATGTCTTTTTTTGTGACCCAGCGGCAGATACCACGGTTTCATAAGTTACTTTGCCAGTCGCGTCATTTTGTAAGGTAACTTCTCCATTTGTCCCTGTCCATGAACTGTCCTGATTTAGTTGCTCCATTGATTTATCTATACCCGCATCCGCGCCAAATTGCGCTAACGTTTTAAATTGGTCTTGGCGAGCGGTTCTAAAACCTGATACGGCATGATTCATATATGCCGTGGAAATGACTATGAAAAAGGGGAAGATAATTAATATTGAAATTAATATTGACCCGGAATTATTTTTTAAACGCTTCATGAAAAATCATTCCTCAATGTTATCCTAATGGTATTTTCAAATATAAGAGGCAGGCCAAAAGTTCTTTTCTCCAGTGATAAGTTTATCTTTATTGAACGGGCCGCAGTCGCTGTGTTTGTAAGTGCATTATCCTGATCATATAAGGTAAAGGTCATGGTATCTATATTGTCAACAAGTTCTCTGTCAGCCGGACAAGTAGAAGTAGCAACATTGAATGGGCATGATGTTTTTAATTTATTGCCAGAAGCATTAGGGTTGGCGAGGGTTCTTTTGTATAGTTTAGTCCCGCTTTTGTAATAGACGAACTCATTTTCATAGGGATAGCCTGTATCCGGATCTAATATATATTGGTTAGAATTGTTTAGTGCCGGTACTGCAGTAATAATTACGAAATTCACGTTATCTGTATTCCAGCCTCCGGAAGGGGCGTGCGGGTCTGTAATGCTATTTGTTTGTCTGACGCCTGCGCCATAACGCAGCTCTTCTACCATAACTCGCAAGAGATTTTGGGAATCGCTAGTCATTTCGATAGTAGTACTTGTACGAGTTTCTGCTTGTAGAAAATTAGTGAATATCGCTATAAAACTTACGCTGATTATTGCCATTAAAAGTATTGTTATTTCAAGTTCTACGATAGTAAAGCCGGCTTGGCTTAATTTTAATTTATTGGCCGACACCGATTTCTCCTATATAAGTTGTGTAAGAATAAGTCCGCGGATCTCCTTGATCGTCGTATGTGATAGATAAGACTATTTTCTTCATAGCGACCGGGTCGGTACTTATGGTCAGCGTAGCACTTCGCGGAGACTGTAATTCGCTAGGCAGTTCATTCGTTATATCGCTTGTACCTGTATTAACCGCCAGATAGCCCTTACTTCTAAGTTCTTCAATCTTATTTTCAGCAAATGAGTTGACTACTGAAACATCTCTTCCTTGTTGGCTCAGCTTGGATGTATTAACTTGAAGCATGGCTACTGTACCGACAAAAATAGCGCTTAGCGCTATTCCAACTAATAATTCGACAATGGTAAACCCGTTGTAATCTGAGCCTAAACCCCTCATGCTTATCTGATAGTATAAAAAACCCTGGTAAGTATTACCAGGGTTTTATTACTTAAGCCGTTAACTTAATTATTGGAGCCGGTTTTGACGAATGTACCGCCAGCTTCAAGATTAGCTGTCAGCGTAAAGCCAGTACAGTCACCGTTAGTGCCGTTATCACAGTTAGCTGGCGTCGCAGCATATACGTAATAATCAGTACCACTACCACTGGCCGCAAGAGCCGTAGTACTGTTCGGAGCGTGGATGGCATCATCCGTTAGTCCTTTGACGTTTGCATCACGCCATGTACTGTCATTTAGGTTAGCCAATGTCGGATACTTGCTGTTTTGAGCAAAATATACCTCAACCTGACTATAAATGGCATTGATATCAGACTTTCGATCCGCGTCGCGGCCTTTCTTTTGTACGCCCGTAAAGGTCGTTATTACGATTGCCGCCAAGATACCTATGACAACAATTACTATCAAGAGCTCCACAATGGTGAAACCGCTTTGTTTACGTTTTAGTGAGATCATTAGGACCCACCCTTCTTTTTATTGTTTTATAACTAATGACCTTATCAACTCGCTAGTTACGGAGTAGATAAGTATCTGTTCAAATTTTAACCATAAGTATGATACGGGTCAAGTTAATAATTGTTAGTTATTACCGACATTATTGCTAAGGCTGGCTATCGGACCCATCACACTGGCGGCTATTAAGCCGACCATAGTACCCAGAACAATTATCATTACCGGCTCGATTAAAGCGCTTATACCATCGATAACCACATCTACCTCTTCTTCGTAAAAGTCAGCGACCTTGATTAAAATAGTATCGATTTCACCGGTTTCCTCGCCAATAGCCAGCATCTGCGAAACAATAGAAGGGAAATACTTGCTTTTAGATAACGGCTCGGACAATTGCTTGCCGTTCTTTACTTCTTTAGCGGCTGCTTTTAGTTCTTCTTCAATGACTTTGTTGCCGATAGCTCCGCCAGTCACTTCCAGCGCGTCAAGCACGGCCACGCCGGCTGACATAAGCGAAGCGAAGGTCCGGGCGAACCTGGCCAGGGCGATTTTAGTTATTATGTTATTCAATACCGGGACGCGTAACAGAAAACTATGCAGGCGGTATTTTCCTTTTGGAGTTTTTATATATCTGCGAAAGAAAAATAAGCTAAATCCGACAATAATTATAATAATTAATGCGTTGCTACGCATAAAATTACTTATGTTAAGCAAAACTTGGGTATATATAGGCAGTTTAGCGTTCGGACCGCCAAGGTCAGTCAAAATCTTGGCGATTTTCGGAATGATAAAGAACATTATCCCGAAAAAGGCCAATACCGTAATACTCAGTATTACGGTCGGATAAGCCATGGCGCTTTTTATCTTTTTTCGGATAGCCGCGTCTTTTTCCACTTGGGCGGCCAGTCTTTTTAAGATGTCTTCGAGTATACCGCCGGCTTCGCCGGCTTGTACCATGTTCACATATATCTCATTAAATACGTCCGGGTGCTTGCCGAACGCATCAGCTAAAGGCATACCGCCTTCAATATCTTTGGCGACATCACTGATTATAGTGTTGAAATACTTGTTTACGGTCTGGTTCTGAAGCGTGGCCAGCGACCGGTTAAGCGGTACGCCGGCTGATATCATCGTAGAAAGCTGGCGGGTAAAGACGACTAAATCCTTAGACCTGACTTTGCCAGTGCCCAGCGTGAAAAAACTAGCGCCGCTTTTAAGCTCCTTGATGGACAGCGGATGTATATTCTGATGTACCAAAGTAGTGCGGGCGTTTTCTTTGCTGGAAGCTTCAACAACTCCGCTTACAGCCTTGCCGTCCTTGGTCGCGTTATATGAAAACTTAGTCATTATTTATCACTGGTTACTCTTAGTATTTCCTCTATGCTGGTTTGGCCGCGCAGCGCTTTGATGAAGCCGTCTACCTGCATAGTTACCATGCCCTCAGAGGTAGCTTTTTCTTGTATCTGTTCACTGGTACCGCTTCCGACAATCAATTTTTGTATCTCTTCACTGTTGGGCAGAACTTCATAAATACCAACACGGCCTTTATAACCGGTATGTCCGCAGGCTTCACAACCATTTTTATGGGCGCGCCATAATCGAATTATTTTACTTGGTTCAGTCGATAGTTTTTCAGTTGAATCACTACCTTTTTTACCGCTGTTAGCTTTGCCAATACCACCTTCTAGGGCCAATTTCTCCAGCTCGTGCACTTTTTTCATACCGTCCGCATCTGCCGTAGAAAAGATTTCTCCGATTTCTTTCAGCTCGACTGAATCCGGCGTATATGACTCTCGGCAATCAACACAAAGCCTGCGTACCAACCGCTGGCCAACTACGGCTCGGACGGTACTGGCAATCAAAAACGGTTCAATTGACATGTCCAACAGCCGCGGCAGACAGGTTGCCGCGTTGTTGGTATGAAGAGTGGCAAATACCAAGTGGCCGGTTAATGCCGCTTGCACGCCCAGTCCGGCTGTTTCGGTATCGCGGATTTCGCCGACCATAATAATGTTAGGGTCTTGGCGCAATAGTGCCCTCAGCCCGGCGGCAAAAGTCATACCGGCTTTCGGGTTAACCTGAGTCTGGTTGGCTCCGTTTATCTTATATTCAACCGGATCTTCAATCGTAGATATGTTGACCGAAGGCCGGTTCAGCAGACTAAGCGTACTGAACAAGCTGGTTGACTTGCCTGAACCCGTCGGGCCGGTAACCAATATCATGCCATGGGGTTGGGTAATCGCGCTGTTTATAGTCTTGAGCGAAGGTCCCCAATAGCCTAGTTCTTCCAGGGTAGCCGGTTTGCTTGATTCGGATAAAATACGCATCACCACCTTTTCACCTTCGGTTATTGGCAGGGTGGAAACGCGCAGGGCGAACACGCCGCTGCCGACCTGTATTTTGAACCGGCCGTCCTGCGGCGCTCGCCGTTCGTCGATCTTCAAATTGCTGAGTATCTTTATGCGGCTGACCAACGGACTAAGGACTTTCTTGGGTAATTTGTTGGCTTCACGCAGCACACCGTCCACCCGGTAACGCACCAGCACATGGTTCTCGCGAGGTTCAATGTGGATATCGCTGGCACCTGCTTTGATAGCATATTCAATCACCAGATTAACCGTCTGGGCAATCGGTGAGTCTTCCGCTAAATCTTCCTCGTCTATTTCCTCGCCAGCCTCTTCGGCCTCGCCTTCCTCGGTGGTCAATACTTTAGTCAGTTCATTGCTAACATTGCCGCGGTATTGGTCTAAAGCGGTTTCGATTTCCGATGCGCTGGCAATATGGACTTTCAAGTTGGTGCCAAGTTGTTTTTGTAAAAAACTGATGGCCTGGATATCATCGGGGTCTTCCATAGCAATAAGTTTGCTGCCGTCTTCCTTAACGCCGAACAAAACTACCTTATACTGGCGGGCAACGCGCTCTGGAATCAGCGTTAATACTTCGCGCTTGATTTCTTTGGGGTTAAGTTCGATAAACGGTACATCTATCTCTTTGGCATACAATTTCGTTAGGTCTTTTTCAGTCACAACGTTATTGGCAATGACTATTTGCTGCAGATTCTGCTTTTCAGATTTCTCTTGTTCGCGCAGCGGTTTTAATTGGGTTGCGGTGGTCTTTCCCGCGTCAATCAATAGTTTTTCCACCAAAGAATCTGATATACGCATATTTAATCGTTATTATATCAATAAAAACATAAGCGGCTATTTAAGAAAAATTAAAGGATTAAAATGTTATACTAAAAAAATCAAAAAGGAGAGTTGAAATTGGCCGAAACTAAAAAATCAGGTGGGGCAGAGAAAACAGAAAAAGAAGGCAAGACCAAAGCATTGGGACTGGCGCTGGAAACCATAGAAAAACAGTTTGGTAAAGGTTCGATAATGAAGCTTGGCGACGCGCACAAGACTAACGTGCAAACTGTGCCGACCGGCAGTTTAAGCTTGGATATCGCATTGGGCGGCGGGATACCCAAAGGGCGTATTATTGAAGTCTACGGCCCGGAAAGCTCTGGAAAAACAACCCTGACGCTTCATGCTATTGCTGAGATTCAAAAACAGGGAGGCACAGCGGCCTTTATTGATGCCGAGCACGCGCTTGACCCGTCTTACGCCAAGAAATTAGGGGTAGATGTTGAGAACCTGCTAATTTCCCAGCCGGATAACGGTGAACAGGCGTTGGAAATCGCCGAAACTTTGGTCCGTTCCAACGCCGTGGATTTAGTAGTTATTGACTCCGTCGCGGCTCTTGTGCCGAGAGCCGAAATAGAGGGCGATATGGGTGATTCGCACATGGGCTTGCAAGCCCGGCTAATGAGCCAGGCGCTTCGCAAACTGACTGGCGTAATCAACCGTTCGCACACCACGGTAATCTTTATCAACCAGATACGCATGAAAATCGGCGTGATGTTCGGCAACCCGGAAACTACTACCGGTGGAAACGCTTTAAAATTTTACGCTTCGGTCCGTATGGACATACGCCGTATTTCCCAAATAAAACAAGGCGATGAAGTTATTGGTAATCGAACTCGCGTTAAAGTAGTTAAGAACAAGATAGCCCCGCCGTTTAGGCAAGCGGAATTCGACATTATGTACAACCAAGGCATAAGCAAAAGCGGCGATGTGCTGGATTTGGCAGCCGAGCATGAAATAGTTGAGAAAAACGGCGCCTGGTTTGCTTATAAAGGCGAGAAAATCGGCCAAGGCCGCGAAGCCGCCAAGCAGGCTCTTGAGCAATCCCCGAAACTGATGGAAGAACTTACCAAAAAAGTCCGCGAAGCCGCTAAGGAGTAGCTTTGAGCCATAATGAACCATTGATTCAAATCGTTGATGAGAATGACAAGCCCATAAGCGCCATGTCTATTAAAGAAGCGCACGAAAAAAGCGCAACTCACCGTATCGTACGAGTTATGGTGGAAAACCCTAAAAACAAAAAAATTTTATTGCAAAAACGTTCAACCCAAATGGATACATGGCCTGACTGTTGGGATAATTCTGCTGCCGGACATGTAGACGCTGGCGAAGATTATTTTACGGCAGCAAAACGCGAATTGCGCGAAGAAATTGGCATCCAAACAGAAAAACTGGAGGAACTAGGGAGCTATTATAGCGAAGATGACAGGGGCGATGGAATTATTGTAAAACGTTTCAATAAAGTCTACAGGCTTTTTAGCGAAGTAGATAATTTTAATATTGATAAATCAGAAGTTAGCGAAGTACATTGGTTTACGCTGGAGGAAATCAAAAGTTTGCTTAACAATAATGTTTCTGTGGTTACCGACGGAATGCAGGCCGTTATTAAAAAATATTACTTGTGACAGCGACGAACCATGCTTTGTCCGGGGCTGTAATCGGGCTTGCTATTACGCAGCCGGCTATTGCGCTGCCGTTGGCTTTTGCTTCGCATTTTGTTTTAGACGCCGTACCGCATTTTGGCATAGGTTTTTCTAAAAGCGAACAAAATCGGCGTCTTTTTCATCGCTATTTGCTGGTAGACGCAAGCCTACTTCTCTTAATAATATTGTACTTGTACTTTGCCGGAGCCGGCTGGCTGGTATTCGCTTGCCTGTTTTTGGCCGGTTGCCCGGACTTTTACCAAGCCTATAATTATCTTTTTAATAAAAAGTTTCGAGCTACCGGCGGCGGCATCTGGAATAATAAGTTTGCTAGATTTCACAAGGACATACAACGTGGCAAAGAGTCTATAAAAGGAATTTTTATAGAAGTACCGCTGGCTATAATTTTTACAGCAGCCATAACCTATCTCTTATGAACCCTGTAGTAGATCCTTGATAGCCAAAATATCCTGTAGATATTTTGTTATACAATTATGCCCAGGCATAATTGTAATCAAGGGCTCACTACGGGGTGAAAATTACCGATATAAAGCAACAGGTTAAACGTAAGGACCGTTATTCAATATTTATTGACGGTAAATACAGCTTTGCTTTAAGTGAAAGCGGACTTTTGAACTCAGGCCTTGCCATAGGCCAGGAGTTTTCTAAACAAGAACTTGAACGGCTGGAAAAAGTATCCGTCGAAGATAAGGCAGTTTACCGGGCGCTGGATTTGATTGCCCGCCGGCCGAGGAGCGAAGGCGAGTTGCGGGACTATTTAAAGCGGAAAAAATATACGGACGAAGAGATTGTAAAAATACTTAACACGTTAAGTATAAAAGGCTATATCAATGACAAAGACTTTGCGCGGCGCTGGGTGGAAAGCCGCCGGCTGCTAAAACCTATCAGTATTAGGCGCTTAAGGTTGGAGTTAAGGCAAAAACGCGTCGCCGACGAAATAGTCAATGAAGCTTTAGAAAGCGACGAGACTAATGAGCCGGAAGTGCTCAAAGAATTAATCGAAAAAAAGCAAAAACAAACGAGGTATCGGGATAAACAAAAACTGACGCAGTTTTTATTGCGCCAAGGCTTTAACTATTCGGATATAAAATTAGCGTTGGAAGAAGCGGGTATCTAAGAATTTGCCGGGCTAGTCGCGGCTACGGTTTCGCCCGCTTTCTCAAGCGCATCCTCGATGATAATCCGATTATTGGTAATTTCCACTATTTGGGTACGGTCAATGCTGACATTTCCTCCGGACAGGCTTTTTATTATCGATTGGCCGGCATAGACTTTTTTAACCAGCAGACTTTCAGTTTCGACCGCGAAGTCTATGACCTTTCCATATTTTTTACCGCTTTGGCTGATTACTTGTTTGCCAATTAGTTCAAAACCGATGTTTAGCACGGATTTTAAGCGCACAAGTTCCTCGGTTTCAGCCAAAACTTCGTGGTCATTGATGATTATGCCTTGGGCGGCTATATCGCGCACCTCGGCGCTTACCAGCACCATTTTCTTGCCGCTAAACCGATCCAGGACATACCAACCTTCCACCTTTAGGTTGTTGGGATTGATAATCATAGTTGTGGCCGTCCCTACCGACCCGCCGGTGCGCAGGGACATCACTTGTGTGTTTAAAAGCGCATTGCTAAGCTTCAACATATCATTTTTAGTATACTTTATTGCTTATGCCTGCCCGAAACCTCTGTTTTATAATTATTACTATGAATCAACTTAAGGTCACCTGTCCAAACGAAACTTCAACCATGAAAGTCGCCGAAAAGTTAGCCGGCCAACTTGCTAGTGGAGAATTAGTAGAGCTTGCTGGCGATGTCGGTTCGGGTAAAACCACGTTTGTTAAAGGGCTGGCCAAAGGCCTTGACAGTAATGACCGGGTTTCCAGCCCGTCTTTCGCATTAAAGAATATATATCATGGCCGTTTAAAGCTTTATCATTTTGACCTTTACCGTTTGAATGAAGCTGGGCTTATGGATCATGAAATAAAAGATTCGCTGGATGACAAAGACGCCGTTTCCGTCATCGAATGGGCTGGCGTAAGTTCCAATGTACTGCCAAAAACCAGGATAACCGTTAATTTCGAAATCATCGGCGAAAATTCAAGACAGCTGACTATCACAATGCCTGATTTTAAGGAGCCGGAAAAATGATTCTAACGATCAAGACCGATCAGCCGGAAGCCGAGCTTGGGCTGTACCAAGGCAACAAGAAAGAGTCATACCTAAAATGGCAGGCTGGCAGGAACCTGTCACTGGACATTCATGAAAAAATAGACGGACTTTTTAAAAAACAAAGCATCGGCCTTTCCGATTTAAAAGGAGTAGTACTTTATAAGGGCCCCGGTAGTTTCACAGGACTAAGAATCGGCGCGTCTGTCGCCAACGCCATAGCTTACGAGCTTGATATACCGCTTGCCGGCGCAAATGGTAAAGACTGGATAAAAACAGGCATAGAACTTTTGAAAAAAGAACCGGCCCGGCGTATTGCTAAGTTGGAATACGGCGCCGCACCTAAGACCACGAAACCGAAAAAATAATTGCGTCCAACCTTGACTTAGCAGTATAATAATTACTGTAGGATTGTTGTCAATTGACAGTTTTCCACTTGCAGACTTAAAGATAACTTCTAATAATCGACTTGAAGCAGTTTTGGGGAGTATTCGCTAAAAAGTTATTCGTCTAATGAAGTGATAGTGACGGCGATAACCCGCGAAGTATTATTTCTCATCTGATAGCGATAGAAAGGATTAAACTATGGATCCAATAACTATAGTATTGGCTCTTGCTGGTATTGGCATCGGTTTCGGTGCTTCTACGGCAGTAAACAAACAAAGGTTAAGCAATGCGGATGAGAACGCCCAGAAGGAGCTAAAAAAAGCGAAACAGGAGGCTGAAAAACTGGTGTCCAAAGCCAAGGAAGAAGCTTTGGAACTGGCAGAAAGCTCGCGCAAAGAAGACCAGGCCCGCCGCAAGGAGTTCAAAGATATTGAAAAACGTCTTTTGGACCGTGAAGAAGCGCTAGACAAAAAGCTGGACAACCTGGATAAACGTTCCGAGGCTTTGCGCAAAGGCGAGACCGAAGTTGAAGAACTGAAAAACGAAATCCGCGACATCAGGAAAAAACAGCAGGATAAGCTGGAAAAAATTGCCAAGCTAACCAAGGCCGAGGCGGCCGATAAACTGATGGCGATGACCGAACGCGATATCAAAAATGACCTCAAAGGCCTAATTGTCAAACTGCAAAATGATGCCCGTGATTTGGCCGAGGAAAAGGCCGGAACAATCCTTATTCAAACCATGGAACGGATGGCCAGCGAAGTAACAGCCGAACGTACCGTAACTGCCGTCAAGCTGGAAGATGAAGAAATGAAAGGCCGCATCATCGGCAAGGAAGGCCGCAATATCCAATCCCTACAGCGGGCCACCGGCGTTGATATCATGGTTGATGATACTCCGGGAATGATTATCCTTAGCTCGTTCGATCCTGTACGGCGTGAAGTCGCCCGGGTGACGCTTGAGATGTTGCTAAAAGATGGCCGGGTGCATCCCGGACGGATCGAAGAAGTAATTGAAAAAGCCCAAAAACAGGTGCAAAAGGACGTAATGCGCGCCGGAGAGGATGCTGCCCGCGAGGTAGGTATCATCGGTATTCCCAAAGAAATCTTGCAGTATCTTGGCGAGCTAAAATTCAGAACTAGTTATGGCCAGAATGTGCTTAAGCACAGTACCGAAATGGCACACATGGCCGGTGTGTTGGCTGAGCAGATAGGTGCCGATGTAAAAACTGCCAAATACGCTGCTCTCATCCATGATATGGGCAAAGCACTGACACACAAGATAGAGGGCAAGCATCATCATATTACCGGAGAGATTGCGCGGAAATATGGCGTTGATGAAGCGGTCGCACATGCCGCAGAAGCCCATCATGACGATATGGAAGCGACTACTCCGGAGGCATTAGTCGTGCGGGTAGTTGACGCTGTCAGCGCTGCCCGGCCGGGCGCGCGCAACATCAGCGCGGAGAATTTTTCTGAAAGGATGAAAGATCTTGAAAACGTAGCGACCGGGTTCAAGGGCGTGGAGAAGGCTTACGCTATCAGCGCCGGCCGGGAAGTCCGCGTATTTGTAAAGCCGGTTGACTTGGATGATTTAGGCGCTATCAAACTGGCCCGCGACGTGGCTAACAAGATTGAATCGACTATGCAGTATCCGGGAACAATAAAAGTCAATGTGATAAGAGAGACAAGAGCGATTGAGTTTGCGAAGTAATGAAGTTTTTGATTCTTCACGGTACCGGGTCGGATAGCAAAGGTAACTGGTTTCCCTGGTTGAAAGGCGAATTGGAAAAACTGGGCCATGAGGTCTGGACTCCCGATTTACCGGATTCCCAAAGGCCGAATATACAGAAGTATAATGATTTCTTATTAAATAATGGTTGGGACTTTAATGATTGCGTTATTATCGGCCATTCTTCTGGTTCGGTGGCAATACTAGGCTTGCTTCAAGCGCTTCCCCAAAACGTAAAAGTTAACGCCGCGGTTTTAGCCGGAGCTTTTACTAAACGTTTGAGCGAAAGTCCAAGCTGGGAAATGCTCAGCGAACTTTTTGATAAGCCGTTTGATTTCAAGTTAATCAAACAAAAAGCGGGTAAACTAATCTTTGTTCATTCCAAAGACGACCCAATTTGCGACATCAATGAAGCTAGAGAACTTTGTCAGCAACTTGGCGGCGAGATGATAGAGTTTGATGGAATGAAACATTTTTCCGTAAGAACCGACTCTCGGTTTACTAAGTTCCCCGAACTACTTCAAATTATCCAAGACAAAGTTTTATAAACGACCCTTATCTGTTAGAATAACCTCTGTTTAGTATAAATTTTCGGGGATTGGCGCAGTTGGCTAGCGCGCGCGGTTTGGGACCGCGAGGTCGCCGGTTCGAGTCCGGCATCCCCGACCACAAAATAAGTCTAGGCTGAAACCTAGACTTATTTTATTATGTTATTCTTATGCTAATCTTTTATTAATTTAATGATTTTTTAACCCAAACGAGCAATAATTGAACAATAATGAAGTTGTTGATAGCAGAAGACGACTCTGATATCGTACTGGTTCTTTATCGTGCATTGAGAGCTAATTATTTGGTTGATACTACCAGTAGCGTATCGGGCGCGTTAAAAAAACTGGATGACAATGAATACGATGCTATTATCCTAGATCTTAACCTTACAAATGATACGGGTTTGACAATTTGTGAGAAAATCCGCGGCCAAGGCAGGCATACGCCGATAATAGTCTTAAGCGGCTGCGCCGATGTGCTGGACAAGGTCAAGCTGCTAGATAGCGGAGCAAACGATTATATGACAAAGCCTTTTGACATTGAGGAGCTAAACGCCAGGCTGCGCGTGCTACTTCGCCAGCCAGCCTCCGCGTCTGCGGCTCGTGACAGAATAGCCATCGGCGATTTGATTTTAGACAGTGTCAGGTATCAAGTAGAACGTGATGGCAAAAATATCGAACTGCGCAAAAAAGAATTCGCGGTACTTGAATGCCTGATGAAAAACGCCGGCAGAGTAGTCAGCCGCGGCTCACTTCTTAATTACGCTTGGGATGAGCAGGATTTTAATGCTACCAACACAGTCGATGTCCACATCAAATATCTGCGGGATAAAATTGACAGGCCATATAACAGCGGATTGATAAAAACCATCCATGGAATCGGCTATAAAATCGATATACCCAAACCTATCAGTTAATAGTCTTTTGTTAGAACACCATAGGTGTTGGTACAATAATTATTATGCTTTTGTCCTCTTTTCTTAGTTGGTGGTATCTTTCCGGTTGGGGATGGCTGGCAAAAGATATAAAAAACCGGCTGCGGGCAATTAATGAAACGTTTTCGGTGAGTATACTGCTAAGGACCTTGTTTTCTCCCTGGAAACAAATACGTACGCCAGCATCTTTTCATAATTTCTTTCAAGCAGCGATAGACAACCTAGTCTCAAGGTTTATAGGCGCGATAGTACGTATCGGCATGCTGCTGTCAGCCCTAGTATGCCTGATTTTTGTGGCCGGAATCGGCCTGGTATTTATGATATTTTGGCCGGTTATTCCGCTGATGTTAATCATTTTCCCGATACTTTCAATAACCGGAACGGAACTTTGGTAATGAATACTAATGTCAACCTGGCAGCAGCTCGTGTCCAAAAAGCCAGATTTTATTCCAAAATCGGTTCACGCCAAGTTAGCTGGGCATTATCGGCGGCAGGTCTGGCTGCTTTTGTCGGAGGTCTGATACTACTATTCTTTAATAGTAGTATTGGTTATCTGGTTTTAACGCTGGCAATCTTGGTTTTGATGATAAAAACCTGGCAGGCCGGGGAACTTAAAAGTCTGGACAAAGAAATTACCGGACAAAACGTCGAGGATTTATTGGACTCAAGAATATTGGCAAAGCTGAAATCTGCTGACCCGTCAGCATTTGATATTTGGGTAGCCACAAAGGATACTACTGAGCGTTGGTTTTTTGAAAGCCGCTATTTGCTACACCATTCCATTTTCGAAGAATTACTCAACAAAAACTCCGGTTCAGCCACAGCAGTCTGGCAGGAAGCGTCTAAATTACGGGAAAAATATCAAACCACAGGCTGGTCAGCCGCAATAATCATAGTTGCTTTGCTTCGAACCATACCCGATATAGAGGAAGGCCTTAAGCGAATCAAGATAGAGCTTAGGGATATAGAGCTAGGTATAGACTGGTGGCTTAGCATAGATAGGAAAACACAACTGGCCCATCAGAAAAAATATTTCGGCGGATTGGCCCGGGACTGGGCCTATGGCTATACGCCGACGTTAAGTTATCTCGGCCGCAATATCAGTGAAGATATCCAATATGGCGGATTTTTCACAGATACAAAGATGCACAGCCAATTAGTGGAACAGATGATTAAGTCAATGGCTGGCGGCGCGCAGGCAGTAACCTTGATTGGTGAGAATGGGGTGGGCAAGACTACCAGTGTCCATGCTTTTGCCGAGCGCATACTCCAAGACGGAACTTTGCCCGAGAATATAAGATATCATCAGGTGGTAACGCTGGATGCACCGTCATTGGTTGCCCAGGCAGGCCGCCCGGGCGAATTGGAGGAACTTGTCATCAAAATGCTCGCTGAAGCACAGAAAGCTAAAAACATGATACTGTTTTTTGATGACGCGCAGGCATTCTTTGGCGATGGAGCAGGCAGTGTAGATTTGGGTAATGTATTGATGCCGGCGCTTGACGCTGGAACACCAAAATTGATTTTTGCTATGACACCTAAACAGTGGCAGAATATTGCTGCCGACAATTCTAATTTGTCCAGCAAATTCCAACCACTACAGGTAAATCCGGCCAATGAAGAAGAAACACTTGATGTACTAAGGGACGAGATTCTTTTCTTGGAGTATCAAAAGAAAGCCCTTTATACTTACCAGGCTTTCCATGAGGCGTACAAGCTGGCTAAACGCTATGTTGACAACCTTGCTATGCCCGGCGCGGCATTGACAGTACTTAAAACTGCTGCGTCTTCATCCGAAGACGGCTTAGTAACGGCAGAGGTTATCAAAGCAAGCGTAGAGTCCACTTACGGCGTTAAACTTCAGCAGGCTACCCGAGAAGAAACCGATGTACTGCTCCACATGGAAGACGAACTTCATAAATACGTTATAAACCAAAAGCAGGCGGTCAGCGTGATTGCAAATGCCTTGCGCCGTTCGAGAAGCGGTGTAGGCAATCCGGAGCGGCCAGTCGGTACCTTTTTATTCCTTGGTCCAACCGGTGTTGGCAAAACCGAACTCAGTAAAGCCTTGGCCAAGGTTTATTTTGGAGACGAAAAATCAATGATTAGGGTCGATATGAACCAATTCGTGAGTCCGGATGACGTTAATCGTCTTATAACTCCAATGCTTGGCGAACAACTTGGATTTTTAGGACAAGTCAGGAAACAGCCTTTCAGCGTCATACTGCTTGACGAAATTGAAAAAGCCCATAAGAACGTAGTCAACCTGTTGCTTCAGATGCTCGATGAAGGGGTTATGAGGGACAATGATAACAAACCCGTTTCTTTTAAAGATTCGATAATAATTGCGACTTCCAATGCCGGCGCGGATGAAATCCGACGCATGATAGACGAGGGCAAAGACATAGCCAAACTGCAGGAAAATCTTGTAAATACCGTGATAGAAAAAGGTATTTTTGCGCCTGAATTAATTAATCGCTTTGATGAAGTAGTAGTCTTTAGGCCGCTTAATCAAGACGAACTAATCCAGGTGATTGATTTGATAATCAAGGACATGAACAAAACACTGGATGCTCAGAAGGTTCGGGTTGAGTTAACGCAGGTTGCCAAAAAGTGGTTGGTGGACAAAGGTTATGACGCCAAGCTTGGTGCCCGGCCGATGAGGCGGGTAGTCCAACGTTACGTTGAAAATATTCTGGCCAAAAAATTGCTTGAACAAACGGCGGGCAGTGGTAGTAAAATAGAGCTTGATGTCAAAGACTTTGAAGAAATGAAAGAGGATTAAACCGTTCAATGGCAATTGTCCTCTCACTCGGATTGATTCTGATTATTCTGGTGGCTAATGAGCTGCTTTGTCGCAGCAAAAACTTGCAGCCGGAAACCGGCAGGAAAACAATCCATATATTAATCGGCAGCTTCATTGCTTTTTGGCCGCTTTATATGAGTTGGCGGCAGATTCAACTATTGTCTCTGGTGTTATTAGCAGGAGTATTTATCTCCTATCAGTTTGGAGTATTTGGCGCAATTCATAATGTTAAGCGCCGGACCAGCGGAGAATTGTGGTATCCGATAGGGATCGGCTTGTCGGCTCTTCTTACCACACAACCGTGGATATTTACCGTCGCCGTGCTCCATTTATCATTAGCTGACGGCCTAGCCGCTGTCGTCGGAAAAAAATACGGCCGGATGCATTACCGAATAGGCGAGCATACACGCTCAATTACCGGTTCCTTGGCTTTTTTGGCTGTTTCAATGGGCCTTTGTCTTTTTGCCTTCTTTGCGCTCAGGAATGAACTGCCCGGCATTTCCTTGGCAGTTTTTGCTGTCACGCCGTTTTTAGCTACGACGGCAGAAAGTATCTCCCGCCACGGATTGGACAATGTCTTTGTACCGCTGGCGGTAGTATTAGCACTATCCGTGCCTACAGCTACGCTTAGCTTCGGGGTTTATCAACTCTTATAGTTACGGATAATGGGGCGAATGATGGGACTTGAACCCACGGCCTTCTGGACCACAACCAGACGCTCTAACCGACTGAGCTACATTCGCCAAAACAGGGGTAATTATATGGTAATCAATCCTTTTCTTCAACCTATTAGTTTTTATATTCGGGCAGATTAACCAAGTCTTCTAGGCTTTGGCACGATTCGATTACTTCTTTGGGCAAATTACGAGCCTTAGGATTATTAACAAGTTCTTTAAATTCGTCAAAATCCATCAATTTTACTTCAATTTTTTCGCCGGTGTCCAACTTCTGTTCTATCTGGTTTTCAAAATCGGTAGCCAGAAATAGATAAATAAACCAGTCGATTTCACCGTGAGGCTGCTTAACCTCGATAAGCCGCCAAGATTTAAATGACATGCCGGTTTCTTCAAGCAGTTCTCGTTTTGCTGCGTCTAACTCTGTTTCCGCATCCACATCATGCCTGCCGCCGGGCAAACCAAGGTAGGCTTTATAATGAGGTTGCTCCTCGTTAATTACTACGATTTTCTGGTCTTTTACAGCTATGATCTTTATTGTGTCCTGCCGTCTGAGCATTTCAAATGTTTCACTACTTCCATCAAACATTTTCTGCTGCCATTGGTAAACGGCAAAGATTTCTCCCCTAAAAACCTGTTTTGCATTCTCCGGAATCAATTTGGCATTTTTAGGAACAATCGTGCGCATGCTTTAACCCAGGCTTTTTCGCAGCAATGCGGCTTCGACGATTTTGTCAGTCAATTCTTTACCGCTTCGGTTAATTATCTCTGAAGTAACTTCGCAATGTTTTTGCTCGTCAGTCGTCTTTGGGCCAATTTTTATACCTAAAATTTCTTGTACCAAAACGACGTCTTGTTTTACTTCTTCCCACGCCGGGTTACGTTCTATTAGGCCATCTAAGTTAACGTTATTGAAATAACCCCCGGCTCTTTCAAGGTCAATTTTAAGCAGTTTGTAATGTTTGGACACCAATTCCAATTCATCTTTGTCGAGTTCTTTTAAAATCCGCCCGGCGGCAATAAATTCGGGCGGTATACCCAAGGAATAAAAACCTGCCGTAAAAGTAATAGCCCGTGGCATTTTCTGCGCTCCAAGTTTGCGTCCATAAGCTAGCAAGCCGATATGTTGCCGGCGTTCACGTCTTTTCGGTACTGCCGCGAAAATGTTTTTTAAGTCAGGAGCTATAGAAGTTAATGTTGCTTGATAAATTTGTTCGGCACGTTTGCTTATCTGGATTAACTTTTCTTCTTCGGCTTTCTCCAAGATAACAGGACTAGTCTTTGACAGGTTTTCTTCCAGCTTTTTGATAGCGGCCTTAACTTCAGACAAAGGATTGTCATAGCGGAACGACGACTGGACGGTAACAGTTCGCATGCCCGGATGCTCATTGATGTAATCATCAACAGTTGCCGGACTTAAGCCGCCACGGAAGGGCAGGCTGCCAACGCCGGAAATAGGGAAAACAGGAATCTTACTCCCAGCCGAAAACTTATAGGCCTGTGACAAAGCAATCTTATTCGTAAGTACCGTGGCGAACATACCCGAAACCAACGCCGGGTCGGACCGGGCAAAGAACGGGCGGATATATTCGGGGTTCTTGTCGAAATGCTCGTTGTATTTGGCCGTGTATTTCTCAAGCAACCCGCCGGTAAGTTGCTGGCTCTGCACGCTCTCAACCAGCGGTATAAGCTCTATAAAATTTTGGTTGTCAGGGGCATCGTTAGTAAACTCTTTGGATTTAAAGTTAGCCAGCTTTTCAAATAATAAATGCATTTTCATCAACTGGTCGGAGGTTTCGGTCATCGGCAAGATAACTTCAAACAGCGGACGTTTTAAAAATCCGAGGTCGTGAGCGAAATCCTCGGCAGTTAATATAACCGTCATAGCCTGAAGCAGACTGTAACCTTTCTCTTCCCAGATGTTAGGCAAGCGGAAGGTCAGGAATTTATCTCGGTTGAGCTGGTGGTCCTTGAAATATTCATAGTGTTCGCTGAACAGCTTGTCGATAACTGCCGCGTCGGCATGCTTGCCCTCCCAATCCCACATATATTCGGAAACGCCTAGCTGTTCAAAGCAAATTACCGCCTCATCAATTTCTTTATAAACCGAAACAAACGGATTTTTTTGTTTGTCCCAAAAGGGCGCTGAGGCATTGTCCGGGTGTTGGGTGGCCATAGTCGCCGGAATCTTCCTCATGAGCTACTCACCGCGCCTTCTTCTACGAATTCTTTTATTTTGCGCAAACCTTCTTCCAATGTAGTTTTATCTGTAGTAAATGACAAACGCACAAAACCCGGAGCAAAGAACGCCTCACCGGGTACTAAGGCCACGCCTTTTTCATCAAGCAGTTTTTCGCACCAAGCCATGCTATCGCTGGTTATTTCCCGAATATCGAAGAAGACGTAAAAAGCTCCGCCGGGCGGAGTAAATTTTATTTTTGGCGTCTGGCTCAAGGCATTATTAACTATCCGCAAATTTTCTTTCAAATCATCATACATCGGCGGTTCATCACCGCGGGCCAGCCCGCCCAAAGCTGCATACTGGCTAAGGTTGGAAGTGTTTCCCAGAAGGTGGCTCTGCAGCTTTACGATGGCTTTTATCATATCTTTTTCAGCGATGACATAACCTATACGCCAACCGGTCAATGCTTGGCTTTTGGAAAAACCACTGGATATTACCAGATTATTGAAACCAAAACTGGTAATCGGCTTGAAGCTTTCGGCATAAACCAGCTTGGTGTACATATCATCTGCCAGCACCGTTATGTCAGTCTGATTTAATTTATCCGCTAGTTTTTGAAGAGAAGAGGAGGAGTATACCGAGCCAGTCGGGTTGTTCGGCGAATTAATAATAATCACTTTGGTCTTGTCGGTTATTTTTGCTTCAATTTCTGAGATATCCAAATCAAAGTTGTCCGCCAGCTTTGCTTCTATAACTTTGCCGCCAGCGAGTTCGATTAAATATTTATAACTTACCCAGGCGGGCGAGGGAAGGATGACTTCATCTTCGGAGTTAAGAATGCTCAGCAAACTAAAATAAAGTCCCGGTTTGCCACCGGCAACCACCGCGACATTTTCTTGCTTTATCCAATCGGCCGAATAAAATTCCCTGCAATGTTTCGCAATAGCCTCGCGTAACTCGGGCATTCCGCCGACCGGTGTGTAGTGGTTCTGGTCAAGCTTGCCGGCTACCGACTCTTTTATATAGTCAGGCGTGTCGGTGCTCGGCTCGCCAGCAGTGAAGTTATAAATCTTCTTCCCCTCGGCCGCCATTTTTTTGGCTTGGGTATTCAGCGCCAAGGTCGCGCTTTCTTCAATAGTGTTGAGTTTATCTGCTAATTTCATAACATTTTGGCACCCCGGGAGGGACTCGAACCCCCGACCTTGACGTTAGAACCGTCTTGCTCTAATCCACTGAGCTACCGGGGCAGGTTTACCATATGCCTTCATTATAACAGGGGGAAAGAATAATATTTCTAGTTGTAGCCTAAATGGCTCAGAATTTCATCCATAAGATATTGGTTAGCACCCACACAATCTCTTCGCTCGTCAATTTTTGTCTGCGGGCCGGCACTTGTCCAGACCTTGCCTCCGGCTTCTTTGACTATCATTTCCGAAGCCTCAATATCCCAAAGCGCTGGATAGCTGTCAAAACAAGCATCGGCGACACCTTCAGCAACATACATAAATCCTAGGAAGTCACCGGCCTGCCTTTGCCGCCAAGTCTTGCGCAAAAGCCCCAGTAGCTTTTCTAGCCCTCCCTCTTTTTTATCCCAGGTCATTACAGAATTGTGTAGAACGAATGAGTTGGATAAATCTGATATCCCAGATGCTTTAATCTGTCGTTCTTTGCCACTGACATCGCGAGTAAAAGCTCCGCCGTTTTTAACTGCCCACCAGCGCCGCCCAAGCGCAGGCGCGGAAACTGATGCAACAATGACTTCATCGCCGTCTTTTAAAGATATGAGACTGCCCCAGACCGGAAACCCGCGCAGAAAATTCTTAGTTCCGTCAATCGGGTCGATTAGCCACACTTTTTTGCTATTTCCGCTGCGGGTGCCTTCTTCGCCGACGTATGAATCGCCGAACTGCTCAATTACAATTTTGCTCAGGGCTTTTTCAATTTCAGTATCACCCTCTGTAACCGGCGTGTCATCAGGTTTGGTGGTGATTTTAAGTTCACGCGACAGAAAATATTTCATACCGATTTCATCAGCGGCATCCGCTAACCTAAAAGCTTGTTTCAATTCTTTATCGTATTTCATAATTGTTCTCTTAAATATAATTTTGTATGCGAACGAAATTGATACATATTCCGACGTGGTGCGGGATGGGAGAGTCGAACTCCCCTCCTCAGTTTGGAAAACTGATATATTAGCCGATATACGAATCCCGCATGTAAAACAGAGGTAATTATAATCAATAATCCCTTGTGTTACAATCAAATATAAGCATGATACTTACGGCCAAACATTTAATCGAAAAAGCCGGAAAGCATCTGGGACTCAGCCAACAAGAAATAGATTACATTCTGAAAATCGACCACGAGCACGTTTTTGACATTGTTTTGGACAACGGCAGTACCCATAAGGCCTATCGTGTCCAGCACAACAATTCGCGCGGGCCATATAAAGGCGGTATCCGTTTTCACCCGCAAGTTGATTTGAACGAAGTTCGGGCCCTGTCGATTCTAATGAGTTTGAAAACTGCCGCTGTCGGTTTGCCGCTGGGCGGCGGTAAAGGCGGCGTAGCTATTGATCCCCGAAGTTTGTCTGAAACCGAATTGGAGCAATTGTCCCGGGCATATGTAGGGCACTTACATCCGCATATAGGCCCGGATACCGACATACCTGCGCCTGACGTGAACATCAATTCGCAAATAATTGATTGGATGGTGGATGAATATGAAACAATAACCGGTGATAAATCCAAAGCCAGCTTTACCGGCAAATCAATCGGTAAAGGAGGCAGTTTCGGACGTGAGGCCGCCACCGGCCGCGGCGGCATGATAGCCATCGGCGAGTATCTGAAACTTGCTGGGAAAAACCCTAGTGAAATGACTTTTGCGATTCAAGGCGTCGGTAATGTAGGCGCGTTTTTTACTAAACTGGCGGAAACAGAGCTTAGGGCGCGTATAGTTGCAGTATCTGATTCACAAAGAACGCTTGTCGTTAAGGATTTTAGCAACAATAAGGATTTTATAAGTCTTGAAGGTCTTAAAAATCGGCGCAAAGGCCTGATTGATGATTTGGCTAATTCCCATGTTGAATTTTTGGATAGAGACGCAATATTAGAACTCCCGGTTGATGTTTTAGTCCTGGCCGCTTTGGGCGACACCGTAGTTAAAGGCAATGCCAATATGGTTAAAGCACCTATTATCCTAGAACTGGCTAACGGACCAATTGATGAAGATGGGTTCGATACTTTAACTGCTAAGGGCACTGTAATCATTCCTGATATTGTTGCGAATGCCGGCGGTGTTATTGTCAGTCATCTCGAATGGCTGCAGAACAAAGCAGGCGAAAGCTGGAGTGAAGAACAAGTCAATGAAAAGCTGGCTGAATATATGGTTGCGGCAACCCGAGAAATCTACGAATACGGAAAAGAGCATAATATCCCGCTGAAACAAGCCGCCTTGGCCTTGGCTATGAAGCGTTTGCTTGAATCCAAAAAAGCTAAATGATAAAAGGGGAGAGCAGACCGAGCGTCGGATTTATTCCGCGCCCGGCTCGATGAGAGGGGTAAACCCCTCTCATAAGGCGAAGCCGCTATATATCGTGAATAATCTCGATTTTGGCACCAAGTTTGTTTAAGCGCTCAGCCAGATATTCGTAGCCGCGATTAATAGAGTAGACATTTCGCAGAATTGAAACGCCATCAGCCGCCAGCATGCCGATTAAAAGCAGCACCGCCGGCCGCAGGGCTGGTGGACAGATTATATCGTCAACATGCCATTTAGTCGGCCCGTCGATATAAGCTCGGTGCGGGTCAGCTAAGGTTATATTAACGCCGAGTTTGCGAAGCTCGGTATAATAAAGCGCCCGTTCTTCATAAACCCAGTCGTGGATTAACGTACGTCCTTTGGCTACGGCGGCAATCGGCACGAAGTAGGGTAGGTTATCAATATTCAGCCCCGGATAAGGTCTTCCGTAAATCTTTTCATCCAGAGCTTTTAGCTCACCATTATGCTTATGGACCGTGATGTCAGCCAGCAGGCTGTGGCCATTGTTGGCTTTATAGTGCTTGCTGATGTCAACTTTCAAGCCCATTTTTTCCATTTTTAAAAGCTCAAGCTCCAAAAACTCAATTGGCGCTCGTTTGACAGTCAGCTCTGAGTTGGTAGCCACCGCGGCGGCAACGAAAGTCATTGATTCTATCGGATCCTCCGTAGGGTAGTAAGTTATGTTGCGGCGAGCTTCTTTTACCCCGCGGATTTTAAGCGTGCTGGTACCGATACCTTCGATTTTTACCCCAAGTTTTTTGAGGAAGAAACACAAGTCTTGGACCTGATAATTGGCGCTGGCCATCTTGATTATTACTTCTTTTTCCTGATAAGCTGCGGCCATAATGGCATTTTCAGTCGTAGTGTCGCCGGATTCGTACATGATGACGTATTCAGGCTGTTTTTTCTTTACGGTTACGTGATAATTTCCAGATTTGGTCAGTACCTCGACACCAAATTCCTCCAATGCGTAAAGATGTGGTTGCACGGTTCTCTTGCCTAGTTTGCATCCGCCGGCATAGGGGATGTTGAATTCTTTGAACAGATGCATTAGCGGACCAAGCATCATGATTACACTGCGCGTACGCCGTGCCGCGTTCTTGTCCATCTTGTCCAGCTGAAGTTTTTCTGGCGGCCGGATTTCGAGGTCGTTGCCGCCCATCCAGCGAACCTTCACCCCAATGCTGATAAGTACTTCAATCAGCCGGTTAACTTCTTCAATCCTCGGCATTTTCTTAAGCCTTGTAGTGCCTTTATTTAGCAAAGAAGCAAAAAGCAGACATACCGCTGAGTTTTTCGCTACGCGTGTTTCGATTGATCCGGACAGTTCGTGTCCGCCTTCAATTCTCAGGTTTACCGCATCACCGCCAAGACTGATTATTTGCTTGTTAAGTACATCGCTGATACGACCCAGAGTATCCAAGCTCAAGTTCTGCCGGCCTTTTTCAATACGGTTTATTGCACTCTGTGAGGTGCCAAGCCTGCGGGCAAACTCGGCTTGCGTTAAACCTCTTTCTTGTCTGATTTGGTAAATTAATTGCCCGATTTTCTCGTTAGTATTGGCCATACTGCAATAAAAATATCATAAAAGGTGTCAAAACGAAAGAGAGGAATTTGTAAAACAAACCTAGAATATTACAGAAAATTGGGAAAGCCGCCCGGGTATAGTTATAATGAAAACCATGATATAGCTGCGTTAACCACTTTGTATTTTTATCAAGTGAACGTAGTTAGGAGTAGATTTATGAAAGATAAGAAAATTGCCGAATTGATTTTGGCAGAACGAAAACGTCAATCGGAAGGCTTGGAGATGATTCCAAGTGAAAACCATGCCTCAAAGGATGTTTTAACGGCTCTGGGAAGCGTGCTAACGGATAAATACTCCGAAGGCTATCCCGGTATGCGCTACTACGGCGGCTGTGAAGTCGTTGACCAGGTTGAAAATCTGGCGCGGGACAGGGCAAAGAAGCTGTTTGGCGTCAATCATGCCAATGTGCAAGGCTATTCCGGTTCGCCGGCCAACCAAGCTGTTTATTACGCCCTACTTAATCCGGGTGACAAGGTCATGGGTCTCAAGCTTTATTTCGGCGGGCACATGACGCATGGTTTGAAAGTCAACTTCTCCGGTACTATCTACGACTCCGTACAGTATGAAACCGGCAAAGACGGCTATTTGGATTATGA
Organism: Candidatus Saccharimonadales bacterium; assembly: GCA_025451045.1. Classification (GTDB taxonomy): domain Bacteria; phylum Patescibacteriota; class Saccharimonadia; order Saccharimonadales; family 2-12-FULL-41-12; genus JANWLD01. Next base: position 254,347 of record JANWLD010000001.1, read on the forward strand.
CGCGATGATGAAACAAGCCAAATTTGAGCAGCCAAAGATGATAGTCGTCGGCGCGACGGCTTATCCGCGGATTTATGACTGGAAAAAATTGCGCAAAATCGCCGATGAAGTAAATGCTTGGCTGCTGGCTGATATATCGCACATCGCCGGCTTGGTCGTGGGAGGCGTTCATCCGTCACCGGCGGGGATAGCCGATGTTATTATGACCACCACCCACAAGACACTACGCGGTCCAAGAGGCGCGCTAATTTTGTGTAATGGCAATCCTTCCACTCCGCTGAAAAAAGCTGAAAGGACCAAGGAAAATCTACCAACCTTGATTGACCGGGCGATAATTCCCGGCCTTCAGGGCGGCCCGCATAACCACCAGACGGCGGCTATTGCCGTGGCGTTGGGCGAAGCTTCTCAGCCAGATTTTAAGACGTACGCCGCCCAAATTGTGAGAAACGCTAAGAAACTAGCTTCAGAACTGTCAGATCGCGGCTACAACTTAGTAACTGGCGGCACGGATAACCATTTGTTGCTGATTGACCTAACCAACAAAAAAGTGACCGGCAAGGAAGCCGAAGACGCATTAGGCAATGCTGGAATTACTGTTAATAAAAATACCGTGCCATTTGACCCGCGGCCGCCGTTCAGCCCTAGCGGCATTCGTTTGGGCACGCCGGCTTTGACTAGCCGCGGACTGAAGGAAGATCATATGGTACAAGTAGCGCAGTGGATAGACGAAGCCATAACCAACAGGAATAACACTGAAAAGCTTGGCGAGTTAGGAAAACAGATTAAAAAGTTCGCAAGCAGTTTTCCACTACCCAGCGATAGATAGAATTAAAAAATATTATTTTCCGCTTGCGTTTTTATATGCATGGGTATATAAATTAGCTTTAGAGTAACGATTTAAGATAAAAACCCATCGTTGCAAATAAACAGGGAAATAAAAATGGGCGCATACAAATCCCCAATTCCAACCTTTAGAGCCGACCGGTTCGAGTTAGGAAGTCGCCGCGCGATGATGGAAACGCTATTGCCCATGCATCACAATCGGATGCCGTCGGAAGACCAGAAGGACCGAGCTCTATGGGCGGTTGAAGGACTACTGATTCCCGGGCGCGAAGACACACGAAGATTGCTTGCGATAAATATTGATGATGTAGATATTCCTGATCCGGTCGATCCGGAAGAGACGATAACCATTGAAGGGGAAGACATCGCCGGTATGCTGGCCTCGGCCCGCTATGGTCGCATTACGGCAGAATTTCCAGACTTGGAAAGCTTGGATGACAACGTAGTTCGCATCGTACTACCCCAAGAAGCAAAACTGCCCCTATATGCGGCAGGTGTTGAAAAGATGCAAGAGACTTTTGCATCTATTGGCGGCGTGGCCAGCTTAGGTGCTGAAGCTGTACCAATGCCGGCCGCGGCTTAGATTAATTCCGGTTCTTGCTTGAGCGTAACACCGAACTTTTGTTCGGCTTTTTTGATTATTGCGTCGCGAAAGGCTAATAATGACATGGTATTCGGCGCTTTTTCATTAACAAATACCAGAGAGTGCTTATCCCAGATGGCCATACCGGTATTTGGCTCGTGGTAGCCTTTCAGCCCCATTTGTTCCAGCATCCAGGCGGCAGAAAGCTTAACGTTGCTGCCATCAACGTCCCAATGCGGCAAACCGGGATATTTATCTACCAATTCCTGCAACCTAGCATTGTCTACTATCGGGTTAGCAAAGAATGAACCGCAGTTTGCTACTTTGCCCGGGTCAGGCAACTTGCTGTTTCGTATATCAATCACCGCTTTGCGGATAACTGCTGGCGTATAAGCTGTTATCTTGTGCTCGCTCAGATAAGCTTGAAGCGTCCCGTAAAACGGCGGCATTGGCGGGTTTTTAGTTACTGCAAGAGTTATTGAAGTTATCAAAAACCGGCCCTTGTCCTGACTGTTAAAGCGGCTCTTGCGGTAGGAAAAACCGCACTCTATCTTTGGAATGACCTTCATCTGTTTTTCAATAGTGTCATAGGCTTCGACACAGACCAGCGTGTCAGCAATTTCCTTGCCATAAGCCCCGACATTCTGCACCGGCGTAGCTCCGGTCGTACCGGGGATCAAAGACAATTGTTCGACGCCAGATAAACCTGCCTCAACTATCCGGGCAACCGCGCTATCCCAATTTTCACCAGCCCCGATATTGATAAATGACTCGAACTCCTGCTCCTGGATTTCAAATCCCATTATCTTATTGACCAGCACCAGTCCGTCGAAACCTTGGTCGTTCCAGATTATATTACTGCCGTCGCCAATCATAATAATCTTGCACTTCTGTTCATCAGCCCACTCAAGAGCAGGCCTTATCTGTTCCGACTTGGTTATTTCCAACAAATATTTGGCCGGGCCACCCAGCCGCATAGTCGAATGTTGGCTTAACGGCACGTTCTGTAAGGGGCTAACGGGCTCCATAACACTTAAGTATATCAATAGTGTGCATCATAAACCTGCTTGCATCGAAAAAAACATAGGAGTAACATAAAATCATGGCAAAAAACAAAGATGAGCCGTATAAGGCTCTCGGCGCAAAAATCAAACACTTAAGAAAACAATGGCACCAAAGCTTAGGTGAAGTTTCCGGCACTCTTGAAATAGACGAGAAAATTCTAAAAGAAATCGAATCTGGCAAGACTTTGCCGCCGGAAAATATCATGAATATGCTTATCAACCATTTTTTGCTTACTGATGACCAGGCGGATGAACTTAGAGGCCTTGCAACGATTCAGCGCGAACAAGCGACAGAAGCACTGGTTAACGGTCTTGAAGATATGATAATGAAACAGATAGTTATGTATCTGCCGGTTGAAAACAAGGTCGTTTATACAGACAGTATGAACGCTATTGTTAACAAGCATGGCGTGGTACTTCAGTTTCTGCAAAATTCAGCGGACAACGGCTCCAAACCTATTACCGTTAGCCAAGTTGGTATGAGCCGAGAGCACGCCGAAAAAGTCATAGAAGTACTGACCAAAACGCTCAAAGAACACGATCAAAATCAGAAGCAAAAACTTCTGCCCGATAAAACAAATTAGAGGTGTAAAAATAGTTAAAACAGGGTATAATCCAATCTGTTAATTCTTTTAAGTTTGCCCGCGTAGCTCAGCGGATTAGAGCACTGGTCTTCGGAACCAGGTGTCGGCGGTTCGAATCCGTCCGCGGGTACCACTAACACTTTATTATTATCTAGATTTAATTTGTAAACAATAATACTATTAAATAGATAACAAACATAAGCGGACAATCATATGGAAAACCAAACAATTACACCAAGCCAAAACAGCCAAACCCAACCGGCACCTCAGCCTTCATTATCAAATACTCCGCCAGAACTACCAGCAAATCCTATCCCAGCTCCTGTAGCGGATTGGAGCACGGGATCCCAGCCCTCAAATGGAAATTTTGGCCGCTTATCTTTACTGTTCAGCTCGCTTGCGGTCGGAATCTTCATCTTACTTATCTTTGCCACCGGTCTTGTTGACTCGCTATCCAAAGCCTATATATGGTTTTTTATCATTTTAGCTTTAGGCATTGCCGGGCTGGTACTGGGGTTAATCTCGGAAAAAGGCAAAGACAAGATCAATTTGCTTGGCTTGGTAGGGATAGTTGTTTCAATAATAGTTTGTATCAATTGTTTAATCATCGGCTCATATTACATAAAGCTTCAAATGACTCTAAATAGTTTTAAATCCCAATATAACACTTCTAGTTCCTCTGGTGCCTTAGAGTCGACTTACAGCACACAGTAAATTAAACTGAGTTATATTGTACTGGCGAAGAAATCTTTAAAATGAAGACATTTACTCAAGTAAATCGTGCCGTTGATAATTTTGTCGTCGCTTTAGACAGGTCTGCCAGTTATTCTTTGGATAGAATCAAAGATTTGATGGATGAACTGGGGAACCCGCAGGATAACTTTAAGACGGTTCATATTGCCGGCACTAGCGGCAAGACTTCAACGGCGTATTATGTAGCGGCTATGCTGGAAACTGCCGGGTACAGAACAGGCCTAAGCGTCTCGCCTTACGTCGAAGAAGTAAATGAAAGGGTCCAAATAGGCACCAAACCCCTGTCGGAGCCTATTTTTTGCCAGCAGTTCAGCGAATTCTTCAAAATAGTTAAACGCCTCAGTATTAAACCGACTTATTTTGAACTGTTCGTTGCTTTCGCTTATTGGTATTTTGCCAAAATAAAAGTCGATTACGCAGTAATCGAAGTTGGTTTGGGCGGCCTGCTGGACGGCACGAATGTAATAGAGCGGCCGGATAAAATATGTGTCATCACTGATATCGGTGTTGACCATACCCATATTTTAGGTAGTACCATTAGTGAAATTACCCGGCAAAAAGCCGGTATTATTAAGAACCACAACCCGGTGTTTATGTACCACCAAAATGAAGAGGTGGAACAAGAGATATTCAAGCAAGCTTTTAGCGAACACGCAGCCGTACATTACGTTAAGCCGCCCAAGCTTTCCGGGTTTGTGCGCCGAAACTGGAATTTAGCAAAAAATGTCTGCGAGTATATTTTTAGCAAAGACGAGCGCAAAAATTTGACCGAAGCACAATGGGAAAAAATCGCAGAGATAACCATACCCGGCCGGCTTGAAATATTGAAATTCAAAGGCAAAACTATTGTCTTGGACGGGGCGCATAATTCACAAAAGATAAGTTCACTAGCTGAAAGTTTCAAAAAGAAATATATAGGCGCAAAGGTCGCAATACTTTTTGCAATTGGTGAAAATAAAAGCGAGCATCTGCAAGCCATGGCCGATGAGCTTAACAACTTGTCTGATTTTGTAATCGCAACTAATTTTTATAAGGATTCACAGGTTGAGAAATCATCTGTTGAGCCAGAAATAATCGCTCGGTATTTTGATAAGCAAAAACTATTGATAGAACCGGACCTTAAAAAAGCCGCACAGGCTTTGCTTAAAAGAAAAGAAGACGTGCTTTTGGTAACCGGTTCACTTTATCTGGTCGGCGCTGTCAAAAAGATACTTAAACAACGTTGATTATTTCCTTTTCGGTAATAATAGTTTGAATTTTTCGGTCGTGTGGTTCGTCAGGGATTTTGTCAATCTCCGAAAAGCTATAAGCTAGCCCGATAGTCTGTTTGCATCTGTTTTTTGCTAGAAACTTATCGTAATATCCACCGCCATAACCAAGCCGGTAACCGCGCCGGTCGAAGCCGACGACAGGTAATATTACCAAATCATAGACGTTTCCTTCGGGTATTGTTGGCATCGCTTTTTTCGGGGCTATTTCAATCTGAATATTGGGATAATTCTCTCTAAGAAAACCTATTAGTTTTTTAGTATCAACTTCATTATGTTCCTTGATTGGCAGATAGATATGGAGTTTATCGATTTCCTGCCAACTTATATATTTACTTAACGTGTTAAGTATTTTTTCCGAATATTTATCAACTTCTATCGTACTAAGCTTGAGTTTCTTCTCCATCAAGCTTTTCCTTAACATTTTTTTCTCATCAAAGGCTGTCATACAAAATGCTTGGAGGGCCAGGAGGGACTCGAACCCTCGACACCCTGCTTAAGAGGCAGGTGCTCTAACCAGCTGAGCTACTGGCCCATAAAGCCAATGTCTTGGCTTTATGTAGCCACGAACGAAGTGTCATTCGTGATAAACAGTATAGGCTTACATGCGCCAACCACAAATACTTGAACTTGCATAGCATAGCAAATCACTTCTTACGTTTCCAGTTTTCGTAGTGAAATGTGGTGCCGTTTTCGGTCATCGGCTCAGACTTGCTGACTAGCTCGAAGTCCTTTTCATATGGCGGGAAGAATTTGGTGCAGTTGAAGTCCGCATGGACCAATGTAAAGACCAGCTCATCGGCAAACTGCAAAGTGGAAGTAAACAGTCCCGCGCCGCCGATGTTATTGATAATTTCACCTTCATGCTCTTTTAAAAAAGCCGGAATATCAATCACCAGCTCAAAGCCGGGCTTTAGCTTCTTATTGCTGCGGCTGGTTACGTAATTAGGCGTCTGGTGCATCGGTTTCTTGAATTCTAGATATGTAGCGTAACCCATCAAAATAACCCCGTTTTTTGTTTGGTCGACAAAGTATTTCCTATCGGTCGGTAAGTCCCACGGAATGCCTCCATCATCAGCTATTCCGCGTTTTTCATCAATTGCGGCCACGAAACGTATCATAAAACCAGCATAGACCAACGCTGCATATACCTGCAAGAAACATAATGCTTATGTCTTGATTTATTATAAAAAATAGTATATAATTAAAATTATGTTAGTAAATGGCGAGGGTGGCGGAGAAAAGATCAGATCACACATACCTAAATGGTTAAGAAGAACTGATGTGAAGCCTAAAAAACCAGTTTCGGAAGGGAACACTGAAAAGATTACCCAAGCCAATAAAGAATTAATCCAGCATCTTAAGGCTTCCAAAGGCACAGCTCCGGAACTTTTACTTGGGCAAACTACTGGTAAACTTGCACTAAACTTTCTTGTCGATATGTCATCGCGCGGTATGCCGGGGGCTGAAGAAATCTCCATAGGCAAGAATGAATACACAAAAGCTTATATGATAGGCGTCACAGAGTTAAGTGGTCTGCGCACGAATACGGACGAAAGAGGAGAATATTATACGGTGTTTGGCGCAAAGGTTTATGCGTGTGAAGACGGACAATTACGCGCGCCAGTTAAAGAAAGTTACGAAAACCATGCTTTTGAACCTTTTTCTTTCCCCTTTGAGCCGGATCTCCATTCTGACGTGGTCCAGGGCGATTTTGCCAGTGGCCGCATAGAAGCAAGTACTGAAAATGGAAAAGAACGGTTCTATCCCGTGCCATTAGAGGAAATCCTAGGAAGCATAGCCGCTAATCATTTTTCCGAAGGACTTCAATAGATGAGAAACCCGAAATTCCCAGAACATGGACAAGGGGAAAGATTAAGCGGCCGATATGTTTTGCCCGTTGAACATGAAAGTAAAGAAGCCGATGAAAAGGCTGCCAAAGAAGCTGATCAAACAAGAAAACTGGACGAAAGGCAGGCACTAACAGCACAGCGTAATCTTCATAATTTTGCCCAGTTGGAAACCGCCGATTTTCCCGGTACTGTAACTTTAGAATTCAACAAATGGGTAGATAGCAAAATTATCGGGGCCTTTGCATCTAGATGCATGCGTAAACAGGTTAGAAAAACTCATCATGATACTCGTATCATTAGAATGCATACAGATAAAGGGTATTTTATTCCGGCTAAACAGGAGATAAAAGAAACTGGTGAAAAAAAAGACTCAGACACTGGCTTTGCTTTGACAACAGAAGGATTGGTCTATCGGGTAGCACACTGGAGCAAAGACCGAAATTGTGCCGAAATCGATGAAACCGGGCTAATTCCTAATCGAAGGGCATATAAAAATGTTGGGCACAATCTCGCGGACTATGAAGGCGAAAACAAAGCAATCAGCCCTGTAGATGCTCCTTATGAATTCAATACTTATGCCTCAAGAGTAGGTGGAAGCGAATCGTTCTCATGGGCGTTCAATAGATTTACGAGAAGAGTTTTAGCGGACGCAAGACTGTCTTATACATTTTTCCCAGCGGACGCACCGAAAAATGTAGGCTTGCCGTATATAGTTGAAGAATTCTAATTTCCTAAGACGATACCCAACATAATAAATACTTGATACCACCGTCTAAATAACGGCTTGAATAAGGATGGGGGCGTGGTCGGAGATGCCTTTAGGCAGGGTTTTTACCCGTTCTATCTGGGTGTTTATCGAAGTCGCCAAATCCAAGTGTGACCTGATAGCTCTGGTCAGGTAATACGTGGGTTTGTCGCTAAGAGTCAGCTTGTAGCCATCGCGCTCGATAAATACCTTCAGGCCTTTTTTAAACAGTGGGTAGTTATAGTCGCCAACCATGATAGCCGGTGAGCCGTGAGACAAATCTTTCAATGTTTCATGAGCGGTTCCTATCTGATGTCGCCTGACATAGTTGGAAGCGATTATATGGGTGGCATGGAATGAACCGACCAGAACCTCTTGGTTAGTCAGTCGGTCAAATAACTTCGTTACCAGCAACCGTTCTTCGGCCGGAGCAAAAAATCTGTCGTACAATGATTTTTTCAGCGGATAACTACTGGTTTGAAGCAATGTAAACCGCTTTGGATTGAAATATATCGCCAAGCCGAGCCGGTTTGAACGCGTTTTCTCGGCTAAAGCCAGATTATGGATATATCCGGGCAGTTGTTCGGTGTAGCTTTCCTGGATGCAAAGCACGTCGGCCGAATACCTGTCGACTAAACCATAGAGCTCACTACTAGCCCGGTGGTATTTCAGATTATAGCTAATAATATTCAGTCGTCTTTCAGTTTTTGTTTTTGTCATAACTGATGCGATTAATTATATAACATTTAGTCAAATAATGCTGTTATTATGTTTGAGATGCTTATCTTAATCACAACTGGCGCACTTGAGTGCAAAATCTATTTTTCAGCTTTGCTTGAATTTAAAAGGCGAGGTGCGTAGTTGTGAAAATCGGAGTATTTGATTCTGGAGTAGGCGGCAAATCAGTCGTGAACGCTATTGAAAAAGCATTGCCGGAACTTGAAATCGCCTATGTTACTGACAAAGATAACTTGCCATATGGCACCAAAACCCCTGAACAATTGATAGAATTAGTAATTCCTAAGCTGAAACAGTTGGAAGCAGCCGGCTGTCAAGCCATCGTTGTGGCCTGTAACACAGTTACGACTACGATTATTAAAGAGGCTAGGGAAGCCATAAAAATTCCTATTATTGCCGTTGAGCCGATGGTTAAACCGGCTTGTGAGATGACCAAAAGCAAGACAATTGCCGTATGCGCTACGCCTACTACCCTAAATAGCAACCGCTACAAGGAGCTGTTGGAGCTAAACGCCAGGCATATAACGGTGCTAGAACCTGATTGCAGTGACTGGGTTTATCTTATCGAAACCAAAGCCGCTGACCGCAGTTCCATCGAAAACCGTATAGTTGAAGTATGCGAAGAAGGCGCCGATGTCATTGTACTTGGCTGTACGCATTACCACTGGATTGAACAGGAAATCAAAGAGATTGCCGATAAATACGGCGCTAAAGTCATCCAGCCGGAAGCCGCGCTGGTCGCTCGGCTCAAGAGAGTGCTAGAACAGCTTCCTTAAACTTATCGCCGCGCTCGGCATAATTATTAAACATGTCAAAACTGGTGCAGGCGGGTGACAACAGTACTACATCTCCGGGTTTAGCCAAGTCCTGAGCTTGTTTTACAATCTCATCAATAGTATTTTTGCCTTCAACCACTCTGGTATAACCGGCCGCGCGGAGGATATTAGTAATAGATTCTCCGGTTTCGCCGATGGCTATAACATTCTTTACATCGTTGTCTGAGACAACATTGCCCAGCAGGGTCAGCGGAACGCCTTTGCCGCGTCCGCCTAAGATAATGATTTTCGGCTCCGTGAAAGCTTCAATCGCTACTTTTGCCGTTTCCGGCGTAGTACCGAACGAATCATCATAATACCTGACCCCATCAAGCTCCCTTATAAGCTCCAAACGGTGTTTTAGGCCACTGAAAGTCGATATAACCTTGCGAATAGCCTCAACGTTTTGATGAACCTGCCATACGGCGGTTATAGCGCCGCAGATATTTTGCCAATTATGTTGGCCTAGAAGTTTGATCTCATCGGTAGAACAAATACTTTGGCCGTCAATTATAATGTCGTCGTTTTCTACGATTGCGCCGGGTGGCTGGAAGTAAGGTATGATTTTGCCCGGGCTGGCTGAGGCAATATCCCTACAGTAGTCATTCTTAGCGTAATAAACGGCTATATCTTCCGCCTTTTGGTGGCTGAAAAGCTGTTTTTTTGCCATAAAATATTCATCCAAAGACGAATGCCAGTCCAAATGCTCCGGCGCGACCATAACGCACACCGCAACCTTGGGCGAATACCCAAGGTCAATCAGCTGATAATTAGCTAACTCCAATACAACCCAATCTTCAGGCTGTATGTTATTTTTCAATAATTCCAACGGCGGCGTGCCAATATTTCCGCCCAGATGAACCTTTTTGCCGGCAGTTTCAAGCATCTTAGCAATCAAAGTACTGGTAGTGCCTTTGCCTTTAGTGCCAGTTACGCCAATAATGTTTCTTGTCGGGCAATTTCGAAAAAACTCATTTGTGACAGAGGTGACTTTGGCTAAAATTGCTTCGCTGTTTGCTTCGACGATATCCTTAGGATGGATAGCAGGAGAGCGTATTATCAGGTCAAATTGGTCCAGGTTTTTCAGGTAGTCGGCGCCCAATTGGTTTTTGACTCCAGCCGACAGTTCAAGCCCAATGTTAATGTCGCAGACGGTTATCTCATTGCCCGGCCTGTCCCAGTAGCCAAGAGCCGAGTGGCCTTGCTTGCCGAAACCGAGAATTGCTACCTTCATCTTAGTTGGGTTTTGACTAGGTCAACAACCTGTTTTGGCGTCATATCGGCCTTCAGAATAAACTTATTGATGCCAAGCTTTCTAACAGTGTCAGGAACTTCTTGTTCGCCCATATTCGTCAGGATAATAACCGGTATTTTGCCCCATTCTTCTTTTCTAAGCTGGGTTAACATCTCCTCGCCGCTCATTTCCGGCATCATCAAATCAAGCAGGATAAGGTCAGGCCGCATTTTTGCAATAAGCTCAAGGCCAAGTTTGCCGTTCTCGGCCGTCTCAATAGTAAATCCCTCGGATTCGAACTTGATCCGATACATCTGGGATATCGCTTGGTCATCTTCGACAATTGCAATCTTTGCCATCTCTATAAAAATGATAACTGATTAAGCTAAAATTCGCTATTTTATAAATTTATCCAAAGGCGTAGATTTTTTCCATGCCGCACTTTGGAATACTGCTATTACCAGTGCGCAGACCGGCAAATCCGTACATTGTTTGCCAACCACGTGCATATTTATCTTACCAAGCTTTATACCTCGGTTCTTCTGTAATGCTTCCAGCGTATTTGTTATATCAGCCCGGACTTCGGATTCACTACGGCCTTCATGTTCGGTAAATATGCCTTGTTTGGTCTTTGGGTCTTGCGCCCAGCCAATGCCAGCCCAAGCTTCATGGTTACGGCGCGAGGTGTATTGCTTAGCTATAACAACGTAAAGCCTGTCGCCCCAATTGCCTCCGGGTATATCCGGTTTGTTATTAATTTCAATATCGCTTCCTGGTGGAACAATAGAGCTAAGATAAATCAGGTTAAAATTAGGAATATTCGCCTTGACCAGGGCTTGATCAAAAGCCGACATCGGCGTGGGGCCTTTGCCGGTACCGTCGGTTACATATATTTTCATTTTTCTTTCTTTTTTGTTTTATTAGCTTTACTCTTAACAAGATATAATAAAGCGAATCAATCTGCAAATATGACTTGGGTATTACCTGCTTTACTAGCTCCTTTAATCTGGGCAATTGTCGTTCTTATAGACGACAATCTGGTTCGGCATGTATACAAAGGCGCCCATGTCGGCGCGGTCATTTCCGGTGCTTTCGGCTTAGTGCCGGCGATTTTTATACTATTTTACAAAGACGTTAATCTTGGAATACCTGCAAGCCTTATAGTATTGTCCTTATTCGCCGGCTTTATAAATGTATTGTATTACTTCTTCTATTTTCAGGCTTTGGAAAAAGAACACCCATCGGTTGTAATAGCTTTATTTAGCCTTACACCGGCGGCCATACCGTTTATTGCGTATTTCGTAGTCCAGGAACGTTTAACAGCGACTGAAATTATTGGTTTTAGCGTGGTGGTAATATCCACGCTGATCTATGCTTTGACAGATATACGAAAATTTAAATTTTCCAAAGCCTTAGTCCCGGTACTTATTGCCGCCCTGATTTTAGACACCGTTTCTATTATTAATAAATATGTCTATAACAAAGTAGATTTTGCCGAAGCCTATTTCTATTTCTGCATCGGGATGTTCTTGGGCGGGCTCTACTTTTTCTATGTTCTTAAATTCCTTAAGTCCAACAATCAGCTTAAAAAAATATTAAATAAAAACTCATTATGGCTTCTTACCCTGCTGGCTTTTGTCGAATTGCTTAATATAGGCGCTGAATTTTTACGCAATTTCGCTATCAGCCAAGGACCGGTTTCCTTAGTCAAAGCACTTGAAAATATCCAGCCGCTTTATATCTTGGTGATTTCCTTTGTTCTTTTTCCCTTTTTACCGCAATACTTTCCCGAAGCTGCCTCAAAGAACCTGCGTTTGAAATTTCTGCTCTGTGGTCTGATGGTACTAGGTATATTTATTGCTGTTTAAAAAATCTAGCTAACCTTAATCGTATATTTTTTTAAAAAGTATATTGGTTGGTTGGCCATCTTGGCTTGTCTCAGGCCGTCAATGCCGAGATCTTGCTCATGATTAAGGTGGGTTACGCCCTTATCCAGCAGTTTTTTAGCGGTAAAGTGATCCAAAGCAACTCCAAGGCCTTTATAATCTCTGATTGACTTTTTAAAATGCCCCATACCAAAACCATCTTCCAAAATTTCATTTATAGAAAAAGCACTCAATTTATCCCCCAAAAACAACCCGACTATATGTAAATTCTCAGTTTCTATCTTGCTTTGACTGTCTAATAATTTCCTTATGGCGCGTAATTCATTTTGTTTGTGTGCTTCAGTAGTGCCTGACTGGCTTTTCCACTGATCAAATAAATTAATAATCTGAACCGCAGTCGAAGATTTTGTAATATCCAATTCTTCAACCCTAAGATGATGTCCTTGTTCGCGCAGAAATTTATTCAATGATCTCTTTTTTGAATCACTATGGCCATTTAAGTCTACTGAATTTTTTACAGCAACTATATAATCGAAACTATCGCGATCCTCAGTAATTAAGAAGTCACTGGGTCGTTTAAAATTTTCAATAACGAACTGGGGAATAAGCTTGAGTTCATGCTTATCTTCCGCAATAGAGTATTGCAATAAAGTTTTTGCTGTTTTGTCGACGTGTTGATTACCGAAAAATGAATAAAAATAGTCTTCCGGGTCTAAGTATTCTTGGAAACGGATTACTAGATTATCATTAAGAAGACAGAGTTGTAATTTTTTTTGATGATCCCAAGACCATAGACTTATGAAATTGTAATCAGAATATGGGCTATTGGGTCTAATAGCACTAATGACATCAGCCTGATGATGGGCCTCTAGTGAAACGAAGTTTGGAAACTCGGGCAATTTTGTGATTTTTGTTTTTTGTTTAAGCATTGATTCATATTTTTATCATAAGCATCTTGCTTGACATATTACATCAGTAGATTATCATAAACATTAGTGAATCAAGAAACAAATAGTCGTTTGATTAAAATTTTGGTATGTGTATCTTTTTTCGCATTTACAGCGTGGTGGCTGTATATAAACTTTATTCTTAAAAGTTCTGATCCTAGCAGTATTAGCAATCAAGCTTTCGCTGCTACTTATGGCATTGTGGCGCTGATGGGTGGTGTTGCCGGACTCATTACCTCCAAGATATGGGGCGGTAGAAAGAGTTTAATAGGCAGGGCCCTGTTATTTTTCTCCATAGGTCTTCTAGCACAGGAATTTGGTCAGCTTGCTTATTCTTACTATTTGTACGTCTTGAAAGTGGAAATACCTTATCCCTCAGTCGGCGACATTGGATACTTTAGCAGTGTACTATTTTATATTTACGCGTCATTACAGTTACTAAAAGCCACCGGGGCGAAATTCTCTCTAAAGTATCGATCCAAGAAAATTATCGCTATAACTTTGCCACTTATATTATTAGCAAGCTCTTATGCTTTCTTCCTTCGTGATTATCAGTTTGACTTTTCATCATATAAAGCAACGCTAACAGTCTTGCTTGATTTCGGATATCCTCTGGGACAGGCTACCTACATTGCTATAGCCTTGTTAACCTACTTACTATCAAGAAACCTACTAGGCGGTATTATGAAGAACAAGGTGCTATTCGTGTTATTTGCTTTGGTGGTTCAATATGTCGCTGACTTTTCTTTTCTAAATGCTGCTAAAGCTGAAAAAGTATTCCCAGCTGGAGCAAATGATTACGTATACCTATTAGCTTATACGGTCATGGCTCTGGCTCTTAACTCCTTTCGTTTAAAACTACCACCTAAAGCTGCTCAACATAACCCAACTGACAAGATTCACAAGGATGATACATAGCCATGGATATTTACGCCAAAATTGTCGCCAAAATCATCGAACAGCAGGAATCTATCATGGGCCCTATAGCTATCGAGCAGGCCAAACGTGTATCCCAGCTGAAAGTAGACTGGCCAGAGCACAAAGTAGATTTGACCGGTGATCCGCAGGCAGCCGTCGATAAACTAGTCGAGCAATACAAAGAATTATTTGGCCAAATCGCCGTAGAAACCTGCCGCGACGCCGTGCAGACAATGCTGGCAAGCTTGCCCAAAGAACAGATTCCCAGCACTCTGAAATAGAAGGGTTGCTAAGGGGTGGATAAACACAAAACCAGAAAAAAACCAAAGTTAACTGGCCGTTCCCGTTTGCAGAATATGTTCAAGCGGGTCAACAAGGAAATGTATGCCAAAAATCTGGAATTGGCAGAAACCAACCAGACGCTTTTCTTGTTGCGTAACATCGACAATCTGGTACTTGAATCACATGAAGAACTGGGGTCGCTTTGCCAAAAAATAGCCGAAGAAGTGGTCAAACATACTAACTTCGGCGCTATCGGCATCTTAGCTAGCCCGGTTGATACCAACAAACTGTTTTTATACGGTTTTGAGAACTCTTTTGATATCGAAATCAGCCGGACTAAACTGTCGCTGGAACTGACCTTGCACAAGGGCTGGATAGTCGGTCCGGAAAAGATAGCTCTAATAGATTTGGAAAAAATCACCCACGCCCAGCTGGAAGACCAGTTTGATTATCATGCCACCTATATCTGTGAAATTGTCAAAAAACTGCCAATAAAATCGGCTATAGCCATCAAGCTGATTGCCCGCCGCCGTATCGTTGGCATCGTAATAGTAGGTTTCCCAATCCCCGTATCCGAATTAAGTGAAAAACAGAGGTCAGCAGTAGAAAGAACTAGCGAAGCCATAGGCGTAGCCATCGACAACAAGCTACTTTATGACGAGAACCAAATGGTTCTGAAACGGATGCTCAACACCAACAAGAAACTGCGTGAACTGGACGAGACCAAAGATGAATTTATCAGTATGGCTTCACACCAGCTAAGAACCCCTTTGACCTCCGTGAAAGGCTATATGAGCATGGTTTTAGAGGGCGATGCCGGCAAACTCAGCAAACAGCAGGAAAACCTGCTTAATCAGGCGTTTGTAAGTTCCCAGCGTATGGTTTATCTGATTGCCGATCTGCTTAACGTCTCGCGGCTCAAAACCGGCAAATTCGTGATTGACGCCCATCCGGCCGATTTATCAGAAATGGTAGAGGGTGAAATCGCCCAGCTGAAAGAGACAGCCAAGCTGAAGAAGATTGAGATAAAATACGACAAACCGAAGAAACTTCCCAAACTTATGCTGGACGAAACTAAAGTACGCCAAGTGATTATGAATTTTGCCGACAACGCTATCTATTACACCCCGACAGGAGGCCACATAAACATAGAAGTCAAAGAAGACGACGGCCATATATATTTCACCGTCAAGGACGATGGGCTGGGAGTGCCAAAAGAAGACCAAAAACACTTGTTTACCAAGTTTTTCCGTGCCGGCAATGCCAAAAAAGCCCGCCCCGATGGCACCGGACTAGGCCTGTTCATGGCCAAAAAGGTCGTTGATGCCCAAGAAGGCAATATCCTCTTTGAAAGCACCGAGGGCAAAGGCAGTATGTTCGGCTTCAGCTTTAGCAAGAAGAAGCTAGCAGTACCAGATTCTTGACATTTTATAACTCTTATGTTATATTGACTTCTTGAGAGGTGTGGATTATTAATGCCTGAAAAAGACAATCAACTTAATTCTTTTGAAGCTATCAAGCTTTCAGCTATTAATACCCTTAAAAAAGGATTAGCAATAAGTGGAAGCGTGATAGCAATGAGCGGGGCAATCTTGGAAAACGAAGCTATTTTCCCCGACAAAGCCCAAGCCGAAACTGTTTGTACCACCACCACTTCTACTACCGTTGATGGAACAACACAAACCACCACTGAAACCACTACTTGTACAGATTCGCCGGCCGTTGATTCTCCAGCTTCTACTGCAGAAAATCCGACGAAACCGGATAAACCGATTCCTCATCACCCACACAAGCCTGATAAGCACGCACCGAAGTCCGATAAGAATAAAGACAAGAAGGCTAATTCCCAAAAAGGCTTCCTCGGTTATAACATGGAAGACTCAGCTTTTACAGATGGCAATGGCTGTTTTATCACGGCCGCAGCTTCCGCATTACGCCGGGAAACCGGAAATGCACATATTACTCCGAAAAAGATATATTATCCGGAGTTGCACAGAAGATGGAGCCCCAGCGGAGGTGTCAATGGGTTTTTGTTTGATGCTTTGCCAGCTATAGCCGCTCGACATAATGTAGCTGTCTACGATACCGGTTTTAAAGGCTTGGTAAAGGCTTTAAAAAACAGAGATGAGGGAATGTTGCTGGCCGCTCCCGGTCATTTTACCTCTGCAGGACACTACATAGCTGTTAGGGGAGTTACAAAAAGCGGCAAAGTTATACTTGACGATCCCAATGGCAAAGGCAAATACGGCGACAGTGAACGCAAAAGCGGTTGGAGCGGTAGCCAGCTCAAAGCTGCTGCTGTAATTGATTACAGAGTATTACACCTTAAAAGTGTAAAGTAAGCTTTAACAACATAAAATCTTGATTAAACTGTCGATAACTCCTTAAAAAGCGGACGGGAAGTTGCAATATAACGCTTATGAATAAACTTGTTATAAAATACTCTTGACAAAAAACAACGCTTGTGATATATTGTGGATAACACTATTTTGGGGTGCCAAAAGGTGGGAGAGTTAAGAAAATAGGAGAATTAATAATTATGAGTTCAATAGCACAAGAATATAATCCTGAAACAAATGGAATAATGGAAAAGCTCCAAGGTACCCGTCTTGGAACAACTTTAGCCGTTGTAGGCTCTACCCTGGCTATGCTAGGCGCGGGTGAAGCTTTTAGTGCTGATGCTGAAGCATCAGCTATGGGTGCTTCTAATACTACCATTGTTGACTCCCAGACAGGCGTTACCAGTCATGGTGCCCATGCTTGGCAGAAAGATGGCGACCATTCTCATGTAACTGTTATGGGTAACCATCGAATATTCTCTCGGGCAGAAGTAGAACAGATGGAAGAAAATGGCCAGTGTCAGTGGTTTAACGGCAAGAAGGTGAATATACATACGGAAGGCCATGCCACAAGTGGAACGGCTTTCGGAAAAGATGAACGCAAATCTGAATTTTGTAAAACTGATCAAGATTTTAATGGCGACGGCAAGTCTGACTGGGTGAGAGCTCTTTGCGGTAACGCGGCTATTATCGGAGTAACACCTGAAAATGCTATAGAAAATGTCATATGGGTAGCCGGCAAAGGCAAATTTAGAGTCCATGCGGAATCTGACGCTACTGCCAAAGCTGATTGTAAGTCGAGTGACGGCCTAGCTACCGCTAGCGCATACGGTCACGGAGAAGCTAGTGCTAACGGCAAAGTCAAACTAAAGGGCGGCACTAAAACAATAGTTAAGCAAGCCCAGAATCTAGTAGATTCAGTAGTAGAACAGTCGTTAAGCGGCTCAGGCGGAGCAAAAAGCAAGGCATTTGCTGAAGCTGATGCCCAGTGTACTGAAAGCGGCGGCAATACGCCCCCACCCCCACACAATAACCCTCCTCATGTTGAAGTAGACAATCCTAACCACATTAATGCTAACCACACTATTGCCTTCTGTGAGCGTGAAAGCGATTCCGACGGTACCATAGTTGACCGAGAATTCGATGTAGTTAGCGGCGGCGGCAACTTTACCAGCGCTGTATATCCTGGAAACGACCCTAATGAATTTTGTAAAGACTACACTGCTCCAAGCGTAGCCGGCGGTAACGTAGTTCTGTCTGCAGAAGTTACAGATAACAGCGGCGACACTGATACAGCCAGCACCGCTCCTTTCCCAGTAGTTGATATACCTCGATAATAAATTAAGAGTAAGAGAGAAGGATTATAAGATGAAGAAATCAATAAAAGCAAGAATAGCAGTCCTGACCGCTACTCTTCTAGCTGTACCAGTAGTTGTACTAGGCGCAAGCGCCGGTGCTCTCGGAGAAGGTCAGATTGAACGAGGCGATATATACTACAGCAAGAACCTTACCAGCGGAAGTAATTTTGCTGACCCTACCGCTGCCGACAAATGTGACACTTTGCAATATAAGATTCTTATGCACAACCCGGGTGCAACTCCTGTCACGAACGTTACTATAAAGGTTAACTTGTCCTCAGCCGCTACTACCCAGAATGTTTCTACGGCTACTATCAGCGCCCAGAACGCTTTCCCAGCTACTGTCAGTGACACTGCAACCGTTAACATATCTACTGCCCAAAGCGTAACTTACATAAGTGGCAGTACACAGTTACTTGATCATACTAATACAGTTATCAATAACTTACCTGACGGTATTACAGGTAGTGGAGTAAATATCGGTACAGTAGGCGTTTCTGTCAATGAAGTAAAGTATGTACAGTTCAAAGCCAAGATTGATTGCCCAAAGCCTGAGTGTGAACATGACTGTAACCCGTGTAAGGATAACCCAAATACTCCTGGCGACGAATGTCACCCATGTGTAGACAATCCGAAAACACCAGTTAACGAGTGTAAGCCAACTACTCCTCCTAATGTTCCGCCTGAACTTCCAAATACTGGCCCTGGCGATGTAGTTGCAGCCTTCATCGGCGTAACTTCAATCAGCTCGATACTTTACTACGCTATATCAAGACGATTAGCTAAGTACTAAACAAAAACGTTACTGCGGTGGGCCTGTGGATAACCACTGGAAAAAAGCGCAGTTTTGTGCTAACGTTTAAAACAGTTAACGAGTAGTACTGACTGACCGCTCAAAACTAAAACGAACATAATTCAAAACTCCCTTACTCATAAGGTAAGGGAGTTTTTATTTTGGTGAAGTTTTAAGGTAATATCTCTATGTTTTCCAGTTGCTCGAAGTCTTGGAGAATGCGAGAACTAAGTGCGGAAGGCTCTACGCCTAGGCATTCGTTCGGACCTTCTTTTGCAAAGAAGTAATAATCTCCGATTTTTTTACTGTCACCTTTAGGCTTTGTTGCAGACCTGAACATAACTGCGCCGGGATGCTCAGTCGTACACCCTTTCTCTTTATAGGGTTTTACGACCACGGCTACTGTTGAATCAGCTTTAATATCACTGAAATAGTATCTATAACCGTCATTATCACTAGTGCTGTAGTCATAAGACTTCACTCTGTCGCTGTCACGAAGTTTTATTCTGATACTCCATTCTTTCACGACCACATAGCCTTTATTAAGATCTTGCGCTGGTTTTTGAGCTGGAGATTCGGATGCTTGTTTCTCGGTCTGAGTTATAGTTGTTCCATCACTGCCGTTGTTTACTTTTTTGTTAGCGTTATAAACGTAAAGTATTGTGCCGCTAACTATTCCAACTATTACTAAAGCTAATAGTCCTTCAACTACACCGAAACCCTTATTGTTTAATTTTCTCATCATCATCCTTATGTTTCTAATGTGTTGCCTTAAGAATAAATAAACCCTTGCGTTTGTGCAAGGGTTTTAGCAAACTGGTGACCTCAAGGGGAATCGAACCCCTATTGCCAGGATGAAAACCTGGTGTCCTAACCGTTAGACGATGAGGCCTTATAATAGGAATTTATTAACCTGTAAATGGTATCATAACAGAGGTAAAAAGGAAACCTGATTTTAATGTTAACTAAATCTTTTTTTGAGGGTAAAACAGTCGAAGAGTTGGCGAATGCTCTTTTGGGCTGTGAGCTGGTTCATAAAACACCTGAAGGCATTACAGCCGGAATAATTGTTGAGACCGAAAGCTATCACGAAACGGATGAAGCCAGCCATAGCTACAAATATCGCTCCAAACGCAACGAAATCATGTTCGGTCCGCCGGGCCATGCATATGTTTATTTCACTTACGGCATGCACTGGTGTTTCAACGTAGTCGCCGAAAACGAGGGAATCGGAGCGGGAGTATTAATTCGCGCCCTTGAGCCGACCCAAGGGATCGAACTAATGAAAAAGCGCCGCCATAAACAAAATTTAGTCGAACTTTGTAATGGTCCCGCAAAACTCACACAGGCATTATCTATAACTAGGAAAGATTATGGAAAAACTCTTTACGGTGGCGACCTTTATATAACTTCGCCTAAGCTCAAAGATTTCAAAATTGCTTTTGGCCCAAGGGTTGGCATTTCCAAAGCCCAAGATAAACCTTGGCGGTTTTGGATTAGAGACAATCCTTTTGTCTCTGGAAGTCGGCCTAAGAAAAAGTTAGACTAGAAGTAATGGATTCAGATAATATTGTCCGCGATGTGCCGATAAAGAAGTTCAAACGAACCAAAATTGTGGCCACCGTCGGGCCTTCTACCAATAGCTATAAAGGTGTTCTTTCCTTGATGAAGTCAGGTGCTAACGGCATACGGCTTAATTTTAGCCATGGCAATCAAAAAGAGCATGAACAGCAGATAAAGTGGATTCGAAAAGCTTCCGAAGAAATCAAAAAACCAGTAGCCATAATCCAGGATTTGCAGGGGCCGAAGATACGGCTGGGCGATTTTGATAACTTAATAGAGGTAAAAAGCGGCCATCTGCTGACTTTGAGCCTCAATGCCGACTATGAACAGACCGGCGAAGTACCTATCCAGTTTGATTTGAGTAAAAAAGTAAAGCCCGGGGAGCATCTTTTTATATCCGACGGTAAAATAAAAGCCGTGGTCGAAAAGGTGGGTGATAAAAAGATTCAAATCAGCGTGAAGCACGGCGGCATACTCATCAGGCGTAAAGGCATTAATCTGCCGGATACCGATTTTGGAGGGGATATTATCACTGCCAAGGATAAAGACGACTTAGCTTTCGGTTCGACCAGGGATATCGATTATGTCGCGCTCAGCTTTGTCCAGTCCGCCGAAGATATCAGAACGCTTCGAAAAAGCCTGGCGTCATTGGGCAGTACGGCGAGGATAATCGCCAAAATAGAAACTAAAAAGGCGATTGATAATTTGGAGGAAATAATACAAGAAACCGACGCGGTGATGATAGCCCGCGGCGATTTGGCGACCGAAACTACGCCGGAATCGGTGCCAATAGTCCAGCGCAAGATAATTGAACTTGGTAAAAAATACGCCAAACCCTCAATCGTAGCTACCCAACTGCTAGCCAGTATGACCGAAGAGCCTGAGCCGACCCGGGCTGAAGTTTCTGACGTGGCTACCGCTACAATTTTGGGTGCTGATGCCGTGATGCTCAGCGATGAAACCGCCAGTGGCAAATACCCGATAGAATCGATAAATGTCATGAAACGCGTGGTCAACTATACCCAGAAGAATACACCGGAACCGATAATGACTCATTTTACTGAAGTACAGCGTTCAAAACAGCGAGCTATTTCCCAGGCCATAATCAACCTTGCCCATGAAATGTCGGCAGTGTCCATCGTAGCCGAAACCAAGTCCGGCGCGACAGCTATCCAAATATCAGCCGACCGTCCAACAGTGCCGGTGGTCGCCGTAACTTCTAGCGTGCGTACTGCCCAACAGCTGGCGATAGTTTACGGTACTAAAAGTTACGTGCGGCCGGACAGCAAATTGCAGGCTACCAAACTTACTAACTGGCTACTAAAAAACAACGTACTGGAAAAAGGCGACATTGTTGTAACCGCCAGCGGCCAACACCCTGGTGCGGTCGGAACTACTGATACAATTAAGATAAGAATACTTTAGAAAGAAATGTTTAATAAAAAAACAGTCGAAGATATTGATGTAGAAAACAAACGTATTGTCCTGCGGCTTGATTGGAATGTACCGGGCGACGCGCACGGCGAAGTTACCGATGACTTCCGTATTAAGGCAAGTTTGCCGACGATAGACTATCTGCTAAAGCACGGTTGCAGTCTGATTATCCTCAGTCACCGCGGCCGTCCCGATGGCCCGAGCCGGGAGTTCAGCATGGAACCGGTGGCAAGAAAGGCCAGCCAGATAATCGGCAGAGAAGTGAAATTCGCCGATGATTTGACAGGCGAATCGGCCCAGACCGCAGTACAGCAGCTAAAACCTCAAGACATATTAGTGCTTCAAAATACCCGGTTTTATCCTGAAGAAAAATCAGGCGATGAAGGCTTTGCCCGCCGGCTGGCGAGTTACGGCGACATTTTTGTGATGGATGCTTTCGCAGTTGCCCATCGTACGGATAGCTCAGTTATCGGTATCAACAAATTTTTGCCTTCAGTCGCGGGATTCTTGATAGAAAAAGAGATAACCGAACTCTCAAAAGCTATCGAAAATCCCAAAAAACCGGTGCTGGCTATCACCGGCGGAGCTAAGCTGGAAACTAAACTGCCACTTCTTAAAAACTTTATGAATTTTGCCGACCATATTGTCGTTGCCGGAGTAATGGCTAACATCCTGCTCCATGCGCTGGGCTATCGAACTGGAAAAAGTATCTTTGATAAAGCCGAACTTGCTACGGCTAAAGACGTACTGGCCCAAGCCGAAGCAAATGGCGTAAAGTTTATCTTGCCGACGGCTGACGTCGCGGTAGCCAAAAGCCGTGATGAAACAGAGCGACAAGAGATAAAGACCGAAGAAGTCGCGGAGGATGATTTTATCTTGGATTTTGGAGAAAAAAGTACCGGCAAGGTCAAAAAATTAATCCTTGATGCCAATACTATTATTTGGAACGGCCCCCTCGGGCTTTATGAAAATCCGGTTTTTGCTAAGGCCTCAAAGGAGATAGCCCAAGCTATTGCCGCCAGCTCTGCCGTAAGCGTAGTTGGCGGCGGTGATACCGCTGACGTGGTCAATTCGCTCGGTCTGAGCGATAAGTTTACCCACGTTTCAACCGGCGGCGGAGCGTCTTTAGATTTCATGAGCGGCAAAAAACTACCCGCTATCGAAGCTTTGTCAGACAAATAGCTGTTACAATAATAAATAAGCATAAACGTCATGAAAAAACCGAAGAAGATTTTGATTATCGGGAACTGGAAAATGAACCTGAATGTTTCGCAGGCCAGCCTGTTGGTTTCTCGCCTGGATAAACATATCAAAACCCGCAAGGGGATTGAAGTCGTGCTTGCTCCCAGTATGCTGGACTTACAACCGGTAAGCATGCAGGTAGACCGCCGCAAATTCCGCTTAGCGGCTCAAAATGCCTATCACCACGACGAAGGGGCTTTTACCGGCGAAGTTTCGTTCACCATGCTTCGTGAACTTGCGCATTATGTTATAATCGGCCATTCCGAACGCAGAATATATTTTAAAGAAGACTTGGACGAAATCCGCGACAAAGTTTCAGCTTGCATGCGCAACGGCATCACGCCGATCCTATGCATAGGCGAAACCAAGACCGAACGCCGGGCTGGAGAAACCCGGCAGGTGTTGCATGACCAGTTAATGACTGCCTTGAGCAATCTGACAGCCGAGGAAGTATCAGAAATGGTGATTGCCTATGAACCAGTCTGGGCGATAAGTACATTCGAGGGCGATATCGCCAAACCTGACGAAATCGGTAAAGACTTAACTTTCATCAGAGATCAGGTTAAAGAACTCTACGGCGTACAAACCGAGGAAAAGGTCAGAATAATTTATGGCGGTAGCGTCGATGACCATTCAGCCCGGGCGTATCTTGAAATACCCGGTTGCGAAGGCGTATTGGTCGGTGGAGCCAGCATAAATTATCATAAGTTCGCCGGTATCGCCGAAGCGGCTTATAGGGTGGTAAAAGAAAATGCCGAAGAAAAAGAATAACGATACAACCGACGGACTAGAGCCGGAAGCAGAAGAAGTAAAAACTGCTCCGAAAATAAAAGACGTAGCCAATCCGGGGGAGACTCCGCCGTCGGCTACGGCTCGCCCAATTATTACCGGCCATGGTTCGATACTTAAACAAGACCCGATGATGGCTGACAAATCCGAACCTGATGAAAAAATAACTACCAAAAAAGCCGAACTTACGATAAAGCCTGAGACCGAATCCGAACCTGAATCTACCGAAACATCGGAGGAATCACCCAAAGGCGAAAATAAAGACGAGCCGCCTGAGGCAAATGAAGCCGAAAAAGGCGAAACTAAAAATGATGAAGACAGCACCGGTTCCGACAGCGCGGCTATAGATTCATTGGCGACTTCGGCGGGAAACAAAAAGCAGGATGCGAAGCAAGCGGAAGAAGAACGAAAAAAAACTGAAAAAATAAATGAACTCATTGCCAGCAAAAGATATTCCATCCCGATAACCGAAGGCGGCCATAAAGCATCTAGCCAGCGTTTCATGAGCTGGTTACTATTGATATTGTTGGCATCAGCAGTCGGCGTTTATCTGGCAATAGACGCTGGTTATCTGGACATTGGCATCGCTTTGCCTTTCGATCTGATAAAAAACTAATAAGTTTCGGTTTGCTAAGATGTATAGGTGAAAGACTTATTTGAGGACCTGAATCCGGAGCAAAAACGGGCGGTTGAAACTACCGAAGGGCCGCTTTTAATCCAAGCTGGAGCTGGCAGCGGCAAGACCAAGACGCTGACGCACCGGATTGCTTATATTGTCAGTTCGGGTCTAGCCGCGCCCTATCAAATTCTGGCGGTAACATTTACCAACAAAGCGGCGAAAGAAATGCGCATCAGATTGGCCAAACTAGTCGGTCATGATGCAGACGACCGGACGTTCCTGCCATTCATGGGCACCTTTCACGGCATCTGCGTAAAGATTCTCAGGATCGACGGAGATTTTGTTAAAGTTCCCAAAAACTTCGTGATTTTTGATGAAGCCGACAGACTGGCGACAGTAAAACAAGTTAGCAAAGACCTCAAGATTGATGAAAAAAGCTTCCCGCCTCGCTTGATTGCCAGCCTTATCAGCAGCGCCAAAAACGAACTTATCCGTCCGGCCGAATATAGCAATCTAGCTTCCAGCCCGGTTCAAAAAACTGCCTCCCAAATTTTTCCGCTTTATGAAAAAGCCCTGAAAACCGCCGGAGCACTGGACTTTGACGATTTGATAGGCAAAGCCGTTGAACTGATGGCCAATCATGAAGATGTCCGACGCCGTTGGCAGGAAAGATTTAAATACGTGCTTATCGACGAATACCAAGACACTAATTCCGCCCAGTACAAGCTAGTCAAATTTCTAGTTAACAAAAAACAGAACATTGCAGTGGTTGGCGATGACTGGCAAAGTATTTATTCGTGGCGGGGAGCTGATTTTAAAAACATACTTAATTTTGAAAAAGATTATAAAAACGTCACGGTCATCAAACTGGAACAAAATTATCGCAGTACCAAGCATATCCTGGACGCCGCGCACAAAATAATTGCCAAGAATACCCAGCGTTCTGATAAGAAATTATGGACGGCAACCGATAGCGGCCTGCCGGTACAGGTAGTGCCGGTAGCCAATGAGCGGGCGGAGGCCGAAACTATCATTCGCCGGATTGAGACCGGTATAAATCTTGGCTCGCGCGGTTATGACGATTTCGCGGTGCTGTATCGGACCAACGCTCAAAGCCGGGCGATTGAGGACATGTTTATCCGCTACGGCGTGCCTTACAAAATTATCGGCGGGGTTAGGTTTTATGACCGCAAGGAAATCCGTGATGTAGTAGCTTACCTGCGTTTAATTTTTCAGCCCGAAGACAGAACCAGTTTCGAACGCATCGTCAACGTACCGGTCCGCGGCATAGGCGATAAGTCGCTTAGCAACCTTTTCGCGTGGCAAGCCAAAAATAATTTTAGTTTGGAACAAGCACTAACTAAAATCGAAGAGTGCGACGAACTAACGCCGAAAGCCAAGAAAGCCTTATTTGGCTTCAATGCGATACTCAAAGATTTGCGCGCCATCATTGACGAAACTAATCCGGCTGGACTTATCGATTCGCTGTTGCGTCGGATTGAATACCTTGAATATTTAAACGACGGCACCATACAAGCTGAAGCTCGGATAGAAAACGTCAACGAACTTTTGAGTGTCGCCCGGGTTTATCAGGATGTTGGTCTGCAGGATTTTCTGGAGGAAGTTTCGCTGGCATCCGATGCCGAAAGCGGAAACCAAAGTAGCTCTTCGGTGACATTGATGACCCTGCATTCCGCCAAAGGCTTAGAGTTTCCGGTAGTCTTTATGGTCGGTATGGAGGAAACTATTCTGCCGCATACCCGCTCCAGTTTTGACCAAAAAGACATGGAAGAAGAACGGCGGCTGTGCTATGTCGGCATGACCCGGGCCAAAGAAGAACTTTATATGATTTACGCCGGTTCGCGCGTACTATACGGCGGCGTCCAACATAACGTCCCATCGCGGTTCTTAAGCGAAATCGACAGCCAGCTGGCCCACGCGGGTGCCGGCGACAGCTTAACCGCCCGGCCGCCTTTATCAGATGAACCGAGATATGTAGCGGAGCTTAACCCCGGCGACAAAGTTCGCCACCAAGTATTCGGCGTAGGGACGGTAGTTCAGATAGAAGAGGAAGAAGCCGTGATAGATTTCAAGACCAAAGGTTCTAAGAAGCTCAATCTGGCATTCGCCCCGATAGAGAAGATGTAATATGTTATAATCCTAGGGCTTAAAAGTGTCTTAAAATTTACCTGAAATTTGAGTCGGACATAGCCTAAGCCCCCAGTAAATGAAGATTTTTAAGAAGAAGAAACAACCACCGGTTGAAACTTTTCTCGGAGTCAGAAAAGTAAATCCCCCGAAAGTCCATAAGCATCAGATACTAGTACCGTTTCTGACCTTTTTGGTCTTGGGCGTTTTTTCATGCCTGACTTTTTTGATTTATGGCGGTACTACGGTTGAAGGGGCCGATGTTAAGCGCGTCCAAGTTTATGTAGACGGCCAGGAAAAAACTATTCCTACTCGCGCGCCAACCGTCGGCGAACTGCTGAAACGGATAAATATACAACTTACCAAAGACGATATCGTTGAGCCCGGCCTTAATAGTCCTATCCGCGAAGACGATATTCATATCAACGTCTACCGGGCTAAGCCGGTGACCGTAATTGATACCAACGGCCATACAGTATCAACCAAGATTGCCAATACTACACCGGAAAATATGGCAGCTAAAGCCGGCTTCAAACTTTATCCTGAAGACAAGGCGGAAATAGCGGCTCCGGATGTTGCCAGTAACAAGGGCGTAATCGGCGAGCTTATTACCATTGACCGGTCAGTTCCGCTCAAACTGAACTTATACGGCAAGAAGGTATCTATCCGCACAACAGCCGACACGGTAGGTGATTTGCTGCAGGAAAAAGGCGTGGTCTTGGGGCCTAAAGACAAAGTTATCCCAAACGCCTCCACTCCGATAAAAAAGAACATGGAAGTTTTAGTACTTAGAAACGGCAAACAAGTTATAAATGTTGAGGAAAAGATTGCCCCGCCGGTCGACACCCAGCTAGACGCGACGCTTGACGCGGGAACAATCAAAGTTATTGACCCCGGCAAGCCGGGCAAGCGAATCGTGACTTATGAAGTTACTTTCAAGCACGACAAAGAAGTCAAACGTAAACTCATCCAAAGCGTCGTAGTCTCCCAGCCGAAGAAACGCAAGGTAATAGAAGGTACCAAAAACACCGGCTTTGGCGGCGGTTTTGACGCCGCGTTGGCAAGGCTGAGAAGCTGTGAAGGCAGTTATTCGAGCAATACCGGCAACGGCTATTATGGAGCCTACCAGTTCAATTTAGGTTCTTGGCGGGCTTACGCCCCGGCCAGCTATAAAAATTCACTGCCAAGCAGTGCTCCGCCGGTTGCTCAAGACCAGGCCGCCGCTAATTATTACCGGGTTTCCGGCTGGCGGCCATGGCCGACTTGTTCTATTAAGATGGGCCTTCAAGATA
Source organism: Candidatus Saccharimonadales bacterium (assembly GCA_025451045.1). Classification (GTDB taxonomy): domain Bacteria; phylum Patescibacteriota; class Saccharimonadia; order Saccharimonadales; family 2-12-FULL-41-12; genus JANWLD01. Next base: position 282,437 of record JANWLD010000001.1, read on the forward strand.
CATACCGCTAGGCTTTTGGACCAGCCAGCCTGCTCCCGAGCATAGCTCGGAACACTGCTGGCTTCTTGGCGCTAGGACACAATTTTCTTCTGCGATGCTCTTTCAACGTACCACGGTACGTTTTTAGTCCGCTTCTCGAAGAGAAATTGTACCTATCATCCAAGTCCATAAACCTAGTTTGGTAGAATGTAGGGTATGAAGGCTAAATTTGATGGCTATAATTGGCTGGCTCGTTTAGAAAGGGGCGAAAAGCTCGTTGAAAGCTTGGATAGGCTTATCATTGAGCAGGACATAAAGACCGCTTGGCTTTTCGGTATCGGCGCGGCCAGCTCCGCGGAAGTAGGCTACTATGATTTGAAAAACAAAGATTACGTTTGGAAAAAGGTCGATAAAGATTTGGAAATACTAAGCCTGCAAGGCAACCTGACGTTGGGCGAGGACAAGCCGTTGATTCACCTGCATGGTTTATTTTCCGATGAATCAGGAAAAACTTTTGGCGGCCATGTAAAAGATTTGACCGTATCCATCACCTGCGAACTATTTTTGCATAATTGGTTTGCCGGACAAGGTATAACGCGCTTCATTGACCCGGATACTGGCTTGAAGCTGCTCGATTTATGAATACAGTCGCCAAGAAAAGTTTAGGTCAGCACTGGCTTGATGACAAGCAGACACTATCTGCCATATGCGAACTTGCTGACATAAAAAAAGCTGAAAAAGTTCTGGAAATAGGTCCCGGCCATGGCAGCTTGACCGAGATGTTACTGCAAAGCGGCGCAAAAGTCACGGCCGTTGAATTGGATAAAGAACTGGCTAAAAACTTAATAGCTAAAAATTTTGAAAACCTCCGTGTAATTAATCAGGATATCCTTGAATTTGACCTAACAAGTTTGCCACAAGGTTATAAAGTCGTCGCAAATATCCCATATTATCTCACCAGCAACCTAATCCGTAATTTAAGCGAATCAACCAATCCGCCGGCTTCAATTACATTGCTCGTACAAAAAGAAGTGGCACAGCGGATTTGTGCCAAACCCGGTGGAATGTCTGTTTTGTCCGTTAGTGCCCAGGTTTATCACGATTGTACGCTTGGTTTGATCGTACCGGCCGAAAAGTTTATACCGCCGCCAAAAGTCGATTCGCAAGTAGTCCATATGGCAAGAAAGCTCAAACCCCTTGTAGACAATCAATCCAAAAAACAGTTTTTTCACGTAGTCAAAGCCGGATTTGCTGGCCGCCGCAAAACTCTTCCTAATTCACTTTCGGCGGGCTTGCACTTGCCAAAAGAAGAAGTCGCAGAGATACTCAGGCGCGTTAATATTGATACAAATACCCGGGCGCAGCAACTTTCGATTGATGATTGGCTGAAACTTAATAAATACTTAACACGTTAAGTATTTATTAAGTTCTTAGTGCTTGTGATAGGCTAAATACGTATGCAAAGTGACATCGGTTCATTACTGCACAAAGTTTCCAAGGATTTGGACAAAATATCCGACCAGGTGCTTTTAGAGCGGCTAGGTATTGGCCTGTCACAGTTTCGGGTACTTCTCTATCTTTTAAACAGCGATGGCGTGCGGCAAAAATTAATCGCTGAAAATTTGGCGCAAACTGAACCTAGTGTCAGCCGCCAAGTCAAAGTTCTTCAACAAAAAGGCTTAGCAATCGTCCGCCGGAGCGTATCCAGCCGCCGCGACCGGTTGATATTTCTGACCCAGAAGGGCGCCAAAACTGCGGAAAAGGCAGTGAATATTCTTAACGAATACCACGCACCGATGTTTGCCAGTCTAAGCCCTAAAGAACAACAGCAACTAATTAAAACGCTCCAAGCCATGAGAGAATTCATCAGGGATTAATCATGAAAATTGAAAATATCAGTATCAACGGAATTGTTAAAGACGGGCCCGCAGCCGATAAATTATTGTTAGACAGCCATGGCGCATTTGAAAGTTTCCGCCTGCACGGCGGGCGGGTATTTTTGCTTGATGAGCATTTTGATCGGCTGAAAAAAAGCCTGCAAGCGCTTGGTATAAACTGGGATGACGATAGGCAAAAATACTGCTCCTGGATTAAAGACCTATCTCGCAACCTGCCAAAAGACAAAGACGCATTTATACGTTTTACAGCTACGCCGACGGATATAATAATACAAATAAGGTACATTCCGCCTTTTTCGCCTAAATCTTATCAAGCTGTAATTTTGGACAAAATCACACTGGAAAAACCAAACTATTTTGAAAAATTTGGCTTCCGTATCAAATCGGTTGATTACATAAAGGCACGAACCAACCTAAGAAAGACGGCCGGGTTAAAACCCGGAGTCGAAGGAATATTACTGACCCCCGACGGTTTTGTAGCCGAAGCTTTAACTGCCAACATCTTTTGGGCCAAAGACGGGCAATTGTTCACATCCCCACTTGAGCTAGGCATTTTGGCAGGCACAATGCGCGGCTATTTAATGACAAAAAATAAAGTAAAAGAAGCTTTAGCTAAAGCAACCGATTTAGACAATGCCGAAGAGATAATATTAACCAGCGGCGCCAGCTACTTACGACCGCTGTCGGAAATAAACAATATAAAAAAACCCGGCGCGGCCGGCTCGGTTTTCAAAAGACTTTATAGTGAGCTGGTTGAGGATATAGAGAAAAAATCAAAACCCCTTTAGGCCGTTGCTTTTTTGATTTTCTCCAACACGAGTTTTCCAAATTCGGTCGCGGTAACTTTTTTGGCAACCAAACCTTCTATTTCACCACTGGTCATAGCATATAAATCCGCTGGCAGATGAAGGTCATCCAGTACATCAGCGACTGCCTGCTCGATTACATCGGCAACCTCAGGCCGGTTAAGGCTATGTCTGAACATCAGGGCCGCGGAAAGTATCATTCCTATCGGATTGGCATTCTCCGCATCTTCTATATCGGGAGCAGAACCATGGATAGGCTCGTACAGGCCGAAATCATTTTTTGCCAAACTGGCTGATGCGCCCAAGCCGAGTGAACCGATGACTTGGGCCCCCTCATCGGATAATATATCGCCGAACATATTAGTAGTTACTATTGTGCCGGTCTTTACTTTTCCTATCAAAGCGGCCGCTTCTGCATCAACATGTGAATATCCGATTGTTTCATAAGCCATTCCTTCTTCTGCGGCTACTTCTTTGACCACAGCGCGCCACAGCCCGCCGGTCTCTTCCAAAACGTTGGTCTTATGAACCCAGCTAAGCTTATCCCCACGTTCCCGCGCCAGCTTTATGGCCATTTTGACGATTTTTTCTACCTGGCTTTCTTTGTAGAAAATTGTTTCATAAGCCCATCTTTCACCAGTTTCCTCATCAACCCCGTGATCAGAATCACCATAATAAGCGTCGCCGGTAAATTCACGGACAATCATAAGATCCGTACCCTGTGCTATACGATTTTCCAGCGGAGACAAATGGACTCCGATTTCACCCAAGATCTTTAGCGGACGAAGGTTGGCATAGAGGCCAAGCTTTTCCCTAAGCGGCAGAATGGCTTTTTTCTCCAAACCTTGCCATTTCGGGTCGTCGCTATTCGGCGGACCACCAAACGGACCCTTCAATACAGCATCCATTTTAGTTGCCGCAGTTACAGATGAATCCGGCAAATGCTCACCGGTTTGATCAAATGCTTCGCCCGAAACCGGTATATGCACGAAGTTTGGATGCAAGCCTGCCATTTCAGCGCCAGCTTCCACAATGGGCAAAGTCAGCCCAGTAATTTTTGGTCCTATCCCGTCTCCGGGCATTACACCTATATATATTTCTGACATGCACTAATTTTCCGGTAAGATCTAGCCGAATGCAAGCATGAGCAGATTAGAATATAAGGCTAGAAACCGCCGTAACCGCCGCCGTAACCAGCGAAACTGACATCCGGTTTATGATAGTCGGTGACCTTTAAATCAGTAGCTGATCCGGGGCCTTTGGCCGGTACGATATATAGCTCGCTATCGTTCTTTGAATAAAGAAGATAGTCATCAGAGTACCAGCCATAAGGTACGTATTCAGTTAAACTGGCTATTTCTTTTCCGTGCCCGCCGTTTGCATCGCCTATAAATAGAGTGTTTTTGCCATCCCTTGGCTCATACCATGAAGTTTGCTTGCCGGAAGGGGAGAGCAGGTAGGTAGGGTAGTAGCTATAGAATTTATCGCCATCTACGCCTGAAGCGGCCTTGACTTGTCCATCCTCATATTCCAAATAGGTAGTTCCGGAGGAATTGTCTATCGCAAAATAGATCTCATTCGGAGTATAAGCGACTGCATCTACGTAGACATCATAGCCGGCATTAAAAGTCTTTAAAGTTCTTTTATCGCTACCATCCGGATTGACGCTAATTATGGAATTTTTCTTTCCGGCAGTCAGCCCGCCTGATTCATCAGTACTATTCCAAACGGAAGCGAAAACTACCTTGTCGGTCGTAAGATAGATATTTTGGGCAGCAAGCTCAGCATAGTTTGAGGAATTTGTACCAACTCCCTTTGAATTGTTAAGCGAGGTTAGTTTTTTTGATGAAGCATTAAAACTCTTTATCGATGACCTTCCATTTTGCCATTCATGGATATTTTTACGATCGACAGTATAAATGAAGTTATCATTCAGCCAGCCGCTGAACGAGAAGGTCGCGTTGCCTTCATCTACTGTGCTGAGCTTATCCGTCGCGGTGTCTATTAGATAAACTTTTTCTGAGCCTTCTCGTTTTGAAAGAAGGGCAAGGTATTTCCAGTCGCGAGATGCTAGCAGGACTGTATTAGTTTCATCTTCTTTGCCGGTGCCGGCTAATACCGTTTGGCGGGCACTGCCATCCAGATTAGTCTTGACCACATCTATCTTGCCGGAAAGTTTAGAAAGAAAATACAGCTTACCAACACGGGTTATTTGGAAAGTATTGGCGTTGTTTTCATCTTCGGTCACTTTGATTTTAATTTTTTGATCATTGTAGCCGTTCATTTTTACCGCACCCTCAATCGTCGGCTTGTCCTGCGGCAAGACTATGATAGCCTTACCATCCTTATCGGTCCTGGACGTCGTACCGGCCGCGGATACCTCGGCGTTTTCTACCGGTTGGTTTGTAATCTTATCAATGACCTTTACTGGTACCTGTCGTCCGGTAGCTTCAAAATTAACCCCCAGCGGAGTTGCTTGTGTCGATAATGAAACAAATACCGAGACAGTCTGTTCTTTGTAATATTTTTTCGTAAGGGTTAGCGCGGCTTTGCCCACAGCGGCATGTATGGTCGCTTTACCATCTTTGTCGGTACGTGTATTTGTGCCATCCAGTGAAACATCTGCGTCACTAACCGGCTTTTGAGTTTCAGAATCAACTACAACTACTGAGAAATCCTTTTTGATAAACAGGCCAAGGACTTTATATCTGGTAGACGGAATAACTAGGAGTATCGCTAACAACAGCACGAGAGTTAGCGGTATGCTTAATTTCTTATGGTTCTTATACCAATTTTTAAACCGGCTTAGTTTACTGTTACCCGACGGTTTTGGAGTGGTCTCAAAAGATTCGGAAGATGTTACCTCCGGCTTTGGGGTTTGCTCATCATCTAGGCTTACCGTTTCTATTTCGTCACTATTTTTAATTTCATCGGCCATGATTAATCCTCATTATATATTTGATGGAATTATACAAGTATTTTGCGAAAAACGTATATGCTAAATCAAAAAAATAGCCGCAAAACTAATCTTGGCGGCGGATAGTCAATGAAGCCAGCACCAAAGCGGCCACGGTATAACAGCCAACAATTAAAAGGTCATGGGTCAGCTCAGAAGTCCATTCAAAATTCGACGTAATCTGTTTCATAGCATCTACGCTGTAAGTAAGCGGCATAACATTGGCAAACCATTGAAGCGGCTGTGCCATTTGCTCGCGGGCAATGAACAAGCCGCAGGTAAGCAATTGAGGCAAAATGAATGCCGGCATAAATTGAACGGCCTGGAATTCGCTTCTGGCAAACGCGCTGGTAAAAAGCCCCAGCGAAGTACCAAGCAGTCCAGCCGCGACCGCACAGACAATTGTTGGGAAGGTACCGCCCAGTACCGGCACATCCAAAAGCCCCAACATCACGCCTGTCGCAATACACGCTTGGGCAAGTGCTACCAGACCAAAGGCTAACGCGTAACCAAATATAAAATCCATTTTGCCAATTGGCATCGTCATCAGCCTATCCAATGTTCCGCTGGTCCGTTCGCGCAGGGTAGCTATGGAAGTAACCAAAAACATCATTACCATTGGGAAAATGCCCAGTAGCATCGGAGCCAACTGGTTAAAAGTATTTGGCTCATTTTGAAAAACATATTTGAAAATGGTCAAAAGCACTGGCGGCACAACAAACAAAAGCGCCAAAGTACGATGGTCATGGCTGAGCTGGCGCAATACGCGCTTGGCCGTGGCCAGCGTCTTCCGCGGGCTCATGTTTGGCCTCCGACCAGTTTCAAAAAGCTTTCTTCAATCGTTTTTGTCCCAGTATGTTTCTTCAGGTCCGCCGGCGTACTGTGGGCAATGGCCTGTCCGTTGCGCAGTAGCACTAAATCATCGCATCTTTCAGCTTCATCCATAGAATGGCTGGTGATTACCAATGTCGTGCCTTGCTTGGCCAATTGAGCGAAGAGATTCCAAAGTTTGTTCCGTAGCACCGGATCCAACCCGACGGTTGGTTCGTCCAGCACCATCAGCTTGGGTGAGCCGATAAGCGCGATTGCCAGCGAAACCCGTTGTTTTTGGCCGCCGGAAAGACTACTGACTAAACTGTCGGTCTTATCAGTTAAATCCACAGCTTTTAAGACTTCAATCAGTGTTTTCTTTAAATCTTTGCGCGCTTGCCCTGACATAATCGCAAAGAAATTCAAGTTTTCTCTTATTGTAAGATCCGGATAAACGGAGAGCTCTTGGGTCATATACCTGGCTTGCTTGCGTAATTCTGCCGATCCGGGTTTCATGCCGAAGACCAAAATTTCTCCTGAAGTTATACGCGTTCTTCCGACAATACTGCGGACCAACGTGGTTTTTCCGGCGCCGGACGGGCCGATTATACCCACGGTTTTTTTAGATGGCAGCTCTATACTGACGTTCTTTATTGCTTCGATTGCTCCGGGAAGGGTAACTGATAAATTCTTTATTTGTACCGCGTTTTCCATACCTAAAGCATAACAAACCGACAAAGAATTTATTATTTAGCTGGTGAAACGAAACTCATCAATTGGCTTCCATCCGGCAGAAACTCCGTATGAATATCAAAGTGCTGTTCCATATCTTGGGCTAAAGTTACAGACTTTTCATGCACGTCCTGAGCTTCGTCGTCTCTTCCGACTTCAGTATAAGCGCCCTCCATGGCGTGGTATAAACGAGCAAGACTAAAAAAACCGCTATAGGTTCCTCGCATCTTATAACTTTCAACTAATGGCTGTGCCTTTTCAAGATTAGTCACCGCCTGAACCGGCCTTTTTGCCCTTAAATAAGAATGGGCGGCATCCATAAGCAGGTTACTCAGTTGTATCGGTTCCGTTTCAGTGTGCCGCGCGGCTTTTTTTTCATATCCTTTGGCTTCTATTAAGGATTGGACTCTATTTTTTCTTTCGCGCGCGCGTTTTATAAACAGCAAAGCTTTAAAAAACAAAATAGTACGGCGCGGCAGCTCAAATGGTTCCAGTTCTAGCTCTAGGGGAGATTTATCCGCCTTTATCTCAGGAGAACTCATTATATAAATATTTATACGACTATTACTTTAATAGTTCAAGAGGACTTTCATTTTGTACCCGGACTAACGGCCATGTATCCGTGGATTTTGTCTGCGTTTTCGCCGCCCCGCCACCGTCATTTTAGGGGGTCCGAATTCTTCGGCCATCATTTTATTCAATCTTGAAACCTTGCCAGATCTAATTTTCTGCCGCTGGGTTTTGTTTGGCGAACCCGCCTGTTTTTGTTTGCCTGAGCTATAAGCTTCGTAATCATAATATTTACCCCGTCTGTCGGATATTATCCGGCCTTTAGCTTCAATCGCTTTTAGTCCGTTTGATATGTCTTTAAAAACACCGCTTGAAACTTTTCTTTCCAAGGTCAAGGCATAGATGATTTCTTTCATTGTAGCCCTAGAGCCGCCGCTATCTATCAGGCCCAGTACTACATCTTCAAAATAAAGCCCTTCATTTGGTGTCTTTGGCTTTTGCTCGGCGCCTAATTTTGCTTCCACAACAGTGTCCTCCGTTCTAAACGTTTATTTATAAACCAACATTTATAAGGTTGCAAGCCCCGTAGTAGACTTTTGAGTTTATCTGCCTCGGAGATTAGCTTCCCGGCCACTTGGCCGGGAAGGTCTCAAAAGCTCACTACCGGGCAAGCATGAGCGGGAAGCAAAAAAGCTTTAGGATTAACTCAAGCTTTTTTGGTAAAGCTGGCGGGTAAATACTCCCAAGCCCTATGGATTTATGCGGCTTATTAAGCTTACGATTTAGCGATACGCAATTGTGGCTATGAGCAACTCGACTGTTTTAGTAGCAGATTGACCATTATCAGAATCTAATACACCATAACCGTTACTTGCGGCGAAATATATGTCCGAAGCATTCTGCCAATATGCCTCAAAGTTGGCATTATCGTTCCAATTATAGGTACGTACGGCTAAACCGTCTTTTGTAGTAAGGCTGCCATCTTCTACAGTTCCGCTTTCCAAAGGACTTGTATTTGGCTGACCTTTTTTGGTAGCTGACTCAACGATACTTCCCAAATTACCCATCGATTTTCCATAATTGATTCCGATTATTTGTAAATCCGCCGGCATGTTAGTGACAGGACCGTCCAGGTAATCACCAGGAGTTTTAGTAGTCGAAATGGTGATATGGCCACTGCTATTGATCAACTTATCTTCGGTGACGTACCAACCGGACGGATATTTAAAACTTATGTAGCCCGTATCGGGATTTTTTGAAGAATAAGTTTGCCAACCAGCATATTTATCCTCGGATGCTTCAGTTTTGGTTGAGGTTGAAGATTGTATGGATGAGTTCGAGATACTATTGTTTTTATTCTGTGTTTTATATACATAGAATATAACTCCGGCTATCATCAGAACGATTATTAAAATAAGTATAGCCTCAATAGCAGAAAAACCTTTAGAGTTTAGTTTTTTCATAAATAATCCTTATGTTTAAATACTTAAGCTAATAATAAAAAAACTCTTGTAATAATACAAGAGTTAAAGAATTTTGGTGGAGCTGGTGGGTAATTCTCCCACGTCCATCAGTTTACGTCGTTGGTCGTCTACAAGCTTAGGCTATTTAGTTACGTCCTGAGATAAAAATAACCAAAAAATCAGGCCGGTTGACCCAAAGTCTTAGCGCATCTTACGGGTCGGTAAGTTGCGAGCGTTCAGAAAATATGACGCCAACTGAAAATATCTGAAGTCAATTCAGTGGCGAACTTCGTTCTTAGGCGAAGTTGAATGCTAGCTTAGGCGCGAACGCATCAGCTAAGCGGTTTAGAAATGTTTTTGCATTTACTAAAAGTTTCCCTATGACGCTGAGAAGCGGCTTGCGGAATCCAACTTGTAAAGGTCCGATGTCGAGCTAAAATACAGCCCCTCATGTAACTTCAAATTTTGAAGTAACTTGAGCGGATGAAAATCTGGGTTGTTAAAGAGGGGGTGAGGCTCCCGATTACTCTGTGATTATAGCATAAAAACAATCGGATTACAATACCTCTCATGCTTGCCCGGTAGTGAGCTTTTGAGACCTTCTCGGCCAAGTGGCCGGGAAGCTAATCTCCGAGGCAGTAATCGCCATAATGCAAGAAACCAATATAGGAGTAAAGGCCTGGGTAGAAGGTCATTGGCCGGAACTCGCAGATGCTGAACCCGGCGCTTCTTTTGATCAAACCGTCCAGAATTTTGTATTTGAAAATCCTGAACTTGTGACGAGTGGAGATGACCGGGATATTCAGAAAACTCTTGGCGGTGTTCTTAGAGAATGGGTTATCGACGACTGGATAAATAACACCGCGCTTTCGGCCTTAGACGGTGTCATAGCTCGGAACTATCCTGAAAATCAAAAGAAAAGGATAAGAGAAATTGTACAAGACCGGGATTTAAGAGTTACATCTTTGGGCCTGGCTCCTAAAACTATTGTTAAATCAGATAATATCCTGACTCCGGAATCCGATGCGAGAAGTTATGGTATGGCCACTGGTAAATTAAAGTTCGTATTAATCGAAGATGGTGGCTTGATATTGCAACCTAAAAAAGAAGGCTTTTGGTTCGTAAACGTGTTGGATAAAGAAACGGATGAACCCTTAGTAGAGTTGGAAGTCGTAGAATAATCTATTGCCTGAGTAATATCACCTCTGTTACACTTAGTTAAATAATGTCAGACAAAAAACCTTCGTTGGTTAAAATTTATGCAATCTCAACCCTGATATCGGTTGCCTTGATTGCTTTCGTTGGCGTCAAGGCGGGCTTGTCAGCACTGATTATAGTATTGGTTTTGGTGGCTCTTGAAATAACCTTCAGCGTTGACAATGCTGTTGTTAACACTCGAATACTTCAGAAAATGAGTCCGGGTTGGCAGCAGGCTTTTTTGACGGTCGGTATCTTCATAGCCGTTTTCATAGTAAGGGTGCTTCTGCCTATATATATAGTCGTGTGGGCTTCTGGATTATCGTTCCACACAGTTACTGATTTGGCGCTGAACCACCCGGAAGAATACGGCCACATGCTTGAAGAAGCACATCCGGTCATTGCCAGCTTCGGCGGCGTGTTCCTGCTGATGATTTTTCTTGATTTCTTTTTTGAGCGCCGCCGGACCAAATGGCTGGTCAAGATTGAAACACTACTGCAAAACGCTGGCAAATTGGAAAGCCTGAGCGTGATAATAGCGCTGGGCGTTATTTTGGGTATGGCAAACCTTGTCGGCGGACATGAACAGCAGGTTATTCTAACCAGCGGCGCAATCGGGCTGTTGACTTATCTGGTTATCAATTCGTTAGACACACTGCTTGAAAAAACCAGAAAAAGCGGCGGCGTCAGCTCGGTAGCTAAAACCGGATTCAAGGCCGGGTTAATCGGCTTTTTGTACCTGAATGTAGTCGATGCCAGCTTTAGCTTGGACGGCGTCATCGGTGCTTTCGCCATAACCAACCAGATATTATTGATAGCCGTTGGTCTGGGCATCGGCGCGCTGTACGTGCGGGTGCTGACCCTGCATATGTTGCGCCACGGCGTGCTGGAACAGTATAAATACATGGAACATGGCGCCCACTACGCTATCGGTATTTTGGCGTTTATCATGCTACTTTCACTCAGGTTTGAAATCTCTGAATTCGTGGCCGGACTTGCCGGGGTAATTTTCATAATCACAGCCGTTGGCCAGTCATATCTTGAGTCTAAACGGCAGGGGAACCCGGCATGAAATATTTCATAACTACCTCGATACCATATATCAACGGCGAGCCGCACATTGGTCACACTTATGAACTGCTAGCCGCCGACGTACTGGCGCGCTATGCCCGCTCACGTGGCAAAAAAGTAATTCTAAGCACCGGTACGGACGAACACGGCGGCAAAAACGAGGAAAAGGCGAAAGAACTCGGCAAATCGGTCAAGGAATACGCTGACGAAATGAGCCAGCGTTGGCGCGAACTCGGTCCGCTGGTGAACATGAGTAACGACCGTTTCATCCGTACGACTGACCCGGGCCACGAACAACGGGCGGCTTTGATTTGGAAAACTTTATCCAAATTCATTTACAAAGGCAAATACAGCGGCTGGTACTGTACCGGCTGCGAAGCTTTTGTAACCGAATCCACTGCCAAAGCAAACAAAGGGACTTGCCCGATCCATAACCGTCCTTATGAAAAGATTGAAGAAGATAATTATTTTTTCAAACTCTCAAGCTTTTCCAAACAAATCAGCGAGGCGATTACTTCTGGAACTTTCCGGATCATTCCTACCACCCGCAAAAACGAGGTACTCGGCATATTAAAAGAGGGCTTGGAAGATATAAGTATCTCGCGTCCCAAAGAAAAAATTTCGTGGGGCATAGCAGTTCCGGACGACCCGGCTCAAGTAATGTATGTTTGGTTTGAGGCGCTGATGAACTATATAACCGTTCTGGGTTATCCGGAACATCCGGATTTTAAAGAATTCTGGCCGGCAGACGTGCAGGTTATCGGCAAAGATATTTCGCGCTTCCACGCGCTAATCTGGCCCGGCATGCTGTTCGGCCTTGGCATCGCATTGCCTGAACTTCTCTACGTCCACGGCTTTATAAATATTGAAGGCAAAAAAATCAGCAAGTCGCTAAATAATGTTATCCATCCTAAAGAAGTCATCGACAAACATGGTGTCGACGCTTTCCGCTACTATATCCTGCGCCACACGCCAAGCTATGATGACGGTGATTTCACATGGGAAAAATTCGAGGCCGCCTACAATGGCGAGCTGGCTAACGAGCTGGGAAATGCCGTTAGCCGAACCGAAGCGATGATCATCAGGTACCAAAGGGGTTTAATCGGCGACATTCCACCGTCCGAGCACGACAGCGCAGGGTATCATAAATACTTGGCTGACTGCCGGTTTGACCGCGCGCTGGAGGAAGTCTGGGAGCAGGTCAGGGGCCTGAACCAGTACATTGACGAGCAGAAGCCGTGGGAAATTGCCAAATCAAAAGACGAGGAGCACTTGCGCCAAGTATTGGCTTATATGTGTAGCGACTTGCTGCAAATCGCCGAACTGTTATTGCCATTTTTGCCGGAAACATCAGCCAAAATTAAGGATATCTTTGGCACCGGCATAATCAAGCCGACCAAGGGGACTCTCTTTCCTAAGACGATTCAACAGAAATAGCCATGGCCGGTTTAGTCGACACCCATTGTCATATCCATGCGGCAAACAGCAACCGCCAGGATTACACGGCCAAAAAATGGCAGGAGGCCGAAGAAACAGATCCGGACGCACTTATAAAATCTGCCGAAATCGCAGGCGTTGGCAGGCTGATATGCGTCGGTACTGACTTGAACGATAGCCGAGAAGCTGTAAATTTTGTCCAAACCCGTGGCAACTGCTGGTCGTCTGTCGGCGTTCACCCCCATGAAGCCCAGAAATTCTTATCAGAACACAAAGACTTATCCACCTTTGAGGAATTATTAAAAGAACCCAAGATAGTGGCGTTGGGGGAGGTAGGACTGGATTATTACTATGAACATTCGCCGAAGGCCGAACAGATTAAACTTTTGGAGATGTTTTTGCAGCTGGCGCGTGAAAATAAATTGCCGGTAATCTTCCATATCCGCGAGGCTTTTTCCGACTTTTGGCCGATTTTAGACAATTTTGGGGCTGTTAGGGGAGTTTTGCATAGCTTCACGTCTAATACGGCTGACCTTGACAAAGCACTAAATAAAGGGCTTTATACCGGCTTAAACGGCATAATGACCTTTACTAAGGACGAAAATCAGCTGGAAATGGCCAAAAAAGTGCCTTTGGACAGGTTGCTTCTCGAAACAGACGCCCCATATCTGGCGCCAAAGCCGTATCGCGGCCGAATCTGCAAACCTGAATATGTGAAAGAAACGGCTGAATTTCTAGCAGAACTTCGAGGTGAGAAATTCGAAGAACTGGCAAATGCTACCACCGAAAATGCCAAACTGCTTTTTGGCTTAAGGTAAAGGTTGCTGGCTGTCTTGTATCTCGGCTTGCACGCAGTCGAACAGTTTTTTCGCTAGATGGTTTGCTGGCATAAAATCACTTTTGAAATCTTCATACCGCGCCGTTTCTGCTTCTGAACCGGGTCCTAAGTCTAATTCATCGATCATTTGAGCACGTTCGGTGGCATAATTCCCGATTGAACTGGCCGCAAAACCGGGCGAGTCAGGGAGCCCACCTGTACAGTAATTGGTAGTGTTTTCCAATGCGTCACTGTATGCTAAGTACAACCCATTATAATTCGCAGTTGAATTATCAGATCCGCCGCATCCGGCTACAAGGGCCGCGGCGCTCAGGCCAGTAGCTAGCATAGCTTCAAATTTGTTTGGCAGTCTCATAAGCTCCTAACTTTCCCACCCCTTTAATATAAGGTATACTATAAACCCATAACTATGTTCTGTCAATTGAGAAGTAAAATTAAATAGTGAACAAAAAAGCCATATATCTTGATTATGCGGCGGCCACGCCGATGGACGAAGCTGTTATTAAGGCGATGGAGCCGTATTTTATGGGTAAATTTTATAATCCGGCGGCAAACTATCTGTCGGCAAAGTCGGTAAAAGATGAGATAACCGAAGCTAAAAAAAGCGTAGCCGCCCAACTGGGAGCTAAGCATACCGAAATCATCTGCACTTCCGGCGGTACAGAAGCCAACAATCTGGCAATTTCCGGCGTAATGGACAAATTCCCGCGCAAAAAGGTGCTAGCAAGCAATATCGAACATGAATCGGTTTTGAAACCGGCCGAAAAATATGACCATAGCTTAATACCGGTTGATAAACGCGGAGCTATCAAGCTAGAATCATTAAAAAAACTGATAACCAACGACGTTGTCCTAATAAGCGTGATACTGGCCAGCAACGAAACCGGCGCGGCCCAGCCGATTCGAAAAATCGCCGAGCTTATCAAGCAAGTCAGAAAGTCCCGACGAGCGAACGGTATCGGTTTGCCACTTTACCTGCATAGCGATGCCTGCCAGACGCCTTGTTATATGGATATCAATACCAACCGTTTAGGTGTTGACCTCTTAACGCTCAACGGCGGTAAGATTTATGGTCCCAAAGGCTCCGGAGTATTATTCGCCAAAACCGGGGTTGAGCCAAAGCCGCAAATTCTTGGCGGCGGACAACAGCAGAACCGGCGTAGCGGCACTGAAAATCCGGCCGCGGCCGCGGGCTTTGCCAAAGCACTGGAAATTGCTTCCGGCAAGCGAAAAGATGAGGCTGCAAGATTGGAAAAACTGCGTGCACAATTCGTTGAAGGCTTATTTAAAACCAATCCAAAAATCGTAATAAACGGCCATCCAAAGCAGTGCGCGCCGCATATCCTGAGCGTAACCTTTCCCGGCGCGGATAACGAACGCTTGTTATATCAGCTGGAAGAGAAAGGAATATTAGCCGCTGCCGGCTCGGCTTGTAGTGCCGCCTCGGACGAACCATCGCACGTGCTTAGGGCAATGGGCATATCCGACACCGATGCCCGCAGCTCTCTGCGTTTTAGTTTTGGCCGCGCTACCACGTCGGCTGATATAAAACACCTGCTTGAAATACTTGGCAATCTGATTGCTTAAAGAAATAACTAAGCGGTATAATCATAAGCGAAATCAATCTATATTATTTATGCAAAAAACAAACATTAAAAACCGCTTCCTTTCCAAACTGCTGGCGTTTGCCGGGCTGTTGGTATTAATAAGCCTGAGTATTGCCGGTTCGCTGGCTGCCCAAAGTATAAACCAAGGCTACAAATCCGATGAAACCCTTCCAAATGGCACGCTGGTCAAACAAAAAGATAACGATGCTACGAAGGTTGAAGCACTCAGCCAGGAAAGACTGCGCGACCTCAAGGGCATAGTTGTATCTGAAAATGATTCACCGGTAGTCATTGTGGGCAAGGACCAAAATGTCTTTGTGGCCAATGACGGTACGCATATGGTACGGGTTAGTAATGAGAACGGAGCTATCAAACAAGGCGATTACCTCAGCATTTCATCGATAAAGGGCGTTGCTATGAAAGCGAATGATGAACAGCCGATAGTCCTTGGCCGCGCTGCCAGCGGATTTGATGGCGAAAAAAACGTTTTAAGTACCGTTAACCGAAAATCTGACAACAAGCCGATTAAACTCGGCCAGGTAGATGCCTATATTGTCATCGGCGCTAATCCGTTTTTGAAGAAACCGCCGCCGCAGACAGTGCCTAAGTTGCTAAAAAATGTCTCTAACGAAGTCGCTGGCCGGCCGGTCAGCAATGCCCGCATTTGGCTGGCTTCAATAATATTTTTGGCTACCACTATTGTAACCGGGATTATGATTTACGGCGGTGCGAAAAGCAGTCTTCAGGCGATGGGCCGTAACCCGCTATCCAAAGCATCGATTCTGCGCGGCCTATTGCAGGTAGTAATATTAGGACTGATTGTTTTCATATGCGGTATATTTGGGGTATATTTACTACTAAAGCTTTAAGCGTGGAAGAAGGGGCGGGCAAATGATACAAGACCATGCTGGTACGATTCTGATAGTCGGTTCATTACTGGCTGCGACCTTGGCTTTTATTTGGATGGCTATTCGTCTTGGCAGTCCATCAACCGGCAAAAATAATGAAGACAGCATAAAAACCGTTGCTGAAAACGCTGTCGAGCAGATATTTAACGACGAATTTCGAGAAGAGCTGAGGAACCGCGGCCGGTTGCATTTTGAAAAAATAATCGGCGAAAATGCCATGTTCCTGCAACAGGATTTACGGCTTACGACATCGCAGGTCAACGAATTTATGAAACAGGAAATTACCAAGACGCTTAAGGAAGCGTTTTCGACGTACGAACAATCAATTCAAGACGCCAAGAATACCGCGCTGGATTCCATAAACAAAACCAGGGTTGCGGTGGAAGAACAGGGACAGGTGATGAAACAACAACTGACTGAAACTATGGAAAAGGAAAAACAGGATTTGATTAACCGTTTTGAGGCCAACATGGCCGAGATAGTCAACCATTATGTAATCGGAGCTATCGGCAATCAGATAGATTTGGAAGACCAGCTGGAATATATTCTGAGTGAACTGGAGCATAACAAACAGGCGATTATTGATGATATCAAGTCCGGAGCGTGACAATGACTGAGAAAAAACCCAACAAAAAACCCGTTGAAACCGTTAAGTTCAAACTAACACCGGAAGTAGTCACCAACCAAGACTTAAGCCGGGCCATTCATGAGGTTGAAAAACTGGATGAATTTTTATACCAAGCCCATCTTAGAAAAGCTGCTTCGCGCGACAGTCTGCCTAAGACTACCGTAACCCTGGAGAAGCTAGCTGAGGCCAACAATCTTTCGTTGACCAATGCAGAAGATCGCAAACAGCTTATCAATCATCTGCGCGAGCTGAAAATGCGCGGCAAGAAGCTTCATATAAGCTTCGCTGTTGAACCTTCTCCGGCCGTTGTTCAGAAAATAGTACTGTGGATGAGACAGAACATCCATCAGGAGATTTTAGTGGATATCGGTATCCAGCCGGCTATTTCCGTCGGCTGCGTGGTACGGACTACCAACAAAGTGTTCGACATGAGTTTGCGGCATCGGTTTGATGATAGCCGGACGATGTTATCCGGCCTGCTGGAGAAAAGTTCGTGAGTTCGCAGGCGCATTTCGACAGTTTGGTCAAAAGCGGCCAGCCGGTCGGTGAAGTTATCGGCGCGGATAAGTTTTTAGTCCGAATAAAAGGGCTAAACCCGATAAACCTCCATGCGCTCGTACTGTTTGCCGACGGTTCCAAGGGCTTTGTTAAACAAATAGATGCTGACAGTGTCTTCGTCCTGCATCTAAGCAACAAAAACATAGCTATCGGGACGCTGGCTGTAGCGCAGCACGACAAACTGGTCTGCCGCGTTGGTAAAAATTTTATCGGCCGGGTAGTTTCCATCAGCGGGCATCCTCTGGATGGCAAAGGACCAATTGTTGCCGATAGCGTTTGGCCGGTTTTCAACGAGGCCCCGACGCTATATTCCAGAAAACTGCTCGAGACACAGCTGGAGAGCGGCGTAACTACAATTGATTCAATCTTCCCGCTGGTCAGAGGCCAGAGAATAGCGGTAATCGGGGATAGCAAATCCGGCAAAACAGCGCTGGCAACTCAGTTGACCATCAACCAAAAAAATACCGGGCAGATTGTCGTTTACTGCTTGATAGCCAAACGCAAAAGCGATGTAGACACTTTGCTTAGCCGCTTGGAGGCCACCAGTTCGCTGAAAAATTCCATAGTAGTGGTTTCGACTATGTTTGATTCGTTGATATCAACTTATCTAGCTCCGTACATCGCTTGTTCTATGGCCGAATACCTGTGGCAGAAATCTAACCAGGATACGATAATTATCTACGACGATTTAACCAGCCACGCCCATGCCTACCGGGAAATCTCGCTATTATCCGGTGTTAGCCCGGGTCGGGATTCCTACCCCGGCGATATGTTTTACGCGCACTCCAGTTTACTCGAGAGAGCCGGCCGTCTAAACAGTACCGGCAATTGCCTGACAGCGGTACCGATAGTACTGGCCAGCAGCGGCGATATTACCGCCTTTTTGCCGACCAATATCATGTCGATTACCGATGGGCAGTGGATATTGGACATGAATGTTTTCAGGAGCGGCGTCAGACCGGCAATTAATACTGGTCTGAGTGTGACTAGGGTCGGCGGCGTTGGCCATAACAAGATTCAAAAAGAACTGGCCGCGAAAACCCTTAAACTATTGGCAGAATACCGTCAGGCTGAAGAATTTTCACGTTTTGGCTCGGAACTTACCGAAGAATCCAAACTAGTACTTAAAAAAGGCAAGGATATGTTCTCGCTATTAACCCAGAGTCCGGTTGATGTCTACGGCTTGGTAACTCAACAGTTGATGCTGGACATTGTCTTAAATCAACAGGCCGAAGAGAAAATCGACGTCAACAGCCTGAAGAATATGGCGGCGGAATTTGCTTCTAAAGTCCAGAAAGAATCTGATTATGAACCCAGCCGCGAAAAACTTAAACGCCAGATATTGGTAGGTGCAAAAAAATGACCAGACTGACTGAAATAGAAAGAGAAACCGAAGCGATGTCGGCTCTAGTAGAATTAACTGGCGTCTTCGAAGGCATCGCCAGCCTGCAGATAGCCAGAGTTAAAAATCAGGTTTTGCAATCTACCCAGTTTTTCAAGGAGCTATGGTCTATTTATTCACAGTTGCGGGTAGACAGTCTGTTCCGCTATGGCCGCGGTTCCCACCACCCCAAAGTCAGCAACAAAGAACTGGTAATAGTCATAACTTCGGAAGGCGGATTCAGCGGCGATATTGACCAGCGTGTTGTACAGCTTATGCTGGCAAATTATAACCCCGGCAAACAAGACATCATTGTCATCGGACGTCATGGCGTTACTCAATTGAACCAACGCTCAGTCCCTATAAAAAAATATTTCGTTTTGCCAAAAAAAGATCAAAATATCAACACCGCGCCGATTACCAATTACATTCAACAGTATTCCAACACAGTCGTTTACTATCAGGAGTATGTTTCACTGATGAACCAGGCCGTAAAGTCGATATCAATAAATGCGGTAGTAGCCGAAATCGGCAGCAGGTCCGAAGAGCTGGAAAACGTAATCAGCGAAGAAACCTATATCTTCGAGCCAAGTACTCATGCTGTTGTCGGCCATTTGGAGCGCTCAATGCTAAAGATTGCTATCAGCCAGTTAATATTGGAGTCCAAACTGGCACAATATGCCAGCCGGTTTAGGGCTATGTCCGCTTCCCATCAAGCGGCTGACGACAGCCTTTATACGGCGCGGCTTAAATACAACCGGACAAAACGTTCCATAAAGGATGATCGAATAAAAGAAACTATCAACGGTATGAAAAAATCACAGATGAACAGAGGGGGCAATTAGATGGCTGGCATGGTGACTGCTGTCAAAGATTTGATAGTCATGGTCGGCTTTGACGCCGATGTGCCGCAAATAGGCGAGCTGGTAGAGATTGGTAATGAGAATAAAACCCAGCTGGTAGTCGAACGTCTAAATGTTAATGGGCAGGCGGTCTGTCTTAATCTGCGGGCTGACAAAACCATTCAAAAGGGTATGGCCGCCGAACGGCTGAAAAAAGGCGTAGAGATTCCGGTCGGCGACGAAACCATTGGCCGGATATTTGACGCGTTAGGCATGCCGCTGGATAACTTGCCGCCGCTAGATCCGGCCAAGACCAGTTATCGCAACGTGCTGGATATACCTATAAAGAATTCCAATTTTCAGGTTTCAAAAAATGAGGTGTTGGAAACCGGTATTAAAGTCATTGATTTTCTGACCCCGTTCGTAAAAGGGCGAAAGATAGGCATCATCGGCGGCGCGGGTGTCGGTAAGACCGTGCTAACCATGGAGCTTATACATAACATCACCAAAACTGGCGCGGGCTTGAGTTTTTTTACAGGCATCGGTGAGCGAATCCGTGAAGGCCATGAACTTTATGACACGTTAAAAACCGCCAATTTACTGGAAAACACCTGTATGTTCTTTGGACAAATGAACGAAAGTCCGGTTCAAAGAGCCTTGGTTGGCGTATCGGCGACTGCTTTGGCTGAATATTTCCGCGATGAGCAGGGCAAAGATATTCTATTTTTTGCCGATAATATGTACCGCTATGTCCAAGCCCGCAATGAGTTGGCATCAATATTGGACCAAGTACCAAGCGAAGGCGGTTACCAATCAACTATCTTCTCGGATATCAAAGTCCTGCAGGACCGGTTAAGTTCCAGCGACAATGGCTCGATAACATCAGTGCAGACCATCTATGTTCCGGCTGATGACATCAGTGACCCGGCAGTGCAGATGATACAGCATGAGCTTGACGCCATCTTGGTTTTAAACCGGGCCGTGGCTGAACAGGGCATCAGGCCGGCGGTCGATCTTATCAGGACTACTTCGTCGCTTTTGACACCGGAAGTCGTCGGCGACAGACATTATTTGCTCAGTGTCCAAGTGCAGGCGCTTATCCAAAAATACGAATCATTAAAGAGCATTATTGCGGTCATCGGAGAGAATGAATTATCACCGACGGACAGGGCAGATTATTCCAAGGCAAAAAAGGTAATTTCCAACTTCTCCCAGAGTATGTTCGTGACCGAGAAGCTGAACGGCATACCCGGCGAATCATTTAGCCGCGACCAGACGCTTAAAAGCATCGAGGAGATACTGCTTTGACAGAACAAACCAAGGTTTCAACACTGCACATAAAAATACATTCACCATACCGGACTTATTTTGATGGGCTGGCCTCTAGTATTTCGGCGACCAATGATACCGGGCTGTTCGACGTTCTGCCCGAGCATCACAAGTTCATGACTATCTTGAACGAAGGTGAAGTAGTAGTCAGAGGCGACGGAGATGCCAAACAGGTTTATAAGATTGACCGCGGCATTATGCATGTGCGTAATAATCAAGTAGTTGTATTCCTCGACGTATAAAAGACCAAAAAAATCTGTTCCGAAAATTCCGCCAAAAATTAGACGGCCGTCTGAATTTTGACGGAGATTAATTGAAGCAGAATCAATTGTGTCGGATAATAAGTAACTATGTCACAAAGAGTTTTTGTTGGGATGAGCGGCGGTGTAGATTCGTCTTTAACAGCATCATTATTGCTTGAGCAAGGTTATGACGTCGTGGGCGTCTACATGAAAAACTGGACTCAGGATATCCCCGGTTTTGAGTGCCCTTGGAAAGAAGATTTTCAGGATGCCAAGCGTACGGCCGTCAAGCTAGGCATAGATTTTCGTACTTTTGATTTTGAGAAAGATTATAAGCACAAAGTCGTTGACTATATGATTAGCGAGTACCAGGCCGGCCGCACGCCAAACCCAGACATCATGTGCAATCAGGAAATCAAGTTCAAATTGTTCTTGGACACGGCCTTAGAAAACAGCGCGGATCTTATAGCTACCGGCCATTACGCCCGCACAAAAAACGGAGAACTTCGTGTTGCTAAAGATAAAGCCAAGGATCAGACTTATTTCTTGTATCGAGTTACGTCTGACGCTTTATCAAAAACCCTGATGCCGATTGGCGAATTTTCTTCTAAAGAAGAAGTCAGAAAAGAGGCCAAAAAACGCGGTTTGCCGACTGCCGGCAAAAAAGACAGCCAAGGCATCTGTTTTGTCGGAAAAGTCGGTATCAAGGAGTTTTTGAGCCAATATGTAAAGGCCAGACCTGGTGTGATAATTAATCAATCAGGCAAAGAAATCGGCGAGCACGAAGGGGCAATTTTCTACACTATCGGCCAGCGCCATGGCTTGGACGTTGGCGGCGGCCTGCCGTATTACGTTACGAAAAAAGACATGAAGACCAACACTGTTTTCGTAACCACCGATTTATCGGACAAAGAATTATGGTCAAAAGAAATAAATCTGACGGACTTGCATTGGATTAATCCTCAAACTACGAACTACGAACTACTAACTACTAAGCGCCTTAAGGCGCGCCTGCGTTATCGCGGCCCGTTGGTTGGTTGTACAATCAAAGACAACAAGCTGGTTTTAGATGAAGAACAACGCGCAATCTCCGCAGGCCAATCTGCTGTCCTATACGACGGCAACCAAGTTCTCGGTGGCGGAATTATTATTTAGGAAGACCGTTCTGCTCAATATGCTCGGAAGTTTCGGCTGCATCCACTGCTACGCGTCCGGCACTTTCGGCTTTTGATTTTATTAGCTTAGAGGATTGCCTGAGCCTTCCTTCAAGGTAAATTTCAGTATCTAAGTCAATCTTTGTTGTTCCACTATCATCCTGCAACTCTTGTATGCGCTTTAAGACTTTACGTCTAGATCTTAAGCTAGGGTCTGTAAGTGCTACTAGGGCATTAGTAGCAAAAGTAAGTGCTTCAGCTTCTTGGCTTGCGTTACGAGAAACGTTCCTATAACTTTCAGCTGTTGCTCTTTCGTCAACCGTCAATTTCTTGCCTTCCATAATTAAAACTATATTACCATCCAAATCCAATTTAAGCAAATATTTGATACACTATTACTAATGACAGCGCAGGAGATACGAAAAGCTTATATTGATTTTTTTGTGAAGCAAAAACATGTCCCCATTCCG
The DNA here is from genome assembly GCA_025451045.1 of Candidatus Saccharimonadales bacterium. Lineage (GTDB taxonomy): Bacteria > Patescibacteriota > Saccharimonadia > Saccharimonadales > 2-12-FULL-41-12 > JANWLD01. The sequence goes on from JANWLD010000001.1 coordinate 305,253, forward strand.
CGAGCTCAATTAGTGCCGCAGGATGACCCGACAACGCTTTTCACCGGTTCCGGTATGCAGCCGCTTATTCCATACCTGCTCGGCGAAGAACATCCGGAGGGAAAGCGCTTGGTAAATAGTCAAACCTGCTTGCGCGCCCAGGATATAGAAGAAGTTGGCGACAACAGCCACACTACGTTTTTTGAAATGCTCGGCAACTGGAGCTTGGGCGATTATTTTAAAGAAGAGCAAATAAAATGGTTTTTTGAATTTTTAACGGACGAGGTCGGCTTGGATCCGAACAAACTCTACGTCAGCTGTTTTATCGGCAGTAAAGAACACGGTATACCCAAAGACGAGGAAACGGCCAAAATCTGGCAAGACTTATTCAAATCCAAAGGTATTGAAACCAAAATCGTCGACATCGGCAGCCAGAAAGACGGTGATAAAAAGGGCATGGACGGCGGCAGGATATTTTACTATGATGACGGCGAGAATTGGTGGAGCCGGGCCGGCGGCCTGGATACTACGCCTATCGGCGACCCTTGCGGCCCGGACAGCGAGGTGTTTTACGATTTTGGCGAAGACAAGCACAACGAAAGCTACGGCAAGCCGCACCCGGCCAGTGACTCCGGCCGGTTTATGGAAATCGGCAACCAAGTCTTTATGCAATATCTGCGCACCAAAGACGGTTTTGAGCCGCTGAAGAAGAAAAACGTCGATTTCGGAGGGGGGCTGGAACGGATAGCCGCTGCCGCCATAAACAGTCCGGATGTTTTTAAAATCAGCCTGCTTTGGCCGATTATTGAAAAATTAGAAGAGTTATCAGCCAAGAAATACGGGCAACATACGGCTAGTATGCGAGTAATAGCCGATCATTTGCGCGGCGTGGTTTTTCTTGCTGTCGACGGTGTTGCGCCGAGCAACAAAGAGCAAGGCTATGTTGCCAGACGGCTGATTCGCCGGGCTATCCGCTACGCTTTTGAGCTGGGTATTGAGCAGGGAATCTGTGAGCAGATTACCCCGGTAATTGTGGGTTTGTACAAAAAAGACTTCCCGGAAGTCGCTAAAGTTGAAAAACAGGTGATAGAAACCTTGGTTCGCGAAGAAAGAATCTTCCGCCAAACTCTTAGAAGTGGCTTACGACAACTTAATAAGACAATAGATGCTTTTGGCTCCCTGACAGGAAAAGATATATTTAGACTGTACGATACTTACGGATTTCCTGTCGAACTCATTAAAGAGGAAGCTTATAAACGCAATATTGATATATCCGAAAACGCAGACAAAGAGTTTGAAAAGCTGATGAAACAGCAGCGTGAACGAAGCCAGACTGCGACAAAGGGCGTGTTCAAAGGCGGTTTGGTTGACCATTCGGACGAAACTAAAAAACTCCATACCGCCACGCACCTGATGTACGAAGCGCTTCGCCAAGTGCTCGGCGACCATGTTGTCCAGCGCGGCAGTAATGTCAGCGCCCAACGCACACGATTTGACTTTTCCCACCCTGAAAAAGTAACCCGTGACAAGCTTGATGAAGTCGAAAAAATCGTCAATGAACAGATAAAAAAAGACTTAAAAGTGGAGTGGAAAGAATATCCGACTAAAGAAGCTTTCAAACTGGGAGCCAAAGGAGCTTTCGGCGACAAATACGGAGATAAAGTAAAGGTATACATTATGTCTGCTCCAAGCGAAAAGCCGTTCAGCATCGAAATCTGCGGCGGCCCGCATGTCGAACACACCGGCGTGTTAGCCGAAGGCGGGAAAAAATTCAAAATCGCCAAAGAGGAAGCATCATCCGCTGGTGTGCGAAGAATTAAGGCAATCTTAAAATAAAACTGGGAAGAGCAGCCGGAGCGTCGGCATTCACTGCCGCGCGCCGCGCGATGAGAAACCCTAGAATAGGGTGTCTCATAAGGCGAAGCCGAAAAGAAGAAGCTTCATCCGCCGGAGTCAGAAGAGTCAAAGGCGTCTTAGTTTAGATATTAATTTTCTGCGGAAAAATCGTTCGCTGTTTCGCCTATTTCTAAAGTCATACCTGAGGCTTCAATAGCACTTTTTACTGCTGTGAATACTTTTTTGGACCGATCATGCCTGAATTTGCCGAAATGATTGTAGGCGACAGTTATAACGGTCATTCGCCTGTTTCCGTTTTCACCGGCATGGATAACACTGTTTGCCTCGCCAAGACCTTTTGCTTCGCTCAAAACGGTTTCTTCCAAGCCAGGGACATATACCAGGGTTGTTTGGCCGGCGCTTTCATAGGCGCCAGCTAATATCTCTTTTATCTCAGGTTCTTTTGACATACTCGAAATTCTTAAATGGGTTAGTTATAATAATATATTTTGGTAAAAACATCAAGGCCTAAACTTTTTGATTTAAGGTATAGGGGTGAGCAGACCGAGCGTCGGATTTATTCCGCGCCCGGATCGATGAGAGGGGATGTTCCCCTCTCATAAGGCGGAATCGTAATTGATTATGCTAAAATGTAGCCAGTTATGTTTACTTCACGCTTTGTAAACAAAGTTTCTCTTATAGTGATTGCATTTATTTTGGTCGCATTGGCTTTTGCGGGTTTTGCTGTCGTTAAGGCTGATACCTCTCCCGCCAATACTCCGCCGGGAAGTACCCTTCAGCAACGGATTACCCAGCGTAAAAATGAACGCCAGTCAAGGCTTAACATCGATGATAAACAACGTCTTCAGAGTCAATGCACGCTTGCCCAAAGCAAGCTCAGGACCTTGGGGGATACTTACAGCTCTTCCTCTGACAAAAGAGATAAGGTTTATCGCAATATTGACGCTACATTGTGGATTATCATCGGCAAACTCAAACTGGCGGACAAAGACACTTATAGTTTGGAACAACAAAGGACAAGTTACATTAAAAGAGTGCAGGCTTTTGAGAACCAATCGGACCAATTCCAACAGGCTGTAAAAGATATCGTGGCTATGAACTGCAAGGCCGACCCGACTGGTTTTAAGGCCTTACTACAAACTGCCAGACTATATAACGCCCAGATAAGAAGCTCGTTTATTGGTATTAAATCTTATCTGATTGATACTATCCAGCCGACAATCAGTAAACAATCGGACAGCTTGAAACTTAAAACGGAGGCTCAGTAGCTATGGACCCGACGGACCAAAATTCCGACCAGCCGCAGGCAGTGAAACCTGATACTTTGTTTAGTCCAAGCGTGCCAACTCAGCCGCCGGCTTCTGCGCATACTACTGCTCAGACACCATCCGGGGATAACCCGTCACCAGCTTTTACTCCCAGTGCGGGTGCCGAGAAAAGAAAGAAGATCATTATTATCTCCGCCATAGTCTTCGGCAGCATCTTTTTAATACTGATAATCTTTGTGCTGGTGTCTTCCGTCGATAAAAAAACTCCGCAGGCCCGGACGGACCAGACCACCCAGCAAAACGACATCTTAGCCTCGCCCAGCGCGCTTGATATAGAGAACGCTGACAATTCCATATCCTCTGACATAACCGGGCTGGATGATGACAATGATTTCCCAGCGGCCAATTTATCAGATGAAAACTTGCAGCTTTGATTAAGACTAGACTTCTCGCCCTATCTGTTAGAACGAAGGGCCGCATGGTATAATATTAGACGCTTATGCTCCGAAAAATAAAAAATCTTGCGGATTCTGCCGCATCCATGAAACGTCAATCAAAAGCGGCTCAGCATATAGTTGCTTTGGACGTCGGTACCGAAAATGTCAAGGCGCTTATCGGCCGAGTAACTGACGAAGGCGTGCAGATTGTCGGTGTTGGCCGAGCGCATCAGCAGCTTAGCGATATGCAAGCCGGAGCCGTGGCTGATATCGGCTCGGTTGTCGAAAATTGTAACAAGGCATTAGCCCAAGCCGAAGAACAAGCTCAAATTAGCGTACGTACAGCTGTTGTCGGTATCGCCGGAGAGTTGGTAAAAGGCACGACTACGACTATCAGGTGTACCCGCAAAGACCCGAACTTGGAACTGGATGTTGATGAGATGGAGAGGATTATCGAACTTGTTCAGGAGCGAGCTGAAGCGCAGGCAAGAAAAAACCTGGAGCTGGAACTAGGCGGACAGCATATAGATGTCCGGCTGGTTAACAGCGCGCTGGTAAGTATCAGCATTGACGGCTATAACGTTACTAATCCTATCGGATTTAAGGGCCGGGATATCTTGGTCCAGCTCTATACGGCTTTTGCGCCGATGATACATATCTCGGCGTTGGAACGTGTAGCCAACGAACTTGACCTTGATCTGCTGGCCGTAGCCGCTGAGCCGTTTGCGGTGGCCCGTTCGGTCATTGGCGATAGCACCAATGCGACTATGAGCGCCATCCTGATGGACGTCGGCGGTGGAACCACTGATATTGCCGTGATTAACGAAGGCGGAGTGCAGGGAACCAAAATGTTTGGCATTGGCGGCCGCGCCTTTACCCGTTCTATTGAAAGGGATTTGGGTGTTGAGTTTGATGTCGCGGAAAAGTTAAAACTGGATTTTTCCACGCGGGCCGAAGAAGAATTGAACCAGCACGCATCTATCAGTGAAAGCCTGGAAAAAACCTGCGATGTCTGGCTATCAGGCGTAGAATTGGCTCTTTCCGACTATAGCGATTTAGAGAACCTGCCGCATCAGATACTGCTTTGCGGCGGCGGCGCGAGCTTGAAAAAACTTATTGATACGCTTAATCAGACCAATTGGTACGGACAACTGCCATTTACCCGCAAACCGCGGATTTCCCTGATTAACCCCGACCAAGTTGTTGGTATTGAGGATACTACCAGCCGGGTTGAGGACCATACCTATATAACTGCCATGGGCTTGCTAAGGGTTGGCCTTGACACTATCCAGCAGCAGGAAGACATTGCTTCAACTAGCGGGCTGAGGGCAAGGTTTGATAGGATGTTACGTATATGACAGCCGATTCAAAAGATACTATCTATATTGACGTTGATGAAGAAATTACCGGTATAATCAGCAAAATCCAAAACAGCGATAAGGATATAGTGGCCTTGGTATTGCCCAAACGAGCGTCTGTTTTGCAGTCCATAGTCAATATGAAGTTGCTAAAACGGGCGCAAGACCAGCACAAAAAGAAAGTAGTACTGATAACTTCCGAATCCCGCATATTGCCTTTAGCGGGGGCGGCTAGCCTGTTCGTCGCGTCTAACCTGACCAGCAAACCTTATGTTCCGCTAGCTAAAGTAACCGGCAAAGAAACAGCTGACGGTGAAAAAGACGACATTGACCCAAATACCCCCGTTTCCCAAGTCGTCCCAGCGGCCAAATTCGCCGATTCCGATGACGAAATAGAAATTGACAATACGCCAAAAACCCCTGAACCCGGTTCAGAAACCGCCAAGTCGAAGAAAAACAAGAAAAACAAAGTACCGAACTTCAGCAAATTCCGCAAAAAAATGATATTCGCAGGCGCCTTGGGCGTAGCACTGGTTTTTGTGCTGATTTATGCGATTTTTATAGCGCCGAAGGCCAAAGTTACCGTAAAAGCCCAGACCACTGATTTGCCTATGACGATTGATTTCATCGCTGATACCAGCGCCGATAGCTTTGACCCAGACCTCAAAATAGTCCGCGCCACAACCAAGGAAGACCAAAAAGACGACAACGAAAAAGTTAATACGTCCGGCGAAAAAGACAAGGGCGATAAAGCTACGGGTACAGTAACATTTAAAAATTGTGATTTTGGAAGCGGAGCTACGACACTTCCTGCTGGTACGATTGTTAGCGCCGATGGCTTTTCTTTTTTAACCCAAAAAGCCGTAAAGCTTCCGGCAGATAGTTTTACGGGAGGAGCTTGTACATCGGCTACCGCAAGCGGAAGCGTTACTGCTCAAAAGTCAGGCGAAGATTATAATTTAGGCGCTCAGTCATACGCAGTTTCGGGATATTCTGAAGTTCAAGCAAGTGGCTCGCAAATGAGCGGAGGCAGCAGTAAAATTGTAAAAGTGGTAGCACAAGAAGACGTAGATAAAGCTAAAGAACGGCTAAACGGCAAACCAAGCGACGTACATGACGACTTCGTAAACCAGCTGAAAAGTGACGGCTATGTGCCGATTGAAGATTCTTTCAAATCAAAACCGGGGAGCTATGATGTCAGCCCGGCCGTCGGTCAGGAAGCCGATGAAGTGACAGTAAGCGTAACTACTAAATACAGCATGCTAGGTATCAAAAAAGAAGATTTGCAGGAATTGGTTAAAAGCGAAGTGGCAAAAAGCGAGGAAGGCAAGGACAAAACTATCTTAAGCGATGGCATAGACAGCGCAACGTTTAAAGTCAGCGATGACTCCGGCCGGATAGGCGTTACTATGAACACTACGGTGGTAGTCGGGCCGGATTTGGATCAGGAAAATATCAAAAGCCAAATAGCCGGTAAAAAGTCCGGAGAGGCTGAGGCTATTTTAAGCCAAGTGCCAGGTATCAATGAGCCTAAAGTAGAACTCAGCCCATTCTGGGTCGGCAAAGTACCGAAGAAACATTCCAAAATAACGATTGAAGTTCAACAGGCTGATGGCAGCCAGATTCCCTAAGGCGATTTTAGCCCTTGATGTCGGCGATGCGCGCATCGGCGTGGCAATAGCGAACACCATTGCTCGCCTACCGGCGCCATTGATTATCCTGAAAAATGACAATCAGGTCTTTGACAGCCTTAAAGAACTTGCCGCCCGGCACGAAGTGGATATTATAATTATCGGCCTACCAAGAAATATGCAAGGCGAGGAAACCGGCCAGTCCAAGGCGATTCGCCGGTTTGCTGAAGAACTTAAAGAACATGTTGACGCCCAAATAATATTCGCGGATGAAAGCCTGAGCAGTAAACGAGCCGAAGAATACAGCCTTGCGCGCAAACACCAGGCTAAGCACTTAGACGATATTGCGGCTTGCTTTATACTGGAGGAATATCTAGGGAGCGAAAATGGCTAAATTCAACCATCGAAATGGGCTAAGTATGAACGACCGCAGAAGGGTAGTGATAACAATCGCCATACTCTTGGTAGTATTGGTGCTTGGAAGCGCATTCTTGGTTAGAAAGGCTTATCAAAGCAATCTCCAACCGCTTAGTTCGAGTAATGCTGGCATAGTCGTTACTATTAAGCCGGGCACAGCACCACCCGAAATTGCTGAACTGCTGAAAAACAAAGGAGTTATCAAAAGCGATTGGGCGATGGAGTGGTATGTGCGCAATCATAATCTGCGTGACAAATTAAAAGCCGGTACCTATCTATTTCATCCGTCGCAATCTGTCCCGGAAATAGTTGAGCAGATAGCCGAGGGCAAAGTAGCTACTGATTTAGTTACGATTTTACCTGGCCGCCGACTAGAACAGATAAGAAATGATTTGATAAGAGCTGGTTTCAGTGCAAATAACGTAGACCAGGCGCTGGAAGCAAAGCAGTATGCTAACCATCCGGCACTGGCTGACAAACCCGAAAATGCCAGCCTGGAAGGCTATTTATACCCCGAAAGTTTTCAAAAGACTGCCGATACCGACGCTCGGCAGATAGTCAAACAATCATTGGATGAAATGGCATTACATCTGACACCGGAAATCAGGGCGGCCTTTAATGCTCAGGGCTTGAATGTCCATGAAGGCGTAATACTGGCTTCAATCGTTGAACGGGAGGTAGCCAACGATACCGACCGTGCAACTGCCGCGCAGGTTTTCCTCAAAAGGCTAAAGATAGGCATGCCGCTCGGCTCGGACGTTACCGCGTTTTACGGAGCTATAATTGCCGGCCATGACCCTTCTGTCGGTTTTGACAGCCCCTACAATACCCGCATCCACAAAGGCTTGCCTAAAGGGCCCATCAGCAATGTATCTGACAGCTCGCTCAAGGCTGTTGCCTATCCGGCCAAGACCGATTGGCTGTACTTTGTTTCCGGTGATGACGGCCAAACTTACTTTTCCAAAACGCTTGAGGAACACGAGGCCCAGACTCAAAAATATTGTAAAAAACTCTGCAATTAAAAACTACTATACCTCTGTTACTAACTATAAAAAGTCCACAAAAAACATTGCGCCGCAATATTAAATTTGTTACACTTGCTGTTGCAGTTTTGGATGAAATAAAAATCTTAACACTTGTAAAAAATTCGTTTATCCATTAACTGTGCTTGCCCGCTAAAAGCTAAGTATAAAAAATCAAGACAGGTCGACTTTCTTGAAAACAATAATTAACCACAGCGGCCAAGATTCCAGGAGTAGTTTATTCGTAGCTCAATCGGTGTTGCCTCTGAGCGTTTTGTACAAAAACGAGGGGAAGCAACGCGTAAAATGGCAAAATATACAGCCTTCAACCGTGTTTTCGGCTTATCGCGCAAGCGGCGTGTCAGAGTCACTATTTTAGCTATAAATATACTAATCTTTGCTGTAGTCGGCGCTTTGGTCATCACTAACTCTTCGGCTTCTTCGGATCAACCTAAGTTTTCCAGCTTAGCGGCAGGCGCTGATAATGAATTGTCCAATCCCTTAGACGAGCTTTCTTCAGCTGACATTGCTGTTAACGTTGCCCGTGCAACTAGTTTGCCCGAAGCCACTGCTGTGACCAACACTGCCGATTCCGAAAATGCCAGTTTGGCGATTGCTTCCACGGACGATAACGTGGTCAGTAAGCCGCAGGTGATTTCTGAAGGATTGGCCTCGAATAAAGACATTATTCGTTACACAGTAGAAAAAGACGATGACGTGAACAGTGTAGCCGCTAAATTTGGTATTACCTCACAGACTATCAAGCTCTCGAATAGTCTCGACAGTGATTCGCTAACGCCCGGTATGGAGCTACTTATAAGCCCGGTCAATGGATTGGTTTACAGGGTCCAACCCGGCGATACGCCGTCTTCTGTCGCCCATAAATTCCACGCTAGCATAGACCAGGTTATCGCTTTTAATGATGCTGAACTTACAGGTAAACTTAAGCCGGGAGATTTGATTGTTATACCTGACGGCAGCCAGCCTGCTGGTCCAAGGTTTAATTATGACGTAGCTACAGCTGCCGCCAGGTCCCGTAGTGGTCCTGTCTTTTCTTTCGGCGGCGGAGTTGGCTATCCTGAAGGCTGGTGTACTTATTATGCGGCCGCCAGAAGCGGCGCGCCCGGCGGCTGGGGTAATGCTGCTACTTGGTCATATTATGCAGCCCTTGATGGCTGGACAGTAAGCGGTGTGCCTAAGCGCGGAGCAATCGCTCAAACCTCAGCAAATCATGTAGGTATAGTAGAAGATGTGCGCAAGGTAGACGGCCAATGGCAGATTAAATACTCCGATATGAACGGAATAGCCGGTTTCAATAGAGTTGGCTATAGTGGTTGGGAGCCGGCACACAGCACCTTCCAAAACTTTATTTACCACTAGATTTTTCCTTAACTGTCTCTACGATTTATAATCTATATAGATGTTTGTAGATAAAGTTAATGTATCAATCAAAGCCGCCAAAGGCGGCGACGGCAAATTGAGCTTTCGCCACGAGAAATTCATAAACCGCGGCGGTCCGGACGGCGGTGACGGCGGCAAAGGCGGCGATATAATCGTTGTTGCCAGCAATAACCAAAACACCTTGGCAGATTTTCGCTACAAGAAACAAATAACTTCCGAACCGGGTGGTAGCGGTGAAAAGCGAAAACGTCATGGCAAAAATGGCAACAACTTGATAGTCAAACTGCCGGTTGGAACCATCATTTACGGCCCCAAAAACCAAATATTAGCCGATTTGGTAGCTGACGGCCAGCAAGAAGTCATTGCCAAAGGCGGCGATGGCGGTTTTGGCAATGCCCACTTTACCAGCAGTACCCGTCAAGCACCTCGGGTAGCCGAAAAGGGCGAACCGGGCGAAGAATTCGAAGCGATTTTCGAACTTAAGATGATAGCCGATATCGGTCTGGTCGGCTTGCCAAATGCCGGCAAATCGACTTTGCTGGGCGCAATTAGCAATGCCCACCCTGAAATCGCCAATTACCCTTTTACTACGCTTAGGCCCAATCTTGGAGTAGTAGATATCGACAAAACCCACAGCGTGCTGGTCGCTGATATACCGGGATTGATTGAAGGAGCCAGCAAGGGCAAGGGTCTGGGCGATGAATTTCTGCGCCATGTCGAGCGCACCAAATTGCTAATCCATCTTATTGACGCCTATCAGGACGACATAACAGGCGCTTATAAGACTATCCAGCAGGAATTGGCCGATTATGTCATAAACCTCTCAAGACGGCCGCAAATCATTGCTATTAACAAGATTGATGGGCTAGATGAAGATATAGTTAATGATGAGGTTCAAAAACTCAGAAAAGCCGCTGGGCAAAAAGCCAAAATTATGGCTATTTCCGCCCAATCCGGCCAAGGTACCAAAGAACTTCTGCGTGAAGCCCAAAAAATGCTTGGCACTAAAAAGAAACAGGCAGAAAAAAACCGGTTCGAAAAGATTCCAATTATTCGTCTTATCAAGACCGACGACAGCTGGAAGGTTACCAAGACCAAAGGAGTATTTTTAGTAAAGGGCAAAAAGATTGAGCGGTTTGCCCGCCGTACCGACTTTGATAATGAGGCCGGTATCCAGCGCCTGCGTGATATTATGCGCAAAATGGGCATTATGCATGAGCTGGAGCGTAAAAAAATCAAACCGGGCGATAAGATTTTCTTCTCAGGCGTTAATAATTACCTAACCTTTTAATGCTAAACTTGAGTTAACTATGGTCGGGAGTTTGTTTTTTTATGATTTAGAAACCAGCGGCGTCAATCCGCGTGCCAGCCGCATCATGCAGTTCGCGGGGCAGCGCACAGATATGGATTTGCAGCCGGTAGGCAAACCAATAAATGTGCTTATAAAACTTACCGAAGACATTCTGCCCGATCCGGACGCTATTTTAGTCCACGGTACGACACCGCAAAAGACTGTAGCCGAAGGTATAACCGAAGCAGAGTTCGTCAATCTGTTTAATAGCGAAATATTACAGCCCGGCACCATATTCACCGGCTTTAATAACATTCGCTTCGACGACGAGTTTATGCGTTTCTTGTTCTATCGCAACTTTAATGATGCATACGAATGGCAATGGCGCGATGGTTGCAGCCGCTGGGACTTGCTTGATGTGACCCGGATGACTCGAGCATTACGGCCGGATGGCGTTAAATGGCCGTTCGCACCAGACGGCAAGCCGTCTAACCGGCTGGAACTGCTTTCAAGCATAAATAAATTAGATCATTCCAATGCCCACGATGCGCTTAGTGATGTCAACGCAACTATTGCTCTCGCTAAGCTTATAAAAGACAAACAGCCGAAACTATTTGACTATTTATTGAACCTGCGCAGCAAAAAGGCTGTCCAAGAACTGGTAGACAAACAAGAGATGTTTATTTATTCCAGCGGCAAATACCCGGCAGAGTTTGAAAAGACTGCAGTAACTGCCAAGATTTGCCCCCATCCGGACAAAAACGGCGTGCTGGTCTATGATTTGCGCCACAACCCTAAAGAATTCATCAATCTTTCCGCGGAGCAGCTAGTCGAGAAATGGAAATGGAAAAAAGACAGCGACGAGCCCAGACTACCTGTTAAATCACTGCAATATAATCGTTGTCCGGCAATCGCCCCTTTAAGTGTGCTGGATGATAAAACCAAAAAACGGTTAGATATCAACTTTGAAAAAACGACCGAGCATTTAAAAACCTTGAAATCTTCAGACAGCTTTAACAAAAATTTGTTAAAAGCCATAGGAATTATTAATGCCGAGCGCAACCAGCAAGTAGAATTAGTCGATACATCTGTTGACATTGATTCAAGGCTGTATGATGGATTTATACCGGATGCGGATAAAAACCTCTCGGCCAAACTCCGATCAGCCAAACCCGAACAGATCAGCACTTTCAAAGAAAAATTTTCCGATAAGCGCTTGAAAAACCTGATTTTGCTGTATAAAGCCCGCAATTTTTCTAAATTTTTGTCAGACGAAGAACGCAGTCAGTGGGAAGATTACCGAAAGACCGCGCTTGTCGGCGGCAAAGAAGCCAGCCGGTTAAGCAAATTCGCAGAAAGACTCAAAGAACTATCTGAAAGATCGGATCTGCGCAAAGACCAGAAGTATCTACTTGAGGAACTTCAGCTTTGGGCCGAGAACATCGTCCCGGTAGTGGACTAGTTTTTTTTGAAGCTTTTTGAAGTTCTGGCTAAACCGCAATTTCTTGTCAATCGCCTTTAGCTTTTTTGGATGGTATTTCTTAAATATGTAGAAGGTAAGCGCTAGGTCAAATAAGACGAGATATCCTACAAAGCCTATTTCTAGGTTAGTGCCGGGGATTTGTCCCAAAACTATATAGTCCATCATCTTAATGTCACCAAACTTACATAAAGTAAAGTGATTATACTTGAGAATTGCTAAAAAGTCAACATATTTGTAATATAATACTTCTTAAGTTAAAAGTTATTGTGCTATATTTAGCTTATGGCTAAGAAAAACAAAAAACCTAAAGTCAGGCCAGGGGCTTGGTTTGTACCTGTTCGCGGCAGTTATTTGCCTGCCAGTCCAATGGGCTGGTGGACCTATGTACCATTCGTGGGCTACCTAATTTTTAGTTTGGTATTTGGAATTAACGAAACATCATCAAAGTATGTAGCTGTTTTATTCATTGCGGCTAACTGGCTATTCGCAACTGTGCTAATGACCTATGTAGCTGCTAAAAAAAGCTGACAGTCGCTATTAATTGCTCATAAACACTGGAAAAAGTCGGGAAAATACTCTATAATATTCGCCCTATAGAAAGAGGGCGAATGGATTTTATTTCGGTTAAAGGTGCTCGTGAACATAATTTAAAAGACATTAGTGTTGATATACCTAGAAATAAGCTGATTGTCATCACCGGACTTTCCGGTTCGGGCAAGTCCAGCTTGGCGTTTGATACCATATACGCCGAAGGCCAGCGCCGTTATGTAGAAAGCCTGAGTGCCTACGCCCGGCAGTTCCTCGGCCTGATGGAAAAACCGGATGTCGACCAGATAGACGGGCTTAGCCCAGCCATATCAATCGACCAAAAATCAACCAGCCGCAATCCGCGCAGTACGGTCGCTACGGTTACCGAAATCTATGACTATCTGCGCTTGCTTTATGCCCGCATTGGCGTGCCGCACTGTCCGATTTGCGGCAAAACAGTTACGCGGCAAACCCCGACGATGATTGTCGACAAAGTTACAGACGGTTTGCCGCAAAAAGCCAGATTATTAATTATGGCGCCAATTGTCATGGACAAAAAAGGCCAGTTCGAACATATTCCGGAGCAGTTCCAGAGCCGCGGCTTTGTCCGCGCCAGAGTAGACGGGGTCGTTTATGCGTTGGATGAATGGCCGGAGCTAGACAAAAACTATAAGCACAACATCGAAATAGTCGTCGATAGGATAGTTAATGACGATGACAGCAAGGGCCGGTTGACCCAAAGTATAGAACAAGCGCTGGATATAGCCGACGGACGGCTTGTGGTTGCTGACGCTGATAATAAAAAAGAACACAAATACAGCCTAATGTACGCATGTATCGACCATCCGGAGGTCAATATTCCGGAACTGGAGCCGCGTACCTTCAGCTTTAACAGCCCTCACGGCGCCTGTCCGGTCTGTACCGGTTTGGGCAATCGGCTGGAAGTCGACCCTGATTTGGTCATTCCCAATGGACGATTGACCATTGCCGAGGGTGCAATCCGCCCATTCAACCGAGTGACTTCCGATGCTTGGTACATGAAGAAAATGCAAGCGGTGGCTGACCGCTACGGCTTTTCACTGCATGTGCCGACCGGACAGCTCAAAAAAGAAGATTTGGACAAAATACTCTATGGTACCGGCAGTGAAACTTATAACGTCAAACTCGGCGTTGGCCGGCATTTTGATACGACTTATGAGGGCGTGATTCCAAATCTGGAACGGCGGCATAAAGAAACAGAAAGTGACTTTATGCGCCGCGATATAGAACGGTTCATGCAAGAGCGGCCTTGCCACGAATGCCACGGCCGTAGACTGAAACCGGAAGTGCTGGCCATAACCGTCCATGGCAAGAACATCATGGATGTCAGCGAGCAGTCTATTGATGAAGCTTTTAACTTTTTTAATGATTTAAAACTTAATGAAATCGAACTAAAGATAGCCAACCAAATATTTAAAGAAATCAAAGCCCGGCTGAAATTCTTACAAGACGTTGGGCTGAATTATCTAAGCTTGACGCGCAGCGCGGTCAGTCTTTCCGGCGGCGAGGCACAGCGCATACGCTTGGCAACGCAAATCGGCAGTGGCCTGCAAGGCGTACTATATGTTTTAGATGAGCCGAGCATCGGCTTGCACCAGCGTGATAATAAACGGCTCATTGATACGCTTTCCCATCTGCGCGACATTGGCAATACGGTTATTGTTGTCGAGCACGATGAAGAAACTATCCGTACGGCCGATCATGTTCTCGATATCGGCCCGGGCGCCGGAGTGCATGGCGGCAAGGTCGTTGCCGAAGGCACGCCCGCAAACGTGACTAAGAATAAAAACAGCGTTACTGGCCAATATCTGAGCGGTACCAAAAAGATAGCGATACCTAAAAAACGCCGTAGTAGCAACGGTAACGAGCTGATAGTTGTAGGAGCGGAAGAAAACAATCTGAAAAACTTATCCGTTAAAATTCCGCTAGGCCAGTTGGTAGTGGTAACGGGAGTTTCCGGTTCCGGCAAATCCAGCCTTATAAACGATATCTTGGCAAAGGAATTGCAGGCCAGACTAATGAGAGCCCAAACTGTCCCCGGCAAACATGATGAAATCAAAGGGATTGATAATCTGGACAAGGTAATCGTAATTGACCAATCGCCGATTGGCCGGACGCCCCGGTCTAACCCGGCTACTTATACCGGTTTATTCACTCCGATTCGAGATCTATTTGCCGGATTGCCGGAAGCCAAACTACGCGGTTATTCAGCTGGGCGGTTTAGCTTCAATGTACGCGGCGGACGCTGTGAGAATTGCGCCGGCGACGGAATAATCAAGATAGAGATGCACTTTTTACCCGATGTATATGTTCCTTGCGAGGAATGCAAAGGGAAACGCTATAACCGCGAAGCACTGGAGATACAATATAAAGGTAAAAGCATCAGCGATGTTTTAAGTATGACCTGTGAAACGGCGCTGGAATTCTTTGCCAATATCCCAGGCGTGGCTAGAAAACTACAAACGTTGGTTGATGTAGGGCTTGGCTATATAACGCTAGGCCAATCAGCAACAACCCTTTCCGGCGGTGAAGCCCAGCGTATCAAGCTGGCAACCGAATTATCCCGCCGCCCAACCGGCCGTACGCTTTATATCCTTGACGAGCCGACCACCGGTCTGCATATGGCTGACGTGGATAAATTGCTTCATGTGCTAGGGGCGCTGGTTGATACCGGCAATAGCATGATAGTTATCGAGCATAATCTCGACGTTATAAAATCTGCCGACCATATAATTGACCTGGGGCCGGAAGGCGGCGATGCCGGGGGCAAAATCATAGCGGAAGGCACGCCTGAACAAGTCGCCAACAATAGGACCAGTTATACTGGACAATTTCTAGCTCATATTATATAATAATAAATTATGCCTGCTACTAATTTATCCCCTGAAGAACTAGAGGCAGAATTACTTTCCATGCCTTTAGCTGATGTCCTTGAAGCGCTTGACTCACATCTGGCAGACTCACTTAAAGAACTTGACGGGGCTTATTCCGAAAAACCGGCTGATTTTCCCAGAAAAATAAAGGCACTTGGACGGGTAGGCATGTTCAGCTTTGCCAAGTCCGTTTTAGAAGGTGACGAAAAAACTAATATAATGCATCCAGCGTGGTATAACCAGGGTGCCAAGGAGATTTTAGACTATATCCATAAAGACCCTAAAAATCGCCAGCATCTTTTAGGCGCTGATTTCTTTAGCGAAGACCCGAAAGATAGTCGACGCTTGGCCCGACTTGTGTTTGTAGGCATTGAATCGCGGGTCAGATGCCTACCCGAGAGCGACCAGGCTTTAGCTGTCGAAATTGCCATGGATCCTGAAGGTATATTCGATCCTACAAATCTGCAGTCTAATTAATTATTTAAGTTTTAACTTAGCTTTTAATTTAATGCGGGCCTTCGGATCTTTGACGATATGATAAACGGTCGGGCTGAAAGTTAAAAAAGTAGCCAGCAAGATCAAGGGCAGGATGTATCTATCGATATTTGGTATCTGCTTGCCAAAGTAATAGCCCAAAAGCGTTACGCAGACTGCCCAGATGCCACTACCTAAGATGTTATAAAACATGAATTTTGCCTGGTTCATTTTGCCGATACCCGCCACCACTGGAGCAAAAGTACGGATTATAGGTATGAATCTGGCCAGTAAAATCGTCTTACCTCCATGTTTTTCATAGAATTCTTCACTTTTGATAACATATTCTTTTCGAAATATCAGGCCGTCCTTTTTAGTAAATAGCCTTGGTCCGACCTTGCGGCCGATAAAGTAGCCGCAATAACCGCCTAAAATAGCGGAAACGACTATCACTAATAACAGAGTTGCAATATTAAACTCTCCGGCAGCCGCCAGTATCCCGGCAGCCAAAAGGAGCGTATCACCGGGGAAGAAAAAGCCAAATAACAAACCGCTTTCAGCAAATACCATAAAAGCTATTAGCACGAGTCCGCCGCTTGAGATTATTTCATTCGGGTCTAAAAAAGACATTAACCCTGATTATAACAGTTATTAACAGGTGTGAAATTAAAATATTTATGATATAATCGTATGAAACGAAAGGTTAATTAATGTCCGAAGATATTCTTCTAAGCGCCCAAAAACGGGATGTGCTTGGAAAACAAGTTAAAAAACTGCGAAATGAAGGCCATACACCGGCTGTAATCCATGAGCGCGGCAAAGACTCCGTTCATGTATCGGTTCCGGCTCTGGAGTTTAAAAAGGCTTTTGGCTCAGCAGGAAAGCACCATGCTATCAAACTGGATGTCGGCGGCAAAAAATATACCACCATTATCAAAGAAGTCGTTAATGCTCCGGCCAGCAGTACTATCCAGCATGCTGTCTTTCAAGCGATAAAGGAAGATGAAAAGGTAACAACACAGGTTCCGTTGAAGCTGGTCGGCGAGATTCCCGCCGAGAGGGCCAGCCTGCTGGTACTTAAAAACCTCGACCATATAACAATTGAAGCATTGCCGAAAGATTTGATTGATATTGTTGAAGTTGATGCTACGCAACTGGCTGAAGTCGGTAACAAGCTGCATATTTCCGACATCAACTTGCCAAGTACCATTACAATCAAAGACGATCCGGAACACGTCATTGCTACGGTTGAAATGCCGAAAGACCAGATTGCCGAAGCTGACGCGGCGCTTGAAGAGCAAAAAGCCCAAGAAGGCATAACTGAAGAAGCCGAAGCAGCTGAAGGCGAAGGCGCGGAGGGCGAGGCACCTGCCGGTGAAGAGCCAGCCAAGTCTGACGAAGCCAAACCAGCCGAAGAACCCAAAGAATAAGCTTAACCTCTGTAAGATTCATTGACAAATTAGCATATTTAAGTTATTGTAATCACTCTAAATTATGCCTGTAGATAGCTTTGATAATAATCCTGAGAAACGCGGTTTGCTACTTAACGTAGAGATCGATAGATTTGACGAAGTAGCTCAGGCTATCGGAAGTTTGAGTAAAGAACAAGGGATAGATGTCGAAATGATTGGAGTACCGGCATCCCAATCCAATTATCGAGTTTCCGCTCTTAGAACTTTTCAAGAGGGTTGGAAAAAAGCCGAGATTAAACCTCAGCATTTTACTTGGGCTGTAGACCCGCGTACAGGCGAAAATATAGCCGTAATCACTCGGGATAATATTGATTCGTTTGATGATGGCAGTGATGATTTGCCTAAGAGTAAACATTCCCGCAGGACCAGGTTTTTTAACAGTGTGACCCACCGTTCTATCAGTAATATCGATATGGATGATGGCGGCTACATAGTTTTAGCCACACCGGAGCACAAAGACCTTGCTGAACCGTCGATCAGGGTCATAAGGTCCCTGGAACTTTTGAGAAAACTACAACTAGGCCAAATCAGCGAAGAAAAACCCAACGGTACTGTAGGCCTGCAAGGATTGGGTGAGGTTGGCATAGAATTTTTTGAAAAGTATTGCACGACGCTTTTCCCTAGGGTTGATATCGCCCAAGCCACACAAGAATTAGACACTGAAAGAACTCGAGGCTTAATTAGAAACTCAAAAAGACGATTAAAGACATGGGGCTGGGTAGGCAGACAAGCTGCGGGCGCCGTCTTTTTTGGCAAGGATGCGGCCAAAGGCGCCGGAATAGGTGAAGATCAATCAAAAGTCGGTAAATTAGAGGAAGTCGGCCTCATCTCGAGGATGCCGCAATATCCGTCTACGAGAGTAAGTAAAGATATGAATTATTATGGAGTGCCATTTGTAAAATTGCATGACGACAGGTGGTCGGTTATAAACAGCCTAGTCGCGGAGCAGGTCTAAGTTTCCAAAAACCCACCACTTTGATGCTTCCAAAGTTCCGCGTAAACGCCTTTTTTGGCTAATAACTCTTTGTGGTTGCCTTCTTCGACGATTTTACCTTCTTCTAGCACGATTATCCGGTCCATTCGCTGGATGGTGCTCAACCGATGGGCGATAACTATAGTCGTCTTGTCTTTCATCAGTTTCCAGAGCGCATCCTGAATCAACTTTTCCGATTCACTGTCTAGGGCACTGGTCGCTTCATCGAGTAACAGAATTGGTGCGTTCTTAAGCATGGCTCGCGCGATTGCTATCCGCTGTTTCTGACCGCCTGATAGTTTGGTGCCACGTTCACCGACCAAGGTTTCATAGCCTTTCGGCAACTTATTAATAAACTCCGAAGCGTTTGACAGTTCTGCCGCTTTTATAACTTCTTCATCGGTAGCATCAAGCTTGCCGTAACGGATGTTATCGGCCAGACCACGATGGAACAATAAAGGCTCCTGGGGTACGTAAGCTATATTTTTACGCAGATTTTCCTGAGTCGTCTTTGCTATATCCTGCCCATCAATTAAGATTTTTCCATTATCTAAATCATACAAGCGAAGCAACAAACAACTAATCGTAGTTTTACCACCGCCGGAATGCCCGACCAGGCCGATTTTTTGACCGCCGGCTATCTTAAAACTAAGATTATTGAACAGTTCATTTTGTCTCTGATTTTCATGGGTAAAAGATATGTCGCTAAATTCTATTGAGCCTTTATTAACATGCAACATTGTTGGATTCTTGACATTTTTTATTTCAGGTTCGTCTTGCAGGATTATAGTCATATCATGGGCATCGCCAAAACCGCGAGTTAAAGTGCGCATTGTTTCTTGCATTTCCCAAAGTCTGCGTAGCAGGCCTGATGTATAAGTTACGATTAAAAGCATGGTACCAAGTTCGGCGTCGTATACCACCACAGTTATAATAGCGAACAGGATTGCCATAAAATACAGCGTTCCGCTAAACAGATTTGAAACCATCTCATTGGTAGTAATAATGTTTCTAAGTCCGAGGCTTTTGTTTAAAACGTCATGAGTCTTTTTTTCAAATAATCTATCTTCGAGTTTTTCATTGGCAAAAGGCTTGATGGTCTGCACGTTGGTTATGGCGTCGGCCAATTGGGCTGTCTGGGTTGATTCGGTTGACGCGTGGCGTACATTATAAGGCTGGGCAATCCGGGCTCGCCAGAAGAGCACCACGATATAAATAGAACTGATTATTACAAAAACCAGCACAAATTGCGGTGCTCTGGGTAGCAGAATCACGATAGTTGCGATATAAGCGGTAATTATAGTAACGATACTGAACAAAGTTTCATCTAGGATTCTCTCAAAAGCACTTACGAATTTATTAGTTTGGCTAACTAGTGAGCCGCCGAAATTATTAGTATGAAAACTATGGGTCTGGTGGGTCAAAAAATTAAAACAGCGCTGGCTTAGTTCCTTCATTATCTTGGCTTCCATCGTCCAAAATATAAAAATGCCGCTTCGCCAAAGAATTAATTCCGACACGAGCAGCCCCGCTAATATTGCCAAAAGCATACCGAAATCATCAATTACCGACAAAGTACTAATATCATTCTGAGAAAGTTTATCCAAGGCAAGCGCGGCTATAAGCGGTTGTAAAAATTGTCCGACAACCACGCCGCCCATTACCAAAAATACGGCAATAAACCATGTAACCTTTCGTCTGCGAAGGTGCTGCCAATATAAAGCTATAGTTTGTTTGGTTATACTATTATCCACTGACTCCTCCTAAAAGCCGTATGTGCTTTGATTATAGATTAATATTTTGTTTTCTAAAGAG
The DNA here is from genome assembly GCA_025451045.1 of Candidatus Saccharimonadales bacterium. Classification (GTDB taxonomy): domain Bacteria; phylum Patescibacteriota; class Saccharimonadia; order Saccharimonadales; family 2-12-FULL-41-12; genus JANWLD01. The sequence continues at coordinate 325,571 of JANWLD010000001.1, forward strand.
AGGCGGAAAAGACCGCTTCATTTAAAAACGTATTTCGTGGCAATTTATTCCACATAGTTGATATCCGGCCCTTTCCTTTAATTTATTAGATTGGTATACATTATACCACTTATGTCAAATAATACGAAAAATAACAGGGGTGTGCTAAAATAAAATCAATGAACAAGGTGATTTTGTTTTATAAATTCGTGCCGCTTGCCGACCCGAAAATAACTATGCTCTGGCAGAAAGAACTCTGCGACAAACTAGGGCTGAAAGGCCGGATTATAGTCAGTCCGCACGGTATCAATGCTACCCTTGGCGGCGATATTGAAAACTTGCGCAAGTACAAGCGTGCCATGAATACTTCCGGAACTTTCCGCGGCATCATGTACAAGTGGAGCGACGGAAATGGACGGGAATTTCCAAGGCTTAGCGTAAAAGTCCGGGATGAACTGGTTAGTTTCAAAAAACCAGATGAGGTTAAAGTTAACAAACAAGGCGTAGTCGGCGGCGGCAAACACCTGAAACCGCAGTCTTTACATAAGTTGGTAAAAGAGCGGAATGACGTTGTTTTCTTTGACGGACGAAATAACTATGAAGCAAAAGTCGGCCGGTTTAAAAATGCAGTTATCCCCGATACTAATACTACGCGTGATTTTGTAAGCGAAATCGAATCCGGAAAATATGATGGAATAAAAGACAAACCGGTAGTGACATATTGTACCGGCGGAATCCGCTGTGAAGTTCTTTCCGTGCTGATGAAAAACCGCGGTTTTAAAGAAGTTTATCAATTGGACGGCGGTATCGTGAAATACGGTGAAAAATACGGAGATGACGGTCTTTGGGAAGGCAATCTATATATTTTTGACGACCGTATGACCCATAAGTTTTCCGACAAAGCCAAAGATATCGGCGGATGTGTACATTGCGGCGGAAAAACCAGCAATTTTGAAAACTGCGCGGATATATCCTGTAATCGCTTGGTTTTAATATGCGAGAACTGTAAACACAAGCAAAAAATCCTCTGCGAAAACCATTCGTTGGCAGAAGTAAAATGAACTTGGAAGAAAAGTTGAAGGAGCTGCCGAAGACTCCCGGTGTGTATTTCCATAAGGATAAGTCTGGTGAGATTATCTATGTCGGCAAGGCGGCGAATCTGCGCAACCGGGTTCGGCAATACTTTCAAAAAAGCCGGGCCTTTGACCCGAAAACAGACGCGTTGGTAGCCGAAATAACGGATTTAGATTGGCTGGAGCTTGAGACTGAGATGGACGCCTTGTTTGTCGAAGCGGAGATGATCCGCCGCTACATGCCAAAATACAATATCCTTCTACGCGATGATAAAAGCTTTGTTTATGTTCGAATAGACTTTAATTCCGACTATCCGTCAATCAGTTTTACCCGCCGGCCGCTGGATGACGGAGCGAAATACTACGGCCCATTCCTGAGCAAATTTACTATTAACCGAGCGCTAAAATACCTGCGCAAAGTGTTTCCTTATTCTACTCACAGTCCGACGAACATGCCAAAACGTGCTTGCCTGCAGGCCCAAATCGGGCTATGCCCGGGGTTGGAAGCGGACATGACCAGCTTGTCTGATTATAAGAAAAATCTGTCAATGCTTATCCAGTACATGACCGGCAAGCGTAAGAAACTAATCGTTGAAATAGAAAAAGGCATGAAGGCGGCGGCAAAAAACAAAGATTTTGAGCTGGCAGCAAGTCTTCGCAACAAATTATTTGCGCTCAAAAGGCTGGATAACCAAATAATCTTTGGCGACCGTGAAAACATGGATATAAGCAAAGACCGCGGCCTAGTCGAATTGGCCAGCATGTTGGACATAGAGATTCCACGGCGTATTGAGGGTTTTGATATAAGCCATCAACAGGGCACCGATACCGTTGCCAGCATGGTAGTTTTCATTGCCGGTGTGCCGGACAAAAACGAATACCGCAAATTCAAGTCGCGAATACCCGGCAATGACGACTTTGCTCATATGAAAGAAGTTATAACCCGGCGGTTTTCCGAAACTAACATCAAAAAATGGGGCAAGCCGGATTTGATATTGATAGACGGGGGCAAAGGCCAAGTTGGCTCGGCTTTAGAAACACTTAACGCGTTAAGTATTAAGATTCCGTTAATTGGCCTAGCAAAAAGGTACGAGGAAATAATCATGCCTCAAGGCGATAAATTTGAAATTATAATCTTGAAACCTTCCAGCGATGCGTTAAAACTGCTACAACGCATCCGCGATGAAAGCCACCGCTTTGCCATAAGTTATCACAGCACATTGAAACGCTCTCGCCAAACAGTTTCGATATTGGACTCTATTCCTGGTATCGGAAACGTCTATAAAAAGAGGCTTATCAAAAACTTTGGCAGTGCAAATGGGGTCAAAGGCGCCAGTTTTGATGAACTTAAGGAAACTGTGGGTGAAAAACGCGCGCGGTTAATAAGGGAGTATGTGCGATGAAGATAGCAATAGGGATAATTTTATTAGTCATTCTTGTTTTGGTATTGCGTGTCGGCGAACTATACACCCAGCTGGCTCGCTACCAAAGGTACTGGGACAGGGTAAACCAAAAGCCGGTTGGCAAAGATGACTTGGTATACGTAGCGTTCGGTGATTCGGCGGCGCAAGGAATCGGCGCTTCGAAACCGGATAAGGGTTATGTTGGCCTGATAGCCAAACAGCTGGCCGAAGACCAGCCGGTGCATGTCATAAATCTCAGTAGAAGCGGCGCTAAAATCAGCGAGGTAGTTGATGTCCAGCTACCAAAATATAGGGAGTTAAATATCAAAAACAAACAAATCATAACCTTGGATGTCGGCGCCAATGACGTGGTGGCAGGCGAGTTGGAAAATTTTGAAAGCGACATGGACAGCCTGATGTCAAAATTGCCGAAACAGACGATTATAGCTGACATACCGTCCTTCAAGGGCAGTCGTTATGCTCGGCTGGAAGACCGAATCATCGCGGCTAACGTCATAATGCATAGGCTTGCTAAAAAGCATGGCGTCGAACTAGCGGGCGTCTACGATAATGTTGCCGGTAGCCACAGCCCGAGGACTTTTAGCGCGGATTTTTTCCACCCTTCTGACTATGGTTATAAAATCAATTGGGCACCTGTCTTTTGGCAGAAGATAAAACAGGCTGACGGCTCATTGTGATATTATGGTTTACTGATTATGCAAAAGGGATTTAGTCCGCAGTTTTTTAAAAATAACCGGCGGAATCTGCAGAAAGTTTTCGGCGGTACGGCGTCGATTATCATAGCTTCGAACGGACTAATACAACGGACGAACGGCGATGACACTTATGATTTTCATCAGGACGGCAATTTTCTGTATCTGACCGGGATTGATGAACCAAACATGGTTCTGGTAATTGATAAAGATAAAGATTACTTAATAGGCCCTGAGCTTAACGAGCGGTGGAAAATATTTAACGGAGATGTTGATTTAGACAGCTTTAGCCGGGTTTCCGGCGTCGATGAAACCTTGCCGTCAGAAGCCGGCTGGCAAAAACTGTCCAAAAAACTTAAGAAATCCAGACATATTGCTACTTTGGTTCCTCCAAAAGCTTTTGACGAAAGGTATCTGGTTTACAGCAATCCGGCCAAAAGGCGGTTGGTCAATATGCTAAAAAGCCATAACAAGAACCTGCAGATGATTGATGTTTCCGGCCGGTTAGCGGAGCTGAGGACGGTGAAGCAACAGCCGGAAATCAATGCGATTCAGCGGGCCATAGACGAAACGGCCGATACTTACCGGCTTATCGGCAAAAAGCTTGGCAAATATAAGAACGAGCGGGAAATTTCAGCGGAGATTGACTATATCTTCACCAAAAAAGGTTTGAAACCATCTTTCAGGCAGATTGTAGCCGGCGGCGAAAACGCCGTGACGCTTCATTATAATAAGAATAATTCGGATATTAACCTGTCGGAAACGCTTTTGATAGATATGGGCGTAAGATTGTCCGGGTATTGCTCCGATTTGACCAGGGTCGTTAGTCTATCTCCTACGAAGCGCCAGCTTGATGTGTACAAAGCCGTTTTACAAGTCCAACAATTTGCCCTAAAGATGCTTCGCCCCGGTGTTCAACTGGCCAGCTATGAAGCCGCGATAGAACATTACATGGGTGAAAAACTGAGGGAGCTGGGTCTTATCAAGACCATAGATAACAAATCGGTCCGGAAATATTATCCGCACAACACCTCGCATTTTCTAGGCATCGACGTGCATGACGAAGGTGACTTTACCAAAACCCTACCAGCAGGCGCGGTGCTGACGGTCGAACCGGGAATTTACATACCCGAGGAAAATATCGGTATTCGTATAGAAGACGACGTGCTTTTAACCGAAGATGGCAACCGGGTATTATCCGCTCGCTTGTCGCGCGAACTTACCTCGCTTACAATACTAGCTAAGTAAATGTTAATACAAAACCAAGGAACATAGCGGTTGAGCAAAAGATATAACTCCGTTTTCGGCAGATTCGTCTTTCGCTGGCTGGTGTCATCACTCGGGCTTTGGGTTGCGGCTGGCCTGCTTGGCGACAGTATCGATTACCAGAGCAGATTAGGGGTAATACTTATCGGCGGGCTGGTACTAACACTCATAAATACCTTGGTAAAACCTATTGTAGTCCTGATTTCGTTACCGGCGCTTTTAATAACTTTGGGTCTTTTCATGATAGTCATCAACGGCCTAATGGTAATGCTGGCCAGCAAACTTTACGGCGACCTGCACGTTACTAATTTCGGCGCGGCTATGCTTGCGGGTATGGTGATTGGCTTGGTAAACTATTTGGTAGTGACTATAGTCGAGTAAGGATTAATATCAATATGAATATATTCGGATACATAACAATTGTTTCAATGATAATACTGACGGTACTGATATTGCTCCAGACGCGAGGCGCCGGACTAGGCGCCGGACTAGGCGGCGGCGGGGAAGTCAACACGGTGCGCCGCGGCTCGGACCGGACGATACATTACGCGACTATAATTTTGGTCATCATATTCTCGTTTTCATTGATACTTGGCGTGCTTGTCTAATCCGGCCCAAATATAAATGGCGAGAACAAAAAAGTTAATTAGCCTGCCAAAGCTGATAAAAAAACGACAAAAAGATATCGACGAGCTTAGCAACGCTACAGAAAACACGATTGAAAAGCATTTTTTCCGAAGGCTGGCTAACTTAACCAAGGTAAAAAGATTTGTTATCGGCTGGCTGGTACTGATGTTGCTTCTACTGTTGGTCGGCGTTCTGCAAATCGGCGTTCTGCGGCATAAATACCAGAAACTTTATTTTGTGCCGGGCGGTACTTTTACCGAAGGTTTGGTTGGAAGTTATACCAACGCCAACCCGATATACGCTTCCGGCTCAGTGGATTCTTCAGTTTCCAGGCTTCTGTTCAGTGGGCTTTTAACTTATAATTCCGACCAAAAGCTGGTTCCGGCGCTTGCAGACAAGATAACCATTGATAAGACGGAGAAAATTTATACTGTTACGCTGAAACAAAACTTATTCTGGCAAGATGGCCAGCCGCTGACCGCCCAGGATGTTGTTTTTACTTTCAAAACTATCCAAAATCCCGATGCTAAATCATTTCTGCTTTCCAGCTGGCAAGGAATAAAAATACAGGCCAAGGATGCTCATACGGTTGTCTTTACTCTGCCGGGTACGCTCAGTTCTTTTCCTGATTCACTGACGACCGGTATCATTCCAAAGCATCTGCTCAAAAACGTGCCTGCGGAACAGTTGCGTTCAAACGACTTCAACACTATCAAACCGGTTGGCAGCGGGCCGTTCAGCTATGACACCGTTGAGGTCCAGACAGACAAGAACGGTGAAAAGCACGAACAAGTCGCCTTCTTGGCAAACGACAGTTATTATCGCGGAAAACCGGGTATAAAAAAATATGTCATTAATACCTTTAATGACCAAACGGAACTGTTAAAAGCCTATGATGATAAAAAAGTTAATGCGGTCTCAGGATTAGGGGAGATTGACCAGAAGTACGCCAAAGACCAGCATAATAATATTTACTCAGTGCCGATTGCCGGCCAGACAATGGTTTTTTTCAAAAACTCTAAAAGCGTACTAGCCGACCCGAAGGTTCGCCGGGCGCTTGTCTTAGGGTCTAATCGACAGCATGTAGTTGAAGCTACCGGCCAGATATTAAAGCAAAGCAATGAGCCGCTGCTTAGTTCCCAGATAGGCTATGACAAAAGATACGTACAAAAAACTAGCGATATAAAAACTGCCAATAAACTGTTAGACAATGCTGGCTGGAAAAAGACTGTGGACGGTATACGCACCAAGAAAAAAGATCCTCTCACAATAAAATTCGTGACACTTTCAACAGATGAATATTCCCATGTGGCCCAGGAATTAAAAAAGCAATGGGCTAGTATCGGCGTAAGGGTTGATGTTGCCCTGCTCAATGAAGAAGACCTTAAAAACGCCGTGTCAGCACGGGATTATGATGCTCTTTTGACTACGCTTTCAATCGGTGCCGATCCGGATGTGTTCGCCTTTTGGCACAGTTCTCAGGCCGATGTCCGCTCGAAATCCAGATTGAATTTTAGCGACTATAAATCACATGCGGCCGATGCTTCATTAGAAGCGGGCCGATCACGTTCAAATCCGAAGATAAGGGCGATAAAATACCGGGATTTTATAAAGGCTTGGAACAAGGACAACCCGGCTCTGGCGCTATACCAGCCTAATTATACGCTCATCGTCCGTTCGCCTTTTTCCGGGTTTAATAGTAAGAGCTTGGTTAGTCCGGTCGAACGTTACAGCGACGTCGAGAAGTGGCTGATCCGGCAGCAGCGTGGATAATACGCTTTAGCTTGGTGTGTTAATATAATTACTATTATTGTGTTAGGCTCAATGGGACAAAAACTACCGAAATAATAATGAATAAAGTTGCTCATTATCTTCAGGAACATCTAAGCGGCGAAGTAGTTACTTCTGCTGAAGCGCTTGGTTATTTTTCGACTGACGGCAGTATTTTTACGATTGCACCGTCTATTATCACTTATCCGCGGAACGAAAATGATGTGCGTAAGATTTCCCGCTTTATCTGGCAACTGGCGGAAAGAAACCGTTTCATCCCGCTTACGCCGAGAGGGTTAGGCTCAAACGTTACCGGCGCCGCGATAGGCGAAGGCATAATCTCGGTATTTCCGGCGCATATGAACCGGATTTTGGAGCTTGATTCGCGTTCTGGCGATGTTAGCGTCGAACCGGGCGTTAACTTTGGTAAATTGCAGCAAACCCTTTATACCCACGGCCGGTTCCTGCCGCCTTATCCGGCTTCTCTTAACTATTCGACCATCGGCGGCGCGGTCGCCACGAATACTGGCGGAATAGAATCATTTAAGTACGGCAGTATCGGAAATTTCGTAAAGGGTCTAAGGGTAGTCCTATCCAATGGCGAAGTTATTGAAACCAAGCGCTTGTCCAAACGGGAAGCCAGCAAAAAGATGGGATTGTCTACTTACGAGGGTGAAATTTATCGGGCAGTCGATACGCTTTTGGAAGAAAACAGCGAAACTATAGAAAAATTGAGATCCTTTTCAACCCGTACTTCAGCCGGCTACAATTTGGCAGATATTCGGCGGCCGGACAAGTCATTTGATTTGACCCCGTTGTTCATTGGTTCTCAGGGTACGCTCGGTACGATAACCCGTATATCGCTGGAGACAGAACCCTACACCCCGAACACCACAGTAATGATTGGTTATTCCAATGATTTTACTCAGGCGCACACGGCTATCGGCAAGTTGCGCGGACTGAAAATTCCGCCTAGCGCCATCGAACTTATCGACGCGAATTTGCTTGATTTTGTTGAAAAAACCAACCCAAACCAGCTTAAAGGCCTGTTGACTAAACCATTCCCAAAGATTGTCTTGCTCGTTGAATTTAATAATAATTCGGACAGAACCCGCAATAAAGCAGTCAAGAAAGCCAAGAAAGTTTTAGAAGAATCAGGCATAGATTTCAAAATTGAAACCGACGACACCTCAAAAAATGATACTTGGAAGCTTCGCGAACTGGCGTCAGCCGTGGTCGGCCATGTTGAAGGCGGCAAGCGGGCTTTGCCGATAATCGAAGACGGCATTGTCCCATTCGACCAGTTTCCAGTATTTCTAAAGGGCCTGTACGATATCTTCACCCGCAACAATTTATCTCCGGCCGTATGGGGACATGCCGGAGAAGCCAACCTACAGGCTTTTCCACAATTGGACTTGGCCCAACTTGGCGAAAGGCAAAAGTTATTTAGAATAATCGATGAATATTACAACTTGGTGATAGCCTTGGGCGGCAGTACCAGCGCGCAGAACAACGACGGCCGCCTGCGCGCGCCGTATCTGGAAAAACTGTATGGAGAGGAAGTTTACAAACTCTTTGGGAAAGTAAAAGCGGTTTTCGACCCGTACAATGTCTTAAATCCTGGTGTTAAGCTGGGCGTTACGATGGAAGACATCAAGCCCTTGCTTAGAAATTCTTATACTTTGAATAATTTGCACGACCACCTGCCCAGGGCTTGAGCCTAGGTCGCTACAACTAATTCTCCGCCGTTTATTTCTTTTCTTCGAGGCTTGGCTCTAGCGGCTTTTTTTGCTTCTTTTTCCGCTTCAGTTAATCCTAATTCCTCTCTTGCTTTTCTTGAGGCTTTTCGCGCTCTTACCAATCTGCTCTTAACCGCAGTCACAGTAATACCATTCTCTTTGGCTATTTCTTCGTAAGATTTTTCTGGTACGTCCCAAGAGAGTGTTGTCCGGACTGTATCGGAAAGCGATTTAATAGTAAAGAGGTCTTCTTTTAGGAGCAGATACTCCAAGGGGTCTTCATTTTCCGGTAATCTTCCATTTTGCAAAACGGCTATCTCTTCGTCAAAAGACGCATTTCCCTTATATTTTTTCTCCCTCCTGAGTATATTGCGGGTTGCGTTATTGGTAATAGTAAAAAGCCATTTTCTTAATGAATCAGGGTATAAGTCATCGAACCTGTCGATAGCTCCCCAGGCATTCATTAAACTTACTTGTACCACTTCCTCGGCTACCTCAGGCGAGAGGGTCTTTTTTAGAACGAATCCATACAATAGGCCAGAATATTCTTCATAAATACCAGCGAAAGCGCTGTCTTTATCTGTCTCTGGAGCATTTGGGTCCTGCAGGGTTAATATGCGAGGGTCCGGAAATGGTTTTTCGCCGGTGTCATTTTCTGGCTTTGGCTCAAATTCGGGGCCTGTCATGTTTGCTATTATACACTAAATTTATAAGTTATGCAAAAACGTTACAAGTGGTGGGGATGGGGACAGCGCTCCGGCTATTCACGCGGAGCTAACCTTCCCGTTCCCCGCCAGCTGGCGAGTCTCTCATTGAAGGTTCAAGACACTCAGCCAAAACAAAAACTGGTACAAGACCAGTCCATGTTTTGGTGGGGATGAAAGGACTTGAACCTTCACGAGCCGAAGCTCACTAGCTCCTGAAGCTAGCGCGTCTACCAATTCCGCCACATCCCCGTATTTTTAATTGGTGGGCGAGAGGACAGCGCTTCGGCTGTCGCGCCAAGCTAACCTGCCTGGAGGTTCAAATCTGTCTCCCCGCAATTACGAAACCCCTCCAAAGAGAGATTTAGCAATTGGTGGGCGAGAGAGGACTTGAACCTCCACAGGATTGCTCCCATTGGCCCCTCAAGCCAACGCGTCTACCAATTCCGCCACTCGCCCGTAAGCACTTATTGTACTATATAACCCAATCTGTTAAATATGCTATACTCGATTATCTATGGGTGATTAGCTCAGTTGGCTAGAGCATCTCGTTTACACCGAGGGGGTCGGGGGTTCGAGTCCCTCATCACCCACCAAATAAAATAACCAGGCTAGACCTGGTTTTTCTTATAAGATGACCTATCTATATGATAGAATATGAATCTAGTCAAAATTATGGGACAACAGGATACACCGGAAAATTCACCGGAAAAATCAATCAATACAGGCGCAGGCATAAAAAATGAACTGACCAGTCAAGCGGCAGGCGCATTATCCATAGATCAAGTCCTCGACGAACCACAGATATCCCCAGCAGAACAAAGGGCACAGGAAGTTATCGAATGGGCGGAGGGCATATATGATGGATTTGAAGAGCTTCCGGAAACTAATCCCGTAAAGGCTAAAAAGCAAGGGCGGCGCGACGCAAAGTTCATAGACAAAGCTTTTGAGAAATTCGCGGAAGATGAAGAGAAAAGCAATCTGATAGATAATCCTGACGCTTTGGCCCGATCATTAGAAGTCTGGTCTATGTGGTCAGAAGAATACGAGGGCAGGGGCGAAGAGTTCGTCGAACTAGTTAACGAAAGATTATATGAATATGGTCGCCGGAATTGGCGTGAGATTGGCAAGGAAACTTTGGCCGGTCTAGCCCAGGAACTGGCATATTCACCCTTGGCCGAAGAAGGGTTGCAAAGCGTGCTAAAAGGCTATTTTGAAGGTCCGACCCAGCTTCTGGACCAGCAACATACCCATATCCAGATGGCTTTATCGGCCCAACACGTTCTTAATGACCAAAAAGCCATTGATAAAATCGCCCAGATAATTTGTTTTGACACTGCGATTATGCCTTACGGCGACGACATGCATAATACCGTGCAAGGTGATGTGGCCAACCATGCTTATTTTGTGCAGGAAGGCAAGAATGCCGGTGATTTGAACCGGATCCGAGAAGGTTTAGCCGGTATAAGTTCGCATGGACGTGAAATAGCGACAAGTGTATATGAAAGTAGTAAAGATAAACTCGATCAAAAACACTTCACAGCTTTTATGAATACTTATGGCATACGAGATAGGAACTTAGCATCCAAGCTGCTAGATGAAAGAGACTTTTTAAGAATAAAAGGCTTCATAAACCCAGCTAACTTCCGCGAGAAGTTACCTGAGATTGAAGCTGCTTTCAAAGATGATGAACTAGCGCAAAAAGTGGTCGTTGAATGGTATAAGGCTGTAGCCCTTCAGCCTAGCCTTTATATGACGGAATATCATCTCACTTATGGTAACCGGTGGACAGAAGCAAACTGGAAAAGAAAAGAAGTTCAGGAATTAGGAAAGATTGAACAGGTTATTTCTATCCCGACCGAAGATAACTTCCAATTTGATATATATCTTCCTGATGGCGACATGCATCTAATAGAAGCTGACATAGAATCAGCCCTAGAGCAATATCGGGTAAAAATTCAACAAATGAAAGAAGCTGACGAAGAGGATTATTTATGCTTAGTTAATGCTAAAACGAATCCAGATTATGAAGGCACTTATGATGTTGAGTTTGAAATTTCTCTAGGTGGAAGAAATATAATCGCTTGCATACACATTCAATGCGAGTTGGATAGTTTAAGCGAGCACGATTTGAATAAACTTATGCTGAGCGGTGTTCCGGATATCGAAGGCGAAGGTTTTGCATCCGCTGCCGAAATTTGGGAACGGGTGCAAAATGCCGAAGAAGAACGATATGTCAGCAAAAGAGGTTTCAAAGTAGATTTCATATCCGAAGACATGCTTGAGGCCGGCTTGCGTTCCATATCTTTCAAGCAAGACCCGAAAAGGTTGCAGCAACTCATCGCAGCTCTTGATTTTAAGGGCGAGTCGATAAATTATAAACTTGATAGACATGGCAACTTAGATTTGGAAGGCAAACAAATTTATTCATCAAAACTTGTTGATTTAATTCACCGCCGGACATTGGCCGTGCTTGAACATTACATGGGAAGGGAAGTTTTGGAAGCCGAGGGTGAAACTACTTTAGGACCAGGCGAAACTGGAACTATTGCTCGCCCTGCCCGGGTTGTCTTTTTACCTGAGGGCCATAATTTTTCTGAAGAAGCCCGCATGCATTATTTGCTGCAGCAGGGTAAAGATTTGAAAGTACGGAGCGAAGAACGTCGATTATATAACTCACGCTCACGTGACCGTAATAGCACGTACCGTCAGGCTACAGAAGTGGATGACCCAAACCTTGACCCGATTGAAATAAAAATAGACAACCCGGCCATCATTTGATTGATAAGAAAGGCTGGTTTAAGCTATAATTCGTATCTGTCGTGGCTCTTTAGCTCAGTTGGTAGAGCAGAGGCTTGAAGAGCCTTGTGTCCCCAGTTCGAGTCTGGGAGGAGCCACCAAGACCGAGTTTGTAAAATTAGCAACAGCTCTCTCTGAGGGCTGCTTTTATATTCAGGCCATGGTGCTACACTACGAATACTAAGTGAGGGAAAGTGTTTATGAAAAAAAGAGCATTATCAATTTTAAGTTCGGCATTTTGTCTGTCCTTGATTGTGGCGGCTTTAGTGCCTTTGTCGGCTTCAGCGGCAACTACAACGATATATAACAATATACCAAGCCCTCAACCGGGAAATTTACCTAGCCAGGCTTTTGAAGCTACATCAACCTCTGAATTTGGGGGTCAGGTTTCTTTTGCCGGAACAGAGCGTCAAAATCCAAAAGTCACTGTGTTGATGAGTAGTTGGGGCTGCGAAACAGGGCATTGGACTTCAGGTGATTGTGCAACAACACCAGGAGCCACCTTTTCGGTGCCAATTACTCTGAATATATATAATGTCGGAGCTGGTAATGCCCCTGGTACTCTAGTGGCCACGACAACAAAAACCTTCAATATCCCATATCGACCATCAGCGGACAGTACTAATTGTACCGGCGGAAATGCCGGAAAATGGTTTGATGGAACCACTTGCTTTAATGGACTGGCAACACCTGTTAGCTTCGACGTTACAGGCACGCTACCTAACAGTGCTATCATCAGCGTTGCTTACAACACCACTCATTATGGGTATACTCCGGTTGGCACAAGTTCTTGCTCTTCGACTTCAGCTGGTTGCGGTTATGACTCATTGAATGTAGCTCTTACTGCCCCTCCTACAGTAGGGACAACTCCACTACCAGCCGATGCATACCTAAACTCCAGTTGGAATGGCGCCTACTGCGACAATGGTGTTGGCGGGACTGGCACATTCCGACTCGATTCTGGTTGCTGGACAGGTTTTCAGCCAGCAATAAAAGTTGAAGCAGCAGCCCCTTCGCCAACTAATCAAGACCAATGTAAAAAAGATGGCTGGAAGTCATTTGGTACATTGTTCAAGAACCAAGGTGATTGTGTAAGTTTCGTAGCAAGCAAGGGCAAGAACCAACCCAGCGGCCATTAAAATAAAAATAACCGAATGCCGGTGCGCAGGCTAGAACGGCCTGCGCATTTTGCTTTTTAAAGGTGTTTTGCTACAATTTGCTAGTCAATATGCGGGTGTAGCTCAGTTGTTTAGAGTGAGAACTGCCGGTGGCAGTTTGCAAGGGAACCTTCCGATGGCAACTGGTTGCCAATCGTGAAGTTCCGGGGTCGCGAACGTGACCGTACTTGCCAGGCCAAGGATGCGCTTCCTATATCCGCGATTGTTCATTTACAATATATTAAACAATATGCGGGTGTAGCTCAGTTGTTTAGAGCGCGTCCTTGCCAAGGACGAGGCCAGGGGTTAGAGTCCCCTCACCCGCACCAATTTAATGACCCGGTGAAGCCGGGTTTTTAAATTGGTCTCGGCGTGACAGATTCTAACGGGTATGTCCGGTGGACATGCCCCGCCCTTGGCTTTTTAGCTGTGCTAAAAAGTTGCTATAGCAAAAGTCATTTTTCTTTTGCGTAGCAAGGTAGAGTCCCCCCGTTCTATCCCACCCGCACCAAGCATAAGCATCATGATCTCTGTAAAATGTAATCTTTTCTACAGATACTGATATGCTAAAGTTGTAATCATTTTTAATAGGAGGATATCAAATGTCTAAATTTATTTTGTTATATAACGGTCCTGCGACCCCAGCTGAGCAAATGGATCAAGAGCTGGTTCAAAAAATCATGGGTGCATGGAAAAACTGGATGGATAAACTAGGACCTGCAATGCTTGATATGGGCCAACCTATGTCTAATGGTAGAGCAGTAGTCGATGATGGATCTGACAAGCAAGCTCTAGAGCTGACTGGCTACAGTATCATTGAAGCATCCAACATGGACGAAGCAGTGAAGCTTGTGGATGGACACCCATTCTTAAGTGACAAAACGGGTAAATTTAGCGTCGAAGTATTTGAGCTAATGCCTGCACCAGGAATGTAACTCCCAGCTCTCATCTAGATAACAAATACTCCTGATAAGGAACACCCAGAATATCCTTCCATCGCTCAATTTCTGCCTCTATAATGTGTAAACTTTTTTGGATTGAGTGCACCAATCACTTATTTCTCTCAGACAATACTTTAACTCGCTCCAGAGCTTTGGGATAAGTGACCTTAAAATATTTTTCCAGTTCCGGCGGAACATCACATACAAAGGTTAAAGTCGTGGTGCCGTCTTTCTCTGTTAGTGAATAACTTTCCTTGCCGCCAGTCCACTGCTGGGCGCGCTCTCGTTTTCCTTCATCCTGTGTATCTGCACTGTGTCTGAGTAGTGCAAATTCACCTGGAACGAGTTTTTCAACCAAACTCGTTACGCCGTACCCGTTTCCAGAAATGAACTGTATTTCATTACCTTCTTTCAGCCCACCAACCATGTGTGTTCCCGGGTCGATGATACCTGCCCACTGCCGAAGTGTTTTGTCTTGCCACAGAGTATCCCAAACCCTTTCTTTACTGGCATTTATCTCAACCCGGAATTGCATTTCTTTCATAATTTCATTTTAGTTCAAGACTTACATTTGCACCATCTGTAAATAATCCTATCCCATTATTTGTTACGATATAAGTATGAGGAAAATAATCGTCATATCAATGATTACGTTAGATGGAGTGATGCAAGCACCCGGTGGACCGGAGGAAGATACATCAGGCGGTTTCAAATATGGCGGTTGGACCGCGCCTTATGGTGACGAGGCTTTCGCCCAGGCCATGGAGAAAAATATGAAGCCCATGGATTATCTGCTGGGTAGGAAAACCTTTGAGATTTGGGAACACTACTGGCCTAAACATGCGAACGTTTGGCCGGGTATTAACGATGGCATAAAATACGTCCTGTCCACGACTAGGAAAAAGTCAGACTGGAAATACTCAGTGTTCCTGGGGAGCGTAGACGATCTCAAAAAGGTCAAAAACTCAGTAGGTCCTGACATCCAAGTCTGGGGTAGTAGCAAGCTTATTCAGCTGCTACTTAAAAATGATTTAGTGGACGAACTCCGGCTCATAACTTACCCGCTAACTCTCGGCCAAGGAAAAAAGATATTTGACGAGGGAACGATTCCGGCAGCATTTAGACTAATTGAGAGTACGGTAACACCAAGCGGATTGATTATTGCTAATTACAAACGAGAGGGAAAAGTTAAGACAGGTACTGTTGGAGTTTAGCCAACCCATTAATAATTGCTTAGCTCAATTTAATTTTTATTGACAAATAACTTCTAATGATTAATACTTAACCATATGGTTAAGTATAGAACACTTGACGGTACCTTTGGGGCATTGTCAGATCCCACCCGACGCGGGATCATAATGCATTTGAACAAAGGGGAAGCTTCGGTAAGCGAACTTGCCAGCCCTTATGGCATTTCAATGCCGGCTATTTCCAAGCACCTAAAAGTTTTGGAAGAAGCCGGATTGATTTTCCGCCAGAAAAAAGGCCGGGTTCATTACTGCAGGCTTGCCACGGCACCGTTAGGTGAAGTCGATACTTGGCTGGCGCGGTTCCGTCGGTCGCACCGCAGAGTAATAAATTAAATTTTAGGAGGAAAATCGGATGTCCAAATTCGTTTTCATATATCGCGGCGGCAAACCCGGCGCAACAAAAGAAGAGCAAGATAAAATTATGGCTGTGTGGGGCAAGTGGTTTGAAGAGCTTGGTGAGTCCTTGGTGGACGGCGGCAATCCATTTGGTCCGGCAAAAGCAGTTACCTCGAACGGAGTTAGCGACGGAGCAAGCGGCCAGCCAGCCAGCGGCTATAGCATCGTTAATGCCAACGACCAATCTGCTGCTGCAGAATTGGCTAAGGGCTGCCCGATGCTAGGTGACAGCCCTGGCGCCGTGGTCGAAGTCTACGAAGCCTTCCCGATGTAACAGGCAGTTTTTCTCGGTCTATGCAAAATACCCCGTCAAACCGGGGTATTTTCTGTTAGAATTAGTCTGTATCAAGGCGCGGTGGCCGAGGAGTTAGGCAACGGTCTGCAAAACCGTTTACGCCGGTGCGAATCCGGTCCGTGCCTCCAAATTTGGTTTAAAGGGCGAGTGGCGGAACTGGTATACGCGACGGACTTAAAATCCGTTGCCTGAATAAGGCTTGTGGGTTCGAGTCCCACCTCGCCCACCATAAGGGTGGCAATGTGTTAATATAAATCCTTTGGAAATAATCAAGGAGAAACATGCCGAAAATACCTTTCGATAATATTGCTGACAAGTTGTTTGCTGATATTCCGTCTTCAGTACCCGATGTGGAGGCTTATTTGCCAAAAGTCGGTGTCAGTAACCGGCCGCATTATATCTCCGTGCTGGATCCATTCAACAAAAAGCCAACCCGGCTGCTAGCCAACATCGTTACTTCTTTTGATTTGCCAGCTAACCAACGCGGTTTGCATATGTCGCGGATTGAAGCCGCGCTTCATAAAATGGCTTCAGACGAACCAGTCGAGATTTCACAATATACTGCCAAACTCTGCGAAAATGCCAAAAAACTTCAAGACCAGAAAAATTGCCAGGTAGAACTTTGGGCTGATTATGAAATTGAGGTTGATAAGAATAAATCCGGCAGACCGAGCTATGAACTACTGAAAGTTTATTCGGCAACTGCGCAAACCGATGATAAAAAGGACACAGCAATTGGTATCACCGTACCGTTTATCAATGCCTGTCCCTGCACCCAGCGCTGGGGAATGAAAGCTTTTTACGAAGAACTGAAAAAAGCCGGTTATCCTGACGAAGAAATTTTCCAGCTGGTAGAAAAAGCGCCGCTACAAGCCCACACTAACCGCGGCGAAGCGACTATCATTGTCCATTCGGATAAGACGGACCACAAGACTTTGTATAAGATAGTCGAAAATTCAACCGTAATCATCCGCGAGCTTCTGAGCGGACAGGACGAGCATTTTACAGTACGGGAAACGCATCAAAAAGGCCAATTCTGCGAGGATGTTATCCGCGAAATCATGTCGAATCTGTCAAACATGCTTGATGGCAAAATCCCGGCGGAGGCCAAGATAAAGATACATGTCGAGGTTGACGAGAGTGTGCATTTCCATAATCTGTTCGCCCAAGTGGAAGATACTTTTGGGGTTATAAGGAAGTCTTTAAACTAAACAAGTGCTATAATTAAACCACTGAATAACAGGAGGGGAAAATGGTAATCGGCTTAGTAATATTGGGAGTAATCTTACTCTTTTTGATAGTAATTTATAACGGTCTGGTCCGCGCCAAAACACGGGTGGATGAAGCTTGGAGCGACATATCTATCCAACTCAAACGCCGCTATGATCTGATTCCGAACCTGATTGAAACGGTAAAAGGCTATGCCAAGCATGAGAAGACTGTCTTTGAGGAGGTTACAAAAGCCCGATCCAATGCGATAAGCGCGCAAGGTCCGAAACAGCAAGCCCAAGCCGAAAACGTTTTCTCCGAAGCCCTTAAAAGCTTGTTTGCCGTCAGTGAAAATTACCCCCAGCTTAAAGCTAACGAAAACTTCAAGGCGCTTCAGGATGAACTGGTTGACACAGAAGATAAGATTCAGGCTGCCCGCCGGTTTTACAACGGTTCGGCCCGCGATTTGAATATCAAGATAAAGACTTTTCCGAACATCCTTTTTGCCGGTCTACTGGGCTTCAAACCATATGAGTTTTTTGAGACCGATGAGTCAGAAAAAGACGCTGTTTCTAAACCTGTTTCCGCGAAGTTTTAATCTTAAAATCAGTATTATAAGAATCAAGAATGTATTCTAATATTGCCGCCAACAAAAGAAAAACCGTCCTGATTTTTGCTTTTTTCCTGGGTTTTGTCGGCGCTTTGGGCTGGCTGTTTTCCGCATATCTCGGCGAGCCGCTGATAACGCCATATGTTCTTGTCGGCGCTTCAATTTATGCGCTGCTTGCCTATTTTACCGGAGCCAGGATGGCAGTTGCTGTCAACGGGGCGAAACAGATTCAGAAAAAGGATAACCCCAGATTGTACCGGATAGTCGAGAACCTGGCGATTACCGAGGGCTTGCCAACGCCAAAAGTCTATATCATGGATGATCCGGCACTGAATGCTTTTGCGACCGGCCGCAACCCAAAAACCGCGATAGTCTGTGCGACCACCGGCATTTTGGATACGCTTAATGATAATGAGTTGGAAGGGGTGATGGCTCACGAGCTTGGCCATGTCAAAAATTATGACATCCGCGTGTCGATGCTGGCGTTTGCCTTGGTGTCGGTCGTATCGCTGATGGCAGATATTATTTTACATTTCACCTGGTTTAGCGGTGATGACAAAGAAGACACCAATCCGATAGTTCTTATCCTAGGCTTGGCCGCGATGATAATAGCACCGATTGCCGCCAGTATGATTCAACTGGCGATTTCCCGCCGCCGCGAATATCTGGCCGATGCTACCGGAGCATTGACTACGCGCAACCCGGAAGGCTTGGCCGCCGCGCTTGAAAAGATTGCCAACAAAGGCAGTGTTACAGCGCGAGCCAACAGTTCGACGGCCCATCTTTTTTTCGCTAATCCATTAAGAAAAGGTTCGGTTTCCAATTTATTCAGTACCCATCCGCCAATAGAGGAAAGAATCAAAGCCCTGCGCGACATGGGTGATAATCTTTAGCCGATACTTTATACCAATGCCAAAAAAACAGAGCACCAACCAAAATAAAAAACCGCGGACTGTAAAGCAGCCGATTTACAAAAGTTTTCGCTTGCAGAAAAAAATTAAGCCGCCAGCGAAAAAACCTTTGCCGGGAATAGTACGCCTGTGCCGCAGCGCGCTTGTTCCTCTTAAGTCAAATAAAAAACTATTTTTTGGCATAATATTTATTCATTTTGTTTTCATTATGATATTCGTCAGCGGCATAGCTTCCTCGCTCAATTTCGTGGCGGCCAAAGATAGCCTTCAACAAGCCTTCGGCGGCACCTTAGATAACTATACTTCGGTAGTGGCATTGTTGTCCTATGCGCTGAGTTCCGGCGGCGGAGGCAACACGGCGTCCGCTAATTATCAGATATTTATCTCACTGGTCGTAAGTTTGGCCGTAATCTGGTCGATACGGCAAGTGCTAGCCGGCGAAAAGATAATCATCAGGCAAGCGTTTTATCTTGGCATGTATCCCCTCATCCCATTCATGGCAGTACTTTTGATAATAGGCTTGCAACTAATTCCAGCTTTGATAGGCAATCTGCTGCTGACTATCGTGCTAAGCGGCGGGCTTGCAGTAACGCTTTTGGAAAAAGCTCTTTTTTGGCTGATTTTTATCTTGCTTTCGCTGCTTTCACTTTATATGCTCGTTTCATCTATTTTTGGCCTTTATATCAGCACTTTGCCAGACATGACTCCGCTGAAAGCCTTGCGGTCGGCCCGCAGCTTGGTTTTGCACAGAAGGCTTAGGGTAGCTTTAAGGCTGGTCGGGCTGCCGCTGGTGATGATGATTTTTTACGCGGTCGTATTGGTGCCTTTGATATTCATTTTTCCTTTGGCGGTAGTGCCGGTTTTTCTACTGCTTAACAGCTTCAGCTTGTTTTTTATTAACTCCTATCTTTATAACTTGTATAGGGAATTACTATGAACAAAGAGCAGGCCAAAGAACGGGTCGAAAAACTTCGCGCCCAGATTGACGAATACCGCTACCGTTACCATGTCTTAGACGATCCGATGGTAACTGATGAGATATATGATTCACTAACTCGTGAACTTAAAAAACTCGAAGAGGATTATCCAAAATTACTAACACCCGATTCGCCGACCCAGCGTGTCGGCGGCAAGCCGCTGGCTAAGTTCGTCAACGTAGAACATTCAACCCCTATGCTAAGTCTGAACGACGTTTTCACTCCAGATGAATTCAAAGCATGGATAAATCGTCTGCATAAGCTGTTGCCTGATGAAAAATCATTTGAATACCATCTGGATTTAAAAATGGACGGTCTAGCCTGCGCGCTAATCTATGAGGGCGGAGTATTAGTCCGAGGACTGACCCGCGGCGACGGAAGGGTCGGCGAAGACGTCACCCAAAATATCCGCACTATCCGTTCTATTCCGCTAAGGCTAAGGCATGACGATAAAATATCGTCCGAATATTACAAAGGCACGGTAGAAGTCAGGGGCGAAATAATGCTTTATAGAAAGGACTTTGAAATATTAAATGCCGAACGGAAAAAAACCGGCCTGCCGGAATTCATGAACCCGCGCAATACCGCCGCCGGCACTGTTCGCCAGCTCGACCCGGCTTTGGTCGCTGCCCGGCCGCTGAAATTCCATGCTTATGGGCTGATTGCAACGGGTATAAAGACCAAGGCCGAAGAATATGACTTGGCCGGACGGCTGGGTTTTATTGTCAATCGACAATCATCTCAACAAAAGACGTTTGAGCAAATCATGGCGGTAGCTGATGAATGGGATGAAAAGAGAAAAAATCTACCATTTAATACTGACGGCTTGGTGATAACGCTCAATGACAAAGCGCTTTATGGCCGGCTGGGCTTCGTCGGTAAAGCACCGCGCGGTTCGGTGGCTTACAAATACGCGCCGGAGCAGGCAACTTCCAAAGTCAAGGACATCTTCATCTCCATCGGCCGGACTGGCGCGGCCACGCCGGTGGCAATGTTAGAGCCGACGGTTATCGCTGGCAGCCTGGTCCAGATGGCAACACTGCATAACGAAGGCGAGATTGAAAGAAAAGACGTGCGCATAGGCGATACGGTGGCAGTCCACAAAGCCGGTGATATTATTCCCGAAGTCATCGAATCGTTCCCCAGATTGCGCGACGGTAGCCAGAAAAAATTCAAAATGCCAAAAAATTGTCCGGATTGTGGCACGGGGCTGGTCAAAGCCAAACAAGAAGAAGCCATCTGGCGTTGTCCTAACAACCAATGTCCGTCCCGACTTTCCAACCAGCTAAGACATTTTGCAAGTAAAAGCGCCCTGGATATAGAAGGGCTTGGCGAGAAAAACGTCGAGGTATTGCTAGAAAATAACTTAGCTAACAGCCCGGCTGATTTTTACCGTTTACGGGCCGAAGATTTAAAGAAACTGGAAAGGTTCGCGGAAATTTCAGCCAATAAACTGGTAGCCGCGATTGCTGAGAAAAAACATCCCGAGCTTCATCGGTTCATCTATGCTCTGGGTATCAGGCATGTCGGCGCGCAGACGGCGGTGGATTTAGCAAATAGTTATAAGAATTTCGAAAGTTTAAGTGAAGCGACTATAGAAGATTTGCATGAGGTAGAAGGTATAGGCGAAGTTGTAGCCGAATCGATAGTCGCATGGTTTGGTGAACCGCAAAACCAACAGTTATTGGACGAATTTGAAAAAGTCGGGGTCAAACCTAAAGAAGTCCATGTCAAAGAAAGTTCAATCACCGGCAAAAAGTTCGTAGTTACGGGAAGTTTGTCGGAAATGGGCAGGGAAGAGGCCGCCGAAAAAATACGTTCGCTTGGCGGAATTTTCCAATCCAGTGTTGGCAAAGACACCGATTATCTGGTGACAGGTGACAATACCGGTTCGGCCAAGCTTGAAAAAGCCCAAAAATACGGCACCAAAATCATTAACGAAGCCGAGTTTATTAAACTTATTGATAGAGCCTAGAGTGTTGTATAATCAGAAGCGTTATCGTGCGCACTTGCGGCGACGCAAAATAAAAAGATAAAAATAAAAAGCCCGCCGCTAGGGTGGGCGCGCACGTTGTCGAAGTTGAGCTTCTTCTCTCAGATTTGCAAACAGTTCCTTCGTTTGCAAATCTGTTTTTTTAAGAAATGACCGGGGTTTATTATGCTAAAATATATTGGTTAATTATTTGTGGCTGGCGCGCGAAAATCCATACTATATTATTACGGACGACTCTTCGTTCGCGGCTACAAAAAGCCAAGACTTTGGCTTTTGGGGATATAGCTCAGTTGATTAGAGCGCTACGCTGGCAGCGTAGAGGTCGAGGGTTTGAGTCCCTCTATCTCCACCAAAAAACCAACCTGTTATAATAGTTTACAAATCAGGGAGTAAAAAGTGAAAAAAATATTTGCAAGAAATTACAAGAAAAACCCGGCGCGTCTGGCCATAGATTTAGTCGTTTTGGCCTGTGTTATTTTACTGGGAGTATCATTATTTTTATGGTGGACAAGAATTTTTATGAATCCCCAGCGGACGCTGGATGATACGATTGCCAATAACCTCAAGACCAGAAGCATCACCAAAAGCGTCAACCAATCCGGCGCAACCGGCGGTATCAACCAAGTTACTTATTTGACCTTTTTCCCGCCAACCGTAGCCTCACAGACTGATACCGTCTTGACCCAAGGCGCCGGTTCCAATGCTAATTCCGTAACAACCCAGACTATCGGTACTTCTTCAGAAGATTTCATACGCTACACTAACGTAAAAACAAGCAATCAAGAAAGCTCAGAACGCGTAAAAGGACTTTTGGGCGAATGGGCAAAAAGACAGCAAGACCTGGCTAAAGGCCAGCGCGTGTCATTCTTGAACGAATCGATGTTCAGCATAGTTCCCTTCGGCTATTTCAATGACAGCCAAAGCGCCCAGTTACTTGACCTGATTAAACAGAAAAATGTTTACAAATATAATTCGGCAAAGCGGATGATACAAAACAAACGGCCGGTCTATGTCTATGATATGTCGATTAACCCGGCAGACTTAGTAACCGTACTGCAAGAATACATAAGGCTAAGCGGGGCAGGTGATCCATCCCAATTCAACCCGGCCCAGTACCAAGGATTGAGCGACGTAAAGGTTAAAATGACCATAGACATCTTAAGCCGGCAAATAGTAGATGTTCAATATTCCACCGGACGGACTGAGAACTACAGCGGCCAAAACCTATACCACCCGATTGAACTGCCAACCGAAACGATTCCTGTTGAAGAACTGCAAAAACGCTTGCAGGGCCTGAGCGCCTGATTAGGCCGCTTTAAGTTATACTGTTGTTGATGGTTTGAAGCAGACCGTCCTCATATATGAACATGAAAAAACTCGCCAAATCGCTGGTAGCATCTATTTTAGGCTGGCAGGTGCGCCGACTGCGCCGCAGACATGAGTTTAAAGTTATTGGCGTAGCTGGCGGCATAGGCAAAACAAGTACCAAATTTGCAATAGTATCCGTCTTAAGCCAAAAGTTCAGTGTCAGGTTTCAGGAAGGGAATTATAACGATATTGTCAGCGTGCCGCTTGTTTTTTTTAATCAGCCGATGCCTTCTTTATTTAACCCCTTGGACTGGCTAAAAGTATTTATTAAAAACGAGATTAAATTAAGACGGAAATACAGCCATGATTTCGTAATCGTTGAACTTGGAACCGACGGACCGGGGCAAATTGCCGAATTTGGTCGGTATCTAGATTTGGATATAGGTATTTTAACGGCTATCGTGCCAGAGCATATGGAGTATTTTGATAACTTGGAAGCGGTAGCAACCGAGGAATTGGGGATAGCTCGATTAAGCAAAAAATTATTTGTTAACACTGAGCTTTGCGATAAAAAATATTTAGATAAGCTCAATAAAGACTTTATAGGCTACGATAGCACTAACGCAGAAAATATTGTTAAGACAAAAGACATAGTTCCAGCAAAAGCCCAGCTTTTCTCAGCCGCCGCCGCCGCGGTTGTTGGGGGCGAACTGGGATTGAGCACCAAGCAAGTAGAGACCGGCATAAAGTTAATCAAACCGGTGAGTGGCAGGATGCGGATACTTCAAGGAATTAACGGATCTGTGATAATTGACGATACTTACAACGCGAGCCCAGCAGCCATGAAACAGTCATTGGATACATTGTATAAACTCAATCGGCAGGAGAAGATAGCATTATTAGGCAGCATGAATGAGTTAGGTCGGTTCTCAGCAGAAGAACACAACGCTATTGGAGAATATTGTGACCCTAAAGAACTTAATCTTGTAGTGACTGTCGGTGAAGAAGCCGGTAAATATCTGGCGCCGGCGGCGGCAAAAAAAGGCTGCAAGATAAAGACCTTCATTGATCCTTACCAAGCAGGGGAATACCTTAAACAAACGATAAAACCTGAAACGGCCATTTTAGCCAAGGGTTCGCAGAACGGAATATTTGCCGAAGAAGCAGTCAAGATAATTCTTGCTAAGCCCGAGGACGCTTCTAAGCTTGTCCGGCAAAGCCCCGACTGGCTTGCTAAAAAACAAAAACAATTCAGTGAGGCAAAAATATGAATATAGTAGTACTGGGCGGCGGCACTTCTCCGGAAAGGGAAATAGCGCTTAAATCATCCAAAGCAGTGGCAGAAGCGCTAAAAAGCGCCGGTTACGAGGTTATATATATAGACACCAAAGATGGACTTGAACAGCTGAACGACCTAGCGCCCGCTTCTACCATAGTATTCCCTATCCTACACGGCGTTGGAGGCGAGGATGGTACTATCCAAGCCGAGCTGGAAAAGCGCGGCTTGCCGTATTTTGGCACCAAAAGCAATGAGTCTTTGGACTGTTTTGATAAAACGCGTTCTCGCAGAATAATGACTGAAGCCGGTATTCCGATGGCCGCCGGCGGAACGGTAGATGCGCAGAGTTATTGGTCTCACGAGCTCATCGCCCAGCCTCATGTGCTGAAAGTTACCAAAGGCGGTTCCAGTATAGGCACTTATATAGTGCGAAATCCGGCGAATATCAACAAGGATAAGGTTAAAGAAGTTTTTGATTTGGACGAGCGAGCTATAATCGAAAAACTGATTGACGGGCCGGAAATAACCGTGCCGATATTCGATACTTCAGCACTTCCGGTAATAGAAATCCAACCGCCCAAAGACGGCGAATTTGACTTTGAAAATAAATATAACGGCCAAACGCAGGAACTATGTCCCCCCGAAACGGTTGATGAAAATATCCAAATTGTGGCGCAAAGACTGTCAGAACGCGTTCATAAAACTCTAGGCGCCCGTCATTTTTCCAGAGTTGATTTGATGGTCAGCAAAGACGGCGAACTCATAGTGCTGGAACTAAACACTATACCCGGTATGACCAGCCAGAGCCTTTATCCCAAATCTGCCGCAGTCGCTGGTATGGCTATGGATGAGCTGGTTAAAAAATTCGTAGAAATGGTTATCAGGGATTACAATATCATCAATGAGTAAACTTGATTACCAGCAAAGCTTGGCTTATTTTCGCGGCGAATTTATACCTTTTAGCAAGGCAAACTTAAGCATAGCCAGCTCGCCGATCTTATATGGCCTGAGCATTTATACGGTCTTTAGTATCAAATGGGACTCAAACAATAAGAAGCTCTATATTTTCCGCATGAAAGAACACTATGATCGTTTGATAGCCTCCGCGAAGATACTCGATTTCCACACTTTCACAGAGGAATGGACATACGATAAATTCAAATCTGTCATGCTCGAACTGATTAAGAAAAACAACATCGAAGAAGATGTCCTGGTAAGAGCGACGGTTTTTATAGACGAATTGATCGCAGGTACCCGGATACATGGGCTAAAAAATTCACTCAGTGCATATGTCTATCCGATGGGCGAGATACTTAATAAAAAAGGCGTACACACTTGCGTGTCCAGCTGGTATCGTACGCCGGATAATTCTATTCCTAGCCGCGCCAAGATAAACGGCAGCTACGTTAATGCGAGCCTGATGAAAAATGAAGCGTTGCTTAATGGTTTCGATGAAGCTCTGGCATTAGACCAAAGCGGGCATATTTGTGAAGGCACTGTCGCAAATATCTTCTTAGTAAAGAACGGTAAACTGATCACGCCGCACAGCCACTCAGACATCTTAGAAGGCATAACTCGTGACACTGTAATAAAGCTTGCAAATAAAACAGGCATCAGTGTTGAGGAAAGGGCGGTCGATAGAAGTGAACTATACACTGCCGATGAACTATTCTTTAGCGGTAGCAGCGCCAACATCACGCCTATATTGTCCGTTGATAAACGAATCATAGGTTCAGGAAAAATCGGTCCTATTACAAAGCAGCTATCCGACATATATGAAGCCATAAGGCTAGACGGTGACAAGGAGTTCACCGGCTGGCTTATTGAAGCCAAGGTTTAGATGAAGAGATACAATCCTAAAGAGTTAGAGCCACGCTGGCAGAAAACGTGGGATAAAGACGGTACTTACAAGGCCAATCTTAAAAGCGATAAGCCTAAATATATCGCTATGAGTATGTTCAATTACCCAAGTGGTACCGGTATCCACATTGGTCACGCTATGAACTACACCATAAGCGATGTGAAGGCTCGGTTTAAGCGCCAATCCGGCTATGAAAGTTATCACCCGGTCGGCTGGGACGCCTTCGGCTTGCCGGCGGAAAATTATGCCATCAAAGCCGGTGTTTCGCCGAGCCGGAGCATGGCGAAGATAATTCCTGATTATCACAAACAATACAAAGCCATGGCTTGGAGCAATGACTGGTCCAAAGAGATTTCTACCCACGAACCTGAATACTACAAATGGACACAATGGATTTTCTCGCAGATGTATAAAAATAAACTGGCTTACCAAGATGCACGCTTGCAATGGTGGTGCGAGAAATGCCAGACAGTGCTTGCCAACGAACAGGTAATTGATGGTAAATGCTGGCGGCATGATAGCGCAGATGACCCGCTGGTCGAGAAAAAAGAAGTCAAGCAATGGTTCTTCAAAATTACCGATTATGCCGACGAGTTGCTAGATGCTATCGATTCTCTGGATTGGACCGACAGCGTCAAACTGGCCCAGAAAAACTGGATAGGTAAAAAAACCGGCATTAATATAACCTATTCTATTGAAGGCATTACTGAAGAAAGGGAAGTAACCTGCTTTACGACCAGACCGGACACAAACTTCGGAGCTACATTCATTGTCATTTCTCCGGAACACGAGCTGGCTGAAGAACTTGCAAATGGAAAACTAGCTGCAAAAACTGGAAGCGACATGAAAAAAATTGCTGAATATATTAAAGCTTCGACAGTGAAAAGTGAGATTGAACGTCAACAAGAGGGCCGCAAAAAAACCGGCGTATTCACCGGATTGTATGCCGTGAACCAATTAAATAATCAAAAACTACCTATTTATATCGGAGATTTTGTCCTGTCTGGATTTGGTACCGGTGCCGTGGTTGGTGTACCAGGCCATGACATCCGCGATTTCGAATTTGCCCAAGCATTTGATTTACCAATTGAGAGGGTGGTAGTAGGTGATGATGGTGACGAGTTGCCCATAACCCGAGCCGAACAAGTCCAAGAAGACAATGGCAAAATGATTAATTCTGAGTTTTTGGATGGCTTGCATATAAAAGATGCTACCGAAAAGATGATGGATCACATGGAAGCAAAAAATATGGGCAAGCGCGTGGTTAATTATCGAATGCGGGATTGGAGCGTCAGCAGGCAGCGTTATTGGGGCGCGCCGATTCCTATTATTCATTGTCCAAAAGACGGCATCGTTTTGGTCCCGGACGAGCAATTGCCAGTGGTATTGCCACAGCTGGAAGACTTCAAGCCGAGTGGCGACGGCAGGAGCGCATTGGCTCGTGCTAAAGACTGGCTCAGTGTTGAGTGTCCCAAGTGCGGCGGCAAAGCGGAGCGCGAAACCGATACACTTGACACATACATCGACAGCAGTTGGTATATGTACCGTTATTTTGATCCTCAAAACCAAGACAAGATTTTTGATAGTGAAATTGTTAAAAAATGGGAACCGATTGATTTTTATAACGGCGCCGACCATGCCACAGCCCATCTGCTTTACGCGCGTTTCATCGCCCGGTTTTTCACCAAACTGGGTCTGGTTAATGAGCCGGAGCCGTTCAAGCAGTTCCTGTTCAATGGCAAAGTGGTAGCCCAAGATGGCGCGATGTTTTCCAAGAGCAAAGGTAATGGCGTAGATCCGCTGGATATTATCAATCAGGGTTACGGCGCCGATGCCTTGCGGACATATCTGATGTTTGCCGCCCCGCTAGAGCTTTGGACCAAGTGGGACCCCCAAGGAGTGCCCGGCACGTACCGATTCCTTGCTCGTATTTGGAATCTTACGCAGGAATATCTATCGGCCCAAGAGGGAAATACTGAAGATAAGCTGACCCAAGATATTCACAGAACTATTCATGGCATGATTAAGAAAGTAACAAAAGATATAGAAGAAAATCGTTATAACACCGCGATTGCCTCGATTATGCAGGCGGTCAACGAGCTTTATAAGTTCAAAACAAAAAGCCTAGCTCGCTCCGATGTATGGCAAGAGGCGTTTGAGGGCGTAATTATGTGCGTCGCGCCGTTCGCACCGCACATCGCGGACGAATTATGGCATCAACTTGGCTACAAGGATTCCGTTCATATCGACCATTGGCCCAAATATGATGATAAGTACCTGGCAAGCGATGAAATTACCATAGTGGTGCAGGTAAATGGCAAAGTCAGGGCAAATATAACTATGCCAAGTGATGCAACGGAAGAAGACATAGTAAAAACTGCCAAGGTAAACGAAAAGGTTAAAGAATATCTAAATAAAAAAGAGGTACGCAAAACTATTTACGTACCCCGGAAGTTGGTTAACTTCGTCGTCTAATATTTTAACCGCTAGACTTGGAGCCTAATTTTTCTCGGATAGTACTAGGGACAGTAGTCAAATCTTCAACTGCACCCATGAACCCTTCGGTAGCTCTTTCGCCAACATCCATAGCCTTTAGGCCAAAATCACTTGCAGCTTCAACTACGGGACCATCACTGCCGAACCCGCGGACTTCATCGTTAGCTTCCCGGGCAGCTTTTACTCGTGCCAAGTTAGCCGCTTTATCGGCTTCAGAGGTTGCAAATGGGTTTGGTTCGATTTCTCGTGCCATGACCGTATAATAGCACTTATGCTAAATTTTGTCAATATTATTATATCGTACCTCTGTATTAGTGGTTGAAAAAAGTATTGATTTGTGCTAAATTACCCTATAACGATTAATTAATTTACTTCCTGTTTGCGGCTTTTGCCGTTAGTAGCGAAAGGAGAAAAGAGTGGGAAAACCCAAAAAAAGAACCACCCATCGCCGTACTGGCAACCGCCGGAGCCATCTGGTACTGAAGCTAGCACGTAAGGTTAACTCGAGAAGCCCGGTCAAAGCCTTTACTACCAGGCGTGAATCTGGCAAAAAACTTGCATCAAGTAAATAATTATTCGCGAATCAACTCCAGTAATGCGTTATAATAATCGTCAGGAGTAAAGTTTAACAATATGAGTGCCAATCGCCATTTAGGCCGGATTATCGCCCTCCAAACTCTTTACGAAGCAGCGTTTCGTCTCGAGTGTAAGGATGATAAGGTCGATTTGGACGCCATATTGAAGCGCAACATCGGCCGTTATAAAGCGGCTTTGGATGACAAGGAGTTCATTCTCAGGCTGGTCAAAGGGGTCCAAAAGGACTCGGCCAAACTGGATAAGATACTTCAGCCAATCGCACCCGAGTGGCCGCTTAACCAGATAGCGAAGATTGATCTCTCTATTCTTCGTATCGGCGCCTATGAGCTGATCAACCACAAAGATGTACCAGCTAAAGTGGTAATCAATGAGGCGGTCGAGCTAGCCAAATCATTTGGCGGCGATAACTCATCAAAATTTATCAACGGCGTACTTGGCACTTTGCTCAAACAATCAACAGATAAACCTAAGCCGGTAGCCAAAAAACCGGCAAAGAAACCTGCTAAATCGAAAGGTAAAGCTTAATTTATACAAATCAGATGAAGAAACCTATAAAGAAACCCCACATCAAGCGGCCGAAGCCGATACAAGGGATAAAGAAATTCATTCCTAGGCGCAAACCTGCGATAAATGAAGTAGTTCGAGAACCAACCAGTGGCGGTATGGTTTTTCGCCGCAATAAAAAAAATGAGATAGAAATTCTGCTAATCCAAGATGCCAAGGACCGCTGGACGATACCTAAAGGCCATATTGAAGAAGGCGAATCGCCAAAAGAAACAGCCGAGCGGGAAATCCGCGAGGAAACCGGCCTTCAAGAGATGAAAGTGCTTAATTGGCTTGGCAAAATTAATTTCCGATACCGCCGCGCCACTAGCTTGGTTTTGATGACCACCGAGATTTTCTTGGTACAAGCCAAAGGCGACACCAGCAAACTTAAGCCTGAAGACTGGATGAACGGCATCGCGTGGTTTAAGGCCAACGAGGCGCTCGACAAAATTGAATACGAGGATATCGGCAAGATTATCCTTTTGGGATTAAAGAAAATACGACATGCCGGACTCTAATACTCAACTCATACACTTAGACAAGAATATTATCAATAAATACCGCGAATTTGCCCGTAATGTTTTAGACGTAGAATTTAAAGATATCGCATTGCTGATAACTTCTTTTACCCATCGTTCATATGTAAATGAACATAAGAAAACAGCCAAAGAGCACAATGAGCGGCTGGAATTCTTGGGCGACGCGGTGTTAGAGCTGGCTGTTACCGAATATCTTTACAATAATTTTCCTGAGCCGGAAGGCATACTTACCAACTGGCGCAGCGCGCTGGTTCGGACCGAAAGTATCGGTGCTGCCGCTGAAACGGCCGGATTTGAGCCATACTTGCGGCTTAGCAAAGGTGAAAAACGAGGTACCGAGCGGGCCAAAGCGCAAATATTGGCTAACTGCTACGAAGCAGTCGTCGGCGCGCTTTATCTCGACCAAGGCTATGAACCAACCAGAGCTTTCATTGATAAAAGTATCCTTTCAACCTTGCCAAAGATACTGGCTACCGGTTCATGGATGGATGCTAAAAGCCACCTGCAGGAAGTCGCGCAAAGAAAAGAAGGTTCAACACCTGTTTATAGGGTTTTGAGCGAAGAAGGACCGGATCATGATAAAACTTTCACAATAGGTGTTTTTGTAGCTGGCAAATTGCGTGGCAAGGGGACTGGACACAGCAAGCAGACCGGCCAACAGAATGCGGCCGAGGAAGCTCTCAAATATTTTAAAGTGCCGCCCAAAAAACCCAAGAAAGACAACCCTTAATCGTGAGATTATTGACAACAGAGGTGAATATCTGTAGAATACCCAAGATATTTATATTGGTTAATTTCCGGAAATTACCGGATTAAGTTAAAGGAAGAGTAAATTATTAGATGCTAAGTATACGCATGCAAAGATTAGGCCGAAAAGGACATCCTATGTACCGAGTTGTTGTTCAGGACAGCCGACAATCGCCTGATAGCGGCAAATACATAGCTTTGCTTGGTAACTTTGACCCGCACAACAAAACCGCGAATATAGTCAAGGAGAAGGCCGAACATTACTTGAAACACGGCGCTCAACCATCTGAGAGGGTAGTGAAGCTGTTCAAGTCGGAAAAGATAGCCTTGCCGGCGTGGGTAAAAGAACCGGCCAAACAAGAGCGAAAGACGCGCAATCCGGAAAAACTGCGCAAAAACCGCCCGGTAGGTACACCGGCTCCGGAAAAACCGGCTGAAGAAGCCACTTCGCAGACAGAAGTTGCGCAAGCCGAAGCTTCAGAAGAGGCAACCGAGAGTACATCTGAGTCCGAGCAACCAGCGGAAGAAACCACTGAAGAAACAGAGGAAACTAAGCAGCCAAAACAGGCTGACGAAACCGCTGAGACACCGGAAGCTGAAAAGAAAAGCGGCGAAGCCGACGAAGATTCTACCGACAAAAAGGCTTGAGCCTTTACCAGTTTGGCGAGGCCGGATTGTTTTGTTATACTAGCGAAAGCCAGATATTAACAAGGAGGAAAACCTGTGAGCATTGACCAGCAATTTGTTGAGTTTGTCGTAAAATCTTTAGTCAGCAAGCCTGATGAAGTCAAAGTTGAACGACGTATAGACGAGAAGGGGGTTCTGCTTGAACTCACTGTCGATCCGGAAGATTTAGGCCGGGTTATCGGCAAGCGGGGCGCGACTGCCCAAAGCATCCGCACATTACTAAGGGCGTTAGGTACCAAGAATGATGCCCGTTATAACCTAAAAATCGTCGACAACGGTCCGGAAAGACCGCCTCGCGATTCTTCTTCGAACGATAGCAGGGGCAGCGGCGGACTTTGGGGTGATGATGAAGGCAACTCTCCTGCCAAGGATGAAAAAGCAAAAGAAGCCGTCGAAGAAGCCGTTGCAGAAGTTGAACAGGCTCCAGAAGAAGCCGCTCCAGTCGAAGAAGAGAAAGAGGATACTTTTTCCCGGACTCGCAAGGAACTTGCTGACCTCGACGATTTGGATGTGTAAAACATCCAAATCATAGTTGATTTAGTTGATAGATTTGGGTATAATTTTCTCTAGTCGAATGACTTAAAAATTTAAAAAGCTCAATGCGAGCAATTCGAAAATCGAATTGGAGCTTTATGTGGCAGAACGAACCCAACACGAGGGTTCTTTTTGTTTTAGAAAGAGAAAATTTTCAAAAAATAGATGGCCGTCCAAAAATTGAAAATTAAAAAATGAGAAATCGAAGCCGTTACATTGTGAGATAATAGATGTGCATGAAGATTCAGGTCATAAGTATTTTCCCGGAGATGTTTCCTAGCGTTTTGGAAACCAGTATGCTTTTCAAGGCCAAAGACAAGGGCATAGTAGAATTTGATTACATAAACCTTCGTGATTTTGGGCTCGGACCTAGAAAATCAGTTGATGATATCGTTTACGGCGGCGGGGACGGTATGTTACTGAAGCCTGAACCATTAATCGCATCCATTGAATATGCGAAAACCGAAGTTCCGAAATCTAAAATCATTCTGATGACGCCCCGGGGTAAAAGGTTCAACCAAGCTACCGCCAAACAGTTTGCTGATGACAAACAGAATTTGATATTAGTTTGTGCCCGGTATGAGGGTTACGACGAGCGGGTAGTTGAATTCGTCGACGAGCAGATATCAATCGGTGATTATGTACTGACCGGCGGGGAATTGCCGGCCATGGTAGTGATTGACAGCGTTGTAAGGCTATTGCCGGGGGTACTAGGCGGGGAAACGAGCGCGGAAATAGAAAGCTTTTCCGACGGAGAAACTCTGGAGTATCCTCAATATACCCGACCCGAAGATTTTCGTGGCAAAAAGGTTCCCAAGGTTCTTCTAAGCGGCAACCATGCCGAAATTGCCAAGTGGAGAAGGCAAAACTCTAAAAAAGCCGACTAGACTCGTCGGGTTAGATGGTCCGATTCGTCAATAATCTCGTGGCCGATAATTTCTTCTATCAAATCTTCAATAGTTATTATACCGACTATTTCGTCGCCTTTTTCTACCGGCATCAAATGGGTGCGGGCACTAATGAAATGTCTGAACATCGTATCTAGCGCAGTGCGGCTACCGACTGTTTTGGTCGGATGCAGTTGCAGTTCGGATACCTTGTAGCTTTTTTCATCGAAGTCTATGTCAACCAAATCTTTCATCCTAAGTATTCCGTAACAATGGCTCAAGCCTTTATTAAAAACCGGAATCCGGCTCCAGTTAGCGGCCTTTATCTCGTCGATTTTTATGGCGTCAATAACGCTATCGCGGGTCAGCCAATAAACACGCTGGACAGGAGTCATTATCTCGGCCACTTGTTTTTCGCTAAGCTGCAAAGCGCCCTTTATAATTTCGACTTCGTCATCGTCAAGGTCGCTTTCCGATTCGCCAAGATGGTCGCTTATAAT
This sequence comes from Candidatus Saccharimonadales bacterium, assembly GCA_025451045.1. Lineage (GTDB taxonomy): Bacteria > Patescibacteriota > Saccharimonadia > Saccharimonadales > 2-12-FULL-41-12 > JANWLD01. The sequence goes on from JANWLD010000001.1 coordinate 359,364, forward strand.
AAGTCCCAATTCGCGGCGCGAATGTAGTCTTTGTCCCGTTTGCTCGCCGACGGCTCGGTCTAAGGCTATCTGCAGCGGTTTGGATAGCGGGTAAGTCAGGATAATCATCAGTCGTAGCAGCGGCGAAAAGTAGGCGCAAAGCGTTAATGCGTGTTTAGTAAACAAAGCTTGCGGCAACAGTTCACCGAAAATTACCAACAGAAAAGTACTGATAAGCGCGGCGATTACTCCATTGAGCTTGGTGTGCAAGACTAACGGTATAATTGAAGCCATTGCGGCATTGACTAGCAGGATACTGGCCAGGCTCAGATGAGCATTTTTGCGAAGCGGCAATACTTTTTTAGCGTAATGGTTGCCTAGCTGGGCTTTGCGTTTTAAATCGTTCGGATTGAGGGAAATCAGGGCAATATTAAGGCCGGAACATACAGCCGCTAACGTAATCAGTAAAATAACGTAAAACAGAGTCGGGTCAATTGTCATCTAATGATAATTTTACACTTAAGCTTAGTTCTAATCAAAGTAGACACCCGGATTGACTGGTAGTTTGTGATAAACTGTAATCTGAATATGGACAGAGACCAAGCGAAGTTATTTGACGACCAACTTGGCCTGTATGACCCCTCGAAAACTTATCTGGAAAATTGGGACGAAGGTCCGTTTCCTGCTAAAGACTTCAAACTGTATGAAGATAAGGGCGAACCGGAACTTACCTTTCTGGGCTTGCCGGTTTATTCGCCTTTCGGCATACCGGCCGGTCCGCTGTTAAACAGCAATCATATAAAATTCGCTTTTGACGGAGGCTTTGATGTAATCTGCTATAAAACCCAGCGCAGCGTAAAATTTTTGGCAAACGACTTTCCGAATGTCCTTTATTTGGATATTGAGGGTGATTTGACGATTGAGCGGGCAAAACAGCCGCTTGTGGGCCAGCCGACTACAACTAAACCGCTTAAAAACGTCTCAATCACCAATTCTTTCGGCAACCCAAGCTTAGGTCCGGATTTTTGGGTTGATGATTTGAAAAAAGCCCTAACCTATGAGAAAAAAGGCCAATTGCTGATAATGAGCGTGGTGGGCACAATCCAAGAAGGCTTTAGCCAAGATGATTATTACGATGATTTTGCTAAAGCAGCCAAATTAGCAGCTTCTACCAGCGTGAAAGCAATTGAAATTAATCTTTCTTGTCCGAACGTCGCTTCAGAAGGCATTCTCTGTTATACCAAGGAAGCGGTAGTGGCAGTCTGTCAAAAAGTCAAAGAAGCTATCGGTGATACGCCGCTAATTACTAAATTCGGTTATTTCTCAAAAGCCCAAGAGCAATTACTGGAAGACACCCTCAAAGACATAGAGCCGCTTATATCGGCGATTTCGGCCATCAATACATTGCCGGCACCCGTGGTCGATAGGAATGGTAAACAGGCTTTACCGGGCGAGGGAAGGCTGTCCAGTGGAATCTGCGGCGCAAGTATAAAGTGGGCCGGCCTTGACATGGTCGGACGATTAAACAAACTCAAAGCTAAAAATAACTGGAATTATGAAATTATCGGTGTTGGCGGCGTGATGGGAGTCAATGATTTCCATAGTTACCGAGAAGCTGGTGCAGATGTCGTGCAATCAGCTACCGCTGCCATGTGGAACACCGACTTAGCCGCGCAAATAAAAGCTAACTTATAATCCGTCCGCTGCCGGGTTTAGCTAGGACTTGGCCGTTTTCGTAGGCTAGGTTGCCGCGGATATAAACTTTTTTAACTTTGCCTATGACTTTACGTCCGGCGAAAGGGCTCCAGCCGCATTTGGTTTTTAAATCCTCGTTTTTTATTTCATACTCACTCATATCAACTTCAATCTTTGTATTCTCGTCCGGTTTTAACCCTAAGATTCTAGCGGGAGTTTCATATAGTTTATCCAATATTTGCTCCCGGGAAATTTTACCATCACGCTCAGCAGTCAATAGCAGGGGCAGAGTAGTCTCCAAACCCGGTACCCCATAAGAGTCTTTAATTATTTTTTCATCTTTAGTGTGCGGGGCATGGTCTGATTCAATAACGTCAATATTATTCAGATTTGCCCATAAAAATTGCCTGTCTGCCGGTGGTTTCAGGCTAGGCAGCATGTTAGCTAGAGACCCTAACTTTTCTTTGTCTTCGGTTGATAAGAAAAGATGATGAGGTGTTACGCCGCAAGTTATTGCCAACCCTTCAGTCTTGGCTTTCAGAATCGGTTCTAGTTCCTCCTGACTGGAAATATGGCAGAAGTGCACGCGCTTGCCGGTACGTCTTGCGGCTTCAATACCCATATCTACGCTGTTATCCTCTGCATGGAATAAAACCGGTTTATCACTCGGCCAGGCCTCGCAAATCCTGGTCAGTTCTTCTACATCGTTCAAAGCCTTCTTGCCCGTCATGTTGGTAGTGGTAGTTATGAACAATTTGAGGCCGCATACTTTGTCAGACACTTTATTGAATTCAGAAATATTATCTTCGCCCAGCGAGCCAAAATAAAACCCTACGTCCGCCACAATCTTGCCTTTGGCGCTTTCAATCTTCTTATCCACCAGCTCCTCGGTCGTTATATGCACTTCGTTATTAGGCATATCAAAAACGTTCACAAATCCGCCGGCCAGCGCGGCGCTTGTTCCACTGTAGAAATCTTCTTTTTGTAATTGCCATGGGTCGCGCAAATGAACGTGAAGATCTATCAGACCGGGCAAAGTTATTATTTGACCCATACGGTTTTAACGTTAACGAATTCTTTAATACCATAGTGTGAAAGCTCACGGCCATAACCGGATTTTTTTACGCCGCCAAAGGGCAAACGAGGGTCTGATTTGACCGGGCCGTTGATAAAAACTGCTCCGGATTCTATTTTAGCGGCTAGTTCTTCAGCCGCCAGCGCATCATTGGTGAAAATATCAGCGGCCAAGCCATAAATACTGCTGTTAGCCACTGCGGCGGCTTCATTTCTATCCTTGACTTTTATAATAGCGAACACCGGCCCGAAAGTTTCTTCGTTGCAGACGGGCATGTCCAAAGATGTATTGGTAACAATAGCCGGTTCAAAATAATAACCGTCCGAATCCGCGACTTTCCCGCCGATAATGACTTTTGCACCCATAGCGACCGAGCGGTTCAGCTGGCTGTCCAAATCATCAACCATCTGCTGATTTACTAATGGCCCTACATCTGTGCTCGGCTCGGCGGGGTCGCCAACCTTTAGCTTGCTAACGGCTGTCTTTAATTTGTCCGTAAATTCATCGGCTATTGATTCTTCTATTATGAATCTTTTGGCCGCTATACAGCTTTGCCCGGCATTATATTGAAGCCGCACGGTTACGGCCGCTTTTACGGCCGCGTCAAGGTCCGCATCGCCTAACACAATGAACGGGTCGCTGCCGCCTAGTTCCAATACCGTCTTTTTTATCTCTTCGCCTGCTGTGCGGGCTACGGCCGAACCGGCTTTCTCGCTGCCGGTCAGTGTTACCGCCGTTATCCGCTCGTCACGAATAATCGCTTCAACTTTTGATGACGGGATAGCGAGATTCTGAAAAGTTCCACCGGGAAATCCCGAACCTCCAAAAACTTCTTCAATTGCTAAAGCACTCATTTGAACGTTAGAGGCGTGTTTTAAAACCCCTGTATTTCCAGCCATCAAAGCTGGCGCGGCAAACCGGAAAACCTGCCAGAAAGGGAAATTCCACGGCATGACAGCCAAAACTACACCGATTGGGTCAAACCTGACATAGCTGTTACTAGCATCGCTGGCTATTTTTTCGGGACTGAGGAATTTTTCGGCATTTTCAGCGTAAAATTCGCAGGTTGCGGCGCATTTTTCAATTTCTGCTTCTGAAGCGGACAGAGTTTTGCCGACTTCATCCGTGACAATATGGGCAAATTCCGCTTTGCGGCTTCGCAAAATTTCTGCTGCTTTTAACATCCATTTTTTGCGCTCGGCAAAAGAAGTTTCCTTAAGCTTTAAAAAAGCTTGTTGTGCTTTGCCCAGTTTTTCATCAACTTGTTTTTCATTTAGCTCATCAAAAGTTTTTATCAGCTGTTTATTTTTCGGATTGATTGACTGAAGTGACATAAAATCTCCTAGATTTTTACCTTTGCAGCTAAATCTTTGCCAAAGTATTTTTCATTTTCAGAATAATCTATCTCTAGGTCTATAAGATGTATTCCCGGAGAATTCACATATTGCTTTAGCATTTTTTCAAATTCTTCCGTCGATGTTGCTTTATGTCCGTTCGCCCCGAAACTTTCAGCCAGCTTAACGAAATCGGGGTTTGAAAAATTAAGTCCATAATCAGCCAGCTTCATTGCGTCTTGCTTCCACTTTATCATTCCGTATCCGTTGTCTCGCACGATTACAATAGTCATATCCAGTCCTAATCTTTTGGCCGTTTCAAGGTCCGCTACATTCATCAGAAAACCCCCGTCTCCGGCAACGACTACGACCTTTCTGTCAGGATATGAAAGCTTTGCCGCCATAGCTGCTGGTAAACCGGCTCCCATAGTAGCCAAAGCATTATCAAGTAAAACCGTATTTTGCTCGTAAGCTGGATAGTTACGGGCGATCCACAACTTGTACATACCGTTATCAAGCGACAGCATTGCATCCCTCGGCAGTATTTTTCTAAGCGTTGACACTAAACGCTGGGGCTTAATAGGGAAATGGTCGGAATCGGCATTGTCCAGGATGCTTTTTTCAAGTTCCTTCTGTGCAATGTAAAATTTTGAAAAGTCCCAATTCTTTACTTTGACTCTTTCGGTTAGCGCCCAAAGCGCGTGGCTTATATCGCCGACTATTTCTAGGTCAGGTACATATATGTCGTCAATATCTGCCGCCGAGAAATCAATATGCACCAGTTTCTGTCCTTTTATATCAAGTACCGGCGGTTTTTCGAAAATGTCATGTCCGACCATCACTATAAGGTCTGCCCGTTTTAATGCGGCATGTACAAAATCTTTCTCGCTAACGGCAGCTGTCCCGATAAATCGCCGGTCACTCTCATCGATTACCCCTTTGCCCAGCTGGGTTGTGATAAAAGGTATGTCTGTTTTATTTATAAAATTTATCAGCTGTTTGCGTACAAGCCTGCGATTGGCGCCGGAACCTAAAAGCAGTATCGGCGATTTTGCGGCTTCTACCGTTTCAACCAGAGCATCTATGGCTTTTTCATCAGGCGTGGGCCGGCGTGTTTTTTGCCAAAGTATCGGCTTAGATTCTGTTTCTTCTTCAGCTATGTCTTCCGGAAATTCCAAATGCGTTGCTCCGGGCCGTTCTTTTTCAGCAATACGAATAGCATGGTATACGGAGCTGGGTATACGTTCGGCACTTACTATGGTGTCGCTGAATTTAGTTATCGGCCGCATCATTCCCACGACATCGATTATCTGGAATTTGCCTTGTTTGCTGCGTTTAATCGGCTTTTGGCCGGTAATTACCAAAAGCGGCATAGCTCCCAGTTGGGCGTATGCTACGCCGGTGACCAGGTTTGTAGCGCCGGGACCGAGCGTTGAAAGAGCTACCCCTACATGCCCGGACAGCCTACCCAGCGTGGCCGCCATAAAGACTGCGGCCTGCTCATCGCGGGTTGTTATCATTTCAATGGAAGATTTTCGGATTGCCTCCAAAAGTGCAAGATTTTCCTCACCCGGCACGCCAAAAACGTATTTTACGTTAGACGCTTCCAGACTTTTTACAAAAAGTTCGGCCGCTTTCACTGTGAACCGAGTCTCCTGGAAACCTCAGGCCAGTTGACGACTTTCCACCAAGCATCAATATATTCCGGCCGCCGATTTTGATATTTCAGATAGTATGCGTGTTCCCAGACGTCCAGCCCCAGTATCGGCTTTGCGCCGCCGCTTATCGGGCAATCTTGATTAGCAGTGGACATAATTTCTAATTTGTCCCCATTGGCTACCAGCCACGCCCAGCCTGAACCAAATCTGTTGGCCGCGGCTTCGGCGAATTTTTCTTTAAAGTTATCAAAACTTCCGAACGCAGTATTAATAGCTGATTCTATGTCGCCTGCAGGCTGTCCAGATTGCCCTGAACCCATAATTTGCCAGAACAGACGATGATTATAGTGTCCGCCTCCATGATTGCGCACGGCGGTTCTTATGTCCTCGGGCACGTTGTTTAAATCGGCTAGTATTTCATCAATTGGTTTAGCCGCCAAATCATCGTGGCCTTCAAGGGCTTTATTAAGCTTATCTACATATGTTTGGTGATGTTTGGTGTGATGGATATTCATAGTCTGCTCATCGATATATGGCTCAAGAGCGTCATATCCGTAAGGTAGATCAGGTAATTTAAACATAGTTAGCCCTCCTTGTCTTAATTGATATATTATAACTCTTCTATCAGTTTTTTCAGATATCTACTCGATTTTGGTTTTACATCGTGCATTTCAGGCACGTAATCAAGCTTAAGGCGCGGGTTGATTTGGGCAAGTTTCTTGGCCTTAACCTTTGATACGAAGAAATCAAACCGTCCGTATATGATATGGACTGGTTTTGATATTATTTCCAGCTGTGACAGCGTTTCCTGCGCCAGAATGGTGTTGTTAAGCGAATGTTCAATTGGCAGCCAGCTTTCTTCGTCGGTCTTGAATCCGCCCAGTTTATTGCTAAATTTATTCGACACTTTAGCGTATGTCGAAAGCGTCGGCGGCTTGCCTGCCAGGTATTTATAAAATTTTTTATGTAGCGAGCGCTTTTCGTCAAAATCCAAAAGGGGCGGCTTATATAGGACGGCGGCCCGAACTTTGTCCGGCCATTTACAAGCTATATATGTCGTGATTATGCAGCCCATGGAATGGCCGATGAAGATAAACTGCTCGCTTTTTGCGGACTCCTTGCTTAGGCTATGCATTATAGCTTTGGCGTGTTCTTTGGTTGAGTATTTGGCGTAACCGGGCTTTGGTGATACGCCAAAACCCAGTAAATCATAACTTCTGACTCGGTATTTTTCACTTTCAAAAAGTTTTACCAAAGGAGTCCAAATTTTAGAACTGGAAGCCAAGCCGTGGATTAAGACGACATTTATTGGGCCATTGCCTATATCTACCACTTTTTCCAGGCGATAAGGCCTTTTCAAATATCTATGCCAAACAGTATCAAGAACCATATATTTATTATAAAATTATAAGTCCATGAAGGGTACGCTAAAGATACTAAGAAAAGCGGCGATTTTTATCGTAGGGACCGTAGTTATCCTTTTAGGCATTGTACTTTTACCGGCTCCCGGGCCGGGTTTGCTGGTAATTATCGCCGGGCTTTTCATCTTGTCCCTGGAATTTGATTGGGCCAAAAGATACTTGCATCAAGCCCGCCAAAAGCTTAAACAGGCTAAAGACAAACTAAGTTCAAAACGGGTAAAAAATAAATCAGCCAAGAATATTGACCGACCGAGCAATCATAAGCGCCAAAGTAAACGCTGAGACCATCGCCTGAAGCCCCATTAATGATTTTGCCTGTGGCGTCAGCGGCCGGGTGTCGGCCGCCGCGAAGTTTATGGCATTACTAGAAGACAAATATAAATAATCAACAAAGCTAGGTTGCCAACTTGGGAAATCCGCGGAGTTATCCTGTTGGGTAAACTGAAAATCCTTATCATTCTTTGACCATTTGCTACCGGTCAGGCCCGGGCTGTCCATTTCCCAATACCAAAGCGCGAAGACAATTATATTGGTCAAAAATATAGCTACGGCCGAAACTAAAAGTTCATAGCCGGTGATATTGCTTTGACCGACTATCAATGATCGGCCCACCAGAACAAAAGAGCTGATGTTCGCAATTGATATCAGGCCTAAAAGTAAAATCGAAGCGTTACGGTGCAGCAGGTTGCGGCTTTCATGCCGGGTGGTCGAGGTAAAGCCGAGCAGGATTGCCAAAATTACTTCGGTAACGATTATCAAATAATGCGGCCCGAAAGCGAAATCACGGCTTATGGAATGCACCGCTATTTGCAATAAAATGGCTATAAACAGTACAGTCTGCGCCAGCCAAAGCTCGCTTTTTTTAATTGGATGTATTTTCACGGGTTTAATCCTCTTGTTTAACTAACTTTTGGTAAGCGGCGGCCATGCCAATCAAGACTCCGCAGACATAAACCAAACCGGAAATACAGGCGCCAACTAAGCTGGAGCGAGTACTTAATACGAGATATGTTCCACTGGCTAAAGTCATCAATATAAGGGCGGCAGATAATTTAAGTTTGGCGCGAGACGGCAAAAAGAAAGCCAAAGTCACCGAAACCATGCTGGAAACAGCGATTAATACGTGAAGCAACAGTATCATAACGAAATTATACCAGTCTTCCGCCTACGCTTAACATTACGGACAGGGTTAATAGTACTAATAATGAAAATACAAACATTTTCTTTGCCCACAGCTTGTCATTTTCAACCTTAAAACCCCGAATCCCCATACCTAGCCAATAAATGCCGGCTCCCGCCATGACCAGCGCGAAAACTATTCCTGTATAACCAATCAGGCTTAACAAAATACATAAAACTATGAAGCAGACTATGAAAAACAATATCTGGATTTTGGTCGATTTCATACCATTTTCAACCGGCCATACCGGGAGCCTGGCGGCCTTATAATCTTCAAACCGGCGCATTGCGATCGCATAAAAATGCGGCATCTGCCACGCCACTAATATCAGAAAGAGCAATAACGCTCCGCCGTCAAGGCTGTTAGTGGCGGCTGTATACCCGGCCAGTGGCGGCACGGCACCGGAAATAGTGCCGATTAACGTGCCATATTTGCTGCGCCGTTTGAAAAATCCATAGACAACCACGTAAAAGAAAAAACCGGCCAGCCCTGCTACGGTTGTCAGCGGGTTTGTAAATTTAATCAATATAACGGTACCCAAAAGACCCAGAACAGTACCAAAGACAATAGCTTGCTTGGCAGTGATATCACCGGCGGCGATAGCCCGCTTTTTGGTGCGGCTCATTTTTTTATCAATGCCGCGGTCTATATAGTTGTTAAACACACAGCCGCTGGCCATTACCAATGCCGAACCGGCAACAACTCCGGCAAAGGCGCTCCAATCAATCGATGTTTTTGCCGAACCTAGCAAAAATCCGCCGACAACAGAAAGCAGATTGCCGTAAATGATTCCCGGTTTGGTTAGCCAGTAGTACCTCTTAACCGTATTTATTGCCGGATTCCTTCGTCGTGGATTATGAATTCATCGGTTTCGTTAGGCAAACCTCCGTGGTCATGGCGGTAGTTAAGATTTGTCATTATCCAAAGCGAACCTAAAACTACTATCAGTACTACCATTACCGCAAAGAGAAAACTGACTAACTTCCAACGCGGTTTTTCCTCGCGGCCCAAGTGCAGGAAGAAAAGTACTTGTACGGCCAACTGCATTACAGCAAGAACGAGGATTACATAAAGCAATGCCCAGCCGGAAAAAGTAGTGTTTACGACAAGCGTATACGCCGTCAGGGTTAGGATGGCCGAGCTTATAAAGCCTACTGTGTACGGCCTTTGCTTTTTGGTGATTTTAATCATAGCTGGATTGCTCCTGTCAGATAAACAATCGTAAAGATAAATATCCAAACTATATCAAGAAAGTGCCAGAACAGACTCAAAAGTGTTAAGCGGCGAACGGTATGCCGGCCCAATCCGCGCTTGGCTACCTGCAGCATCATTACAATCATCCACAGCAAGCCTATTGTTATATGCAGTCCATGGGTGCCGACCAATGTGAAGAAAGAGGAAAGGAATCCGTTAGCCGTCCAGCTATGGCCCTCGTTTACCAAATGGTTGAACTCGGTAAGCTCCATGGTCAAAAATGACAAGCCCAGCACAAAAGTCACTGCAAACCAACCAAGCACTTGGGTTTTTTCTTTTTGCCGCGCGGCCAAAAGCCCTAGGCCGCAGGTAAAACTGCTGGTCAAAAGCAACATTGTTTCAACCAAGACGAACGGCAGGCTGAATAGCTCGGCGCCAGTCGGACCGCCAAAAGTATTGTTGCGCAGCACCGCGAAGGTCGCGAACAAGCTGGCAAATAGCACGCAGTCGGTCATTATATAAATCCAAAAGCCCAGCAGGTTCTTGGAATCGTTCTTCGCCGCTTCGTTCATGCGGTGTGCTCCTGCTCAAGTTTTGCAATCTTTGCCGCTGGGATACTATATTCGGTTTCATCATTATTAAGCCGGTAAATCAAACATATAAGCGCGCTAAGTCCGGCGATTATTGCGAGCCACCAGATATACCAGACGATTGCGAAGCCTACTGCGAAAACAAGCGAGGCGATAATCAGCGGCAAGGGGGTATTTTTTGGCAGTCTTATAGATTCGTATTTAACATCTGGGAAATCTTTCTTGTGTTTCTTCATATCCCAGAAAGCATCTCGGTCACGTACTTCCGGCAAGCTAGCGAAGTTATAAAAAGGCGGAGGGGAACTGACCGCCCACTCCAGCGTTCGGCCATTCCACGGATCGCCGGTGGCGTCGAGATTTTTCTTTCGGTCTTTGACACTGAAAAATAATTGCAGGATCTGGAAACCGACACCGGCAAGAATTACAGCGATTCCAACGGCGGCGACGATGAACAGCCCCTGCCAGCCCAAAGATGGGTCATAGTGGTCAAGCCGCCTCGTCGCTCCCATAAGTCCTAGGATATAAAGCGGTACGAAGGCCAGCAGAAAACCTACAAACCAGCACCAAAAAGCGTATCTGCCTAACCGTTCATTGAGCTTGAAGCCGAAGATTTTCGGAAACCAATAATTCAACCCGGCAAAATATCCGAATACTACTCCGCCGACTATCATGGTATGGAAATGCGCGACTAAAAACAGGCTGTTATGTACCTGAAAGTCTATCGCCGGTACGGCCATCAGTACGCCCGCGACCCCTCCAATGGTAAAGGTTACGATAAAGCCCAAAAACCACAACATCGGCGTAGCCAGCACAATCCGCCCGCGGTACATGGTAGCCAGCCAGTTAAATATTTTTACGCCGGTCGGTACGGCGATAATCATGGTCATCACGCCGAAAAACGCGTTGACGTTAGCGCCTGCTCCCATGGTAAAGAAGTGGTGCAGCCAGACGGTAAATGAAAGAAAAGTTATCGCCGCCAGCGCGACTACCATCGAGGTATAGCCAAACAGCCTTTTTCTAGAAAAGGTGGCTACAACTTCGGAAAATACTCCAAAAGCCGGCAATATCAATATATAAACTTCCGGATGTCCCCACGCCCAAATCAGGTTTACGTACATCATTGGGTTGCCTCCCATTTCCGACGTAAAGAAATGCATGCCTAGCAACCTGTCCAAGGACAACATACCCAGAGTGGCGGTTAGTATAGGGAAGGCAAAAATCACTAGTATCATGCTGTTAAGTACGCTCCAGACAAAAAGCGGCATTTTCATCAGCGTCATACCGGCGGCCCGCATTTTCAGTATCGTGGTCGTGAAGTTAATTCCGGAAAGCAAACTGCCAATTCCGGCAATTTGCAAGCCCCATATCCAATAATCAATCCCTACTCCCGGGCTGAACGACAGTTCGGATAACGGCGGATAAGCCAGCCAGCCAGCTGCCGAAAATTCGCCGATTGCCAAGGACGTGTTAATCAGCATTGCCCCGGCCGCAAACAGCCAAAAGCTGGTTGCGTTCATAAAAGGGAAGGCTACGTCCCGCGCGCCGATTTGTAGCGGGACTATCAGGTTAATAAGGCCGAACATCAGGCCCATCGCCACAAAGAAAATCATAATCGTGCCATGGGCGGAAAATATCTGCTGGAAATGGTCAGAGTTTAAAAAACCATGTGTATTGAGCGCTTGCTGGGCGCGCATCATCGCCGCGTCGGACAGGCCGCGCAGCAGCATTACCAGCGCCACAACTATATACATTACGCCGATTTTTTTCGGATCAACGGACGTTAGCCATTCGCGGTAAAGCCATTTCCAGCGTTTGAAATATGTCAAAAGGCCGATAATCACAATTCCGGAAACCGTCATACCAATAACACCGCCCATAACTACCATGTCATGTTGGAACGCTTCAGGCGTTAGCCGGCCGAATATGTTCGCAAACAGGTTCATTCTTCTGCTCCGTGTCCGTGATAGGGCATATATTTTGCCACTACCTGATTATACAAATCATTTTGTGCCAGTCGATAATAAGCGACCGGGTTATTTTCGCTAGGTTTTGCCAGAGCATCATAGCTGTCCATGTTCAGGCTGGGTGATTTATCGGCTGACTTAATCCATTTGTTAAACTCAGCTTCACTGGTTGATTTGGCCATGAAGTTCATTCCGGCGAAGCCTTTGCCGCTGATGTTTGCCGATGAGCCTCGGTATTCTCCGGTTTCATCGGCCATTAGGTTCAGGTGGGTGCTCATACCGCTCATCGCGTACATCTGTCCGCCCAGCTGTGGTATCCAAAACGAATTCATCGGCGCGTCGGCAGTTATTTCAAAGTCAATCGGCGTATCTTCAGGAAATTGTACATAATTCACGGTCGCAATTTTTTGCTCCGGGTAGATGAACAGCCATTTCCAATCCAGCGCCACGACCTGGATGGTCATCGGTTTGGTTTGGGCTTGTATCGGGCGGAACGGATCCAGCTCATGCGAACTACGCCAGGTTACGACGGAAAGTATAGTTATCAGTATGATTGGTACGCCCCACCAAATAGTTTCAACCAGCCGGTTGTTATCCAGCTCGGGTGAATATTTAGCTTTTTTGTGGTCACGGTATTTGTAGACAATCAAAAACGTCATTACAAAGACCGGAATTACAACTATCAGCGACAAAAGCGAAGCAAATATTAAGAGTGATTTCTCACGGGCGGCAATATGGCCTTTAGGCGCCAGCACTGCCACTTCATGATTTTTCAGATAAATTACCGCAAGCGTTAAAACAGTAGCTATTAAAAGGATAATGAGCAGTAATTTGTATTTTTTCATCAAGACGTACTAACCCCTAATGGTTAATCTCATTATACTCTTTTGCAGTGATTTTTAAGAATTATTGGACGGTGAATGTGCCTTGTGCTTCTTCCTGCAGATGGTCATGGAAAAGATATGAGCCTGCTTGGTTGAATGTTATTGTCAGGCTTTCGTTTTGCTTCAGCGCTTTTTCGGTTACACCGTCGTAGGGCTGGTGGTTATCGTGTTCGCCAAAGGCGACAAGGCGTACCCGGTTGTCTTTGTTGGTGATTGTCAGCGTATCGCATAGCTTGCCATCGGTATGGGCTGGATTGACTTGGTTGTTTTGTATATTCACCTGATGGCTGGCATGGCTACCGGAGCACTGGGTTCCGCCATTATCTTCTTTATTGTTTGAGAGATAACTTCCGGAAAGCCCATGTACTAAGAAATATATAACAGCGCCGGCAGCCACGACTGCCAAAAATATCCCAACCGGTTTCAACTTTTCTTTCATATTGATTATAAGTATAGCCTTGGAAAGTCTTTCAACAAATAAACAAGTCGCTATTTTGTGCCAACAAAAGTAGCCAAATCCATGTGCACAGAAAGAACAGGTTTTGGCTAAGAGCATAAATATGAGATTATTAATTTAAAGTTATGGCTGAAGAAGAGGGATTTAAGTTAAAACAATTTGCAGAAGAACATGGTATAGAGCTTCGAGCACAAAAAGATATACTTAAAGAAGCAACCAACAGCATAGCCAAAAAATATAATTACAACAAAGAAGAGATAAAAGAACATTTCGACTCATTGATATTTGAAACAGAAAAAGAAGCATATCGAATATATCTTGAGGCTGAACAGGAATATGGCGGAAAAGTTTTTGATGCTTTGGTAGAGCATCTTATAGCAACCAAACAGCTGGAAGAACTTAGTGATGTAGGTAGCATTTTGAGCGAATATTTTCACCCCTTGGATAGGTTTTTTCTGTCACTAAAACAGTCGCGCACTACTCGTGCCGGCAAAACCTTTGAAGGAATCACCAAGAACTTGTTCAAGGTTCTCGAATATCCTCATGAAGATCAGGTAAAACTTGCCGGTGGTAGTATACCGGATTTCCTTATGCCCTCCGCAGGTCATTACAACAATAATGCGCCGGACTGCATTATTTTTACATCCAAGCGTACACTTCGTGAAAGATGGCGGCAGGTTGTAACGGAGGGAACACGAGGACTGGGATTTTACTTGGCCACCTTGGATGAGCAGATTCCGCGGACACAACTGTCGCAAATGCTTGAACACAGGATCTATGTAGTAGTTCCCGAGCAAATAAGAAAAGAAAAATATGAAGGAATCGTTAACGTAATAAGCTTTAAAAAATTCTTTAATGATTACTTGGATCCAGCGGTGACACGATGGAAAAATAACGGTATAATTTAAAGTAGTTATGTTTAAATTTATAGATCTTTTTGCCGGAATAGGTGGAACAAGAATCGGTTATGAAAGTGCTGGCGGACGGTGTGTATTTACCTCCGAGTGGGATAAATATGCACAGAAAACCTACGAATTGAATTTTGGTGAAATTCCTTTTGGTGACGTAACAAAAATTGACACAGAGGATATACCCGATTTTGATATATTGCTTGCCGGCTTTCCATGTCAGCCGTTTTCTATTGCTGGAGTTTCAAAAAAAATAAGTCTCGGTAGAGCGCATGGATTTGACGATGAAAAACAAGGGAACCTATTCTTTGAAATTGCTAGGATTTTGCACGAGAAACAACCAGCTGGATTTATGCTTGAAAACGTAAAAAACCTCAAAAGCCACGATAAAGGTAATACATTCAGGATTATTGAATCTATCCTTGATGAACTTGGCTATACAGTTTCCAGCCAGATCATCGATGCAAAATATTTTGTTCCTCAGCACAGAGAAAGAATTTTTATTGTTGGGTTTAGAAAAGATTTAGTACCCAAAGATTTTAAATTTAAATTTCCGGATATACCTAAAAGTTCTCCAAAATTCTCATCAATCTTGGAGAAAAAAGTCGATTCCAAGTATACACTTTCAGATAAACTGTGGAATTATTTGGTGCAGTATGCAGAGAAGCATAAGGAAAAAGGTAACGGATTTGGCTATGGTATAGCTGATCCATCAGGTGTAACACGCACTCTTAGTGCAAGGTACTATAAAGACGGGTCTGAAATCCTGATCAAGCAGAAAAAGTCTAATCCTCGTCGCTTAACACCAAGAGAGTGTGCAAGATTAATGGGCTTTCCTGATTCATTCACTATTCCTGTATCAGATACCCAAGCCTACAGGCAATTCGGCAACTCAATCGTTGTGCCTGCGGTTTCTACTGTTGCAAAAAATGTTGCTAAAGTTTTAGAAGAATATGGAACGTCTAAGTCAAGAGCGAAGAAGCTGGAATATGTCAAAAATCCGGGCGAAAAATACTTCGCCGGAGCTAAAGGTACGAAAATTCCTGTCTTCTCGAGGTTACCGGTACAGACTTCACTACTCAAAAGCACCCGGTAAGCCGGACATTGCGTTTGTAGGGAACAAAATTGCAATCTTTGTCCATGGTTGCTATTGGCATCAACATGGATGCAAGAATTCTGTTATTCCAAAAAGCAATACTAAATTTTGGCTTTGTTATGATGAAGAAAAAACCCATCACCCTTTACAGGATAAAATTGCAGCCTATGTTCTAGAACCTTCCAATTATGTAATATTTTCGCTTCTAAAAAATAAAAGTGTAACTCAGGCAAAAGAAAAGTCTCAAGCTGAGTCGAGACGTAAGATGGTTAAACTTTTAAGCAGTGATGCTCCTGATGGAGCTAGTGATATTTTGGCGTGCGTCTGGACTAATAAAGAAAATCAAATTTCTTTGGGGCAACAAGCAGCCACTCTTTAACTAACCTCTCTATATTTTCTAATGAGGAAGAATAAAATATAGGGAAATACCCCCTATAATAGTTCCAATAACTGTTATTAGGACTTTCTGAACAGATGAAAACAAATTCCACTTTTGTTTTAATTTGCTAATAATAGTTATATCTTCTAATTGAAGATTTTCTACATTAGTACTTTCAATACCGATATCATATCCCTCTATTCGGCCATTTTTTATAGAAATACCATCGCTGTTTTTGATTACCACCCCCTTAGTAGGATTCTTTTTAACCATATTACTATTATACTAAATGGCTATCCCTAACCCTTAATCTTTTTACTTTAAAAATGTTCGCGGAGGTGGGATATTGAAAAGTCCCAGTCGGCGTCAGTTTTCTTTTTCGGATTAAATATGTTTTTCGGGTCAAACAATTTTTTGACAGCGCGGAAATGCTCTAAGATTTCATCCGAATATTGAAGATGCAGCCATGGCCCGCGGCTCATACCGTCGTTGTGCTCGCCGCTCATCGAGCCGCCGTAGCTTAGCACCAGTTCGTTAACTTCGCGCATGGCCGGTTCTATCTTGGCTTTCTCGGCCTCTAGCTCGAACTTCATCAGCGGGATGACGTGGAAGTTACCATCGCCCATATGCCCGGCAATGGTTGCCAGCAGTTTGTATTTGTTAATAATTACTCTTAGTTTTGGCAAAAAATCGGTCAGATGTTCCGGCGGTACGACCAAATCGTCTATAAACGGCGCGGTGTGTTTGTCATGGACTTTGTTTCTGAGCAGGTTAAAGCTCTCCCGGCGCATGATTTGGAATTTTCTTTGTTTGATTTCGGTCTCGTCCTCTTCAAACAACGCGTCATGGCCGAAATATTTCATATCTGTATGGAGTTTTTCTACCTTGGCTTTGACATCTTCGGGAGTTTCACCAGTGAATTCGGCTATCAAGACCATCTTTGGTATACCCCGCCGGAAGTTGATAAGGGAAGGCAATAGCTGAAAGCCAAGCCCGATAGTTTTGGCCCAACCCAGAGTTTTGTGAAAAAAGAAGAATAGTTTGAAGCTGAGCATCAGCGTGTAGTTATCAAAGCCTTCAAAGGTAGCCGGCTTGTGGCTAACTACGCTGTTGATAACTTCGCCGAGGTTGTTCATATGATTAAGGAAAATTATCAAACTGCCGGAATGGGCTGGTTTTTTAACTAGCCTGAATTTAATATCGGTGACGATGCCCAGTGTGCCCTGCGACCCGACGATTAGCTGGGTCAGATCGAATTTGCCTTTCTTTTTGTCCCAGACGTTCCAAAGGTGGTAGCCGGTTGAATCCTTGCTTACGTTCGGCCTGGCGGCTTTAATGGCATCATAATTTTCATCCACGATTTTAAACACGTTTCTGTATAGCTTACCCTCGAAATCTTTCTGGGCCATCTTTTCATCAAGTTCTTTTTTATTGAGCGGCTTGATGGTGTATTCCTTGCCGTTTGAGAAAACGACTTTGAGCTCTTCTATAAATTTCTCGGTCTTGCCGAACTGAAGTGACTTCTCACCGCCGGAATTGTTGGCGACCATGCCGCCGACGGTGCAAAGTTCGCGGCTGGCAGGGAAACTCGGCATCAGCGCGCCGTGCTTAAGCGTTTCGGCTTCAAAATCACGGTAATGAACGCCCGGCTGGACGCGGGCTGATTTTTCAGACACTTCTTCGATTTGGTTAAAATACTTGGTCATATCAAGTATTATTGATTCGTTTATGGCGCCGCCGGACATGCAGGTACCTGCGCTTCGGGCGGTTATAGACAGGCCATGGTTCTTGGCTTTATTATCACCAACATATTTGACGATTTTTTGAACATCTTCGCTACTAGCAGGAAAAGCTATCAACTCCGGTCGGAGTTCGAACATACTGGCATCGTGGCTGTAGTAATCTTTGGCTTTTGCCGAGTCATCGACTTCGCCGTCTATCAGTTTTTCAAGCTCGCGGGCATAATTAGCCATACTTAGAATAAAGTTTATCATAACCATAAGGGAAAGGGTCGTTTACACTGGCGTAGTTTTTGTTAAACTTAAGGTAAATGGCGGCTGTCTATAAAAAACACAAAGCACTTATAGTAGGCGGAGGATTCGGCGGAATAAAAACGGCGCTGGAACTGGCGAAGGACCGCGGGTTTGAAATAACACTCATCAGTGATGAACCGGATTTTCGCTACTATCCATCGCTATACCATACCGCTACTGGCGGGAGCAGCGCGGTTTCGGACATACCGCTCAGTGAAATATTCGCGGACGTGCCTGCGGTAGAGATAGTCCAAGCCACAATAAAATCGATAGATAAGAAAGAAAAATCGGTCGTGACGACTGCCGGACAGAAATATGAATACGATGTCATCGTATTAGCGCTAGGCATGGTAACGAACTTTTTCGGTATTCCGGGTTTGGATAAGTTCGCTTATGGCATCAAATCGGTCGAGGACGCCGAAAAACTTAAAAAACATTTGCACAAACACATAGTTAAAAACAAGCATCCTGACCTGAACTACGTTGTAGTCGGCGGCGGCCCGACTGGCGTGGAACTGGCCGGAGTACTGGGCGACTACGTCGATTTAATCTGCAAACGACACGGCATAGAAAAAAGGAGTGTCCATGTTGATTTAGTAGAGGCCGCTGACCGTCTATTGCCGCGAAGTCCTAAAAGAATCTCTAAAAAAGTTTATAAGCAGTTAAGGCGCAAAGGGGTAAAGATTTATCTAAACTCAGCCGTAAAATCCCAAAATCAGGAAGAACTGCTAGTGAACGACAAGCCGGTTCGCAGCCATACGGTCATCTGGACAGCCGGCATGGCCAATAATCCTTTTTTTACCGAGCAGGGGTTCCAGTTGGCACCTAATCATAAAGTACGGGTTGACCAGTTCCTGCAAGCCGAACCGGGGATCTACGTTATCGGCGACAACGCCGATACGGCGTACAGCGGTATGGCCCAGACGGCTCTTTATGACGGTGGATACATAGCCAAAAACCTGATACGCCTAGCCGACAATGAACCGCCCCTGCCATATGTTGCTAAAAAGCCGGTTTATGTCATTCCGGCCGGGCCGCACTGGGCTGCGGTAGAGTGGGGCAGACTGCGTTTTTATGGCCGCTTGGGCTGGGCTATCCGCCGGGCAGCCGACTTTGTAGCATACCGCGATTATGAACCTTGGTTTAGGGCTACTAAACGATGGGTTGCCGAATATAAAGAAGAAGAACTCTGCCCGCACTGCGATAAAGATTAGTTTTCGAGTTTGTGGATTTGTTCGTGGTTTAATCCATAAAAGTGGGCGATTTCATGCCATAGGGTGTGCCGAACTTGCTCGGCCAATTCTTTCATATTCCTGCTAACATTGACCATTGGCAGCTTGAAGATGGTAATCCTATCCGGCAAAACCAGATTATATCCTGCGCCGCGCTGGGTTAGCGGGATGCCCTCATAGAGTCCGAATAGGGTCTGGTCGCACCGAAGTTTCAGTTTTTCCCTTTGATGAGAAGTAGGCTCATCAGCTATGGTGATAGCGACGTTGTTCAGGTTTTCCTGATAAAGCTTAGGTATGGTATCCAGCGCCTTGTTTACCAGTTCTTCAAATTCTTCGTCGGAAGGTATTTCTCTTGTGGTCATTTTTCCTCTAATAGTATAGAATAGTTCGGGAAATACAGATATTAATAAATTATTTTAATAAACCTGAACAACTTAAGGGAGAAATAGTGGCTGAAATTGCCGGTAATGCACTGCTGTCTGTGTTTGATAAGACAGGCATTGAGGAATTTGCCAAAGGCTTAGCAGACTTAGGCTGGCGTATTTACGCGTCCGGTGGTACGGCTGAAGCTATCAAAAAAACTGGAGTGGAAGTCATTGATACCTCTGAACTCTCCGGCGGCGGCGCTATCCTGGGCCATCGTGTAGTCACCTTGTCGCGTGAAATATACGCCGGGATCTTGGCTGATTCATCCCAAGAAAAAGAACTCGATAAACTTAATATCCCAAAGATAGATTTGGTCTGCGTTGATATGTATCCGCTGAAAGAAGCGATTGATTCCGGCTCAAACGAAGCCGAAGTGATTGAAAAGACCGATGTTGGCGGCCCGACGCTGTTGCACGCGGCAGCCAAAGGCCGGCGAATAGTTTTGGCTCGCCCAGAGCAAAGAATAGAAGTTTTGGACTGGCTGGAAGCCGGTAAGCCGGATGAGGCTAAGTTTCGCAAAAAGCTGGCGGCCATAGCCGAATATGAAGTCGCGAATTATATGATTAAATCGGCTAATTATCTGGGCGAAGGCCATACTCTCGGCTATCTAGGCGAGCGGGTAGCCGCGCCGCCATATGGAGAAAATCCATGGCAGGGAAACGCGGGGCTATATATCGAAAGAGATAATCAGGATCCGCTGTCGCTCGGCAAATTCAAATTAATAGAAGGCAATGAACTTAGCTATAACAATTTCACTGATGTCGACAGGCTCCTCCAGACCATTACCCATGCCGCCGCTTCTTTTGAAAAGAACAACGGGGAAGTGCCGATTATCGCTCTGGGCGCTAAACACGGCAACCTTTGCGGCGCCGGATTTAACAAGGCCGCAAAAATAGCAGTTGAAAAAATGCTGGAAGGCGACTTGCGGGCTATATTTGGCGGTTCGGTAGTTATCAATACTGCCATTACAAAAGAAATTGCCGAAACGATAATGGGCTATAAGATAGAAAAAGGAAAGCGGATACTTGATATTGTAATGGCACCGAGTGTTGATGATGACGCGTTGGAATTACTTAAGCGTAAAAATGGCAAGTTGCGCGTGCTTATCAATCCGGCTCTTGGCGAACTTGGTGAAAAATCTTTGGATAGTGCCCGTCGGCCAAGATATGTCCGCGGCGGCCGGTTGGCACAGGATAATTATACCTTTGTTATAAACTACGCCTCGCCGGATGTCGAAAAACACGGCGCGCCGCCGACTAAAGGGCAAATGGATGACATGCAACTGGCTTGGGCGGTAGGGACGACCAGCAACAGTAACAGCATTTGTATAGTCAAAGACGGTATGTTGCTTTCTAATGGCGTTGGCCAGCAGGACAGGGTAACGGCTGCGGAACTGGCGTTGATGCGGGCAAAGAATGCCAGGCATGATACAAAGGGCGCTTCGGCCTACAGCGATAGTTTTTTTCCGTTCCCGGACGGGCCGCAAATATTGGCCGATGCGGGCGTGAAAGCTATCTTGACTACCAGGGGTTCGGTTAATGACGGGGTAGTGGTGGAAACCTTAACCAAAGCCGGTGTAACGTTTTGCACCTTTCCCGACGCACAAGCACGCGGTTTTTACGCGCATTAAGACGCTAACGAGCGGGAACACTTCCCTGCTTCCCTATTTGTACTATTGCAATAGTACACAAATACAGGTATAATGACGTGATGAGTAAAAAATACGACGACGAGCTTCTAGAGCTTTTTTGTCAGACTGTTGACAAATTTACAATGTCTGAAATTTTATCAAATATGCTGACACCACAAGAGAGAGAAGAGCTGGCCACTCGCCTGCAAATATTTAAAAAACTGATTAAAGGCGAGAACCAACGCAGGATTGCTAAAGACTTGGGCGTTAGTATTGCCACTATTACCCGCGGCAGCCGCGAACTTCAATACGGCAAACCGGGCATTCGAAAGTTATACAAGAAATGATTGATTTAAGTTTTTTGAGCGACAAACCCAAACCCGTCAATTTACCGACGGGCGTGGACTATTTGAAGCTTTTCTTTGCGCTTAAAAATAATTTTGGAGCGAGCTATATGTTTGAGTCGCTGGTTCTGCCAAAACAACAAGACCGGTACTACACTATAGGCTTTGACCCGCTATATGTTTTCTCAGCGCGCGGCGATAAGCTGACGATTAAAAGCAAAAACGGTTCGAAGGAAGTTGATACAAGTAACCCTTATCTTGAGCTGAAACAGTTTTTGCCTGCGATACCTAATGCGTCGCGCTACCAGGGCGGACTTGTCGGTTATTTTGCTTACGAAGCGGCCAATTACTTCGAACCGGCGCTTGATTTGCCCAAGCACCCGGACTTCCCGACTTTTGAACTTGGGCTGT
This sequence comes from Candidatus Saccharimonadales bacterium, assembly GCA_025451045.1. Classification (GTDB taxonomy): domain Bacteria; phylum Patescibacteriota; class Saccharimonadia; order Saccharimonadales; family 2-12-FULL-41-12; genus JANWLD01. Next base: position 381,254 of record JANWLD010000001.1, read on the forward strand.
ACGTTGACGGGCTGATTTATGACAGCAAAACCCGCGAACTGACTTATTACACCTTTGGTGAAGATAGAAGTCCAGTCATAAAAGATGAAATTAATAATCTGAAAAATATTAACTTCCCCAAAAAAGTGGTAATAGCTGAGGATAAGGGCCTGTCTATTGATAAAGCACGGTATATGAAAATAGTGGAAACCACGCTTGATGAAATCAAAAAGGGTAACAGTTTTCAGGTAGAGGTAGGCTTCCGGAAAGATTACCAAATAACCGGCGATAAGTTTGCTATCTACAAACATCTGCGCGACGTTAACCCCAGTCCATATATGTATTACATGCATTTTGGCGAGCGGGAAATTTTCGGCGCCAGCCCGGAACTGGTTGTCAGCTCAACCGGCGGCAATATATTGACTACTCCGGCCGCCGGTACGGTCAGACGCGGTGCTACGGAAGAAGAGGATAAAAAACTGGCCCGGCAACTGCTTAATGACCCGAAAGAACTATCCGAACACGCCATGCTGGTTGATCTTCATCGCAATGATATTTCCAAAGTCAGCAAATACGGTTCGGTCAAGGTAGCCGAGCTGATGCATCTGATGAAATTCAAATACGTCCAGCATATCTGCAGCGATATCATCGGCGAACTTAGAGAAGATAAGGACAGTTTTGATTTGCTTGGCGCCATAATGCCCTGCGGTGTCCTGACCGGCGCGCCAAAGATTGAAACGATGAAAATAATTGCCAGAAACGAACAATCACCGCGCGGTCCGTACGGCGGAGCTGTCGGCCGTTTCAGTTTCAATGGCGACTGCGCCTTTACCATGCCTATACGCAGCCTGTTTTGTGCCGGAGACCATTGTTTTAACCAAGCCTGCAGCGGCGTAGTTTTTGACTCAGAGCCGGAAAAAGAATATGACGAAGTAATAGCCAAGCTGTCTGGTATGGAGCAGACGATAAAGGAAGTATCAAATGGTTAAAATATTGATTATTGATAACTACGACAGCTTTACTTATAACCTCGAGCATTTGTTCGGCGCCCTGCCCGACGTGAAAGTTGAAGTAGTAAGAAATGATGCTGATTTTATTCCTGAACTTGAGGCTGGTAAATATGACGGTGTAATCATTAGTCCCGGTCCCGGTACGCCGCTCGATGAGAGTTATTTTGGTAAAAATCGGGAAGTAATAAGCCGTTTCGGCAAAAATGGCCTGCCAATCTTGGGAATATGCCTCGGTTTTCAGGGTATAGCCGCTACATTCGGCGCTAGTCTTAAACAAGCCGCTTTGCCCCAGCACGGCAAGCCCTCCGTGCTTAAGGTGACTAAGGATAGCCCTATATTGAAAGGCGTGCCGGACAATATAAAAGTCATGAGATACCACAGCTTGATGGTTGATATGGACAAGCCTTTTCCTGATGAGCTGATTATTTTTGCTGAGGTTAACCCAGCCGCCGAAACAGTAAGTAAAAACGGCCGGGAAATAATGGGAATTGCCCACAAAAATCATCCTATATTCGGACTGCAGTTCCATCCGGAAAGTTATGCCACCGAACTGGGCAGTATCATTGCCGCGAATTTCATTGATATCATAAAAAGGAACCAAAAATGACAATCGCAGAGTTTTTAACCCGTACCGCCCAAGGCAAATTGTCTTTGGACGAACAAAAAGAATATCTGGCGGATAATCCTTTTCCGCCGGTAGAAGAGATAGCCGAAGCGGTCGAGTATTTATACGGGCAGATGTCTGATGTACCCGACTTGCCCGACGCTATTGATATTTGCGGTACCGGCGGTTCGGGTTTGCCAAGGCTTAATGTCAGCACTATCAGCGCTTTTATCATTGCCGCCACCGGTACCAAAGTCGCCAAACATGGCAATAACGCCGCCAGCGGCAAATTTGGCAGCTTTGACTTGCTTGATGCCCTTGATGTACCGATAAATCTATCGGTCCAAGAACTTCAACTAAGGTTCAACGAATACAACCTGGCATTTTTATATGCTAAAAGCTTTCACCCGATAATGCGGTTTTTTGCTCCGGTTCGGGGTGAGCTAAAAACACCGACTTTCTTTAATATTCTCGGTCCTTTGCTCAGCCCGGTCAAAGCCAATCGGCAGCTTATCGGTACGCCGAGACTTGAATATGCCCGGATTATCGCCGAAGTTTCCAAGATTCTTGGTAAAGAACGGGTCATCGTAGCAGTTGGCAGCGACGGACTGGACGAGGTTACTTTAACCGGAGTTACCCATATTGTAGAGCTGAAAGACAAACGGATTGAAGAATACGAAATTACTCCAGCCGATTTTGGGGTTGAGCCGATTGCTGACTTTTCAGAAATTTCTACTGAAAGTCCCGAACACAACATTGAAATGGCTAAATTAATTTTGTCCGGGAAAGAAAAAGGCAAATTAACCCAATTAGTACTGGTAAATGCCGCGCTGGCGCTTTATATTGCGGAAGTATCGGATGATTTGAAAGAATGCTACAAATTGGCAAAAGATACTCTTGATTCCGGCAAAGCCCAAGAGGTTTTGGCAAATTACCTGATGCCGAGCGTGCTTAAAAAAATAATAGAGCGTGATGCCAAACGCGATTTTAGTATTACCGAAAAAAATACTCATAAACCGAAAAAATACACTGGCGGCCTGATTGCTGAAGTAAAGCGGTCCAGCCCCAGCGAAGGAGTTATAAACGATAAGCTGGATATAGTAGCCCAAGCCAAGCTTTATGAAAATTCCGGGGCGTCAGCTATAAGCGTGCTGACGGAACCGGAAGACTTTGGCGGAAGTTTTGAAGACTTGAAAGAAATTAAGCAGGCAGTAAATATTCCGGTGCTTTGCAAAGATTTTATAGTTAGAAAAGAACATATCGACAAGGCCAAAGCTTGCGGCGCGGACATGGTGCTTTTGATTGCGGCGACTTTGAGCGAGGACAAGCTCAAAAAATTATATGATTATGCAAAAGATTCGGGGTTGCAATCGATAGTAGAAGTCCACACCGGCGCTGAACTGGAAAAAGCTTTGAAATTAAAACCCGAAATCATCGGTGTTAATTCGCGTAACCTTCATGACTTTTCGCTTCATCCGGACATCTTTGGACAACTGCTTTCCAAGCTACCGGCCAATACGATTAAAATCGCTGAAAGCGGCATTAGCGGCTACGGCGATGTGCCAAAAGGTTATGACGGAATCCTTGTCGGTACCGAACTTATGAAGCATCCTTTCCCGCAGCTTAAAATTAAAGAACTTTTGGGCCAGCCTCTGGTAAAAATGTGCGGTATCAGAGAAACAAATGATGCAAAACTGTGCGAAGAACTCGGCGTAGATATGATAGGTATCAATTTCGCAGCGCGCAGTAAACGTAAAGTGACCGCCGAGCAAGGTAAAAAAATCGCCGCGGTCTGCAAAAATACCATCCCGGTAGGAATCTTTGAAAACCAGATGGCAGATGAGGCCAACCTTATAGCCGAACAAACCGGCATACAAGCTATGCAGTTATCCGGTAATGAAAAAGATTTGAGCGGGTATAATCTTCCCATAATAAAAACCATACGTTTGGGCGAGGATAAGCCTGAGGGCGCCTTTCTGACAATTTTGGATAGTCCGGTTGCCGGCAGCGGTGAAAAAATTGACCACTCAAAAATTAATAAGTTTGAACCTAACCTGATAGCCGGCGGGGTTGATTTAAATGTAGCCAAAACATTGCTTAGCACTAAAAACCCCTTGGGCATAGATACGGCCAGTGGAATTGAAACCAATGGCAAAGTCGATCCGACAAAAATCAAATCTCTGCAGAAGCTTGTATCAACCAGCCGATACGATTCTTAAACTTACTAAAATAGATTAAGATAATAAAGGAGAGTTTATGAGGAAAGCTCAATTGAAAATCTGGCTACTTTCTATCGGCGGGGCTATCGTCGCCGTGTTTCTGATATATCACGGGTTTAAGCTTCTATTTCGTCCGAATGATGCTTCAGACTGGCAATTGTTTTTCCTTGGTGTAGGCTGCGTGTTGACTAGTGTGTTTACCCTAGCCGCGCAGGTATACGTACCGAAGAAATATAAAATAAGCGGCGCCTTGATGTTTTTGGGTATTTACTTCTTTGCCCGGGCAACCGGTATTATAGAAGGGGCGTGGTTTATGCGATTTTTGGGCCTCGCCTCTCTAATAGGGGCAGGGCTAATAGTATATGTAACTTACCTTGGCGGTAAGAAGATACATTTCTAAAAGGTAGGGTACTAAACTTCGGTTTCTGAACCGTGAACAGTCAACGCGTAGATTATCAGAATGTCAACGACTATTACGATGATTGACCAGATAGGGTACGCATCGATAAATACAAAGTTAGCTATGATGGAGAATATTGCGAGCAATACCGCAACTATTCTTCCCCAAGCATGGCCGCTGATAACAGCTGTTCCGGCCAGCATGACTACCAACCCTACCAAGAGGTGAATCCAACCCCAAGTAGTGTAGTCGAATACCAGTAGATTTTCCTGACCCACCACATAGAATTTGTCATTGAGCAGAGCCGCTAATCCGGCAATCATCTGCAGGATGCCTGTTATAAGCATCATAAATCCGGCGAAATATATCCAACCGACCCACCCGGTAACTTGTTTTCCGTTATTGTTAGCCATGTAATCCTCCAACTAACTTAAATTTTATTAATCTTTGACCTCGGCTCCGTGCATAGTTAATGCATAGATAACCAAGCCGTCGATAACTAAAGCGGTAATTGACCAAATAGGGTAGGCAGAAACGAACGCGAGATTGGCAACTGCGCTCAAAATAGCCAAAAATACCCCAATAACTCTGCCCCAAGCCTGTCCGGCCATTACAGCACAGCCCGCGGCAAAAATAACGATTCCCATTATCAGGTGAATCCAGCCCCAGGTCGTATAATCAAAAGCCAGCAACCCGTTTTGTGTGGCGACATAAAAGTCGTCTTTAAAAAGTGCTGCTAGTCCGGCTATTGCCTGAAGACTTCCGAGCAAGAGCATCATAGCGCTTGCAAAAAATATCCAACCTACCCAGCCTGTTGGTTTGTTGTTTGACATGGACCCTCCTTGTTTATATTCCCTATTGTCCGCCAATTATTTTAAATGTCAACCATAAGCAAAATGGCAAATACAGAGAAGTTGTTATAATGATTTCATGCAAAAAGAATTTGACCGCCATCTTTATAGAGTTTTATTAGCCGCAACCCTTTTGACTTTGAGCATAGGCACTGTTGTATATCATGAAGTAGAACACTTTAACTGGGTGGATGCTTATTATTTCAGCGTTATTACTCTGGCCACTGTCGGTTATGGCGATTTTACGCCGCATACCACTTTTGGCAAAATTTTTACCACTTTCTATATTTTTATCGGCGTAGGCATTATTACGGCTTTCATTACTTACTCTATCCGCCGCCGAGCCAGCCGGATGAAGAAAAAGTAAGGAGATTATCATGCCGGAGGAAGATGAAAATCAAATTCGAGAAGCGGAGCGGGCTGAACCAGCTTACAGCGGCGAAGATATTCCCGGGGAAGAACTAAGAGTACCTAATGATGTACCGCAGGAACATTTAGCTCATTCGTCAATGATGGCCGGCGGTGTCGAAAAAGCACCGAAAAACTTAATTATGAAAAGATTAACCTTTGTCTTGTTGTTTCTGGTAGCTTTAGGCATAGTCGGTTTTGCCGCCTGGAAGCTTATTCCGGCCAAGGGCGAGTCTAACAAATCGGCGCAAAATACCCAGAGCCAATCCCAACAAGCGCAAACTTCCGACCCGGTGGCTACGGCACTCGGCGATACCCACCTGACCCAAACCTACACCAGCGATACCCTGCGTCTGTTAATTAAATATCCGTCCAGCTGGAAAGTCACCGAAGAAAATAATGCCGTGACCGTCAAATCCCCGTCATTTGATTTGGCCGACAACACCGGCATGGAAGACTCGACCTATTTCAAAGTCTATATAAAAATGGGCGCAACCGAGACGGAAGGCAAATACCTTGGCAAGGGTTATGCCATAGCACCGTCGGAAAAGCTGGCTTACACGGATCCGCTGGTCGGCCAGCGTAAAACTACGTTTCTGACCGATTTCGGCCTGGATAATCCCGATAATTTTGCATATTTGGTGGTGCAGGGCAATTTCGAACTGGAAAAAGGCGACACGCTAGGTCCGAAATTCGCCAGTGAACCCGACGCGTTTTTGGTTACCGGCGGCTTTGCTACCGAAACGGAAAAGGATGGCCTGCAAACCCGGCTTATGTCCATGGATTCTTACAAACAGAATCTGGCATATCAGACAGGGGTTGAGATTATAAAAAGTCTTCAGCTTAAATAATCACACCGCGCATCTGACCAGTTCGTCATGACAAACTTTATTTGACAGGATGGCTCCCTTAAACGGTTTGGTGTAATCAAGTTCGCGTCCATCATAACCGGTAACTTTTCCGCCGGCTTCTTCGACGATGACATGGACGGCGGCGATATCGTGCGGATTTACTAATTTTTCAAGATAACCTACGGCTCTTCCCCGGGCAACTAAGCATGATTTATAAACAGCGCCGTAAATAGAATCAAGCCTGGCCCCTGTTTCCAGCAAATTATTTATCAGTTTGGTATCAGCTATTATCTTCTTGGGATTGCTTGGCATCAACACGTAATGACCACGCAGTTTATTGCCTGAAACAGCTAAGGGCTTACCGTTGCAAAAACTGCCCTGGCCTTTAGTAGCCCAATAAAGCTTGTCCAAAAAGGGGTCATAAGCTACACCTATTATTGGCACCCCATCAACTACCAAAGCAAGTGAAAATGTCGCGCTGGGTATACCGATTACAAAAGCCCTGGTTCCGTCTATCGGGTCGCATATCCATTTTCTGCCGCTACCATAGTCGCTGGTACTTTCTTCCTCGCCGATTATACCGTCATCAAAGTGTTTTGATAGTTCTTTGATTACCATGGAATTAATCTTTTTATCGGCGATAGTTACTTCTGTGGCGCCGGCTATATCTTTATGTTCCAAGCCTTGGTCACCGTCAAAATATTCCAGCATAATCTTACCGGCTTTGAGGGCAATGTCTTTGGCTATTTTCAATTCAGTTTCGTACATATACGATAATTATACATAGCGGCAAAAATAAAAACCCCTGTATTGCAGTTCGGACAGGGGTTTTTGAGAAAATTTAGTTTTTGTTTATATCTAACGCGAGCGCTATCATTAACGGTCCGGTCAGCAAAGCGTACAGACCAAGAATCCATACGAAAGCTACCCCGCTGGCTACTGGTTGGAACAGGACTATAACACCTGCCAATACGGCCAATGCGCCGATAATCACGTTTGCCGTGCGGTACATGGCGCTTGTTTCACTTTCAAATAGCCCGTTGAATAGTTCAACCAAGCCCCTGAAAATCAACACGAAGCCGATAAGCAGGATGAAGGTGGTAAATGCCACGCCAATGTGACGCAACAAATAGATACCAACACCAATTTCCACGATACCCAAAACCACTGTGAGAATCAGTGAGAGTATCGAGTTCCTTTCCCGGCTTGCGTCGATCAAGCCAGTTACTAATGTTACAAGACCGCTTGCCAGCATAAATCCGCTGAACAAATACACTAGTGTTACCAGTGTAATTCCCGGCCAAAAAACTGCCGCAATTCCGAACAATATTGCGACAATTCCACGAAGAGCGAGAGCGTTACTTGCACGCTTCGCATCTGATTGAGTTGCCATAGAACCCTCCTTAATTTTCTCCCACGCCTTAAGCCAATAATCCTATCCTTGCGAATAAATGTCAATAATGACTTGTGGATAACTAATAAGGCTTAAGCTTATGCTAAGCTTCGTGCTATACTTCGCAATAATATCAATATTTATATAGATTACAGGCATGGAGCCAGAACAAAAACCACCGGAGACAGCAAACAATAATCCTACTCCGAATATAATAAAACCAAATATTCCTAGTACTGAAAATGCAGGGCCTTCCTTCCAGCAAGTGCCTCCACAGCCGAATTTGCCTCCTCAACCTGCTCCAATTCCGACAGATAAACAGCCCCCTGTCAACCAGTCACCCTCAATGCCTCTTGGTACCAGCCAGTTATTTCAGCCGGACTCCAAATTACCAGAATTTGGCGGCGCGATAATTGACAATCAGCCGCCAAAAGGAATCAAAAGGATTTTTAAAAACAAAAAAATAACTTTTCTACTTCTTGCCCAGTTTCTCGCGGTTATCTTCGTGATCGGCGGGATTTTTGGCTATTATCTGCCCAACCGCCCCGAAAATGTTTGGAAAACGGGTTTAAACAGATCTGGCGAAGCATTGGACAAATTGTTAATCCAAGCTACTGAGAAGAATCAGCTGGAAGCATTCAAAAAGTCTGAGATCAACGCCTCTTTGGCTATAAAAGCCCAAGGCGCCGATTTTAAAGGAAGCTTTACCGGTAGATTTGATCAGTCCAAGGCTGACGGCAGTCTAAACTTCGAAGTCAATCAAGGAGGTAATAACGCTAAGCTGGCCATGAAATATATAAGCATCCTAGCAGGCGGTGCTACCTATCCTGATTTTTACGCGCAGTTTAGCGGTATAAAAGAACTGGGGGGTGATGCTTTCGTTCCGGGAATAAGCAAATATGACGGCAAATGGATAGCTGTTAATTCGGATTATTTCAAGTCGTTGGGCTTGCCGGTTACCACTCCTGGCCAGGTAAATAAAAGCCAGATAAACGCCGGCGATGTTTCAGAACTTATAAGAGCGGTTTCTTCCGTTTCGAAAGATTACCTATTGACCTCGAATATGGACCGGGCGGTGATAAAACAGGTCAAATTCGTGGGCAAGGAAAAAACAGACGGTATATCGGCTTACCATTATATCGCCGGTATAGACAAGGCGCATGCCAAGGACTACTGCAAGGCGCTTTATGAAAAAATATCCACGACTACTATATATAAGAATTTTAATGGGAATGATCAGGACAAAATTAATAACGCAAAAAACGCGGACACAAAAGCCTGCCAAGATGACGACACGAACATTAACACTAATTTTGACCTCTGGATAGACGCCAAGTACAAGCTGATTCATAAGATAAGAATCCCTGACGAATCAAATAAGCAGGCTTACACCGACATCGGCCAGACGTACAAGGGGGGAGATGATGTATCACTCTTTGTGGCCTATCACAACGGCAAGGAACCCATGGACGCTAAGCTAACATTCTCGACAAATATAAAAAGCGTGGACAGCAAGGGCGAATTTAGCATAAAAGGAGGCAAAGGCAGTGAAGCTTATGATGGCAAGGCTACCTTTGAGATAAAACCGCTAAGCGAGGATTTGAATATCCAAAAACCGGCCAATTCCATACCTCTGCAGGATATATTGAAGAAATATGGTTATGATCCCACTTCATATTTATTAAATAACGGCCTTAGCGGCTCGCCGGATCAGGCAAAAGACGCGGACAGAAAAAGCGACATTAACGCTATTGATTCGCAAGTCGAGGTCTATTTTGCCCAGAATGGTTACTACCCGACACTAAGTGAGATTAATAACCCTTCTTGGCGTTCCGCCAATCTGCGCGGGTTCACCAACGATTCTTTGGCTCCTCCGGGAAGTTCGTCAACTAGCCTGTCTTCAACCGCTTCGTCCAGCCAATACGGCTATTCGACCTCCGGCTGTAGCGTTGAGGGTTGCCTGGGGTTTGTTTTGACGGCATTACTCAGCAATGGCCAGAAGTATATTAAGACCGGCTCGAATAATTAGCGATCTTTAGTTTTGCTAAAATATATATACGATATTTAAGCGATCAGGAGAGTTTATGCAGAAGATAACACCATTTTTATGGTTCGATAAAAATGCTGAAGAGGCGATGGACTTTTATACGTCCGTTTTCAAAAACTCAAAAATAATTACTATTAATCGCTATCCGGACGGTCCGCTGGAGGGCCCGATGAAGGGTATGGAAGGCAAAGTATTAACCGGCGTATTCGAGCTGGAAGGCCAGCGGTTAATGGCATTGGACGGCGGTCCAGTCTTCAAATTTAACGAATCGATTTCATTTTATGTCAACGTAGAAACACAGGAAGAGATTGATTATTACTGGGAAAAATTATCGGCCGTACCAGAAAGCGAACAATGCGGCTGGCTCAAAGACAAGTTCGGTGTATCATGGCAGATTATCCCAACTGCAATGTCCCGGCTAATGGAAGAGGATAAAACCGGCAAAGTTATGCAAGCGATGCTGCAAATGAAGAAAATAAACATTGCCGAACTGGAGAAAGCCGGTGAAGAAGGATAAAGTTAAACTCCAAGGAGCGGATATCTTTTTAAAGGCCGCTAACTATATCCGAAAATACGGATGGCAGAAACAAGGCATGGGCAAGCACAAACAGCCTCGTTGCTCTATGGGTGCTCTAGCATCAGCTTATCCTAAAGAGAAATGGAGCAAAGACCTATCGTTAACCATGTACTTAGCATTATATAAAGAACTGCATGGCATGTCTTTGACCGAGTTTAACTACAAGTTTAATGACGGGAACAAAGTAGCCAGCCTATATGAGCAAGTAGCCGCGTCCTTGGTTCATAACAATTCATAAGAAACTCTAAATTACTTAGGGATGGTTGTATTTTGTTGCAAACGGACTAAAATGAGCTTATAGATAAGTTCTGGAGGGTTTATGAAGAAAAAAGTAATAATCATAGTCGTTGTTCTACTGCTTTTGGGCGGCGGATATTGGCTGATGAACCGTGATAAAAACGATGATGCATCTAATAATGCTCAACCTGCGGCAAGCACTTCCGGCACTAACAATTCCGCTTTTGACGCTTTAGCCACTAACGGCGCCTCCTATGCCGCTACTATTACTGCAACGGCCAATGGCAAGACTACGTCGGCTACCATGGAATATGACAAAAATACCGGCGCAATCAAATATTCTGCCGGCTCCGGCAGTTCCGCTGCTACTGTTATTTATACCAAGGATGCTTATTACATTTGCCAGACTGCGTCCAAATGCTACAAATACCCGATTAGCGGCAGTAACTCCAGCGGCTTTGACCCGAGTAGTTACGAGTACAGCTCTGACAAATTGAACAGCTTGCGCAACACGGCTGTCGATAAAGGCACTATGTCCTGTCCTGCCGGTACCTGTCATGTTTGGCAAGTTAGTGTCGGTGGTTACACCTCTACTATTTATATAGATACCGCTACCAAGCGCATCAGCCAGGTGGAAGGCACTACTGCGGCCGGATCGTCCAAGATAGTTTACGAATACAAGGATGTCACTGTAACTCCGCCGGCAAATGCCAAGACATTGCCGACCGGCAATTCTTCATCGGATTCTTCCTACACTAATCCTTACTAGATTTTACTACTCAGCTCGGCCCAAGCGATAGGTCCAAATCAGCGCGTCAACGAGCCACCATACGCCCAGCCCGCCAATCGTAATCAACTTTAGTATCCCCAGACCTACTTCGCCCCTGTAAATCCTATCGGCCCCTAAAAAGCCGACAGACCAGCTGATAATTGTGCCGATAAGTAGCCATTTCCAATCTTTTTTCATAACCTCTCCTTAGTTTATCTGACGAAATTATAGCATTATAGTACAATAAGATTATAAGCATTATGGATCAGTTCGGAACATCGCAAAAAATAGTAATAGTCGAAGACAATATTACTTTAGCTGACGTGTATAAGACCCGGATGGAGCTAATCGGCTATAAATGCCTGGTTGCCCACGATGGCGAAGAGGCGCTTTCTATTCTCGAAAAAGAACTTCCCGACCTGGTATTGCTTGATTTAATGGTGCCAAAAATAGCCGGAGACCAAGTTTTGAGAACAATGCGGGAAAATGAATGGGGCAAGAGTATACCGGTTTTAATCATTTCTAACCTGAACGAAGCGGACGCGCCGGCTGGTTTGCGCGGTCTAGGCATAGAAGGCTACGCGGTCAAAGCAAACTTATCGAACGACCAGCTCGATCAACTGGTTGACAATGTATTAAAGCCGGCAGACCAAAAAGAAGATATTTCTCTCGAAACCGAAGACCCCGCATAAATCAGTAGTTTTTTCTCATAGCTGAGTATTATGTACTAGGCTAGAACTTCATTTCTTGCATGCTAAGAGTAAGAGAACGGGTAACGGCTTATTTAATAGATAATCCTATTTGTTAGAATAAAACCATGTCTACATATAAAACAAAAGTAGAGTCAGCCGCTATTGACTCGTTTATGCGCGAGCACTTTGGTTCTGACGGCATTGACGTCAAAATGATAGCTGATGGTGAAGTATCACAGGCTGGCATTGTTGAAACCGCAAATGGCACGAAAGTCGTGCGTTTTAGTAAGCATACTGATGAAGGCTACCAAAAAGATAAGTTTGCATACGAACATTTTAGGAGTCTACTTGTTCCCATTCCACAAATTGAAGAAATTGATACGTTGCCAGACGGAACGTACTATGCCGTATCTGAATTAGCACCGGGTACAACCCTTGATAAGCTAACCGCAGACGAGTTAAAAGCCACACTGCCCTCCATGATTCAGACTATGGAGGCTATACATCAAACAACTCCTGTTGGCAGTGGTTTTGGCTCAATACAGCTTGATGGAAATGGTAATACAAGTTCTTGGCACGAAGCTTTAGATCGCAGCCAAGCTAGTAATGACGATGACAAACTAGATTCAATTCAAATGTTTGAGAGAGATGTATATGAACGATCTAGAACAAAAATAAAAGACTACTACAAGTATTGCCCAAATGATATAAGGCAGCTTATTCATAGAGATTTTGGCTTTAATAATACCTTAGCTAAAAATGGAAAAATTACAGGTGTTATAGACTGGGATGATGCTGCATATGGCGATCCACTTTATGACGTTGCATGGCAAGGTTTCTGGTCCCCAGCTTTTAGCTGGTCAAATGAAGTAGATATTGTCGGCACCATAAAGCAGCACTACGTTGATACTGGTCAACTGCCAGAAAACTTTGACGAGCGTATTGACTGCTACAAGATGATTATTGGCGCTAACTGCCTGAGCTTTTTTGCCAAATCAGATCAGAGAGGCAGCTATGATTACGTTCGCGGTGAGCTTATGAAGATTGATGCAAAGATAGCTAATAAAAACTAATAGATAGCAAAGCTGATACTCGTAATTGTTATAAAATAGTCTAAATGACTTGGCAGATTTGTATATTTATCTTTCTGATTCTTTCAATAGTTACTGGTCTTATTCAACGAAAACTAGGCCGGAATATACCTCAGTACAGCAGGTTAGTAAACGCTTTCTTTTTCCTTTTTGTTCATTATCCGATTGGACTCCTTGTCGCCTCCATCCTCGGCTTTAATATTTCTATCGGCTGGACAAATTTTATAGCAATCGCAATTTTTAGCATCACATTTCCATTGGCCGGATTTTTGTCACTAAGGGCTAGTAAAGATGTCGATGCCGGACTGTTCAGCATTTTGCAAAACATGGCGCCCGTCGTATCTATCATATTGGCTGTTTTGCTTTTGTCTGAGCGTCTAAATCTGCAGCAGTTCGCGGGTACGCTGATTATCGTAGCTTCGGCTCTAGCCGTTTCGTCTATTAGTTACAAGCATGGTTCAAAAAGTACCAAAACAAGCATTATTTTAACTCTAATTACTGTTGGTTTAGTGGGGATTGGCGTAGTTTATGAGAAATGGATGCTTCAGCGCATAGGTTTCAGCAGTTACTTGGTATATGGGTGGGGACTGCAAACATTTTGGGCTGTGGTCTTTGCTTGGCCAATGTTAAGGCAGATGAAGATAGTTCTGAGGCCAAAATATAGATTGCCTGTCCTGGTTTTCTCAATATCTAGGTCGATGAAAGGCATTGCCTTTGTCGGAGCGCTTTACTTAAGCCAAAGCGCATCACTGGTAAGCGCCTTTGTAAGCTTTTTGCCTATTTTGATGGTTGGGGCAGGCTTTATCTTTCTTCATGAAAAACAATATTTAAAACTTAAGATTCTTTCGGCGCTTGCGGGGTCTATTGGTCTTGTCATACTTACCATAAGCAGGTAGGCGCCGGATATGCTACGATTAGTCCAGATATAACTTAAACAAAAATACATCATGGGATTTACCTATCTTCTTACAAGTATTATTGCCGAAAGTGTCGGCAAGACTATTGATAAGCTTAATTTCAGAAGAAACAAAATTGACCCAAGGCAGTCTTTGCTCCTAGCTTTTACTGTCATGACTGCCTCTGTGCTTTCATATACTATCCTGACCAAACAAACATTTCCGCATATATCCTTAACTGCTGCCATATTGCTGGTCGGTATCGCTCTGTTCTCGTTTGGCGGAAACGTTTTTGATGAACTTAGCCTTCAGAAAGATGATTTATCACTACGTGAGCCGCTAGTAGATTTCGAACCGATTGCGACCGGGCTGATAGCCTACTTACTTTTCCCAGAGGAAAGAAAAACCGCGTTCTTAGTGGCGTTTATCTTAGGAGCGCTGATTGTGCGGTGGGGTATTCACCGGCGCAAACTTCGTTCAGGCCAGGCAAGGGGAATGTTCTACCTGTGGGTGGCTGTTATTTTATATGCCATCGTGCCGGTCTTTTATAAAGAGATACTTGATTATCTGTCACCTACTTATATCGCACTGTTTCGCCTCAGCAGTATCTTGTTGTTGCTTATATTATTTTTCAGACCAAAACGCAGAAAGAGACTTACAGGGAAAATGATTGGATACGGCACGCTAGCAGGTGTTGTTTATGCGGTTGGAGCGGTCGTTAGCCTTTATGCTATACAGCTCTATGGTCTTGTTTTAACCATGCTTTTTCTCATGCTGGGCCCGGCGCTGCGTTATCTAGCTGGACAATTCGTTTTGCGCGAAAAAGTCCGCCGCGGCGAAGTACTGTCCAGCCTGATGCTAACTCTCGTAGTAGCCATCGCCGCATTTATGAAATAATTATCTCTTGGCTGGGGAGGAGGGATTCGAACCCCCGAATGCCAGGACCAGAACCTGGTGCCTTACCACTTGGCCACTCCCCATTAACTTAACAGATTATATCAGTCGTAATTGAATTATAAAATCAGGTTTCGGTCATCATTTTGGTTATTTTTTAGCGTCGTTATTCTTTTTGGTTTTTAATTTATACTTAGCCATATATCTAAAGTAACACACTTCATTATTGCAATTATTACAATAAATTTGTATGATAACAAAAATTATGTCAGGACAGGAAGCCTTAGAAAAAGCTCCAAAGAGCTTTTCAGCCCAACCCACTCAAACCAGAGGTGCATATGCGCATTTGGCTCATGATACGCGGTTCAGGGTACATTTCTTAGACGGCGAACATGATGAAGCGGCGGTTGCCAGTATGGCTGTTGCCGCCCAGCGTTTGGGAAGTCGAGGAATCTCAGGAGCACGAATCGAGATAGGGGATATTCCTGAAGTAGACCTGATTGAGTATGATACGGGCGCAGATGGCAAGCTGGGTTTTTCCTCACACAGTAAGTTCGAGGAAGTCGGTGAAAGCCTTGGATATAAAAGGATAACTTATGGACGTGTCTGGAATATATTCAGAAATAATAACTATTTGGCCCTGAAACTTATTGATTTAAGACAATTTATGGTCGAGGGTAAAGAAGCTCTGGCCGAGCTGGAAGATAACGATAGCGGCTGGGCCGATAGAAAGCGCGAAGAACTTGGCAAGGACTATAAACAGCACCAGTGGTATGCGCGCTATCAGCCCCATGGCGAGGATTTGGAAAATGACCCGACCATCACCATTCATAATTGGCAGAGGCCTTATCTATTTGTGACTGAAAGCAGAAAGCGCCCAACAAGCGCCTATGGCAAACCTAAGAAAGTCGGTGAGACTTTTATTGATATGGATGCTCTATATAAGCTGGAAGCCCACGGTAAAACAGGGGACTACACGAAACATACCGGCGTTGTTTGCCAAAATATCATCAACAGTTTTATCAATCTCCATATTATTGACCACATCAATGACTCAGACAGCTTGATGCATTAAATCTAAACGATTTTTTCTTCGGCGGGATGGACTTTGTCAATTTTGTCGGATTTGGCATGTTCTTTACGGGCAAGCAGGATAAACGGCACGGAAAACGCGCTGATTACACCAGAAACTAGATAGGATGTAGAGTAGCTGTAAACATCAGCAACTCTACCTAGTACCGGCTGGAAAACTACTCCGCCGCTGGAACCGATGACCGAATCAAATGATAAAACCGTTGCCCGTTGCTGGGAAGGGATTTCGCCGTTGAGGTACGTTTGGCGTACTGGTCCGGATGTTGCGAAGATCAGAGCCCAGATGACAATCAGGCCCAAGGCTATAGCAAAAGAATGTATAAGTCCCAAAGCAATCAAAACAAACGCGCTGACTACGTAAACAGATGATAAGATAGTTGTCCGCTTGCCAAAAAGCGTGATGACTTTCGGTACGACCAAACCGCCGATTATCTGCGCGCCGGCGATTATTGCCGCAACCAATCCGGCAATACTATATGCATCCGGATCGCCGTAAAGTTCCAGTAAAAACGGTTGCAGGGCATAAAACACGTAAAAACTGATACCGGTTAAAAACGGCGCGGAAAGCATTATCCAGCGTACCTTGCGGTTTTTTATACCATAATGTATCGAAGCGTCGAGAATTTTCTTCATTTCTTTTACCGGCCGTTTGCTCTTTTGAGGCGTAAAACCAATGTCGCGCATGACCACAAAAGCCGTGACAAAACTTATTCCTAAAATTACCGCTCTTAGAATATAAGGTACGCCCAAATTGCTGGCTTGGGCTATGATACCGCCGGCGACTGAACCGCTTAGCATGGCTATACCGCCGACAATCTGCCCACGAGCAAAAACATGCTCCAAAGGCCCTTTGTATTTGGTCGCATGAAGCGCATCGACCAGCCAGGCCTCAACCGCACCGGAGAAGAAAGTAAAGCCCAGCCCCAGAACCATGGAAGAAATCGCCCAGCCCCAAAACGGCCCGGAAATTTCCCACATATATAGATATAGCAATGTTGAAAAACCAAGCGTCAAACATCCAAGCAGGAATGAAGTCCGCCGGCCGCGGCTATCGGCAATCACACCCGTCGGAACTTCAAACAGTACTTGTCCAACGGTAAAGAACGCATTAGCGGCGAACGCCTCGGTGTTGGATAGCCCCGCATCGAGTAAAAACAAGGTGTTGATACCCCATATCAGCGATGCCGCCAAGGTATTTAATAAGGTCAAAGTCAGGTATACGCGCTGGACACGCCGCGCCTCATGATTCATAACCAAATTGTATCAGCAAAAACAGATTTTTGACTAACTTATAAGACGCCTTTTTGACGCCATAATTTAGGGGCGTCACGAAGACGTATATCAGATTCTTCAAGGGCTCTTTGGGCGCTAAACAAACCTACTTCTTGTTGTATGGTTAATTTGCCCAGTTTACTGAATTTTACGTCGTACATCTTTTCATCAGCTTGGCGCATAAGTTCTGAAAAACTTTTAATTTCTTCGGATAACATTGCAAAACCGACAGAAAGGTCAAGGCCGTTTTCTCTGAAAGCACCATTGCCAGGTTTGTTTACATATTTGCTGTATCTTTTTTCAAATTCCTGAGCTGTCTTTTTTGTTTGCTCTTCATCTCCTTTGCAAAGGATAGCAAACTCATCACCACCTATACGCCCCGCTATCAGCGGTGTCTCGGATGAGGCCGTCAAATCAGCCAAAATTGATTTGGCTGTATCGATTACTTCATCGCCTACATGGTGTCCTAAGCTGTCATTTATATATTTAAGGCTGTCAACATCGCCGATTATAATCCCCAGCGGAGCGCCTCCTTCAATGGCCGCAGCGACTTTCTCCGCGGCAACCCTTCGAAAGGCCCCGCTTTTATATAAACCATAGTCATCAATATCGGCCTCGGCATTTGATTCTTGGTAACCCTCATTGAACCCCTTATTATAAAATCCATTAAATTCTAAGGCTTGCTCTTGAAGCGCAACCCTTTCAGGGGTAAATAACTCTGGATGCTTATATGAAGCCATCTCTATATTATAGCACAAAATAATAAAAATGTCTAGCCCCCTTATGCTTAAAACCAGAACTCAAAATGAGTTATGATAGATTAAAGATATTTTATGCACAAAGGTACAAAGTTTTTTACTAGTGAATCAGTTTGCTGTGGGCATCCGGACAAAATCTGTGACGCTATCAGCGACGCTATACTTGACGCTGCCCTTAAGGCGGATCCAATGGCCCGCACAGCAGTTGAAACGGTGGTCGGCGACAGCCATATAAGCCTTTTCGGAGAGGTCAAAATTGCCGGCAAAATTGATTTTGAAAAGATTGTTCGCAAAAAAATCGCCGAATTAGGCTACATAAACCCGGACTGGAAATTTTCTCTCGAAGCCAAGTTCTCTAACTTTATACATAGCCAAGCGCATGATATAGCAATAGGAGTTGATAAGGGCGGGGCGGGTGACCAGGGCATGATGTTCGGCTATGCCTGCAAACAAACCCCGGAGTTGATGCCATTGCCTATAATGCTGGCTCACGCCCTGACGCGTAAGATTGATGAAACCCGCGCGCTAGGCGAGCTTAAGTGGTTACGGCCGGATGGCAAGGCACAGGTTACGGTACGGTACGAGGATGCAAAGCCGATAAGCGTAGAGAAGACCGTTTTGGCAGTTGCCCATGATGAACAGACCGACATAGAGCAAGTCCGAAAAGAAGCATTTGAAAAAATAATCAAACCGGTACTGAAAAGTTTCAACATGAACGATGATAGCGACATAATTATCAATGGTACCGGTGTCTGGCATGTCCCGGGTCCGGAATCCGACGCCGGCCTGACCGGCCGCAAGATAGTGGTTGACACTTATGGCGGCTATGCGCGGGTCGGCGGCGGGGCGTTTTCCGGCAAAGACCCGAGTAAGGTTGATCGCTCCGGTGCTTACGCCGCCCGATACATCGCCAAAAATATTGTAGCGAACGGCCTGGCTGACGAGTGCGAAGTGGGCTTGGCCTACGTTATTGGACAGCCTAAACCTCTAATGCGGACAATTGAAACATTCAATACGGCTAAAGTAAGCGAAAAAACGCTTAATTCTTTCGCTGATAAGCTTATCGATACCTCAGTTAACGGAATAATTGAAACCCTAAACCTTCGCCGTCCTATATATTCGCAAACTTCGGCCTATGGGCATTTTGGAAAAGCTGGCCTACCCTGGGAGCAGATTTCCAAACCTTAGCACCGCAAATAAAACTGGGAAAATGTACCAAAAAAGTTGCAGGCATGGCTGGCTTTGCCAGACAACAGTGTAACTTGGCGCGTAGATTCTGGTACAATTGTGTTTAATGATTGACATATACCACAGCACCGCACGCTCTCGAAAACTAGCCAAACTGGATGAAGTCAAGGTTGGCAGCTGGATTCATGCTGTAGAACCGACCAATGCCGAACTGGACAAACTATCCAAGGATTTGGACTTGGACCGCGATATTTTGCAGGATACGGCTGACCCGCATGAAGCACCACGTGTCGAAGTTAGTGACGGCAAAGTTTACGTTTTCTGCCGTTATTGCCGACCGGAAGACCCGGACATTCCAACCGAACCGATGCTTGTGATTTACACCGACAAAAATATCATTACCGTGATGCGCAGTGCCGACAACATCCTTGAGCGGCTTATTTCCGGCAAAACCCAGTTGCTGACGACGCAAAAAACCAAAACCTTTCTGCATGTGCTGGACCAGATAAACCAGACTTACCGGGTACAGCTCCTGCATATAGGCAAACAGATACTTCGTTTCCGTTCCCAGATGCGCCGAACCGAAGCCAGCAACATCGACCTTATTAAATTTATCGAGCTGGAAGAAGATTTGAACGAATTTTTGTCCGCCCTTCAGCCGCAAGCTTTGGTTCTGAACGCTTTGGAAAGCGGTAAATACATGAGGCTTTATGAAGACGACCGGGAAATGGCTGATGACATTATGCTGAGCACTAACGAGTTGATTGAACTTTGTAAATCGCGTCTGCGAACAGTCGTAAATATCCGCACCGCTTATGACGTTATCGCCACTAACAACCTGAACAAGATTTTCAAGCGGCTGACCTCAATCGCTATCTTTTTAGCCATCCCGACCATTATCGGCGGGCTGTGGGGAATGAACGTGACTATTCCTTTTCAGCACTATAAATACGCGTTCGGCATAGTGTTAGTTCTAATCGTAGTCTGTATGTATTTGACCGCTAAGTTTTTCAACTACAAAAAATGGATCTGAGCACTTCATGCCAGCCAGCCTGCTCCCGAGCAGAGCTCGGAACTCTGCCGGCTTCTTGGCGCCAGGCACGATTTTCTCCTGCGATGCTCCCGCACAGTATTATATATACGGTTTAGTCCACTTCTCGAAGACAAATCGCACCTGACTCTCAAGCATGAAACACTCAGAGATATAAGCGTAAGCTTTTTAGTTTTCAGTATTGACTGACGGGTTTATAATAATAGCTGGAAGTGTGAGGCTTCCGCCGACCTCGGTATCAACACCGGGGTCCCATTATTTACAAGACTTTTTAAGATATACTATCTTATATGGAGATAGTATTAGGATTGCAGGCGCTGGTTATTCTGGCGCTTATTGGTTTTATAGTTTGGAGAAGCTCGAAATCCGGTGATACTACTGCGGCTACTCTTATAAAACAGGACATAACCACGCTCAGCAACTCGGTAGACAAGCTTAAAGATGGTCTGCAAAAGCAGTTATCAGATCAATTAGGTGCCAGCAACAAACAATTAGCTTCGCAATCTGCTGCAAGCATCAAAATTCTTGAGCAAGTTACAGAAAAGCTAACAAAGCTGGAAGGTACTAATAAAAATGTCGGTGACATTGCCAGTGAACTTAAAACCTTGCAAAATGTGTTGCAAAATCCCAAGCAGCGTGGCGTCATCGGCGAGTATTACTTAAAGCAAATCCTGGATAATGTCCTACCCGCTGGCACGTTTGAACTGCAATATAAGCTGGGCGAGGGTATGGTGGTGGATGCTGTCGTAAAGCTGGACGATAAGTTGCTGCCCCTAGACAGCAAATTCCCTCTGGAAAATTACAACCGCCTGTTGGAGGCTAAAGAATCAGAAAGAATCGAGTTGACACGTGCTTTCAAAGAAGACGTCAAAAGACGGATTGACGAAACTGCTAAATATATCAAGCCTGGCAAGGGTACGTTGGACCAAGCACTGATGTTTATACCGAGCGAGGCAATATATTATGATCTGTTAGCCAATAAGGTTGGCGTTGGCGGTGTATCCGGTCGCAACCTGATGCAGTACTCTGTGGAGAAGAAAGTAACGATTGTCGGACCGAGCACCTTGAGCGCTATGTTACAGACGATAGCCCAAGGCCTGCGTTCCATAGAGATACACAAAGACACCGAGAAAATTCGCAAGAACATCGAACAGCTTAGCAAGCATCTAGTGGCGCACAACGGCTACATGATGAAGCTTGGCAATAGTCTGGGAACGACTGTGGGACACTTTAACAACACTTACAAAGAGTTAGGCAAGATAGACCGGGACATAGTTAAAATAGCAGAAACTAATCCGTCTGTTGAACCGTTGGTTTTAGACAAACCCCAAACCGATGATTAGTTATCTATTGGGTTAAGAGAAAGCTGAAAGCTTTCCTCTCCTCTCAAGACACTCAGTCCAGCACCTATGTGAGCGGCTAATTCTGTAATACTCTCACTGTGGACATCTTTATCGTAAATCAATATTGATCCTTTTTTGCCACCTATCTCTATCTCATCTGTTAATAATGCAACTTTGGACAATACAGATAGTTCATTAATCTTTTTTAATACCTTATATTGGCGTGCAGTGAACTTTTGTTTATTTGGTCCAGGAGAAATAGCATCCCACTCTCTGCTTGTAATCGGAGGACTAACGAACATTGTCGAAACATGCCCTCCTCCTTCTTTTTTCATTTCTATGATGTGGCTGATTTCTTTGCTTTCGGCGCTCATTTGATAACCCCTTTAAATATATAGATAGTTATATATCATTAATATAAATATTAAAATTGCTCATGCTATTTATAATTGAAAACTGATATCATAGTGCTTATGAGTGAAAATGAAAAACCCAAACAAAATAAATACCAGATTGACGCGGCTCATTTAGCTGAAGTATTAATAAAAGCCGAATATGTTGATAAAAGAAGTTTTTATATTCATAACTTCCTCCGAGGTGTCGTTGTGGGGGCTGGCACTGTACTGGGCGCCACGGTTTTAATAGCAATTTTGCTTTGGTTTCTTTCTATATTTGACACTGTACCGCTAATCGGCCCGTTCATTGATAACGCCCGACAAACGATTGAGCAGAAGTAAGCCTATCGGAAGTTTATAAAACTCAGCGGGAAATCAAATTCCTGGCCTCGGAGCAACTGCATGACGGCTTGCAATTCGTCCTTTTTCTGGCTGGTTACGCGGATTTCCTCGCCCTGAATCTGAGTTTTGGCTTTCGGATAAGTATCGCGAATCAGCTTAGTGATTTTTTTGGCGTCATCACCCTTTAAGCCTGATTTAAAAACTATTTCTTTGGTTGTTTTGAGGTTTGAAACTACCGGCTCTTTGGAAGTGTCTAAAACTTTCTGGCTTTGGTTTCGGGCTGCCAGCTTTTTTCTTACAAGGTCGGTTATCGCTTCGATATGGTAATCATTGTCACCGGTTATAAGCAGCCCCGTCTTATCCGGATTCAGCCAATCCAAGTTCGCGGACGAGCCTTTCAAATCGTAGCGGTTGGACAGCTCTTTTTTGGTTTGCTCGAAGACGTTATTCATCTCAGCTTTGTCGTAATCAGACACTATATCAAAAGAGAAACTCGCCATATTGCCATGTTATCATAAGTGTAAAGGAGAAACATGAGAGCGGCGCAAATTAGCGAGTATGGCGACCCTTCGGTTTTGCAGATAAACGAAGTGGAAACACCGGTTCCAAAGCCGGGACAAGTCCTTGTAGAAGTCTATGCGGCGAGCCTTAACCCGTTTGATACGACAGTCCGCTCAGGACGCTTGAAAGATGCAATTCCGCTTCAATTTCCAGCCACGCTTGGCGGAGATATTGCCGGAATAGTGTCCGGGTTAGGCGATGGGGTGAATAGCTTTAATATTGGCGATAAGGTTTATGGACAGGCAAGCATAGTTGCGGGCAATAGCGGAGCATTTGCCGAATTTGCCGCGACGTCGGAAAAACAAATTGCCAAAGCGCCTTCCGATTTGGACTTTCAGCAGATTGCTTCTTTGCCTTTAGTCGGCGTAAGCGCGCTTCAGGCTACCATGGAACATATAAATTTACATTCAGGGCAAAAGATTTTTATCCATGGCGGCGCCGGAGGTATCGGCACTATTGCCATACAAATAGCCAAACATTTGGGGGCATTCGTAGCTACCACTGCCAAGGATGCCGGAGCAGATTTGGTAAAAACTTTGGGCGCTGATGAGATTATTAACTATGAAACCCATGATTTTGCACAAATCCTAAACGGTTTTGACGCAGTGTTTGACACTGTTGGGGGAGATGATTTTAACAAATCGCTCACGATACTTAAAAAAGGAGGAATCGCGGTTTCGATGATCACCCAGCCCGATGAGGCTAAAGCCCGCGAGCTTGAAGTCACTGCTTTGCATCAGGCTACCAAAGTAAACACCGAAAAACTTGATAAGCTTACAAAACTTGTCGAAGATGGCGTTATAGTTACGCAAGTTAATAAAGTGTTTCCACTAGATAATATAAAAGAGGCATTTAAAGCCCGTGAAAGCGGCGCCACACCGGGAAAAGTCGTCATAGCGATAAAAACTTAAACTGCAAGGACATACTATACCCGCCTCTGGTACAATATTACCCAAGCATGGCTCTTGATAAGAAAATAGTTGAAAGTTTGGTTGCGCGCGCCGAAAAAGGCGACAGGACAGTCCTGCGCAGTAATGAGCTGAAAGCACTTTTTGATGAAATAAAGACTCTGCCACCGGATGAGAAAGCGGCTTATGGCCAAGAGTTCAATGCGTTCAAGGCAAAACTTGAATCTATATTAGATAACCTAGCCGCCAGTCCCTCTAACCTAAAACCTATAGATGTAACTGCGCCTTGGGATGTGAATACCGTAGAAGCCGACCGGCCAAAAACACTTCGTGCCGAAGACGGCAGTACCCACCCGCTAATGATTGAAACCCAAGAGCTAATCGATATTTTTGCGCGGATGGGTTTTTCAGCGCTTGAATCACGCCAGATTGATGATGATTGGAATATGTTCACCAGCTTGAACTTTCCGGAAGGCCATCCGGCCCGTGATGATTACGATACTTTCATAGTCGAGGAGAAAGATAAGCACGGGAAGAACCTGATAGCGCCGGCGCATACCAGCACTATGCAAAACCGGGTGCTCAAAGCCAACAAACATTTGCTAGCTCGTGGCGAACCGATAGCATATGTCATACCCGGACGGGTTTTCCGCAATGAAGACGTTGATGCCACCCATGACCATACTTTCTACCAGCTCGAAGGGCTTTATGTCGGAAAAGACGTGAATACCGGACATTTAATCGCTACCCTTAAAACTTTTTTAGAGGAATATTACGGACAGAAACTAAAGGCAAAGACCCAACCATTTTACTTTCCTTTCACCGAGCCGAGCTTTGAGTTCGCTATCGAAAAACCGAAGGCCCTGAAGAAATCCGCGAACAATACCGAAGAATGGTTAGAAATTTTGGGTTGCGGCATGATTCACCCGAATGTTTTAAAAGCTGCCGGAATTGACCCGGCTATTTATACCGGTTTCGCCTGGGGCGGCGGTATTGACCGGCTGGTGATGCTCAAACATGGTATTGAAGATATCCGGCATTTCCACAGCGGCAAACTTAATTTTTTGAGGCAATTCGAATGAGGATAACAGACAAAATTTCAATCGACGATTTGCAAAAGATGGCTTCGGCTATGTATGGAACATTTGTGAAGGGCGTGGTTGATATAGAGAACCGAATCTTGGCTGTTGACGGCGAAATGCATGTTGATTTAGAACAATTATTGCTGGAAAAAGGTTCTAAGCAGGAAAATCTTTGGGGTATAAACCTGCATCCTGATAAATACGGAACCGATGATTTTGTAGAATTTGATTCGATGATAAACATCCGCCCGCGCCAAAATAATATGTCGCGGAGCGTCGAAGACAACGCCATACAAGAAAAAATAAGGGCGGTCGTAACGGAGAAAATCCATGAATAATTATGCTGTTGACAGGCAAAAATGGGCGTCGATGGATATATTAAACCAGATGGGAAATATATATTCCGAAGTCGGACGGACCATTGCCGCCGACAAATCGGGCGATAAAGAGAAATTTAACAATGCGCTGATAAGAACGATTGATTTGTTTGACGCGACCATCGAGGTATTAAATGAGCAAAAATCTCCCCGTCTGCGTGAAGTTTTGCTGGCAAAATATCAATTTTTAAGCTTATTTTATAGCCGCCGGCGCAGCGAGGACCCGGTAAGCTTGGAAAGATACTTCATGCAATTCGCGGTAGCGGCGAGGAACAGCCGATGATAATCAGTTTGAATGCTATCAAGCAGATTTATAAACAAACCGGCGCGGCTGACTTTTTGCCCGATGATATAAACAAGGTCGCAGAGAAAGTTGGCGCCCAGCTTGGAGAAATCGAAGAGATTATTGACCTCGGCAAAAAATATGAAGGGATAGTGGCTGCTAAGGTAATATCCTGCGAAAAACATCCAGGTGCCGACAGGCTGAAGCTGTGTACTATTGACATCGGTGGTAATAGCACTGTTGTCAAGGGGGACAAGGACGGATTGGTCCAAGTCGTCTGTGGCGCCCCAAACGTACGCGTTGGAATGTTGGCTGCCTGGATACCGCCCGGCGCTACCGTACCGGCTACATATGACAAAGAACCGCTGGTTTTGGAAGCGCGCGAAATCCGCGGCGTGAAGAGCTACGGTATGCTGGCCAGCGCTCATGAGCTGGGACTAAGTGATGACCACGACGGTATTCTTGAGATTGACAAAGAAGCAAAGCCCGGCGATTTGTTCGCAAAACTTTATAAGCTTGATGATTTTATAATCGACATCGAAAACAAGATGTTCACCCATCGCCCGGATTGCTTCGGGTTACTGGGAATCGCCCGGGAACTGGCCGGGATTTACCATAAATCTTTCGTTAGCCCCGAGTGGTACGCGGAAAAAGCTCAAAGCTCAAAGCTCAAAACTCAAAGCGATGAATTGCCGCTGGAGGTTGTGAATGAGATTCCAGAGCTGGTGCCGCGGTTTTGCATGGCTACGGTTTCAGACGTGAAAGTCGCTACGAGTCCGGTATGGTTGCAGGCCGCACTTTCCAAGGCCGGGATCAAAGCTGTTAATAATATCGTCGATCTTACCAATTTCTATATGTACTACACCGGCCAGCCGCTACATGCTTATGACTACGACAAAGTGGCCAAGCTAAGCGGCAAAAACGCCCAAATCAAAGTCAGAAAAGCCAAGCAAGGCGAAAAACTTAAACTGCTAAACGGCAAGGAAATAACCGCTGAAAATGGCGATATTATGATTGCCACCGACAAAGTACCGGTTGGCATCGGCGGAGTAATCGGCGGCGCGGATACGGAAGTTGACGCTTCAACCAAAAACATCATATTGGAATGCGCCAATTTTGACAGCTACACGATCCGGCGGACCAGTATGCATCATGGTATTTTTACCGAAGCCGTAACACGCTTTACCAAAGGCCAGAGCCCGCACCAAAACCTTGCGGTCTTGACCAAAGTCGTCGGCGATACGGTAACATTTACCGGTGGCAAGATATCCGGCACTACCTTTGACTTAAAAGGCAGGCTCACTGGCAATAAAACGATAGAAACTTCACCGGAGTTCATAAATTCGCGATTGGGGTTGAAACTGACTTCCGAGCAAATAAGTTCAATCCTGAAAAACGTTGAATTTATAGTAGACAGCTCAAAAGACGAGTTGGAAATAACTGCACCGTTTTGGCGGACTGATATTGAAATCCCGGAAGACATCGTCGAGGAAGTCGGCCGCCTTTACGGCTACGACCATCTGCCGCTAAATCTGCCTAAGAAAACCATGACAGCCTCAGTGGTAAGCGACGAGCTGCGTCTTAAACAAGAACTCCGCGGGAAACTGGCTGCGCTGGGGGCAAATGAAGTATTGAATTACAGTTTTGTGCGCAGCGAACTGCTTGAAAATGCCGGTCAGGACAAAAACGATTCATATAAGATTAAAAATGCTTTGAGCCCGGACCTGCAATATTACCGCCAAGCCCTGACTCCAAGCTTACTTGAAAAAGTTCATCCGAATATAAAAGCCGGCTTTTCTAACTTTGCATTATTTGAACTGGGTAAAGTCCATATCAACAACAAGACGACGGGCGGATTGCCGGATGAATTCGGGCGGCTAAGTCTGGTAACGGCTTCCAAAAGCAAGCGCGTAGCGGCATTTTATACGGCTAAAAAATATTTGGTCGAATTGCTAGCTGGCTTGGATGTTGATGAAAGCGAACTTTCCTTTGAGCCGCTAGGTACGAAGAAAGACGCGTCAACAACGTACTATGAACCGGGCAGAGCGGCGAATATCAAACTCAATAATGAGCCTATCGGCTACATCGGCGAATATACTAAAAAAGCGGCGTCAGGCCTTAAACTGCCGGAATTTTGTGCCGGTTTTGAAATAGAGCTTGCTACTCTACTCAATCTTAACGCTGTAGCCTCTTCCTATAAACCGCTTTCCAGATATCCAAGTATTTCGCTGGATATCACTCTCCAAACCGATTCTAGTACCAGCTTTGCCGAGGTAAAAAACGCGTTGGTCGAAAGTATAGAAAGCAGTGCTCCGGAGGATTTAAGCGTGAAAATAGAATCTCTGGATGTATTCTCCAAAGATAGCAATCACAAGAATACTTCCTTTAGAATCGTAGCGACCAGCTATCAGCGGACACTGACCACGGACACATTGAATATCATTTTAGACAAGGCATCAGATCATCTGAACAAGACGATTAAAGCCAGCCGCGTATGAAATTGCCAATATCTTACGCCATAGCCTTGGGCGGCTGGCGAGCCGTGATATCATAGTTTTAGAAAATGGGAGCAAAAAGCAAAGGTACCAGAATCTTTATCCTGACCATGGTCGGGGCTTTCGTGCTGTCATCGCTGGGTTTTTCAGCGCTGGTAATCTGGGACTTGGCGAAAAATAATGACGACCAGAACTCTTCCCAGACTGCCGATGTTCAGAAACAGCTGGAGGAACAATTGAACCAGCAACAACAGAAACTAGAAACGACCGATATCAAAGTCGGCAAAGGCGCGGCGGCCAAAAGCGGCGATGAAGTAACGGTAGATTATGTTGGCAAACTTACCAACGGCAAGAAGTTCGATAGTTCATATGACCGCAATAAGCCGTTTTCTTTCATAATCGGCGAAGGGAAGGTCATAAAAGGTTGGGACCAGGGCATTGTCGGTATGAAGGTTGGCGGCGAGCGCAAACTGGTTATTCCGCCCTCTCTCGGCTATGGGGCCCAAGGTTCACCGCAAATACCAGCTAATTCCACCCTTGTTTTTGAAGTTAAGCTCCTAAAAATCCAATAATAATTATTTGGGTCCTGTCACTTTTGGTATCCCATGAACTTCCACGATATTCGTTCATGGGAACCCTCCAAAAGAGCCGCCCAAACGGCCACAAGCATCCATTGAATGCAATATAAATAGGCTGGCTGGTGCGGAAATCGTGGGTAAAAACACAACATATAGTGTCTTGAAATATATATACCCGCTATATATACTAGTATTACCTCACTAATAAGTAGTTGAAAACTACTAAAAATCAACAATTAAACTAATAAAAAAGGAAAGAAACGATGCCAAAGAATATCACCATCTTTACTACCAACACCTGTGCTTACTGCGTCATGGTCAAGAAATGGCTAGGCGCTAAGGGCTATAACTTTGAGGAGGTCAATATCGACCAACAGCCAGAGCGCCAAAAAGACGCTTATGAACTTAGCGGCCAACTAGCTGTCCCGGTAACTGTTGTTACTAAAGAAGATGATACCCGCGAAGTTATTGTGGGGTATAACTTGGCTCGTCTCGCCCCCGCCGTCTCCTGAGCACCACACCGTTTCGCCTGCTCAAGTGCGGAGCACCTGACTCCGCGAAACTTTTGGCACAGTACGTTGTCAATTGCGTTACGATGCTCAATCAACGTATTACATATACGTTTCTTTCCGCTTCGCCGCACTTCCTAGTACTGTTCTCAAATGTGGCACGCAGGAGAACTCTCTTAAAAAAGAAGAAATAATGTAAAATGGTAATTAACTGTGAATGAAAATGAAGTGCATGATGTGGTAACGATTGGCGCTGGTCCGACGGCGTTGACCGCGGCTATTTATACTACCCGCGAAGATATCGAAACTTTGCTTTTAGACAAAGGTGCTATCGGCGGTTTGGCGGCTATAACCGATTGGGTGGACAATTATCCGGGCTTTCCGGAAGGCATTGCCGGCCTAGAGTTAGCCGATAGATTGCAAAAGCAAGCCGAACGATTCGGCGCGAAGATTGATTTTGCCGAAGTGAGTTCACTGGCCAAAAAAGGCAATGTAATAGAACTTGATACAACTGATGGCAAGATTGTCGCCAAAGCTGTGCTGATAGCTACCGGCAGTGACTATAAACGCTTAGGGATCCCCGGCGAGGATGAATATTATGCCCGCGGCGTGCACTTCTGTGCTACCTGCGACGGGGCTTTTTATCGCGACAGAAAACTCGTAGTAGTAGGCGGAGGTAATTCGGCCGCCCAAGAAGCCGTTTTCCTTACCCGCTATGCCACGCATATAGACATGCTGGTCCGCGGCCCGAAGATGCGGGCATCTGACGTACTGCAGAAAGAAGTTACCAAACATTCGGATAAGATTACAGTGCATTACAACACTTCGACAGATAAGATATTAGGCAAAGATTCCAAAGTCGTCGCTGTCGAAGGCACGGAAAATGCCAAAAAGAAAGTCACTTTTGAAACAGACGGGGTATTTATTTTTATCGGGCTGAAGCCGAACACCACGTTTTTAGCTGGCAGCGGCGTGGAGCTGGATGAGATAGGGCTAGTTAAAACGGACGAAGAGTTGCATACGAATGTAGCCGGAATCTTCTGTGCCGGTGATGTCAGATCCGGCGCGACTATGCAAATCGCCAGTGCCGCCGGCGAAGGCGCTACTGCGGCATTAAACATCCGCAAGTACCTCGAGGAATTGGAAAGAAACAACCCGTAGTCCTATAATTAAAGGGCTAAGGAGGAAAGTTATGAATAAAGTTGTTATTGCTATCGTCGCGGTTATAGTTGTCGCCGGAGGAGCATTTGTGCTTACAAAGAAGGACGATAAATCAACCCAGAGCCCTAATTCTTCCCAGCCGACAACAACCAATAGTGGCACTAACCCGCTTGACCCCAATAACTACACCGCGGGAGCAGATATTGGCAACACGCTTGATGCGACGGATAAATCCAGCGTTAATGTAGTTATTGATGACTTTATCTTTCAAACTACCTATCTGAAGATAAAAAAAGGTACAAAAGTCACCTGGACCAACCAAGGACAAATCGGCCACACTGTTACATCGGATGACGGCAGTCCGCAAAAAGGCCTGGATAGCCAGCTGCTGAATAATGGCGATAGCTATAGCTTTACATTCACCCAAGCCGGCACTTATGAATACTTCTGCACGCCGCACCCAACACAGATGAAAGCGGTCGTTACCGTAGTCGACTAAAACTTATCGTAATTTGGAAAGAAGTCGGTCCGGATTTTTGAACCGTCAATACCTCTTGTTTTTAAATCCTTTTCTATTGCCTCAGCCATCGGTTCCGGACCGGAAATATAAACCACTCGGTCTTTGATAGTTGTTTCGTAGCCTATGATGTCATCAGCGGTTAAACGGCCGATATGCTTTATAAATTTGGTCGCGCCTTTTTGCAAAATGTCTTCAAAAGCCAGTTCGCTTGCGTCAGCCAGGGCGTAAATCAAAGTTATATCTCGTTTTTCCCCGGTATCAATCAAAAATTTCAGAATACTGCGATACGGCGTGATGCCTATGCCGCCAGCTATAAATAGTAGAGGTATGGTCTTGTCCTTGGGTAAAACAAAATCCCCCATCGGCAGATGTCCCGATATTTTATCACCTATCTGGAGGTTTTTCAGGGCTGTCTTGAAAGTACTGCTGCGGTTTGTATTAAACTTAGTGGTTATAGCTAGAAATTCTTCGGTAGGCGAATTGGACAAGGTGAACCAGCGTTTTTCTTTGCGATTGTCGGGATTATCATGCGGAATATAAAGTTCCGTGTACTGTCCGGCAATATTACGTACCTCAGACTCCGGTTGCCACCAAAACATGATGATATTTTTTGCTATTGGTTGTTTTTTGATAAGTTTAAATTTCATTTTGATTTCTTTTTCTTTTTAAACCTTTGTTTTTTGACCTTCGGCGCGAAACGGTCGGGAAAATCGGTTGTTATCAGTACTTCCGGATAAAAAAAGTGTAGAAACCAGGCTGAAATAGGCCGGTTTACCGTGTACATGGTCATTTTTAGTCCGGCTCGTTTGGCTAGAAAATACAACAGCGGATTATAGATAGGATAATGCAAGCATAGGCCGGAAAAACCTAGGGCTTTGGCTGTCTGCAGGGCGTCAAACGGTTTGGTAAGCTCGCTCAAAAAACAATCCGCCTCGGACCTCTTTTGAGAAAAAGCAAATAGCTGGCGGCTGTCAATCGAAGCCACTATCGGTTTCGGTCCGTTGAAACCTTCCAATGTCTTGGCCAGCGGGTCTTGCCAGCCGTCGCCTTTACAATCTATCAGAAGCGGTATTTTGTCGGCAGTTTTTAGGGCTTCTTCAAGCGTTGCTATCTTGTGCTGAGAGCTGCCGCTTTTTCTGATTTCGGCCAGGGTAGCGTCTTTGACTTTTACTTCTTTGCCGGATTTGGTATGAAATGTATCGTCATGAACCAACACCAGCCGGTTATCTTTTGTCCTCTGGGCATCGACTTCTATGTATTCCACCTGATAACGCAGGGCTATTTTTATTCCAAGCAAGGTATTTTCCGGTGCCAGTCCGGCAGCGCCCCTGTGACTAATTATTTTCATCTATGCTACATTATAAGGTATGCAAGGTTCTAGGTGATGGGTCTTAGGTTATAGAAAAATTCACTAGAACCTAGCCACTAAAACCTATAACCTGATTCGACAAAGGAGAATCTAAAATGGCAGATTTTAATAAAGTTTTGACACCCGGCGACATTGATAATGGATTGGTAAACACAGTTGTTGAGATTCCGGAAGGCTCCATCAATAAAATTGAATGGGACAGAGAACGGGCAGTATTTATGTTGGACCGAGTTGAGCCGGCTATTTTTGCCAAGCCTTGCAGCTATGGCTTTATTCCTCAGACATTGGATGAAGATGGCGACGAGCTGGATACGCTTATAGTTTGTGACGAGCCGTTGTCTACGGGAGTTTGGCTGGAGGCTAAAGTCTTGGGCGTTCTCAAGTTTGAAGACGACGGTGAAATGGATGACAAGATCGTAGTCGTGCCGGCTGATGACAGGAACACAGGCGATAGTATTCAGACATTGGATGATTTAGGCAAAAGATGGAAAGAAAAAATCGAATTTCACTTCAACCACGTCAAAGATTTGAAAAAACCCGGTTCAACGAAAGTACTTGGGTGGGGTGACACGGAAGAAGCCAAAAAAATCATCGGTGAATGTATAGCCAGATATAACAAATAAATTGACCTTGAAAGGCGTTAAGCACAAACGCTATACTGTAGAAAAATCTAAACGAAGGATAAAGATGAAGACACGTGTTGCAATCAATGGTTTTGGCCGCATCGGCCGAAGTGCTTTTAAGATAGCATATGAACGGCCAGACTTGGAGATAGTAGCTATAAATGATCTTTCCGACAGTGCTACTTTGGCGCATCTTTTGAAGCACGACAGCAATTATGGCAAATACGACAAAGAAGTAAAGTCCGATGAAAACGGTTTGATTGTAAGCGGCAAACATATAAAACTTTTAAGCGAAAAAGACCCAGCCGCGCTACCTTGGAAAGAGCTGAAGATTGACGTAGTGATTGAATGCACCGGCTTCTTTACCAAAAAAGAGGGAGCGGAACTTCATATCAAAGCCGGAGCAAAACGGGTAGTTATATCCGCGCCGACCAAAAGCCCTGATCTTGAAACAATCGTGCTGGGTGCGAATGAAGACAAGCTGGAGTCTGCAGGAGAGATAATCAGCAATGCCAGCTGTACGACCAATTCGATAGCGATGGTGATGTCGATATTGGACGAAGCGTTTGGCATCGAAAAGGCCATGCTTACGACAGTTCACAGCTATACTGCTAGCCAGAAGCTTCAGGATGCCCCGGCCAAGGACTTGCGCGAAGCACGCAATGCGGCTGAGAATATCGTACCAACCACCACCGGCGCGGCAATCGCGGTCGGCTTGACTTTACCGCAGTTGCAGGGCAAGTTCGACGGATTAAGCGTCCGGGTACCGACACCGGTAGTATCACTTAGCGACGTGACTGTGGTACTCAAAAAAGACGCAACCAAAGAGCAAATAAATGATGTTTTCAAAAAAGCCGCTAAAGAGCCGTTCTATCAAGGAATCCTGGGAGTCAGCGAAGAACCGTTGGTCAGCGGCGATTATATCGGCAATAGCCATTCTGGAATCGTCGACCTGCTTTTGACCAACGTAGTTGGCGGCAATTTGGCAAAAGTGGTCGTTTGGTACGACAACGAGTGGGGATATTCCAACCGTCTGGTAGAAGTTGTTGCGGACGTCGGACGATTACTGCATAATAGCTCGAAGTGAGAATAGCGCTTAGTACTGACCATGCAGGGTTTGAGCAGCTTAAACTGCTCAAAGAATTTTTAATATCCAAAGGCCATGAATCTGTGGATTTTGGACCAAAAGAATTTGACGCTGAAGACGATTACCCGGACTTTATTTTTCCTGCTGCCGAGGCCGTAGCTTCTGGTGAATGTGAAGCCGGGATTATCATGGGAGGTAGCGGACAGGGCGAAGCGATGGCCGCTAACCGTATAAAAGGCGTGCGATGTATGGTTTATTACGGTCCGGCCAAAGCTGTGGGAGCCGTTGATGCTGACGGTAAAGAATCCGCTGATGAATATGAGATACTGCGACTTTCCAAACAGCACAATAATGCCAATATGATAAGTTTTGCCGCCCGTTTTGTATCCCAGCTTGAAATAGAAAAAGCCGTAGAAATCTGGTTGAATGAACAGTTCAGCGAAGTCGAACGCCATCAGCGCAGAATAGGAAAACTGGACAAATGAGCCCCGTAGTGAGCCTCCTAGTTGCTTCGCAAAATAACCTAAGTTCTAGGAGGTCTACTACGGGATGAGCATTGTTTGCCCGACAGTCCTGGCTACAACCGAAGAAGAATACAAGGAGCAGATGGATCGAATAGCGCCATTTGCCGCGCGAGTTCAGATAGACCTTATGGACGGTGATTTCGCCCAGCCTAAGTCAATTGATGTTGATAAAGTCTGGTGGCCGGAAGACGTAACAGCCGATATCCATATAATGTATCGCCGACCAGGGGAATATCTTGATACGCTTATTAAACTCAAACCAAGCTTGGTTATAATCCATGCCGAAGCCGATGTAGACCACAAGTCATTTGCCGAAAAACTACATGTCGAAGCGATTTCTGCCGGTATTTGCCTGCTAGCCGATACGCCAATAAGCCAAATCAAAGATATTATTGATGAATTTGACCATGTATTGATCTTTGGCGGTACTTTGGGTAGCTTTGGCGGTAATGCCGATTTGGCCCAGCTGGAAAAGGCCCGTCAGGCCATAGAGCTGAAACCGACTCTTGAAATCGGTTGGGATGGCGGTGTTAACGACCAAATTGCCAAACAGTTGTCGGACGGTGGAATCGACGTGCTCAACGCAGGCGGTTTTATCCAAAAAGCCGAAGACCCCAAAGCCGCCTACGAAAAGCTATTGCAACTCATTGAACAATAAAATACAATTTAGCTAGATAATTAAAGCATAAGCTAAAAGGTAAAAATGAAACTTTATAAAAACCAAAAAGGCTTTGGGGGAATCGAAGCCTTGATAATAGTAGTCATTATAGGGCTGATCGGAGGAGTTGGATATTATGTTTATAACAGACAGACCTCTAAAAATGAAGAACCACAAACAGCCGCGATAGTAAAAGAAGAAAATCCAAAAACAATAACAAAAGAGTCTCTCCCAGAACTTGTTGATTACGGAGAAGATGGCATTTCAGTTACTAAAAAATCGGACGCAAAAAAACTTTATGACACAAGCGAGTCGTTTAAGGCTTTTATAGCCTCCAGAGTTCCTGAAAAAGAAGCTCCCCTGGACCCTACTAAATGTAATGAAAGCCAAGGTTTCTATGTACGAAAAGTATACAAGGATAAGTTTGCTATAGGAAATGCCTGCGCTGACAATATTGCCGGTTTTATTATATGGGCAAAAGAGGATGATCAATGGGGAAAGCTAATAGTAAGCTCCGAACAACTGTCCTGTGAATTTATTAATAAGCATAATATTCCCGCTAAATTAGACAGTAATCTAGAAGCCTGTTATGTGGAAAAATCAGATGGTGATTTGGTCAAAAAGAACCTGAATTAAAACCTGACTTCTTGGTATAATCATTAGCGTAATGACGAAGAGTCTGAGTATTGCTGAATTGGAGCAAAAAGCGACCGAAATACGCGAAAGCATAATTCGGATGCTGGAACATGCCGGCAGCGGACACTCCGCTGGCTCGCTAGGACTAGCCGATATATTTACCGCGCTATATTTTGATATTTTAAAATGCGAACCGAAGAAACCGGACTGGGATGGGCGCGATATTTTGTTGCTTAGTAACGGCCACACCGTACCAGTCCAATATGCCGCTTTAGCTCACGCTGGCTATTTTCCCAAAGGAGAGTTGATTACCCTGCGCAGGTTTGGTTCACGCCTGCAAGGCCATCCCGAAAGAACCAAGCTGCCGGGGCTGGAAACTACCAGTGGCCCCTTGGGCTGCGGATTAAGCCAGGCAGCTGGGATGGCACTGGCGATGCGAATGGATAAAATTACTCATCGCTGGGTGTATGTAGTGATGGGCGACGGCGAACTGGACGAAGGCAATATCTGGGAAGCGGCGATGCTGGCGGGCAAATATAAGCTCAGTAACGTTATAGGTATAATCGACAGAAATAATATTCAAATAGACGGCCCTACGGAAAGCGTTATGCCGTTGGAGAACTTGCATGAAAAATGGGAAGCATTCGGCTGGCATGTACTGGAAATAGATGGAAACAATATGCAAGAAATCATTGATGCGTGTGCGCTGGCTCGTTCGATAATCGAAAAACCGGTTGTCATAATCGCCCATACTATTCCGGGCAAGGGCGTGGATTTTATGGAATATGACTTTCACTGGCATGGCAAAGCGCCGAACAAAGAAGAAGCTAAGAAAGCTTTGAATGAACTACGTACGCTTAAGGGGAAAATACGAAGTGAACATGAGTAATCGTCCATACTTTCATTCTAAAGGGCGCTCTTTCACCTATGAATTTCTTGCTTATGGCAGGAAATTCAAGGGAAGCGCTAGCAAACCCTTTAGATTCGAAAGTATTCACTTTGGGAAGAGGCTATAAGTGAGGGAGCTTCATTTAGTTAAGGATGTATTGGCTAAGGACATCGTACTGGAGGCCAACCGAAAAGGTTTTGGCCGCGGCTTACTTGCCATAGGCAAAATTAATGAAAATATCGTCGCGGCTTGTGCCGATTTAACGGAATCAACCCAGATACACTTGTTTGCCGAGGCTTTTCCAGAGCGTTTTATAGAAGTAGGCGTAGCCGAACAAAATTTAGCGACTCTTGGTTCCGGTTTGAGCGCCATGGGTAAAATCCCATTTATCTCCAGCTACGCGGCTTTCAGTCCGGGTCGCAACTGGGAGCAGATAAGGACGACCATCTGCCTAAACGACCGGCCGGTAAAGATAGTCGGCGCCCATGCCGGACTTTACACCGGAGCTGACGGCGCGACGCATCAAGTGCTGGAGGATATCGCGCTGATGCGGGCTTTGCCAAACATGGCAGTTATCGTACCGGGCGATAGCGTTGAGGCTGAAAAGGCAGTTGCAGCGATGGCAAATGACCACCGCCCGAATTATCTTCGATTAACACGTGAGCCAACACCGGTACTGACCACAAGCAAAACACCGTTTGAAATCGGTAAAGCCTACGTTTATGCCGAAGGAAAAGATTTGACTGTCATTTCTACCGGGGTAATGACTTATCAGGCTATGGTTGCGGCCGAGCATCTGTTTAAAGAAGGGATTGACTTGGAGGTTATTCACGTACCAACGATAAAACCGCTGGATTCGCTTACTATTCTCCACAGTGTCCATAAGACTAAAAAAGTTATAACCGTCGAAGAACATCAAATAAATGGCGGGTTAGGCGGCGCGGTTGCTGAGCTTTTGGCCGAAGAATTTCCGGTACCTGTTAAACGAATCGGGGTGCGCGATAAATTCGGCCAATCCGGCAAACCCGATGAACTACTAGAACATTACGGGCTGACATCGAAACACATCATGGCACAGGCCCGCAAGATGGTAAAATAACCAAATGCCGCTTAGCATAAGAGAAATAAGAGAAAATACGGCCTCTGTCAGAAAACTGATGGAGCGCGCCCGGCGTGACAAATTCGCCGTTGGCGCGTTCAATCTGGATAATCAGGAGACGCTTAAAGCTGTTTGCCGCGCGGCATTGGCCAAGAAGTCACCGGTATTGGTCGAAGTCGGCCACGATGAAGTCCAGTCAATCGGCATAGAAAACATCCGTGATATGGTTGACAACTACAAACGAGAACTGGGAATTGAGATTTTTTTGAATCTTGACCACAGTCCTACGCTGGAAGCCGCTATAGCCGGGATTGAAAATGGCTTTGAGTTTATTCATATCGATATTTCAGGAGCCGATCCCAATGCCAGCGAGGAGGAAATAATTGGCAAAACCAAGATGGTCGCTGACTATGCCCGGTTAACTGGAGCAGTGGTTGAGAGTGAGCCGCATTACTACAACGCTAATAAGGCCAAAGTCGATTATGAAGAAATAAAAAAAACTTTTTCCAGTCCAAAAGACGCGAAAAGTTTCGTTCACGCTACAGGAATTGATACTTACGCCGCCTCAGTCGGTAACTTACATCACACGTACCCTGTGCCCAAGATTCTAGACTTGGAACTGCTCAAGCAGATTCGTGCCGCATTAGATTGCAATATCAGTCTGCATGGAGGCAGCGGCATACCGGCGCATTATTTCAAAGATGCAATCAGGCTGGGAGTGACAAAGATAAATGTTAACTCTGATATACGAACCGCTTTCCGACTCTCGCTAGAAAAAATACTTAAAGAAAATCCGGATGAGATTGCTGTTTCTAAGCTAATGGATGGAGTTATCAGCGCCGTACAAAAGATAGTGGAAGAGAAAATAGACTTATTCGGTTCCGTTGGCAAAGCAAAACCATGAGCGTATTGCAATAAACAGTTGCCTTTGACAAAATATTAATGAATAACTAACAAACAGGTGGGCATTTGAATGAGCCAAATTGATGTACTAAGTGTCGGGGATGTGGTAACGGATGCGTTTATCAAGCTTTTGAATGACCGGGCGGCCGTACAAAAGACCGAACGCGGACAATTGCTGACCATGCCGTTTGGTACCAAAATTCCTTATGATCACACCGAAGTGTTGAACGCTGTCGGCAATGCGCCGAATGCGGCGGTAAATTTTGCCAAACTCGGGCTTAAATCCGGACTGGTTGCCAATGTCGGTGGAGATTCAGCCGGCCGGGATATCATCAACACTTTAGAACATGCCGATGTCGATACCCGCTACGTGCACATCAACCCGAAAAAGAAAAGCAACTACCACTACGTACTTTGGTATAAAGAGGAAAGAACTATTTTAATCAAGCACGAAGAATACGATTATCATTGGCCGCACCTGCCTGCAAAAGAAATCCCAAAGTGGATTTACTTCAGTTCCATCAGTAAAAATGCTTTGGATTTTCATGATGATCTGGTTTCTTGGCTGGGAAAGTATCCTGAAGTAAAGATGGCCTTCCAGCCCGGTACTTTTCAGATGGAGGCTGGCGTAGAACGCATGAAGCGGGTTTATGCCCGCAGCGAACTGGTCGCCATGAACCGCGAGGAAGCGGTTTATGTGACCGGCGGTAAATATGAGGATATCAACGACCTGATGGATCAGTTGCACAGTCTGGGTCCAAAAATAGTAATGATAAGCGACGGGCCGAAGGGCAGTTATGCCAGTGACGGGAATAATCGTTTCAAGATGCCAATATATCCGGATCCTAAACCACCGGTTGAGAGGACAGGTGCAGGCGATGCTTTTACTTCAACCTTTGTTGCCGCGATTGTAATGGGCAATACCGTGGATGGCGCGTTGCAATGGGCACCAATAAGCTCGATGAACGTAGTCCAGCACGTTGGAGCGCAGGCTGGCTTGCTCAGCGAAAGAGAACTGGCAGAATATCTTAAAAAAGCCCCGGCTCATTATAAACCGGAGCGATTGTAGAAACCCTAAGCCATGTCCAAACTAATATCCGAAATACTGGGAATCTCCGGGCCTTCCTTCTTCTTGCAAATTGAGGAACTGGAACGTTTGAGCCATCGTCCCGGTGTGGATATCCGACTTTCCAGCGAGCTACAGCAACTTTTCAAAGAAAAGACCAGGCTCGTTGGATTGGACGAAAATGATACCACCGCCGAAGAACTATATTTTGCCACGGCCCGGCTTGCACTTAAAGAATCCGACGAACTGGCCAAATCCATTGGAGTAGAGGAAAATGATTCATCCCGGCAAATGGTTGAGAAGTCAATCGGTTTCGTTGAAAAACGCCTTGGCACCAAAAACATATGGGCGCTCAAGCCAAGTGTGACCCGCAAACAATTGAAAGATAATCCGCCGAAGAAATTGATGAAAACTTTTGGCATACGTTCAATCGATTCGGTCTTAAAACGGGAACGCGTATCAATGCTTTACTGTTTCGCCAAATTCAGTGAACCGCCGTCTTGGTTTGCCAAATACTCAGCTCAGGCGGCAAAGCTTACTAACAGTGATTTTGACAACCAGATTCTGCAAATTTCTGTGGTGCCTGACGAGCGCTGTAACCAGTTATCCAAAACGGGTATAAAACTCAGCCAGATAATTTATTTTGACCAGGAATCGGCCGCTATAGAAGTGTGTCCGCCGTCGAAGCGGTTCAAAGGCGACGTGCTGTTTTTGATAGAGCATTTATTTCAGCAAATTAAAGATATGCTCAGGCGCTCGGCTTACTATAAGACCCAAGGGTTAAAACCGGGGTTTTTTACCAAGCTTGGCAATATTCGCTCTAACGGCTTTGCGGCCGTGGAAACCGAGAACTATCCGTTTGACTGGCCAACAGTTGTATACGCAACTACCGAACTGGGAATTCCGGGTCTGATTCAGGCCGATGAACCATTCTTGTCCAACGAGGAATTGATAGTACCCAGTCTGTCACAGCTTATCAATGCGGATTTTTGGAAACAACCCTTCGCTGTCTACAGGCAGTCTCCGGTTACCATACCTTTTAATCTTTCGGATATGGTCATCAACGCCATTAACAATACGCCGCCTGAACAAGCTTACATTGAAAATGCGAAAATAAATCTGAAAAATGAACTTTTTGCCCGCTATTTGAAGCACGAACCGCTTCGCAACCACCTAGCTAATTTAAATGAATACGAAGCTTGATATGTATCAGATTTGCGTATCCGGATCATCCCGCGGCAAGAGTGCTGAAGAAGGTAAAAAATTAGCTGCTGAAGCCGGGCAAGCAGTTGCAAAAACCGGCAATGGTTTGCTTACCGGCGCGACAATCGGACTGCCTGAGCACGCCGCAAAAGCCTACATAAAAGCCGGCGGTAAAATATCGATAGGCATTAGCCCGGCGGCTTCCAAGATTGAGCACGTACTCAAATACAGGTTGCCGACCAAATCGTATCATTCCATCTTGTTTACCGGCTTGCATTACACCGGCCGCGATGTGTTGTTAATAAACTCATCGGATGCTGTAATTTTTGTCGGTGGCCGGATAGGCACGCTGCATGAATTTACCATTGCCATGGAGCGGGACAAGCCAATAGCTTTTTTGCAGGGCGCAGGCGGAATTAGCGACGATATCATGAACATTCTGCATGCCGCCGGCAAGCACCGATCGGACGACATATTGTTCGGCGAGGATGCCGATGAACTGACCCGCGCGCTGATAGATTTATTGGATAAAAGACATAAAAAATACCTGAAGCTCTACGAATAACGGATTGAAGATTTACCGACTGGTACAATTAATAGGTGAAGTTCGGACTTAAAAGTGATTACAAGCCGACGGGTGACCAGCCGACGGCGATAAAAAAACTGATAGATGGATTGAAATCGGATAGAAAAGAACAGGTGCTACTTGGTGTGACAGGGTCGGGTAAGACCTTTACCATGGCCAATATTGTCGCTGAGTGCCAAAAACCGACCTTGGTACTTTGCCATAACAAAACTTTGGCGGCACAGCTATACAGTGAATTTAAATCGTTCTTTCCAAATAACGCTGTTCACTATTTTGTCAGTTATTTTGACTATTACCAGCCCGAAGCTTACATGGTTCGTTCTGATACGTATATAGAAAAAGATTCGCAGATAAACGAAGAAATCGATCGTTTGCGCCATGCGGCGACTTCGTCACTGCTTTCGCGCCGGGATGTCTTGATAGTAGCCAGCGTAAGCTGCATCTATGGCATCGGTTCGGTGGAAGATTACGGTGATTTGGCGGTAGAGATAAAAGCCGGAGAAACCCGAAAACGCGATAAATTGCTCCGGCATTTGACAGATATCCAATACCAGCGCAACGATATCGATTTTCACCGCGGAACATTTCGTGTCCGGGGCGATGTCGTTGATATTTTTCCGGCTGGAGAAGAGACAGCATACCGGATTGAACTTTTTGGCGACGAAATAGAAAAAATTACCAAAATAGAGCCGTTGACCGGAGAAATACTGGCTAATTTGAACAACATAAAGATCTATCCCAGTAGCCACTACGTCACACCCAACGAAAAGCTTAAAATGGCTTTAGGCAAAATAAGGACAGAGTTGGACGAACGGCTGGAATTTTTTAACAAAACCGGACAATTACTCGAAGCACAGCGTATAGCCCAACGGACAAAATTTGACCTTGAGATGCTTGAGGAGACCGGTTTTGTTAAGGGAATTGAAAACTATAGCCGCTATTTGACCAATCGTGAGGCGGGGGAACAGCCAGCGACTTTGCTGGATTATTTCCCTGATGACTACCTGATGTTCATCGATGAAAGCCACATGACGATTCCGCAGGTCCGCGGCATGTACAACGGCGATAGGGCACGCAAGGAAGTACTGGTGGAACACGGCTTTAGACTGCCCAGCGCGCTGGATAACCGGCCGCTTACCTTCAGCGAATTTGAAAAACATATTAATAAAGTAGTTTACGTCAGTGCCACACCGGCAGAGTATGAACTGACCCGCAGTCCAGAGCCAATACAGCAGATTATCCGGCCAACCGGTCTGGTTGACCCGGAGATAGAAACCCGGCCTGTAAAAGATCAGGTAGATGATTTGATAGCCGAAATTCGTGCTACTGTGGAAAAACACCAGCGGGTTTTGGTTACGACGCTGACCAAACGCATGGCCGAGGATTTGAGTGAATATTTGCAGGAGCTGAATATGAAGGTCGCGTATCTACACAGCGAGATTGACACGCTAGAACGAACCGACATCTTGCGTGATTTGCGTTTGGGAGTATACGACGTTGTGGTTGGTATAAATTTACTTCGCGAAGGACTGGATTTGCCGGAAGTTTCACTGGTAGCGATTTTGGATGCCGACAAAGAAGGTTTTCTTCGCAGCGACCAGGCATTGATTCAGACCATCGGCCGTGCCGCCCGGCATCAAGAAGGAAGAGTTATAATGTACGCTGACAAAATTACCGGCAGTATGAAACGAGCGATTGATGAGACCGATAGGCGTCGCAAAATACAGGAAGACTACAACAAGAAACATGGCATTACACCGAAAAGTATTGCCAAAAATATTGATAAAGGGCTAAGGCCGGACATGCCGGACAGCGAAAAATCAAAACTCGATTTGAAAAAAGTGCCGAAAGACGAGTACAAACACTTGATTCGTGATTTGAACAGGCAGA
Source organism: Candidatus Saccharimonadales bacterium (assembly GCA_025451045.1). Classification (GTDB taxonomy): domain Bacteria; phylum Patescibacteriota; class Saccharimonadia; order Saccharimonadales; family 2-12-FULL-41-12; genus JANWLD01. The sequence continues at coordinate 424,620 of JANWLD010000001.1, forward strand.
TGGAATTAGCCGCGGCCAACTTACAATTCGAACGTGCTGCCGAACTGCGCGATATGATCAAAGAAATAGAGGCTAAGCTCTAGCGGCAGCCAGACCGTAACCGGCTTTTATAATGGTGCTGAGACTTAGGTTGCCTAGCCTATTTGTTTTTTCACTTGGTGGCAAGTCAAGCTCTCTGACCTCTTGCAGCATGTCTTCATTAAAATCACCGTCGATTCCCCGCATTTCCGCCAGAGCATCAAACCTGTGGAATGGACCGGCCAATACTTTTGGATCCGGTATTCTCATATGCCGGCCTTTCATCATCTTGATAGTCATATTTGGCCTTTCATCTGTCATACCTTCCCAAATATCGGCCTGAGACCAGCCGTCTTTATCCAGCAGGGTAATATGGGTAGGTGTCTCATGATTGGTCCAAGACAGCCTGCCGGCATCGCCGTTCCAAAGTTTTGGAATCACTTTCAGGTAGTGTTGCCAGTCGGCCGGCTTTTTACTGAATGTTTTACGCTGGTTGGTTATTCCTCTAGGGCCTATACGAAGCAAGTGCCTGCCGAGTTCAACCGCTTCAAAACCGGCCTGAATGATAGTTTCCGGCAGTTCCTCGGCCTTGGGTGGACGGGGGAAACAAGGCGCAATGACATCAGTATATTCCATGTTGCCTAGACCTAGAGCAATAGCTGCCGCTCGCGAAGACCCATAACCCAAAACCGATGGGCGCAAATCACTGTTTTTAAGAACATGACTGACAATGTAGTCCATATTATGTACGGAATCGCGCAGGGTAGCGGCCAAGGCTTTATCAACCGGGCTGACAAAAATAGTTGGATAACCCATATCGTTGAATCGCCCGTTAACTTTGGCATTAAATCCTTCCCTGCCAACCAACCAGGGGGTGGTATCCACTATTGCGGTATCACTCCGCGGTTCACTCGGCTGGGTAAACTCCATTTCATAAATGTTGCCGTCGGCCATGGTATAACGGTCAAGGCGTATCTGATGTCCATTTTGTAGGTTAGTATTAACTGGATCTATCACCACAATCCCACCGACTAAAAAACCCTCAGATATCTGAGGGTCGGCTTCAAACTTCGGCTGCCCGGCTGTTATTTCCGGGCTTGCTACTCCTGTATGTAAGGTTGCAGCAGATCCTGCCATTTCATTAACCTTTTTATTTAATAATTACTTAATCATAATGATATTGCTAAAACGAAGTGTTGTAAACCCCGTAGTGAGCTTTCGAGACCGCCACTTTGTGGCGCTTCGCTTCTTGAGCGAACAACTCGAAAGTCTACTACGGGGTAAAGATAGATTATTAAGCTGTATCTTTGGTATACTTTTAACACTATATGGCAAAAAGAACTCATCTGAACGCACTTTTTTATTTGCGAAACAATTATCTGACGCGAATAGCCAGCGTGTCAGGTGAAAAAGGCGTGTTAAGTAACACGCCGCTGAACAGCATATGCTGGATAACGTGTCAGAAATTGATGCAGCAGAAAGAGGTTGTTTAGATGAGTTCTCTGACTAGAGAAGATGTCTTAAAATTGGCTCAATTATCTAAAATAAAGCTTACTGACGAAGAAATTGATAAGTTTGTCAGCGAGCTGGATGCCATAGTCAAGTATGTAAAGCAGATTGACTCGGTTGATGTAAGCGGGCTTCGGCCCACTGACCAAGTTACCGGACTTACTAATGTCATGCGGCCGGATGAAAAAATTGATTACGCTACATCACCGAAAGAGCTTTTGAAAAACGCTCCGGCACTGGAAAAAGACCAGATTAAAGTGAAGAGAATACTTAATTAGCTAATGACAGACTTAACCTGGAAATCTATTGCTGAGCTTGCCGAAGAAGTAAGATCAGGCAAAACCAAAGCGATTGATTTAGTAGGGAAATCTCTCAAGCTTATAGATAAAGGTAAAGCATATAAACCGATAATCGCTACGCTGGAAAAAGCGGCCAAGAAACGGGCAGAGGAGATTGACGCTAACATATCAAAAGGGAAAGATCCTGGCAGATTAGCCGGTGTACCTTTCATCGCTAAAGATAATTTCTTGGTATTTGGCGCCGACACTACCGCGGCCAGCAATATCCTAAAAGGTTTTGACGCGCCATACCAGTCTACGGCTATTAATAAACTGGAAGCCGAGGGAGCAATTTGCGTAGCCAAGGCCAACCTAGACGCTTTCGCCCATGGCAGCAGTACCGAAAACAGTGACTTTTTCACAACATTGAATCCGCACGACAAGACCCGAGTGCCGGGCGGTAGTTCCGGCGGGTCGACTGTTGCCGTTGCCTTATCCATGGCGCCTTTTGCTTTGGGGACGGACACCGGCGGCTCAATACGCTTCCCGGCTTCGCTCTGCGGAGTTGTCGGCTATAAGCCGACTTACGGGTTAGTTAGCCGAAGCGGGGTGATAGCGATGGGCTCTAGCCTGGATGTGATTGGCCCGATAACCAATGATGTCAATGATGCCGCGCTGGTACTGGATGTTATGGCTGGCAAGGATCCGATGGATATGACCACAATTGACAAGCCGGAAGAACTTTCTGATTTAGCTGACAGGGGAATCAAAGGCTTGAAAATCGGCATAGTCAAAGAATATTTAAGCGATGGCCTGGATGAGAAAGTTCGCGAAGTTACAGAAAATACAATTGCAAGGCTCAAAGACGCCGGAGCTGTAGTAAATGAAGTTTCCCTGCCCAGCTCCAAACTGGCCTTGGCTTGTTACTACATCTTGTGTCCGGCTGAAGTCAGTAGCAACCTCAGCCGTTACGATGGCCAGCGCTACGGCTATAACTACAAAGATGCCAAAGATTTGGACGAAAGCTATACGCTCAGTCGAGACGTCGGCTTTGGCGATGAAGCCAAACGCCGCATCATGATAGGCACTTACGTACTCAGCAGCGGTTATTATGACGCTTATTACAAAAAAGCTCAGCTGGTCAGAACGAAACTAATAAAAGAAACGGCCGCCGCACTGTCGGACAATGATATATTGGTTGGGCCGACTTCGCCGATGACCGCATTTAAAATCGGCCAAAACGTCGGCAACCCTTTGCAGATGTATATGACAGATGTTCTCACGGTCAGCGCCAATCTATCCGGGAACCCGGCCATCAGTCTGCCGGCGGGCAAAGACGGCAACCTGCCAATCGGCTTGCAGGTAATCGGTAAACAGGCCGGTGACAAAGAACTGCTTGATATTTCCAAGTCAATTGAAAGGATTTTAAAATGACGATTGCTTCAGCCCATGTTACCCCTGAGGCTCTGGTAGGCGCTATCGGCGGTATTTTAATACTGGTGTTGGTGGGAGGATTTATTATTCACAGGATTGTCCGCCATCGGGTAAAGCCAAAGAAATTTCAAGCCCGCTGGCGCAAATTGCAGAAAAAACTGCCGGATCAGGAAAATTGGCTGGAGGCACTAACCGAGGCCGACAATTTGCTAGACAGGGCAATGAAGAAAAAGGGGATAAAAGGTGACAGCATGGGGGAGCGGCTAGTCAACGCACAGGAACAATTCAAGGAAAACGACGAAGTCTGGTTCGGCCATAAGCTGTGCAAGAAACATCAGGAAAACCCCGAATTGAAATTGAAAAAAAATGATGTGAAACAGGCGCTTATCGCTCTGCGCCAAGCGTTGAGGGACTTAGGAGCCATATAGTGAGTCAATATTTGCCGACGATTGGTATTGAATGCCATGTCCAGCTAAAGACCAAGACCAAGCTGTTCGCAGCTGTTTCCAATGACGCTCGCGGCGCGGCGCCTAACACGCTTATTAGCCATATTTGCCTCGGCATGCCCGGCGCTTTGCCTGCTTTGAATGAAAAGGCGGTTGAGTTGTCCTGCAAAGCCGGTTTCGCGCTCGGCGTATCACCGCAGAAATTTTCCAAGTTTGACCGCAAGCATTATTTTTATCCGGATTTACCCAAAGGATATCAAATAAGCCAGTTTTCAGACCCCGTTGTCATCGGTGGTCATGTTGACATTGAGGTTGGCGGCGAAAAGAAAAAAATCGGCATCGTCAGGGCTCATCTGGAAGAAGACGCCGGTAAAACCACCCATCCGGCTGGAGCTGACTACAGTCTGGTTGATTTGAACCGGGCCGGTACGCCCCTGCTTGAAATCGTTTCCGAGCCCGAGATCCATAGTGCGCACGAAGCTAAGGCTTATGCCCAGAAACTTTATCTGCTGATGAAATATGCCGATATCAGCGACGTTGATTTGTATCACGGCAATATGCGCTTTGACGTTAATGTCAGCCTTAGCAAAGATGCCAAAAAACTTGGTACAAGAAGCGAAACCAAGAACCTAAACAGCTTTAAAGCCGTAGAAAAAGCCGTTGAGTATGAGATAAAACGCCAGGCTGAACTGCTTGAATCCGGTAAAGAGATAGTGCAGGAAACCCGCGGCTGGGATGATGCCAAGCAAAAAACTACTTCACAGCGAGGCAAGGAAGAGGCGCATGATTACCGCTACTTCCCCGACCCGGATATTCCACCGCTTAATCTATCCGATGAATATATCGACAAAGTTAAAAAAGATTTTGAGAAAAAGAATTTCTACACCATTCGGGAAAAACTGGAAAAAGCCGGACATTTATCAGACGACGACTTAGACACGCTGTTTAATAATCCGGAAGCTGTCGATTTCGCCGTAGCTGTCATTGAGGGTGAAGATGCGAAGCCGGGCCCGGTTTCTAAATTATTCGACTGGCTGATTAATGTCATCCCAAGTTTCATTGAAGACTTTTCAGCATTAACCGAGGATAAAATAGATGGTTTGCTAGCGTTGGCCAAAGCGGTAGATGAAGATAAGCTGGTTTCAACTAAAGCTAAAGATGGCGTGAAACAATTGTTTCACGATACCTCTTTTAACGTTGAAAAGTTCATTTCGGACAATCAGACGCTCAGCGACGAGGGGGAGATTGAGGCGATAGTCAAAAAAGTAATTGAGAATAATCAAAAAGCGGCCCAAGATGTAGCGAACGGAGAGACAAAAGCCATAGGCTTTTTAGTTGGCCAAGTAATGAAAGAATCAAAAGGCAAAGCCAACCCTCAACTAGCTCAAAAACTTATAACTAAGCGGTTACAGGGCTAACTTCTGTCTGGTCGTGTGTTGCAAGAACACCGAGATCCACAGCTTGTTTTTCTAGGCCTTCTAAAACGTCATCAATAAATTGAAATGCTTCGGTCTTAGATGATATAGCCATCTGCTCTGGCCCACGTAAACTATCTGGAAATAAAGATACTCCTTTTGCGGAACACTCGTTCTCGTCCTCGTTATGTAGGAATCTAACAAGCCCTATATCAGCAATATAAAAGTTTTGATGATTAGTTTTTGTAATAAGTCCTAATTCTTTTATCTCTTCGCCGCCAATGTAGGTGCGGCCAGCTCTTCCTGTAAGCTGGTATTGAGGTTCATAAGTTGAGTCAACCTGATTACCCTGCGGGTTTAACCAAGCATCCATGCCGGCTTTATCTAGTGCCTCAAATATACTCACAGCCCGGGCATGCACCTGCTCGTGGGCTCTGAGCTCAGTAGTTGTATCTCGCGCTTCCCAGCTTTCGCTTTTACTCATTACTTCTACTCGGTTTTTACCGATTAATGTTTCAGGAAATTTTAGGGCCATCAGATAACTCCTTAGTTCAATCTATATTTTATTTATATCACTGTAATAATTTTTTGTCAATATATCTATATCCAAAACTCGCGTGGTAATATCTTTGTATGGCGAAAGTACGAAAAGCAGTTATCGCGGCGGCCGGTTTTGGTACGCGTTTCTTGCCGCAGACCAAGGCGATGCCCAAAGAAATGTTGCCTCTGGTGGACAAGCCGATAATTCAATATATCGTTGAAGAGCTGGTTGATGCCGGAATTGAGGACATCATAATGGTTACCGGCTATCACAAGCGCTCGATTGAAGACCATTTCGACCAGATGAGCGCTGATTTGCGTGAAAATTTGATACAGGGTAACAAAACCGAACTTTTGGAACAAACTAAGAAGATTTCAGATCTGGCTAACTTCACCTATATTCGGCAGAAAGGGCCATATGGCAACGCTACGCCACTTATAAACGCTGAACATCTGGTAGAGGGTGAACCTTTCATCTTTGCTTTCGCCGACGACTTTGTCGGGGCCCAACCCAGTCGGTTTAAGCAATTGGTTGAAGCCCACGAAAAAAATAGCGGCAGTATCTTGACATGTGTCGAGACGGACAACGAGGCCGACTATAGCAAATACGCTTTTGTTACTGGCGAGGATAGGGGCGGTATTATTGCGGTTGATCAGATTATTGAAAAACCGGGCAATTATGAAGCGGTAAAATCCAAAGTCGCCTCTGTCAGCGGCTATCTGTTCGAACCTGCGCTTTTTAAGTATCTGCACGAAGATTTAACCAAGCTGGAAAAAGGCCGGGAATTTATCATGCAGCCGGCTTTGAACCGGATGGCAACTGACGGCTTGAATGTCTGGGGCTTGATTATTAAAAACGGAAAATTTTATGATACTGGCAACAAACTGGAGTATATGAAAACGGTGATTGACTTCGCGCTGGAACGAGACGATATGAAAGATGAGGTATTAGCACATATCCGCAAAAAGGTTAACAATTCTCAAGGATAGGCTATAATCTAAAATATGGACACCGTGTGGTTTGAGGTACTGGTTGTCATCTTGTCTGTGATGCTGGCTTTATTTCTGTTGCTCTCAATCATCCTGCTAGTCCGACTTATCCAAATCGCTAACAAGACTAAGCGAATCGTCGAACACGCCGAAGAAGCGGTCGACAAAGTCGAAGAGATAGCATCGTTCTTTGAAAAAACCGCAACACCGATCGCATTGATGAAACTAGTCGCCAATATAAGCGAGAAGGTCACTAGTGCCGCGGACAATATTAATAAACGGAAAAAGGGTAAGAAATGAGAAAAGAAGGCAAATGGATAATCGGCGCGTCCCTCGCGGCGGGTATAGGTTATGTTGCGGGTATTTTGACAGCCCCGCGCAGTGGTTGGCGTACACGAAAAAAGATTGCTAAATCAGCCAGTAAAGCTCGGATTGACGGAGAGAAACAATTGAAAAAACTTTATAGTGAGCTTAGCGTCCAGTTGGCTGAAGCTGAAAAAAAACTTCAAAGCGCCAAAAAAGGCGCGGATAAAGAGTTGAGAAAACAAGTTGAATCGGCAAAAAAAACCAAGGAAAAGACCAAACTCCTGCTTAGTGCCTTGCACGACGGCGATGCCGAAGACCCGGATCTTAAGAAAATGCTGGCTGAGGCCAAAAATGCCAAAGCCAATCTAGCCAAGTTTTACAAAAAATAAAGCGCCAGGCTGAAGAAATGACGGATAAAGAGCAACATCCTAACTTTCATAGTACTAATCAGAGTTCCAGGCTCAATTGGCTGAGAGCGGCAGTACTAGGCGCCAATGACGGTATCGTATCAGTTGCCGGCTTGGTAGTCGGTGTGGCAAGCGCGACAGCTAACAAAGGGATAATCGCTACGGCCGGGCTAGCCGGTTTGATTGCCGGCGCGATGTCAATGGCCGCCGGTGAATATGTCTCGGTCAGTTCACAGCGAGATAGCGAAAAAGCCCTTTTGGCCTTGGAAAAGTATGAGTTAAAACATTTCCCCAAAGAAGAGCTTGCCGAACTCGAAAATATATACAAAAACAAAGGTTTGAGCAATAAAACGGCTAAACAGGTTGCGAAAGAGCTCACCCGTCACGATCCATTCCGGGCGCATGTCGAGGCGGAGCTGGGCATCAACCCCGATGAACTGACAAATCCTTGGCATGCGGCTTTGGCATCGGCCGCGGCCTTTACGGTCGGCGCGACTATCCCTCTGGTGATGATACTATTGCCGCCAGAATCAATCCGGATATGGATAACTTTCATTTCCGTGATTTTTGCGCTGATGGTGACAGGTTATCTGAGTGCAAGGGCCGGCCGCGCTAAAGCCCGGAAAGCTATGCTCAGAGTAGTTATTGGCGGTGCTCTGGCGATGTCTATTACCTATCTGATTGGCAGGATTTTTGGAGTTTCGGTCTGACACTTCACAACTTTTTAACAACAGCCAAAATCCATTGGTTTAGCTATAATTAAGTTTATAAGCAACGAGGTTCGAGGTTATCTTGTCAGGCAAGAAAGATTTAAACAAAAAGTCTAAAAAAAGCACAGCGGCCAAACTAAGTCCGTCTGACTTCGTGCACTTGCACAACCACACCCAATATTCCTTACTCGACGGGCTGACAAAAGTACCTAAGCTGATATCTCAGGTCAAGAACCTGGGGATGGAAGCAGTCGCCATGACTGACCACGGTACGCTTTCCGGAGCGATTGAGTTTTATACCAAAGCAACGGAAAACGGCATCAAACCGATTATTGGCATAGAGGCTTATATAGCCCCAAGGAAACACACCGAAAAAGATCCGGCCAAGGACAAACAGTATTTTCATCTGACAATACTGGCGATGAACAACCAAGGCTACGGGAACCTGATGCGTCTTTCCACTATTTCCAACCTTGAAGGTTTTTATTACAAACCTCGGATTGACCGCGATCTGCTAAAGAAATATAACGAAGGGCTAATAATATTGTCTGGCTGTATCAACGGAGAGTTTAGTGACGCGTTGCGCCAAGGCCAGATTGAGCAGGCCAAAAAAACCGCTCGCTGGTACAAAGAAACTTTTGGCGATCGGTATTACATAGAGATACAGGACCACGGCCATCCGCACCATACCAGCGCCTGGGACGAACAGATAAGAGTGACTGATCTGAGCTTTGAAATAGCCAAAACTTTGGATATCCCGACAGTAATTACCGGCGATGCGCATTATCTGACCGCTGACGACCAGGATGCCCATGAGATATTGCTCTGTGTCCAGACTGGTGCTTTTTTGGCCGATGAGGACAGGATGTCGTTGAAAGAATTCGAACTGTATGTTGCAGACCCGAAAGACATTATCAAACGCTGGGGCAAACAACATCCGGACTCCATAACCAATACCAAGGCTATTGCCGACCGTTGTGATGTCAAGATTAAACTGGGCGAATATTTGATACCGAAGTTTCCGGTCCCAAAAAACGAAACCGAAAAAAGCTATCTTGAGCTCCTTACTTTTCAGGGATTGATTCAACGCTATTTGCCGGATGTTAAGGCCAAATCGGATGTAGCGGGTATGAAAAAGCAGCTTGATGATGAGATTCTCAAACGCGCTGAGTACGAACTTGGCGTAATAGAGAGTATGGGCTTTGACGGTTATTTCTTGATAGTCCAGGATTTTATTAATTGGGGCAAAGACCAGGGCATTGTCTTTGGACCGGGCAGGGGAAGCGGCGCCGGTTCGATAGTTGCCTACGGTCTGCGCATAACCGAAATTGATCCCCTGAAATACGATTTACTATTTGAACGGTTTTTGAACCCGGACCGTATCAGCATGCCGGATTTCGATATCGATATCCAAGACACCCGCCGCGATGAGGTCATAAAATACTGTGTTGAAAAATACGGCGAGGACAGGGTGGCCAACATCGTGACTTTCGGTACCATGGCGGCTCGTAATGCCGTTCGCGATGTGGCTCGGGTTCTGCAAGTCCCTTACGCTGAAGCTGACCGGCTGGCCAAGATGATTCCCCCGCCAATCCAGGGGCGGCATATCCCGCTTTCCGAGTCTCTTAAGAACAATACCGATTTGAAGCGCGAATACAAAGACAGTGAAGACGCAAAAAAAGTGTTTGATTTGGCTATGGATTTGGAAGGCACTATCCGAAGCCATGGCGTGCACGCCGCCGGCGTGGTTATTGCGCCGGATGACATAGTCAAGTTCACGCCGCTCGAAAAAGCCCAGAAAGGCGTTATCGCTACCCAATATTCAATGGGACCGATAGAAAAAATCGGCTTGCTGAAAATGGACTTTTTAGGACTTTCCAACTTGACCATTATCAACAATACGCAGCGGATAGTAAAAAGGGTTTACGACAAAGATATCGACATCAGCCAAATACCACTGGATGATGAAAAAACTTTCAAACTATTACAGCGTGGCGACACCACTGGTGTTTTCCAGCTGGAATCGGCTGGCATGAAACGTTATCTCAAAGATTTGAAGCCGACAATATTCGCTGACATCATCGCTATGGTGGCGCTGTATCGTCCCGGCCCGATGGCGGAATTTCCACGTTTCATCGCCGGAAAAAATAATCCCAGTTCCATATCTTATCCGCATCCTTCGCTGAAAGAAGTGTTGAAAGGCACTTACGGCGTGATTGTCTTTCAGGAGCAGATTATCGAACTACTTCAGCTGTTGGCCGGCTACATGCCCGGTGAAGCTGATCTGGTGCGTAAGGCTATCGGCAAGAAAGACAGAAGTATCATGGAAGCGGAAAAGCCGCGCTTCATCCAAGGTTGCGCGCGCAAGGGCCTAAGCAAAGCCGAGGCTGAGAAAATCTGGACGTTAATCCAGCCATTTGCAGACTATTCATTCAACAAGGCCCATGCCGCTTGTTACGGCCTGATAGCTTATCAGACTGCTTATTTAAAGGCTAATTTTCCCACCGCTTTTATGGCGGCGCTGATGACCAGCGACTATGATGACACCGACCGGCTAGCTATAGAGATTTCCGAATGCAAGGCTATGGGCATCGAGGTTTTGCCGCCCGATGTTAACCAATCGTTCGGTGAATTCGCGGTGATAAAGGAAAATAAAGACGAAAAGATACGTTTCGGAATGAATGCCATTAAGAATGTCGGTACCGGTACGGTCGAAGAGATTGTCAATACACGGCAAACCTTGGGCGGCTTTGCAGATTTGGAGACTTTTCTTTCAAATACCAATTTAAGAGCGATTAACCGCAAGACCTTGGAAAGCCTTGCCAAAGCCGGTGCACTGGACGGCTTTGCCACCCGCGAAACAGTTGTTGAAAACATCGACGGCATATTGGCTTTTGCCGGCCGTCGCCAGAAAGATATGCTCAGTGGCCAGACGGATTTGTTCGGGGCGAAGGGCGATAATAGCCAATTAAAAGTCAAGCTCAACCTAGCGCCGGCTACGCAAGAACTGACGCCTCGGCAAAAAGTAGCATGGGAACGCGAACTGTTGGGGATATATCTATCCAGCCATCCTTTAGCTGATTACGAAGACCTGTTAAACGAGAGGACAGTCAAGATAGCGGCTGTCTTAAATGAAAAAGATGATAAGCGGGTAACTATCGGCGGTTCAATAACCGATGTTCGTGAAATAACAACCAAAAACGGCCGGCATATGGCTTTTGTAAAACTAGCTGATGCATCCGGCGATATCGAGCTGGTTATCTTTCCTGGGGTTATGGATTCTACCTCTGGGCTATGGAAACGTGATTCAGTGCTGATTATAAACGGCAAGATTTCAAAAAAAGGCAGAAATGGGCAGGAAAGCGAGGCAAAAATTATTGTCGATAGCGCCGAAGAAATCAACTTGGACGACGCGGATAGAGCAATCAAGACAGCGTCTGATAAAAAGGCCGAAGCGCGGGTATATGTACGTATTCCTAATACCGAAGATCAAAATGCCTTGGCAAAACTTAAAAATGCTATCGACAAAACACCGGGGCTAGTGCCGGTAGTGCTAGTAGTGGGTCCGGATGATGACAAGCAGGTTATAAAGATACCGACACTGGTTGAACCCAGTGATGAATTTTTGAGCGAAACCAAAGAAATATTCGGCGAAGCCAGTATAAGATTCCAATAATCTATAGGGTAAAACCGACTGTGGTCGAAAGGGCTATCATCAGCACAAGCAAGGCCATCAAAGTTACATCCAATACCGGATGGGCCATTATATAATTCTCGCCCCGCTTGATTTTTTTTCGCAGTTTCAATGAATGGGTAGTAGCCAAATACATCGCGATTATACCTATGGCAGCGCCTAGAATAAAGTTTATCCAAGGCGAGTTGCCTTCTGTCAGTAATTGTCCGCGGCTTATGCCGCTGGCCTGCCGCTCGGAGAAAGAAGAATTTACTTTAGCCAGATTCGGCGCGGCGGGACTAGCGTAAAGCGCGACAACGACAGTTTCCGGCCCGTGGCCTTGATAATCGGGTGAGTTAGTGATACCGAAGCCGACTTCGGAGAAAGCTTTGCCCAGCATGGCTGCTTTGTGTTCCGGGCTGTTCATCCAGCCATTGATGGTATCTTTGCTTGAAGTAAAGCCATAAGCCAGGTTTTCGGCGGCGGCGCTGTAGCTATAGCCTGATTTTTGAATGAAATACCAGGGCTGTTTACCATCCGGCGTGACATGGGACCAATAGTTCTTTGAAACCATGTCATCGGCCTTCAGCTGGGCCGCTTTTGACAGCTCGCTATCAGACTGAAGGGCAGGTATATTATTTTCGGATCGGCGTTCATTGGTCGCAGAAAGCAGACTGTCAGGAGTTGATGTGCCGTAACTGAGGACTGATTTGGACGGCTGCGAAGAACCGGACAGCAATATGCTGGCCCCTGCTATCAGCCCGATGACAGCCGGCAAATACGGCGCGTACACTTTGGCGTAATGTTTAGGGTGGCTTTTAAAAGTAGTTCGCCGTTTAAGCGGATATTTGCTGACTATCTTGGTTTTTTGTTTTGTCATTGCCGGTTAAATATTAACGCTTATATTTTAACATTTATCCGCTTCCGAAGCGAAAGCTGTATAACGCCATTGCTGCCGCTTGGACAACGTTGAACGATTCTTTTTTACCGAGCATCGGTATTTCCAGGATATATTTGACGCTAGAAAGCACTTCCTCATCTATACCGCCTACCTCACTGCCGATTATAAGCGCTACTTTATCAGGTGCTTTGAACTCTTCCAGCCGGATGCTTTTCTTTGATTGTTCCAGCGCGCAGACGGTGTATCCTCTGGCGCTCAAATTTTGCAAAACCGTATTTATATCGGCCTGAGTTTGCCATTTTTGGAATTTTTGGGCGCCCAGCGCCGTTTTATCTATCTGTTTGTCAAGCTTTCGGGCTAAATGCGGTAGCCGCGGGTCATTTGCTTTGCTTGGGTAAGGCGTGTAGCCGCTGAAAATTACTTCGCTTACTCCCAGGCCTTCACAGGTACGCAGTAAAGAGCCGACATTATGGGCGCTTCTTAAGTTATGTGCCACTATAATTATTTTTCGCCTCATAAGAATAAGTATACAAGGCCATAATCCTTGTGTTTAAATAGTATGGATGAGCGAAGACGCACGTGCCGACGAAGAGCGCGCAACCCAACGCCGCGCCCAGATACTGGGCATGAGTTATACCGATACCTCGGGTTCTGAAAAGCCGCTTTATAAGGAATTGCTGGTCCCCGATGAAATGCGCGAGAACCATTCTATTCCGATTTATGCCGATGAACACCATATAAATTTTGGGGTAACGAACACTACTTCCCAGCAGACGATGCAGGAATTGCGCAACCGTTTCTTGGACCAGCGGGTCTCATTCACGCTTATTTCCGACACGGGCTTTAAAGATTACATGTTGCTTTATGACCCTCCGAAAAAGATTGAATATCAAGATGTGGAATTATCCAAAGAAGGCGACATTGACTTATTTTCAGAGGTCAGTGAAACGCTTGAAAAAGTCCTGGCTGATGACATCTTGGCTTATCTGGTAAAACAGACCTACCAGCTGAAAGGCTCCGACATCCACTTGGAGAACCAGAAAGAAGGCGTGCGGGTCAGGATAAGGGTTGATGGCGTACTCCATCCGGTAGCGGCGCTTAGCCATGAGAAATATCATCAGTTGCTTTCATCTATCGCCATTGCCGCAAATGTATCAACTGCCGACCCCAATCCGCAGACCGGGCATATCAACAACCAGTATAAGCTGGCTACCGGCGAAGAAGTAACTGTAAACTTGCGTGTCGAGACCGTCCCGACAGTCTATGGCCAAGACGTGGTCATGCGGCTTTTCAACCTGAAGATGGAACTGCTTAATTTGGACAAACTGGGGCTTTCCGAGCGTGAAAGAGCTCCGGTTGACGATATCATTACCCACCCCAGCGGTATGGTGCTGGTGGTCGGGCCGACCGGTTCAGGAAAGACAACCACGCTTTATTCGCTGATAAATACCTTGAATTCATCAGAGCGCAAGATAATAACCTTGGAAGACCCGGTAGAGTATTTTCTGCCCGGTATCGTACAGATTCCGGTAGCCGGCGATCAGGATGCCACTGGCTTTGCTGACCATTTAAGGGCGGTGCTGAGGCTGGACCCGGATGTCGTCATGGTCGGTGAAATCCGTGATCAAGATACTGCTCGCACAGCGCTTCAGGCCGCTTTGACCGGACATTTAGTACTGTCGACTTTCCACGCTTCATCCGCCGCGGCCGCTTTGACCAGGATGCTGGATGCCATCGGCATAAACCCGCTGTTTGCCAGCGCCATGCATCTGGTGATGGCCCAGCGTCTGATTAGAAAACTGGATGACGAAACTAAAGAAGCGTTCAAGCCGGACAAAGAACTTAAAGACCAGTTAAAAGCCGTAGTCGACACGCTGCCGCCGAATATGAAGAAACCCGATTTAAGTAAATTAACCCTGTATCGGGCTAAGCCGAACGCCAAAAACCCCTTTGGCTTCAAAGGCCAGTTAGCTATCCGCGAGCAACTGGTAATGACCCCGGGTGTTCAACAGCTTCTGCGGTTGCCGCCGAATGAGATAACTACGGATATATTGGAAAAGAAGGCTGTTGAAGACGGAATGTTAACCATGCTTCAAGACGGCGTACTGAAAATAATCAACGGCGAAACTACTTTAGAAGAAGTTTACCGTGTAGTAAGTTGAAAACTTTACTACTGCGGTTTACCGCGTCGTCAGCTAACCTTCACTTTTCTAACAGATGTGGTATACTTAAATTTAACTTTCAATAATAAATTAAGGTTATATAGAATCAAATGTCTGTTATTCACGCTATTGAAAAGAAGTACAAAAAGCCGCATGTCGTAGATGTGAGAAGCGGCGATACGGTTAAGGTTCACCAGAAAATCCGCGAAGGCAATAAAGAGCGTGTCCAGATATTTGAAGGATTGGTAATCAGAACATCCCGAAAAGACTCGCTTTCCGCTTCAATTACCGTACGGCGCATTGCCAGCGGGGTAGGGGTGGAAAAGACTTACCTTATCCATAGTCCGCTTATTACCAAAATACAAGTGGTGAAACGAAGCAAAGTCCGTCGTAACTACCTAAGCTATATGCGGGAAAGAACCGGCAAGTCAGCCCGGCTGTCGAGCGTTGATTTTGACCAGGAAGAAGTAAACAAAGTACCTGAAGAAGCTAAACCCAAACCAGAGCCAAAAGCCGAAAATAAGGCTGATACAAATGACAGTGCCGAAGAACTAAAAACAGAGGCTAAAGAGCCAAAACAAACCGAAGAAGAAAAGCCGGACAAAAAGAAAGAAGAGCCGCAAAAAAGCGACTCTTCCGAAGAGAAAACAAAAGCTTAGTTAACCGTACCTAAAATAGCCCCGATAGCAAGCAGCGTAATTAACTGATTGCCTAAGTTGATTTTTAGCAGTTCCATTGAACCTTTTTCGAAAATCGCTTTGGAAACAAGCGCCGGAACTATTAAACCGACAAAAGTCCAAAGCCCGGTAAGCAAACCGACTGAAAGACCGCTGTAGTCAGGGTAAAAATAACCTACATAAACGATGAAATGAGCTACCACGAAAGCTTGGATTATCGCCAGACCTAGCATTACCAGCATCGGTCCGGTAGGGCTTGATTCGCCGCGTTTTAATCCGACCAGCTTCATCCATTTTTTGCCGAACAACGGTCCGTACCAGATTGAGCCGATGGCCATGGCGGCGACTACGGCCAGGAAGATTCCCAACCAACTGACCGACACGCTAAGACTGCCGGATGAGTCTATGGCAATTTTGTCCATATGTGCAAAAATATTTAACATTTTTATTCCCCCGCTTAATTAATGCTTTGATAATACTCCCACCGGCTTGTTTTTGGCAATCACTATTTTGCTACAATAAGCTTATGGCAACGATGCAGGGAATCTTGGGGATTGATGAGGTTGGCAGAGGCGCATGGGCCGGACCGTTGGTCATCGGCGCAGTTATACTCAGCGATCACAATATAAAAGGACTGACCGATTCCAAGCTGCTCTCAAAGCCACAGCGCGAAAATCTAGCCGCTGAAATACATAAAAGCAGCGTCTTTGCCGGACTGGGCTGGGTGACGTCTCTCGAGATAGACCAGCTGGGTTTGACTAAATCAACGGTTTTAGGCATAAAACGCGCGATTACAAGTCTAAAATATAAAGAAATAGAGATAATAATCGACGGAAACATCAATTATCTAAAGAACTATAAGAATTCACGCTGTCTTATAAAGGCTGACCAGACGGTTCCGGCAGTCAGCGCCGCCGGGATAATAGCCAAGGTAGCCCGCGATGAATATATGGCAAAATTGGCCGTGAAGTTCCCCAGTTTCGGCTTTGACAGCCATGTCGGATATGGGACAAAGCGCCACGCTGATAATTTAAATGAATACGGTATCTGCGCTGAACACAGAATTTCATTTAAGCCGGTTTCAGTTTTCGCCTGATGGCACAACATAATCAAAGCGGCTCCGAGGCGGAAGAACGCGTCGCCGGTTATTTAAGGCAAAACGACTATAAGATTATTGGCCAAAACTGGAAGACCAAGTGGTGCGAAATAGATATAATCGCCAAAAAAGACAATTGTATGCATTTTATCGAGGTAAAATACCGAACTTCAGATACACAAGGCGGAGGTTATGACTACATAACACCGCAAAAATTGCGCAAAATGGATTTGGCGGCTCGTAGTTGGGTTGAAATGAACGACTGGAATAAGGAATATGTTTTATCTGCCGCAGAAGTATCCGGACCGGATTTTGACATTGAATTTATTGAGCAAGTTTAAGCTTAAGTAGCATAAATCTATTAATTATTTTATAATTTATTTGAAATATGGATTTAGGACCAAGAATAAATTCTCCTATGTCACCTGAAGCTTGGAGCGAAGTGCGCGGGCTTAGCCAGCGTCTGGCTGACACAGCCGGCGGCCGGTTTAGGTTGATGAACGAGACTGCAACAAATCAAGAAGCCATGACATCTCTTTATGTGCCTTGTCCTGAGTTTGAGGCTGCACTCGTTGATAATCTGGCTGCCAGCCTGGAAGATAAATACAAACCGGGCAGATACCAGGAAATGGTCGAGGAAATGCATAGCGGCGGCAGGGAAATTGTCGTGAATA
This sequence comes from Candidatus Saccharimonadales bacterium, assembly GCA_025451045.1. Lineage (GTDB taxonomy): Bacteria > Patescibacteriota > Saccharimonadia > Saccharimonadales > 2-12-FULL-41-12 > JANWLD01. The sequence goes on from JANWLD010000001.1 coordinate 441,856, forward strand.
ACATTGCTAACGATTTGGAATCAGGCAAAAACATAGCCGTTAATATGAACCACGCCAGTTTAGTCCGCTCTGGCATTGGTTTTAGATTATTAAGCAGGGCGCTGGAAGATAAAGGAGTTGCTTTTGACAAAGCTATTATCGGCGGCGCCGCACTATTAAACGTTGAAGTCAGACTTGATGATGACGAGGTTTCTCAAAGCAGTTCGGAGCCTGAGAACGAAGAAGGCTTTATGCCTGCTTATGATGCAATCGGACTGGTCAGCAACCATTTTTTTGTCAGCGTACCTAATACTAAACGAGCCGAAAATCTTCGTGAAGATTACGGCGAAGAAGTTAAACAGCACAACGAACAAATGAAACAAACGTTAGCAAAGTTATTAGAAAGCGATGAAGGCGTTCTATTAATGATGCTCGGCAGCGGCACTCACGATAGGCCGCGCGAGGGAGATCCTACTACCATTGAGATGTCTGCTATTAGTGACGGTACCATTGAGATGATTATTGAAAATAAATTAGGTACAGTTCAGGCTGCCTTATTGGACCTACCCGGCAAACCAATGGAATTTTACTTATTAAGCGGTCCCGGTTCTTTGAGCAGCAAAGATCAGATGCATAGCGAGATGGGCCGTACTGCTCGCTTTTTAAGCCAACATGCTCCGGGCGCATTTTATATCTATCAGAAGCCTTAATTTAGTCTAAAAAATATTTTTTAAGCTTTGGTTCTTCGCGTTTGCGCCATTCTATACGCGCGCCTATTTCGGAAAAACCTATCTTGATATTGCGCTCCAACGCTAGGTTTGACAGCATCGGCGTGAAAAATTCTTTATATTTTTTCTCCCACGCAGCAGTTGATAGGGGCGCAGCGGAATAAACCGGCATGTAATCCAATGTCTTGCTGCCGCCAAACACTTCGCTTATCCGGTCCCAATCCGCTGTCAGCCAACTCCAAGCCAGGTGTCGGGTATATTGGTTGCGCATCAGATACGCGAACCAGCGGAAGATGTCCTGCGGCCGTACAAAACCGCCATCGCCTATGGAGCTTTTAATTATTTTCTTGCCAACCGCTTCATCGCGCACCTCGGTTACGCCGCCGCAGATGGAGCTTTTCAGGTCGGCGTTGTTCGTCTTTTCATAGATGTTTAATAGTTTGTCCACTTCTTTAACGTCCCCGAACCTGACTACGGCGGCCAGGATTGTGGTACGCAGTTCTGCCGGCAAATCGGCCAAGTCCTTCACCGATTTATACAGCTCAAGCAGTTTGTCGATAGTTTCTTTGTCTTCGCCGGCCAAGGAGACACTAATGATGGTTTGTCTCAACAGAGTGTCGTTTGGGTCCTCGTCCGGTTTTTTCTCCCAGCCCAGACGCGCTAGTGTAGGTTTTGCCAAACCGCGTTGGAATTTTCTGATATTTTCCTCAGCCTGTTTATCACCCTCGACGAGCATTTTTGCCAGTCCGATTACCCGGCTCATCATGCTCCATACCGCTTCGCGCGGCTCAGCTTGGCATTTTTTGACTATGTCCAAGGCTTCGCTCAGCGAACTTCTGTCGGCTTTGGCCAGCAGGATTATGTCATTAAGCCGGATAATCCGGCCTTCGGTTGGAATGGATTGTTGGGCGATAGCCTTTGCTAGTTTTTCCCTAGTAGCCTTGTCGTTATAGTCCACTAGGTAGTGTCCGCTGCCATGGGTGTTGAATAGCACCGGTTCTTTTGATTCTATTTCAACTGATTTTTTGTCAAATAATTTGACTGGCAATTTTTTATCGGCTAGCAAAGCTATCGGCCAGATTGGTTCTTCATCTTCTCCGTCGAGCAGAAACCGTTCTTGGCTCAGCTTAATTTTGCCACCTTCTTTGGCAACTGATAAAACCGGCATGCCAGCCCGTTCAATCCAAGGCGTCATCAGGCTGGAAACATCCGATTTACTACTGGCCGACAATGCTTCCCACAAATCACCCCGCTCAGCGTTTTTATAAGCATTTTTGGCAAAATACTCTTTGACACCGCTTCGAAAAGCCTCTTCGCCGATAAATTCACGCATCATTTTGAGTAAGCGGCCGCCTTTGGCATAGACTATTGCCGGGTCGAAAAGCGTTATGATTTCGTCCGGATGCCGAACACCTGTGCCGACTGGCTGAACGTCTTTATATATGTCGCGGTTGGCACATGCCAACACGTCGGAAATCACGTAATGTTCCCACCAATGCCAATCCGGATGAAGGGCATTGAGCGCGATATGTTCGACGAAGCTGGCAAAACTCTCGTTCAGCCACAAATCATCCCACCATTTCATTGTCACCAAGTTGCCGAACCATTGATGCGATAGTTCGTGGGCAATTATCATCGAAATATATTGCTCGCTGCTTAGCGAGCGGTTGTCCGGGTCGGTCAGCAGAGCTACCTCGCGGTAGGTTATAAGCCCCCAGTTTTCCATGGCGCCTACTTCAAAATCCGGCAAGGCAACTTGGTCGCACTTGCTTAGTGGATAAGGAGTTTGGAAATACTCGGTGAAAAATTCCAACGTTTTTACGGCTTCGGCATTGGCATACTCCATAAATTTCTTCGGCTGGGCGACCGTAGCCCAAGTGTTTATGACAGTTCCATCTTTGGTCTTGGCTGAGATATTATGGAGTTCTCCGGCGACAAAAGATAATAGATAGGTACTCATTATCGGCGTTTCCTCAAATGATGTAACCAAACGATTACCCGTTTTTTCCTGTTTTTCAGATGGCGTATTGGACAATACCGTCAGGCCGCTTGGAGTATCAAGCTCCAATTTGAAAGTAGCTTTAGCTTCCGGTTCGTCAACGCAAGGGAACACTTCACGGGCATAGTGGCTTTCGAACTGCGTTGCCAGCATCACAGCGTCACGCATCGCAACGTCCTGCTTTCCGGCTGAGCCGGAAACTCCGTCGCTGCTCTCAGCGGATTGCTGTGTTGACGGCTCCGCTACTCGTTCATCGTATGCCTGATACGACTCACTCCGTTGCTCGCCGTCGCCTTGCACTCCATCTGAGTGCGTGAGCTGTGCAGTTACTGGAACTTTAAAGTAGCAGGGATAAAGGCCGTGCATCGGCTTGGTAATTTTGGCGTTAAATGAAATCTCCGCTTCGTACTCACCCGGATAAATCATTTCATCACTATGCAAACGTAGTTCATCCAAGCTCTTTTGGCTGTTAATCCGCGCCAGTTTAACTTCTTGATTTTTTGACAAGTTGGTTAGCTTAGCAGTTTTAATATTTAAATCTTTTTGATGAAACGTTACGCGCTTGCTCGGCCGGCCGGTTTTATTGAATTTTATTTTTACCGTTCCGGAAAAAGCCAATTTGTCGATGTTCAGCTCAAACCTCAAGTCGTAATGGCTTGGTCTTATCTCCTCAAACAATCTCTTAACATTTTTACCCATAGATACCTATTGTATAGCAAATACCGGGGCTTTACATATATATGAATCTGCGATAAAATTAATTAGTATTAGTCGGCCGGCAGGTCGGCTTTTTTCATGAACAGCCTAGCGGCTGAAGTTACTAGTCGTTAGTGATGAGTGATTAGCATACTGGTTACGATAGGTGAACTAACTACTAACGACTAAACACTAACAACTATTTTCAACGAAGGAGAAAAAACAGTGGAGTTGGATTTTAAGCAACTAGCACAGGTAATCAAATCGATTGCCGAAGAAAAAAACTTACCGGAAGATTCGGTTAAAGAAGTGGTCGAACAGGCCTTGGCTGCCGCATATCGCAAAGATTTTGGCGACCGCGAGCAGGAGATAAGGACCGAAATGAACCTAAATACTGGCACTATAGATATATACATATCTAAAGACGTTGTCGAAGAAGTAGGCGATGAACGCTTTGAGATAAGTCTTGAGGACGCCAAAAAGAAGAAAAAAGATGCCAAAATTGATGATGTAATTGAAATCCTGGAAAAACCGGAGACTTTCGGCCGTGTAGCCGCCCAAACTGCCAAGCAAGTGATTTTGCAAAGACTTCGTGAAGCCGAGCGTGAAATCATTATGAATGAATACCAGGATAAAATTGGCACCGTAATTAACGGAGTAGTTTCCCGCGTGGAAGGCCGGCTTATCCGGTTTGAACTTGGGAAGGCTCAGGCGATAATGCCGGCCAGCGAGCAGATTCAAAACGAAAGATACCACCCCGGCCAACGGCTAAAGGTATTTTTAAAAGATGTTGAACGCGGTTTTCGCGGCCCGCAACTGGTCGTATCTCGCGGTAATACCGAGTTTATGGAATGGCTGTTTCGCGCTGAAGTGCCGGAAATGGAAAGCGACGCAGTGACTATAAAAGCAATATCCCGTGAAGCTGGTGTCCGTAGCAAGATTGCCGTAGCCAGCACTGTGCCCGGAGTTGATCCGGTCGGCACATTTGTCGGCGGCCATGGCACCAGAGTCAATGCGGTAATGAGCGAAATCGGCGACCAGGAAAAGATAGACATTGTTGTTTGGGACGAAGACTCCAAACAGTTTATCGAAAACGCTCTAAGCCCGACCAAGGTTACAGCCGTTGAATTAGACGAGGCTAACAAAAAGGCAGTTATCAAAGTACCGGAAGACCAGCTGAGTATTGCTATCGGCAAGAACGGACAGAATGTCCGGTTGGCTAGTAAATTAACCGGTTACGAGCTGGATATAGTTTCAGAAGAAGGCGGCGATAAAACCAAACCTGAACCTGAAACAAAGGAACCGCAAGTCAGTACCAGCAAACCTTTAGGCGGCCAGAAGTTGAAGAAAAAAGAACAGCTTGAGTCAAGCTTGCTGGAAGCGATTGAAGAACACGGCGACGAAGGCGGGGAAGAAAAACCTGCCGAAGAAACTTCTGATAAAAAAGAGGACTAAATGGTCTGGCAAGATTATGTTATTGCGCTGGTCCAGATAGGGTTGGTCATTGCGCTTATTCCGACGCTTCGCGGCAAAGATAAGCCAGCCTTATCTACCAGTATCATGAACACTCTGTTGCTGGGCATCATAACATTCTGCTTTTTTACTCTTGAGTTATATTTTGCAACTTGCACAGTTCTCGCTACCGCTTTAGCATGGGCTGTCTTGGCAGTTCAGAAGATGAAACAAGAAAAGACAGAAAACTAATATTAAGTTATATGATTGACTAAAACACAATTGTCACGTACATTAAATTAATTATAGATTTTAGGATTAACGGGGTTTTATGAAGACATTTGAAAAAGCGAAGTCGGGAGCAGAGAAAATACTTAAAAATGGCGGTTTGGCCAAGGCTGGCGTGGTCGGAGCATTAATGTTGGCAGGTTGCGGCGAAGCTTCCGAGCTGGCTCAGCAGCCGCTTAAAGCAGAGAATCCTCTATCCCAATCACTGAATGATTATAGGGATAGGGTGAACCTTAGTAAAAAGGCTCGAGTAGTTCTTAACACCTGCGTGGCATGGGGGAATGTTAGCGGAGGTATAACTGTTACCCGGAATCCGGGAATTGATACTGTTCGGTCAACCGAGGGAACTTACTCGTATTTTGTGTTTGCATATCCCGATAATGATAAGAAGTTTCCATTAATCCAGCAAAATAATGGACCCCAAGCAAGAGTGACTGAAAACGGAGATGTTTATGGGGGCGGGCCTTCAGGGTCTCTGCTAACGATTGATCTGGAAAAACAGAAAGGCTATTTAGCACACGCCACCAACCGTGCTTTGGCTGACCAACCGACTTTTGCTGATAACGGGCAGGTTTACCATACGGATGCGCAGACTGGCGTTCCGGTGATGAATACCGCAATAACAGACGGACCGTTTACCGACAAAAGAGTCAATTCTGTATGTGATGCGCTTAAAACTGGCGCTCCTATAGACCCCTTCGGTTAAACCGTTAACTTAGAAACAAAGTTAGCACTCTTGACCATTGAGTGCTAATTGCTATAATAGTTTTAGTGTATTAAAAACCACTAGATTGGAATAATCCATGCCCCCTTCAGCAGATTTTCAAGACTTTTTGAATCACTTAACTGAGAATGCTCTGGCCAGTCTGCGCCATGCGGACGGTATTGCGCGAACCAGCGGCAGTCCATATGTAGGCACTGAACATCTGTTATTGGGATTGTTGGCTCAGGAGTCATCTATCGGCGCGAAAATGCTGGATGGCGCTGGCGTAACACTCCAAAAAGCCAAACTGGCTTTGAACGTTAACCCTGCCCCAATCAGTTCGGTCGGTTCAAAGGGCCTTAGCGAAGTCGCGAAACTTACGCTTAATATGGCTTATGAGATAGCCCAGGACTTCAACCAAGAATACTGTGGAACAGAACACATATTATTCAGTATCTTAAGTCAGAAGAATGCCCGGGCCAGCGAAATTCTGCGTTCAATGGGCGTAGCGATTGAACCGTTGATTAACGAACTTGAACAGTTCCTCAATCGGCAGCAAGGCAGCGGCGGACAGCTGGGTGCCAGCCGCCGGCAAAAAAAGGGCCGCAAGACCGCGCTTGATTTTTTTGGAACCGACCTTACCGCCAAAGCCCGTCAAGGCGGGTTGGACCCGGTTATCGGCCGTGACGCACAACTTGCTAGAGTCATAACTATACTGAGCCGCAGAACCAAGAATAACCCTGTACTTATAGGAGAACCCGGTGTCGGTAAAACCGCTATAGTTGAAGGTTTGGCCGCCCGTATTATCGCCGAAGACGTACCAGACAACCTTATTGGTAAGCGGCTTATTATGCTTGATTTGGCCGGTATGATTGCCGGTACTAAATACCGCGGTGAATTCGAAGACCGGCTAAAAAAAGTCATGACCGAACTTGAACAAGACAAGAAAGCTATCGTCTTTGTTGATGAAATTCACTTGGTAGTCGGTGCCGGTGCCGCTGAAGGCGCGATGGACGCCGGTAATATGCTCAAGCCGGCCTTGGCAAGAGGCAAAATCCAGCTTATCGGTGCAACGACTACTGTTGAATACAGCAAACATGTCGAAAAAGATGCGGCCTTGGAGCGGCGTTTCCAGCCGGTGATTGTACCGGAAGCAACCAAGACCGAAACCGTCAGTATCCTGCGCGGGCTTAGAAAACATTATGAATCATTCCATAATGTCAAAATCAGCGACGAAGTGATTGATGACACAGTCCGCTTTGCTAAGCGTTATATCAACGACCGGTATATGCCCGATAAAGCGATAGACTTGATTGATGAAGCTTCAGCGCATGTGCGTGTTGGGAAAGGCAAAACACCGCCGGAACTAAGAAAAGCCCAAAAAGAGCTACGCTTGCTTCAAGTACGGATTGAAGATGCCGCAACCGCTGAAGATTATGAAACAGCGGCTACTCTCAAGACCAAGGCCAGTCGCTTGAGCGAAGAAATTATCAAGCTTCAAGCCAAATACAACGACGGCAAAATTATCAAGCTAACCAGCGATGACGTAGCCGAGGTAGTGGCTAGGATTACCGGCGTGCCGGTAACCAAAGTTATCCGCAGCGAAGCCAAATATCTTTTGAATCTTGAAAAGACTTTGAGCAAATACATTATTGGCCAAAAAGAAGCAATCAAAGCTGTCGCCACGGCCGTTCGGCGCAGTCGAAGCGGTATCAGCGACAGCCGCCGGCCTATCGGCTCGTTTGTTTTCTTGGGCCCGACGGGCGTGGGCAAGACCGAATTAGCCCGGATTTTGGCCAGAGAATTCTTCGGGAGTGAAGATAATCTGGTGAAAATCGATATGTCCGAATTTGGCGAGCATCACAACGTTTCACGATTAATGGGGGCGCCAGCTGGCTATGTCGGTTATGATGATGGCGGCCAACTGACAGACAAGATACGACGCCAACCGTACAGCTTGGTGCTATTTGATGAGATTGAAAAGGCCCACCCGGACGTGTTTAACATGATGTTGCAAATACTTGAAGATGGCCGGCTGACCGACGGCAAAGGCCGGGCGATTGATTTTAGTAACACCATCGTGATAATGACCAGCAATATCGGCGCTGAGAAATTACAAAAAGAATCGCAGTTTGGTTTTTCTGTCAGCTCGGCCAAAGAGAAGGAAGATCTGGCCGAACTTCATGAAACCAACAAACAGAACGTATTGGATAGTTTGAAAAAAATGATGCGGCCTGAACTGCTCAATAGAATTGATAAGACAATTGTTTTTAGGGCTTTGACCAAAGCCGAAATAGCCGAAATCCTGGAATTGCAGATTAATGAGTTAAATGAACGCCTAGTCCGCCAAGGGCTGGTAGTTAAGCTTAGCGGCACTGCTAAAGACTGGTTGGTCAAAGAGGGCTATGACCCGCAAAACGGCGTACGGCCGATGCGCCGTTTGCTTCAGGAGACATTGGAAGACAGTATCTCCGACGGTTTGCTGTCCGGTGAATATACCAAAGGCACCGTAATAAATGTTGGTGTTCGAAACGGCAAGCTGACTTTTGAGGGCAAAAAAGAAGCCGCAGCAACCATAGCTTAAGACGCTTGTCTTGTTTATACTGTTAAGTAATTTATGAAAAGTAGAAGTGCCATACGTTTGTTGGTTTTTACGGTGTTAATAGCCGGTTTGGCCGTGATTGTAGCAAATATGCAGGCTGTCAGCGATTGGTGGATGTTGCATAGTTACACTCCCGACCAGAGGGTAGTCCAGCTAGCTGACGAAACCACCATGAAAAGCGACACGCGGCGGGTGTTTTACATCAATCATCCGCAGCTTGATGATAAATCGGAATTCAACGGACATTGCCGGACAGTGGAACAAACCATTGTGCTGGGCTGTTTTATCGACCATGATGGGATATATTTGCTCAATGTTACTGACCCTAGGCTGGATGGAGTTGTCGAAGTAACCGCGGCTCACGAGACTTTACATGCTATGTACGCCCGCCTGGATGATGCTGAGCGGGCTAAAGTAGACAAAATGACCGCAAGTTTCTTTGCTACGCTTAATAATGAACGGATAAAAAAGACGATTGCCGGTTATAGGGCGAAAGATCCTTCTGTAGTGCCGAACGAGCTTCATTCTATTTTAGGGACTGAGGTTCGCAACCTAAGCCCGGAGCTGGAGAATTATTATAAGCAATATTTTAGCGACAGGACAAAGATAGTCGACTACTCTGATAAGTACGAACAAGTCTTCACCAGCATTGAAGTAAAAGCCAAAAGTTTTGACGACAGGCTGACCGCTTTAAAGCGCACTATAGACGCGAATGAGGCTGAAATTGAATCAAAGACCGCGGCTTTGGACAATAAACAACGGGAACTTAACGGGCTGCGTTCAGCCGGCAATATAGATGAGTATAACCGGCAGGTACCGGTATATAATGCAATGATAAGAGATTATAACGGATTGATAAACCAGACCAAGCTACAGATAGATGAATATAATGCGCTGCTAAATCAGCGCAATCAGCTGGTTATTCAGCAACAGCAACTGCATAAGTCTATAGACAGTAACAGTATTAACGAAAAAAGCAGCAGATAAATGCCTAAAATGAAACAAAGATATATATGCACAAACTGCGCGGCGCAGTATCCGGTTTGGTCAGGCCGTTGCAATAGTTGCGGGGAATGGAATACGCTGGAAGAAGAACCGGAAATCGTAGTCGGTAGCGGCAAGTTGAGCACAGGCAAGGCGCTTAAAGCTGTCACTACAAAAAATATTAAACTAAAAGACCGCCAAAAAAGATTGCCGGCAGGAATCGATGATGTCGACAATGTTTTGGGCGGCGGCTTCGTGCCCGGCAGTATAACGCTGATTGCCGGACAGCCCGGAATCGGCAAAAGCACCCTATTGCTTCAGGTCGCGGCTAATGTCGCGAAAAATCAGTCAGTGCTTTATGTCAGCGGCGAAGAATCGGCGCATCAGATAGGTCTGCGCGCCCAGCGGCTGGGCGTGGCCGACTCCAAGTTAGATCTCGCTACTTCTACCAGCGCTGATGACATAGCTTCGACCATTTCTGGCGGTAAATACTCAGTTGTATTTGTTGATTCTATCCAAACCATGACAGCCAGCGCCGTTTCATCCGCGGCTGGCAGCGTAAGCCAGATTACCAATAGTACCCACCTTATAATGAATGCCGGCAAACATACGGATACAGCAGTGATTTTGGTCGGTCATGTAACTAAAGAAGGCTCAATTGCCGGACCGAAGATATTGGAACATGTGGTTGATGTCGTACTGAACCTGGAAGGCGATCGTTATGGCGGTTTTAAGTTACTGCGCAGTGTCAAAAATCGTTTTGGTTCCACTAACGAGGCTGGTATCTTTGAAATGCAAAATGAAGGCTTAGTCCAGGTTGAAAATCCATCTGCCAGCTTGCTGGCTGAGCGCCAAGAAAGCGACGGCTCCGTAGTACTGGCTACCATGGAAGGCATGCGGCCGATATTGGTTGAGGTCCAGGCGCTGGTCAACAAGACTTCATACGGTTATCCCAAACGTGCCGCTAGCGGCATAGATCTTAATCGCGTTAACCTGCTGGTTGCCATGCTGGAGCGCCGGACTAGATTGAATTTAGCTGACCAGGATATTTATATCAACATAGTCGGCGGTATAAAAATCAGCGAGCCGGCAGCCGATTTAGCCATTTGTATGGCAATAGGCTCGGCGGCCAAAGGCCTTCAGCTGAAAGGCAATGCCGTGGTTTACGGCGAAGTAGGCTTATCGGGCGAAATCCGCCGGGTGAATTTCGCAGAAAAACGCATCGCCGAGGCAAAGAAGCTTGGTTTTGACACTGTTATAGGGCCAAAATCGGCTGGTAAACCAACAGATAAACTACTAAAACCGGTTACTAATATTAAAGATGCCCTTAATTTATATTTAAAGAAATAGGATAAACATGAAAACTATAGATATTATTCAAACTATACTGTTGCTGGCTATAGCTATGCTGGTAATTTTCAAACAATCGGCAGTTAACTTCGGGCGAAAAAGTAAAAAACTTATTTTGGACAGCTGCGCATTGATTGACGGCCGGATAGTCGAGCTGGTAAATGCCGGATTTATCCAGAGAGAGCTTGTTATACCGCGCTTTGTATTAAAGGAATTACAATTACTGGCCGACGGCAGCGATTCCCAGAAACGCGAACGGGCCCGTTTTGGCCTTGATATTGCCAACGCCCTGCAAGCTAATAACAACTGCAAGGTCACTATAAATACCCAGAGTTTTTCAGAAGTTAAAGCAACTGATGACAAGCTGGTGTTACTCGCCAAAAAGATTTCAGCGGACCTATATACTACTGATTACAATCTTAACAAAGTCGCCACCGTAGAAGGCGTGAAAGTGCTGAATATAAACGAATTGGCGCTCACCATGCGCCCGCAGATTTTGCCGGGAGAAAAAAAGAAGGTAAAGATAGTTCAAAAGGGCAGCGGGCGGAACCAAGGCGTCGGTTATCTTGAAGACGGCACAATGGTGGTCGTCGAAAATGCTATACGATTAATCGGTAAAACGGTTGAAGTAGAAGTCAGCCGTTATCATCAGACCGAATCCGGCAAGATGTTATTCGCTGGCCTAGCCAAAGAATAGTTTTCAAAAACCTAAGGGCCGCTTACGGTAGCAGTAGATGATTTTTTACCGTTATCGTTGTTTTGCACGTAAACCGTAGTTCCCAGAGGAGCTTCCGCCGCACTTGTGGAGCAGGAACTGTTGCCGCTGCAGAGAAATGTTCCATCGGTCTTATAAACGCTCGCTGAGCCAGAGCTGCCACTCCACTTGAATTTCGTATTGCCGCCGTTGACTTGGGCTGAAGTAATACTTGGTTTTGATCCGCCGCCAAATGATATAGTTTTACTGCCGCTAGTGTAGTCATATAACACGCTATCGATAATTTGGACTTTGACTGATTGATTACCCGAACCCCCGCTATAGCTAAACGTTTTTGAACCGTCGCCGGAAACGTGTATAGACTGAACGACATTACCGCCAATTAACAAATTAAGCGTACCGGGGAATTGCGGATAGTCGCTGCTGGAAAGCGGGTGGGTACCGGCCTTGAACGATACCTTAATCTTACATGAGCCGTCGCAACTGGATGGCGCGCTGATTATCTGGGCAAATGGTTTGGCATCCTCACAACGGTGTACATCATCTTTCTCTTTACTGCTCGTCCCCGTAGTGCGTGTACCACCTCCGCCGTGGAAGATGTCCCCTGAGAATTGATTCGCTTGGGCGTTGTTGGCATTCTGCCGAGCCAATGGCGGCGTACAGTCAGTAGCCAGTTTGTTAGATACCTTATCAATCACCGCATTGCTGTTGGTATTGCCTTTTTTGTACCATGATGGGAACAAGTCAACTGACGGGCTTGGTTCTTGCGAACCAAAACCGACATGGTTTCTTACCACAAAAGCCGGTAGGGTTTGGATACCTGATGGCCGCGGCCGCTCCTCCGGTGTCAGACTGTCATGAACAGTATCCATGTATTCATCCCAAATCGGCTGGGTCATCGAACCGGTGTCAGTAGTAAAAGGCCGGCTGCGATTATGGTAACCAACCCAAACCCCGGTCGCGTAACGGGTGGAGAAGCCCATCATCCAACCGTCCTTGTTATCGTTGGTGGTACCGGTTTTCATGGAAAATTTCCAACCTTTATAGCGCTGGGATTTTTTGCTGAAATAGCTGGCTCGCGGGTCACTCATCATATCGGCTACGATATAGGCTGCTTCCGCACGGACGGCTTGTTTGCCAGGTGAAGGCTTCCAGGTCATATCCTTTATCTCTTTGCCTGCGGCATTTTCTACTTTCAATATGTAAGTCTGGGGGATTAATTTTCCGTTCCGGGACAGGGTGGTATAGGCATGAACATGCTCATTAAGCTTCAAATAGGCACCGTCGCCAATAGCTGATGATGAATAACAGGGTTTTTCTTGCGTAAGTGCATTGTCAACATAGCATTTATAACCAGCGCCCTTTATCTGAGGGTCACCCGTGTCTTCCAGCCCCATCTTATCAGCAGTACCGATTGTTTTATCAATGCCGGCTATCAGCATGGCTTTAACAGCCGGAATGTTACGCGAACCGCCCAAAGCGTAGCGGATAGTTTCCGGCCCCGGTTGGCGGAAATCATAATCATGCAGACAATTTCCGCCTACGCGAGACTTGTTGGTACACGGATAGCCGGGCAGCGGATCCTGGGTGTCATAAAGCACCGAACCGGCGCCAAACTGGTCGGTATTGTCAATCAAGGAAGTATAGTCATATGGCTTAAAGCTGGAGCCAGGCGGTAATTTTAAGTTAGCGTAATTATTTTCACCGTAAACCGGGTTTCTGAAATCCGGTCCGCCGACTAGTGCGACCACCTGTCCGGTCTTAACATCTTCAGAAACCATGGATGCCACATCACCTCCTCGGGCAGTAACACCGTACATGCCGTCTTTTATAGACTTTTCTGCTAATTTTTGTTTGTCCATATCAAGCGTGGTGATGACTTTCATCCCGCCGACTTTCACGGTCTGTGAAGTCATTTTCTCGATCAGTTTTTCTTTGGCCGTTAGGACAAACCAAGGGGCGGTGATACCGGAGTATTTCGGTTTTCGCGGCTTGATTTTTTTAAGGGTATTTACTTTCTTGGCCTTGTCCCGCTGGGCCGCGGTTATATAGCCTTGTTGTTCCATCAGGTCCAAAACGTAATGCTGGCGGCCCACTAGCTCTTTTTTACTGTATCGGGCGCCATAAGGCGAGTAAAGTGTCGGCGATTTTGGCATTGCCGCTAAAAATGCCGCTTCGTCCAGCGTGGCGTCCTTAGCGCTTTTTTGGAAATAATCCCGCATAGCGGCTTCTACGCCATATTGGATGTCACCGTAGGGGGCAGTGTTAAGGTAACCGGTTAAAATCTGCTGTTTGGAGTATGTCCGTTCCAGCTCTACGGAAATTATCAGCTCTTTGATTTTACGGGCGTAAGTACGCTCTTTTGTCCAGTCCTGGGTAAGTTTGACCAACTGCTGGGTTATTGTCGAACCGCCCTGCTGGCCGCCGTGTCCTAAGTAGTTGTTAACGCCGGCCCGGGCAATAGCCCTGACGTCGAAACCGCCATGTTTGTAAAAATCCTTATCCTCGACAGCGATAGTCGCATCTTTAACATTTTGCGCAATGTCTTTGTCGTCAACCGGGTTGCGCTTGACGGCGTCATAATCTTCCCACAGCAGGGTCTTGCCGGTACGGTCATAGTACCTGATTGAACCGCCGATGTTATTGCCTGATATATCGCGCAGGTTTGGCAGGTCTTTTCGGAAATAAGCAAAAACGCCGATAAGTAGCAGGAAAACAGCCAAAATACCTATACCCATTAGTTTGAGCGCCATCAGGCCGCCTTCGCGGCTAAACCAATAGTGATAAAGCCGTTTCGGATGCATGCGGTAAAGAAACCGTTTGACTGGATTTTTTGGCAAAGTTGCCAGATATGCTGCCCTATGCCGCGACCTAGCGTCTCGCTTGGCTTGCCACCTGCTCTGCAGGTTGCTGTTAAGCTTTATCCGATTGCCCTTTTTGGTTACATAGTGGCTGCGCGGTTGGTTGGAAGACTTGTTTATTCTCAGGCGTATCTTTTTTTTAGGTCCCGGCATATCGGTTTACGAATTACTCCTTAGAAGCGATAAATTCATCATAAATAATGGCTTATATTATAGCATTTTTAACTAAGCACAACATTTATTTTCCGTTATACTGTCCATTATGGATAAAAGCTTAACAGATGAGCTTAAGTGGCGCGGATTTGCATATCAGACCACGCTACAGCCGGGTGATTTGGATAAACAGAAGTTTACTTTTTACTTTGGTGTTGATCCCAGCGCGGATTCAATGACTATTGGTAATCTAGCGGCGGCGATGATGGTCAGGCATTTTATTGCACATGGCCATAAAGCGTTTCTCTTGGTTGGCGGTGCGACCGGTGTCATAGGTGACCCTGACGGCAAAAACCGCGAACGGGAACTTTTAAGCCAAGAAGAGCTGGAACGCAACAAAAAAGCCATAGCCGATCAGTATAAAACGATTTTTGCCGGCCAAGAGTTTGAAGTAGTTGATAATGCGGACTGGTTCAAAGATGTGAATTATATTGATTTTCTGCGTGATGTCGGCAAGCATGTGCCGATGCGCCAAATGCTAAATCGCGAATTCGTCCAAAGCCGGCTTGGCGAAGACAGCAGTGGCATAAGCTACGCGGAGTTCAGCTATTCATTGATACAGGGTTATGATTTTTTGCATCTGTTTAAAACCAAAGGGGCCACCCTACAAGTATGCGGTTCCGACCAGTGGGGTAATTCCATCGCTGGTGTTGAGCTGATTCGACGGATAGAAAATAAAGAAGCCCACGTTTGGTCTGCTCCTTTGATAATTAATAAAACAACAGGCGAAAAATTCGGTAAAACAGAGGATGGTGCCGTCTGGCTTGACGGCCAAAAGACCACGCCCTATAAGTTTTATCAGTTCTGGCTTAATGTCGAGGACGAAAATGTAGAACAATATTTAAAAATCTATACACTACTTTCTAAACCCGAAATAGAGAAAGTAATCGCTGAGTTCAAGGGTAACCCCGGCCAGCGCAAAGCCCAAAAAACACTAGCGGGGGAAGTTACGAAGTTAATTCATGGGGATGAAGCATTAAAATCAGTCAAGGAACACACTGAATATCTGTCAGTATCTCCAAGCCCGTCAGCGGCTCCTGGCATTGAAGCGCGCTTAGGAGATAATTTAGTAGATCTATTAGCCCAGACAGAGTTAGCTGGCTCAAAATCAGACGCGCGTCGGCTCCTAGAAAGCGGCGGCATATATATAAACGATAAACAAGTAAAAAAAGATAAATTAGATGAATCAGACTTTATTGATGGATATTTGAAACTGCGCCGAGGTAAAACGTTGCAAAATACAGTATTTGTCGCCTTAAAAAAATCCTAGATGGATCAAAAAGTTTCATCATTAAAAGGAGTGGGTGATAATGTCGCAAGCAAACTTCAGATATTGGGAATAGAGACCAAAGATGATTTGATTTGGAATTTTCCGCGCAAATACGAGGATTATTCCGAAGTTACTCCGATAAACCGGCTTAAGCCCGGCCAAGTAACCGTCAAGGTTAAGATAAAACAAGCTACGGGCCGCTATGTACGCCGCGGCATGCACATCACCGAGGCCGTTGCCTCTGATGAAACTGACAGCGTACGTCTCATATGGTTCAACCAACCGTATCGAGCAAAAGCGATAAAAAATAATCAAGAGTATTTCATTTCGGGCAACTACGAATTGTCTCGCGGGCGTTTTTCAATCATGAACCCTAGCGCTGAACTAGCCAGTAATTTTCCGGTGAATACAGCCAGAATTATCCCAATCTACAAAGAGACAAAAGGCCTGAAGTCCTTCACTATTCGCAAGCTTATTGCCGGCTTGCAAGATGATATAAAACAAATTGACGAAGGCCTGCCAAAGTTCATAACCAAAGAGCAAAAGCTTATACCTCGCTTCAAAGCCCTGCTTAATATACATTTTCCGCCAAGCGCGGAAGCATTGGATGAGGCAAAAAAGCGTCTGGCATTCGAAGAAGTATTTACGCTCGTTTTGACATCGCTTATCAACAAACAGGAAAATATACGCGCTAAATCCATCAAAATTCCTTTCAAGGAAAATTTAGCAAAAGAGTTCGTCGGCAAACTTCCATATAAATTAACTGACGCTCAGCGCAAAGCCGCATGGCAGATTTATAAGGACATCGAAAAGGACATCCCCGCCAACCGTCTAGTCCAGGGTGATGTTGGTTCCGGCAAGACTGTGGTTGCCGCGATGGCTGCCCTTATGGTCATGGAGGCTGGTTACCAGACAGCTTTTATGGCGCCTACGGAGATATTAGCCCGCCAGCATGCAAAGAGCCTTAGCGAGATGCTCAAACCTCTTGGTATGGCAGACAAAGTGGTGCTTCTGCTAGGTTCCATGAAGCCGGCTCAGAAAAAAAACGCCCATGCGTCTATCAAATCCGGCCAAGCCAGCTTGATTATTGGTACCCATGCGCTTATCAGTGAGAAAGTAGACATGCACAAACTGGGCTTGGTTATCATTGACGAACAACACCGTTTCGGGGTTGAGCAGCGCAAACAGCTGCTTAAAAAGGCTGGTCATGTGCCTCATCTGGTGTCGATGACCGCCACGCCGATTCCGAGGTCCTTGGCCCTGACGGTTTACGGCGAACTGGACGTTTCGGTGATTGACGAGATGCCGCCGGGCAGAAAGCCTGCCATTACCAAAATCGTTTCGCCCAATTCCAAAAAACAACTATACGAGAAAATCGATAAAGAGATAGCAACCGGACGGCAGATGTTCGTTGTTTGCCCGCTGATTTCCGAATCTGACAAATTTGATTATCTCTCAGCCGAGGAAGTATACAAGGAACTGTCGAAAAAAGTTTTTAAACACCGAAAGGTCAGCCTGATACACGGCAAGCTCAAAACCGACCAGAAAGAAAAGATAATGTCTGATTTTGCTGCCGGCAAGATTGATGTTTTAGTTTCTACCACCGTTATCGAAGTCGGAGTAGACGTGCCAAATGCTACAGTCATGCTCATAGAAGGGGTTGAGCGGTTCGGTTTAGCCCAGATACACCAGCTACGCGGCCGTATTGGGCGTGGTCAACACCAGGGTTACTGCTACCTGATGACTGGCGATAGCAAAGCCCCTGGTAAACGCATCAGGGCACTAGAGCAGACCAATGACGGCTTTAAGCTGGCCGAACTGGACTTGGAACTGCGCGGTCCCGGTGCAATTTATGGAATTTCTCAGCACGGCGAGCTGGATCTTCGACTGGCTAATATCAGCGATACAAAGTTGATTGCTTCTGCCCGTACTTCTGCTCAGGAATTTCTGGACAAAGGTGAAAAACTTTCGAATTACTCTTGGCTTGAAAAAGAAGTAGCAAAAAACCGCCTCATAACCACCCTTAACTAGCTCTAATGTCAATTTTCCGTCAAAATTTTGACGGCCGTTGGAAAATTGGCGGGGATTTTTTGCTGATATAATTTGGGATTATGAGAATAATTGCAGGAAGTTTGGGTGGCAGGCAGTTTGACGCGCCGAAAGGGCATCGGACGCATCCGATGAGCGAAAAAGCCCGCGGCGGGCTATTTTCCGCTTTGGGTGATGTTGAAGGATTGACGCTGTTGGACGCGTTTGCTGGCAGCGGGGCGCTTTCTTTTGAAGCTGTCAGCCAGGGCGTGAAACATGCGACCGCCATAGATATTGACATAAGTGCTATTACCACCGTTGTCAATAGTGCTGTAAAACTTGGAATTAAGCCTCAAGTTAAGGCTATCCGAGCCAATGTTTCCGGCTGGAGCGACAATAACCCGGATGTGAAATTCGATATCATAATCTGCGATCCGCCATTTGACCAGTTTAAGGTACAGCTTATCCAAAAATTAGTTAAACATCTGGTCAAAAACGGTGTTTTTGTCGTTAATATGCCGAGTTCCTCAGGCGAATCAGAGATACAAGGCTTAAAAATGGTTAAAACCAAAGTTTACGGAGACACAACTTTGGTTTTTTACAAAAGACTATCTTAGTTTTTGGAAGCGGCGTATCAGTGGCAATGACGTTCGGTAAGCCTTGAACCGGGCTTGATTGACGGGCAACTGCCAGGTGCCGCCAAGGGCTATTTCACCTCCGCCAAATTTGCGCTTAAAAGTGCTAAAACCGCTCCATGGGTGTGACGGCGATGCATCGGGCGGAGCCACGCCGAACAGGTCAAACCATCTCACCTTCCTATCTTTTGCATGTTGCATAGCCTGCCAGAGCAGGACGGTGCCGGCTTCTAGCTTGCGTGCTTCGGGATACGAACCGGCGTATGCATAATGGGCCACTTTATCATTTTGCAAAATTACTGCACCTGCTATCGGTTTATTCTCAAAATAAGCCAGTTCAAGCACTGCCGACTTTTGGGGCATCAGCACTTTGGCCTGGGCTTCAAAATATTTCCTGTCGTGAAGATTGATTTTTTTTCGGTTTGCTACTTTATCAATCATGTCGGTAAACAGCTTGATATCATCCGGATTAGTACTGCTTTTAAAGCTCAGCCCGCGCCGCGCAGCTCTATTTATAAGATTGCGAAAAGTCGGCGATAAGGCGCTCCAGCGTTTGGTATCGTCAATTTTCAGGTCATTTACCACGGTATGCGAAGGGTTATAGGATTTCTCAGCCTGTTTTAATCCTAGCTTTTTTGAGTCGAATTTGAGGTTTCGGCCGAAAGGCTCAACCGTCACCCATGCCAGTCCTGCCTTTTTGGCTTCATCGGCGATTGTTTTAAGCGCCTTTGGCAAAGCTTTTTTATCGGTCAGAAATGGTCCGTAAGGCGCTAGCCAATAATCTCCCAATTTGGTCTGCTGGCGTATTAGCAGACAGTGCCAGCCGCTACCCTCTAGCCAAGTAACTTCTTTGCCGAGAGTTTTTTGAAACTCAGCCCATGCTTTGGTTTGGGTAATTGGATAATTATCCAAAAAGGGGTGGTTACTGGAGTTAAGCATTTCCATAATTGTAGCAAATACGCTAGAATAGCCTAACCAAACTCTATGGGGATGTGGTGGAATTGGTAGACATTTACCTGGTAGTAAAGTTCTGGAGGCGCGGTGGTGGAATTGGTAGACACGCTAGTTTTAGGAACTAGTGCCGCAAGGTGTGAGAGTTCGAGTCTCTCCCGCGCCACCAAAACTTTTACTACTGGGCGCTAGTCCCAGCACTAAAGCAAAGCTTAGTGCTGGACTTTGCTTAGGAACTAGCGTGAAGGTTAGCTTGGTGCGATAGCCCAAGCGCTGTCCTTTCATCCCCACCAAATTGACATAAGCGGATTAAGTGTGTTATAATAAAATCATGGTTATAAAGCTAACTAATCAGCATCATATACATCTATCGCCGGAGCTGTCGGTTAGTTAACTTTTGTCTTAATAAAAACACATAACGCCGGACACGCTCCGGCGTTTTTTATAGATTTAATAAATATTAGAATATACTTTAACGAAAGGAAAGTTATGAAAAAGGGAGTTGAACCCGCAATTTTGAAAGGAACCAGGGATTTTCTGCCCGCTGATATGGCGCAGAGGAATGAGGTTTTGGCCAAAATAAAAAACACTTTTGAAAAATTTGGTTACCAACAGATAGAAACACCTATCTTAAGCTATGCCGAAACGATATTAGGCAAAGAAAAAGAGAACAGTCAGAAGATGGCTTATTCGTTCAAAGATTATGGCGAGCGCGATATTGCCTTGCCGTTTGACTTGACCATGCCTTTTTCCCGGTTTGTTGCGGCTAACTGGCGGGATCTGCCGATACCGTTCAAGCGCTTCCAAATCCAGCGGGTATGGCGCGCCGAACGGCCGCAACGCGGGCGTCTGCGTGAATTTTACCAATGCGACGTAGATATCATCGGTTCAAACGAGCTGGTCTGCGAGGCTGAAATTGCCAAATTGATTACTCAGGTTTTCGATGAGCTAAAAATCAAAGATATAAAAATACGCGTAAATTCGCGGAAACTACTAAATGAAATATTGACTGGGTTCGGTGTCGAAAAAGATAACCTGATACCAGCTATACGGCTGATAGATAAACTGGACAAAATCGACAACACGGCGGTAGTAGAAGGGCTAAAGAAGCTAGGTATAAAAAACGCCGCCGAGATTATCGGGGTACTCAAAACGGATAAAGACAACCAAGCCACCCTGAAACAGCTTGAAGCATACGATACGACGGACTTGCAGGAATTTTTGCGTTTGAGCCGTGAATTCGGAGTTGATGAAACGCGATTGGTACTTGATCCCGGCCTGGCACGAGGGCTGGATTATTACACCGGAATAATCTTTGAAGTTGTTTCAAGCGATGAAAGCCTTGGTACTATCTGCGCCGGCGGCCGTTATGATGATTTGTCGGCGATGTTCTCAAGCAAGGAATTCTCCGGTATCGGCGTATCCTTTGGCTTCGAGCGAATCATGCTGTTTATGCAGGAAAACGGGCTTATTGCCGACGGCAAGCCAAGTTCCAGAGTATTGATAACGGTTTTTGACGAAGGTTCGCTGGATGGGTCGATAAAAATCTACAAATCACTGCTCAAAGCCAGTGTTCCGGCGGAGATTTATCTGGATGAAACCAACCTCTCCAAACAGTTTAAATATGCTGATAAAAAGAATATACCGTTTGTCGTAGTGCAAGGCCCGGATGAGCTTCGCGACAACGAGGTGATTGTACGAAGAATGAGTAATGGCAACCAAAAGAAAATTCCTGCCAGCCAGCTTGCTTCCTACATAGCAGGTTATTATGAAGCGAACTAATATCCGAATAGCCATCCAAAAATCCGGCCGGTTGAGAGCAAAGAGCGAGAAGCTGTTAAATGAATGGGGCATTGACTGTGAAGCCGATAATAAAGGCCGGTTGGTCATTCCCTGCAACGGAGGCGAATTTGAGATTTTGTTTGTACGTTATGGCGATATTCCGGAGTATGTAGCCAGCGGGGTGGCTGATTTCGGTATCGTCGGCCAGAATATCTTGTATGAAGACCGGTTTAATGTTGGCGTGGTCAAGCAGTTGGGCTTTGGCGAATGCCGTTTGATTGTTGCCGCTCCAAAGCGTTCATCGATAAAAACGGTGGCGGATTTGGAAGGCGAACGCATAGCGACATCTTACCCGAACAGCTTGCGAAAATTCCTGAAAAAAGAGCGTTTGGGCGCGACTATCATCAAAATCCGCGGCGGAGTGGAAGCCGCTCCGGCCATAGGCTTGGCTGACGCCGTGTGCGACCTTACCCAGACGGGTAAGACTTTGGACGCCAACGGACTGAAAATAATCGCTACAGTGCTGGAATCCCAGGCTGTATTGATTGAATCCAAATTCTTATCGGCCAAAGCCGAAAAGTTCAAAGAAAAAGTGTTACAGGCCGCATCATGATAGCCGTTGTTGATTATGACGCCGGTAATATCGGCTCGGTTGCCAATGCCTTAAAGCGTTTGGGGGCTAAGTTTGAAGTTACTTCCGATACCGACACAATACGCAAAGCCGACGGAGTAATCTTCCCCGGCCAAGGCAGAGCTGGGCCGGCTTTGAAGTCGCTTCAAAAATCCGGCCTGGACAAGCTGTTGCCAAGTTTAAAACAACCGTTTCTTGGAATTTGCCTAGGGATGCAGTTAATGGTTGAAAAACTGGAAGAAGATAATCAAACCGGGCTGGGAATCGTTCCGGGCAAGTGCGAACTTTTTAAAGATATCAGTCCGGTGCCGCACATGGGCTGGAACAAAGTTAATATTGTGCAGGACTCCAAGCTCCTTGCTGGCCTTAAAAGCGGTTCTTACCAGTATTTTGTGCACAGTTACGCTGTTAAAACCGATAAGGAGTTCACTGTTGCGGTTACCGATTATGGCGGAGAATTTGCCAGCGCGGTTAACAGAGATAACTTTTATGGCGTCCAATTTCACCCTGAGAAGTCAGCAGAAGCCGGCGAGCAGATACTTAATAATTTTTTAATAATCTGTGGAGAGAAAAGGTGATCGTTTATCCCGCTATTGATTTGATAAATCGTAAAGCTGTGCGTTTGGAGCAAGGCAATTACGACAAAAAGACAGAATACTCTGATAACCCTATTGAGATAGCCCAAAAATTTGAGTCTGAAGGCGCTGAGTATATCCACATTGTTGACTTGGACGGCGCCAAAACCAAACGGCCCGTTAATATGGACGTGATTAAAGACATTGCAAAATCCATTAACATTCCTGTTCAGGTTGGCGGCGGTATCCGTACGCTACGCTCGGTCGAAGAGTTGCTTGAATATGCCAAAAGAGTGATTATCGGTACGATTGCGGTGACCGAACCGGAGGTGTTAGAACAGATGGTTAAAAAAATCGGCTCCGACAAGATAGTCGTATCTGTTGACTACAAGAATGGATCGCCAGCTATAAACGGCTGGTTGGAAGAAGTTAAGTTAACCACAGAGGCCTTGCAGGTCCGTCTGAGCGGTTTAGGTATCCGAACAGTCATAGTTACCGATACGGATAAAGACGGCATCTTAAGCGGTCCTAACATTAAACTGATGAAACAGTGGAAACAAGCCGGGTTTGATACGATCTGCGCCGGAGGGGTAACAACTGTCAATGATATAGCAGAACTTGCTGCAGCCAATATCGATGGTGCGATAATTGGCAAGGCGCTTTATGAAGATAGGATAACTTTAAAGGAAGCTATAGATGCTGGCGAATAGGATCATACCGTGCATGGACATCAAAGACGGCCGGGTGGTCAAGGGCACCCATTTCAAAGATTTGGTTGATAGCGGCGATCCGCTAGAGCTTGCTAAGAAATATGCTGACCAAGGCGCCGATGAGCTAGTACTTCTGGATATCGTCGCTACTGTCGAGGAGCGCAAAAATCGGGCCGGATTGGTCCGGGCTGTTGCCGAGGCCATTGCCATTCCTTTTAGCGTTGGCGGCGGCGTAAGCGAGCTATCCCACATCAACGAACTTTTAAATGCCGGGGCAGATAAAGTATCTATCGGCTCGGCCGCAGTGACTGATGCGGGCTTTGTTAAAAAAGCCTGTGACAGATTCGGCTCCCAAGCGATAATTATCTCCCTTGACCCGAAAAGAGTTATTGATAGCGGCAATCCATTTGCTTCAACAGAGCGCTCTACAGGTGAGCCTACGGCTCAGCCTGTGGCGCTAGCAGACTCAATTGAAACAAACAGATTACCGCTTTTAAAGTGGGATGTTTATATAAAAGGCGGCCGTGAAAATACCGGAGTTGATGTGATAGAATTTGCCAAAAAAATGGAAAAATTGGGCGTAGGCGAACTTTTAGTCAATAGCCTTGACCGCGACGGTACTAAAAAAGGCTTTGACATAGAGCTTTTAGATAAAATATCAAAATCTGTGAATATTCCGGTGATTGCCAGTAGTGGTGCCGGCAGGATCGATGATTTTGTGGAAGTCTTTAAAAGAACCGGTGTCACGGCGGCATTGGGCGCGTCTGTGTTTCACGGGCGGCAATTTACAGTTGGGGACGTAAAGGCTAGACTAAAACTAGAGGGAATAGAGGTCAGACAATGAGCCAAAAAACGAATAAATTGGATTTTGCTAAAAACGGCGGATTGGTACCGGCAATTATCCAGGACAACGAATCCGACATGGTTTATATGCTGGGATACATGAACGAGGAAGCGTACGCCAAAACTAAACAGTCTGACTGGGTACATTTCTGGAGCCGCAGTAAAAACCGAATTTGGATGAAGGGCGAAGAGTCCGGCAACAAACTAAAAGTCGTTTCTATATTTGAAGATTGCGACCAAGACACATTGCTTATAAAAGTAAAACTACACGGCGAAGCGGTTTGCCATACCGGACATCTGAGTTGTTTTTATGAAGAAATTAAATAAGGAGAAAGCATGACATTGGACGAACTGTATAACCTAATTGAAGATAGAAAAAAGAATAAACCAACAGGCTCATATGTGGCATCTTTGTTTGAAGAAGGGCAAGACCGCATAACCCAGAAAGTCGGCGAAGAAGCGGTTGAAGTAGTGATTGCCGCTAACAGAGGCCAAAAAACCGAACTCGTAGCGGAAATGGCCGACCTTTGGTTCCACTGCTTGATTTTATTATCATCCGCAGGTATTAAGCCCGAAGAAGTATTGGCTGAACTCGAAAAACGCAAGAAGTAACACTGGTTTATCTGAGCCCATCTGTTATACTGGTTTGCTATGCAAACGAGTATAACTAAGATTTCTGAGACTAAAGTAAAGTTGGTTATCAAAGCTACGGCGGAAGAGTTGTTGCCTGCCAAAAATAAAGTCTTGGCCAAACTCGGCAAAGAAGTTAAGCTAGCCGGTTTTAGAGCTGGCAAAGCTCCGCTGGAACTTCTTGAAAAAAACATCGACCAAAACCGACTGCAAACTGAATTTTTGGACGAAGCCATGACCGCGCTTTATACCCAAGCCGCTGAAGCTGAAAAAATCCGGCCGGTTGCCGGGCCGCAGGTAACGGTCAAAAAATTTGTGCCGTTCACTACGCTCGAATTTGAAATCACTACAGATGTTGTCGGAAAGATAAAATTAGCTAATTATAAGAGTATAAAGCTTGCCAAAACCAAGCCGGAAGTGGCAGCCAAAGACGTAAACGGCGTTTTAGATTCGCTAAAGCTCCGGCTGGCTGAGAAGACTGACGTGGACCGGGCCGCTAAAGCCGACGACGAAGCGTTAATAGATTTCAAGGGCGTGGACGACAAAGGCGCGCCGATAAACGGCGCGGACGGCAAAGATTATCCGCTAGTTCTTGGCAGTAACAAATTCATACCGGGCTTTGAGGACAACCTAATCGGGCTTAAAGCAGGCGATGAAAAGACATTTGAACTGACTTTTCCAAAAGATTACGGCGTAAAGGCTCTGGCGAATAAAAAGGTCAAATTTAGCGTTAACGTCAAGAAAATCCAGGAAATGAGCGAACCAAAGCTGGATGATGCTTTCGCGGCTAAAGTCGGTCCTTTCAAAACGCTCAAAGACCTCAAAGACGATATCAAAAAACAGCTTCTCACTGAAAAGCAAAGCGAAGTTAATCGAGATTTTGCAAATAATCTGATAGAAAAAATTATCGATAAAAGCATATTGTCCCTACCGGATTCAATGATTGAACATCAGGCCGAACATAATTTTGAAGAGTTGAAGCGCAATCTTGTTTATCGCGGGCAGACCCTTCAGGAGTTCTTGCAAGCCGAAGGTACCACCGAAGAAAAGTATAAAAAAGACATTCTATGGCCGCAGGCCGAAAAACAAGTAAAAGGCAGCTTGGTTTTAGCTGAAATCGCTGAAGCCGAAGTGATATCGGTTACACCGGAGGAATTGGAAATCCGCCTCCAGATATTAAAGGGGCAGTACAAAGATCCGCAGATGCAGGCCGAACTTGATAAACCCGAATCCCGCCAGGATATCGCGTCTCGAATGCTTACCGAAAAAGTGCTTATAAAACTAGAATCTTACACAGCCATACATTAGTTTAGACAAAAATATAAATATATGGTAATATAGGTTAGGTAAATTAATAAAATATCATGGACGATTCACCTTCCCCGGAACAAGATCCATTCCATCGCAGTATTAGGCTGCTTCACATTTGCCCTAAGTGTGACAGTAAATTAGTACAGCCGGAAAAATGGGAGCCTGCAGGTAGTAGTAAGGGTAGCTGGCAGATATGGCTAAGGTGTCCGGATTGTGAACATAGGACCGAAGGCGTGTTCGGCGCAGAGGTCATTGATGCCTACGACGAAGAGTTGGATGATGGTACCGCCGAGCTTAACTACGTGCTAAAAGACCTTGAGAGGAAAAGTATGACTAACCTTGTTGAGGTTTTTGCGGTAGCTCTTGAAACAGACTTGATTCAGGCGGATGACTTTCGGCCTCGTTAAAATTTATTTGACAGGACAGAGTACTTTTAAGTATAAAAGACAGCCAATGGCAATAGGAGAAATCGAAAAACAAGACGGACACAGAAAAGTGGAAGTTGTCCGATAATTAATCATGAAACTTGGTAAAACTAGCGAAACCGAATCAGGGCACAGATGTTTTTCGGTAAATGCCGATAAAGGCATGGAGTTTGTTGGAGTCAACCTTGAAGGTATTAAAGTTACGACTGACTCTATTACTTTATCCGGCCGGGCTATCGGCCACCCGCCAAAAACCGCAAACATTGACACCCGCCAGGTTGGTCGGATAACCCGCAAAGCTCTTGAAGGATGGCTCAAGCAAGTGCCAAATAACGAATTGCATGTCTCAGAAGACGTAATCGTCGATTTGGGTAACGGCCATTATATCTGCGGCTCAGGCGACGGTTCCCTGCACGAAGCTCCAAAAGCCGATTAGCACTCAACCTTGACGAGTGCTAATTCGTTATATAAAATAAAGAACATGAGTGAACCGAAAAAATCTATTCTTATCCCGACCGTTATTGAGCAGGAAGGTCGGGTTGAGCGGGCTTATGATATCTATAGCCGCCTGCTGAAAGACAATATTATTTTCCTCGGCACCGATGTAAACGAGCATACAGCTAATTTGGTTGTCGCCCAGTTGTTGTTTTTGGCTAATGAAAACCCGAATAAAGACATCAAGCTTTATATCAATAGTCCCGGCGGCAGTGTTTATGACGCCTTGGCGATTTATGACACTATGCAGTTTGTTAAAAATGACATCCAGACTGTCGGTATCGGTATCCAGGCCAGCGCGGCGGCATTTTTGCTAAGCAGCGGCACAAAGGGTAAACGCTCAATCTTGGAACACGCCTCGGTGATGATACACCAGCCGTCCAGCGGTACCCGTGGTAAAGTCACCGACCAGGAAATCGATTTGCGTGAAGCTCTTCGAGTTAAAAAACTGCTTGAAGAAATAATGGCCAAAAACACCGGCCAAAAACCTGACAAGATTCACCATGATATGGAACGCGACCTTTGGATGACAGCCGATGAGGCCAAGAAGTATGGCCTTGTCGACGAAATCATCACCACGAGCCCAGCAGCACGGCCAAAAACCTCCAAAAAATAATCCATTTACAATAAAATCCTTACGCTTGCAAACAGACTGTCTTGATGATATTGTCGGAAGAATTAAGGAGTAATTATTTAATGGCAGATTTAAACCCTGGTGAAGTTTTAGAACGTTTTAGAGAAGATTTGGACAGAGTACACCAGGTCGAAGATAGTTGCGGCACAATCGAAGCGGATGCGCTAAATGCTGCTAGTGCTGCTTCCGAATTTGCTGAAAGTGCTAAAAGTATAATGGATAGCGCTACGAGAGATACGGAATCCGTTGTAAAACCGGCATTAGCAGCTATAGAAGAAGCTGCTGGCCGAAATCCCAGTAGCGATGAAGCGATAAGGGCTATCATGTCCGTCAAAGGCAAGACAGATGAAGAGATAGAAGCCCATTTTGAGCATTTCGAGGCAACCAGTGAAGAAGAACAGCCGGTAATCGTCATAGGCGGCAGCGAGAAAGGACTTGGACTTGAAGGACTAATATCAGTTACTTATGGGCGCACAGCTACCAAAAACGAAATCAGATCTTTTCTCAAGACCTATACGGGTCACGGAACGCATGTTGATAGCAGGAAAAGGGGGCTAGGGGAGCGTTATATTGGTATACTGGCGAAATCCCAAAGGGCATTCTCAGTCAGTACATCAGATGAGTATCCTATTGATTTATTTGCGGATCAACCAACTGCTGAGAGATTTTCTTTGATTTCAGCAAATTCTAATATGGCTGCCCATCCTTTTGAAGAGATACATTTTGCTGGAAATGCGGTAGAGGTCAGAGATATGACTGAATCAATAGTAGGCGCTTATAGGAAACCGTCTGTAGCGGATGCTATGGCAGTCCAAAGTCTTGGCCTTCCAACCATGGTGGCATATGGAGAAGATGCCGTTTTAGAACTTTCGGCAAGAATAGGCGAAACAAATCCTCAGAGCAGAATTCTTGCCAGACGATGCATAGAAGGACTTGGCATAGACATGGAATATATTGCCGATGAGTTACCTGATGAAGACATTCCTAATCTATCTGAAAAGATAGTTTCAGACTTTGGTAACCATTTGTTCGTAAAGTTTGACGAAGCTTTAACCGAGTTTTTGCGCCATGGCGGAACTCCCGCTGCTGATCATATTAGAACGTTGGCTTTTTTGGCTCCTATGCAAAAGGCGATAGGTTATGCGCCGCCTACTGTACTTGATAAAATGGTTGGAGAATTGTCATCTCAAATAAACGTGAACTATTCTTTTGTAGAAGGTGTAGAAGTGACGGTTGCGGCAGTTAAGCCTTTGTCACCAACTGAAGCATCGGAGACTAAGTCAGTAAAAAGTGAATTGGAAAAGTTAATGGATAGAATGGAAGAATTAGGTATAGCCTATGTCCCTAAAGATGGCCTTGATATGGAAATGTTAGCAAGAAGGGTAGAAAGACCAGCAGTAAGAAAAGAGCTGGCAAATACATCAAAAATACACTTTGCGAAAAGAGATGATCTTAAGGTATGTGTACGAGCCTTAACTCAAGAAGACCAAAATTAAAGAATAATATTGAGACCTATGTTGCAATGTAGTTGACACTTTGAATTTAGTGATATAAACTATAATTTAAGAAGTAGTGGTCGGCACTGTTGTATTGGCTCAAAATTTAAGACAATTTCACAACACTGCACGCAGTAATCTTCGCGCGCTAACCCTGTAGTGAGCTCTCTCTAGCATCGTACATAACGATGCATAATCTGCCAAAGGCAGATGAGAGAGATCTACTACGGGGCTAACAGATTAAACTAATGAAAAGCTAAAGCGTATTAAAGTACTGATACGTTTGCTAATTTTATAAAACATAAAATCTAAGTTCATAAGGGAGCAACACTACAAGTTCTATGGCAAAGACCTCAACCTCAAGTAAGAAGACAAATACTAATAACAACAATCGAGTTTATTTCAGCGATACTAACCATAGCGTTGATTTGCCTAATTTGGTCGACCACCAGAACCGTTCTTGGCAATGGTTCGTCGACGAAGGTTTGGGCGAATTACTGGCTGAAATCAGTCCGATTGATGATTATACCGGCACAAAGCTAAGCCTTAAATTCAAAAAATATCACTTCGAAAAGCCAAAAATGAGCGAAGATGAAGCCCGCGAGAACAACGTCAGTTATGAGGCGCCGCTCAAAGCCCAAGTAGTTCTAACCAATCAAGTGACCGGCGAAGTTAAAGAACATGAGATTTATCTAGGCGACTTCCCATGGATGACCACTCGCGGTACCTTCGTAATCAACGGCGCCGAACGTGTCGTCGTAAGCCAGCTGATACGCTCAGCTGGCGTTTTTTTCACCAGCGAGCAGGCCTCTGCCGGGCACAACCTGTACGGAGCGAAAGTTATTCCCGGCCGCGGCGCATGGCTGGAGTTTGAAACTGCTGCTAACGGCGCATTGTTCGTCAAAATTGACCGCAAGCGTAAGATTCCGGTAACTACCTTGCTTCGCGCCCTTGGTATGAGTGAAGCCGAAATGAAAGAGGTCTTCAAGCATGTCGACCAAGCCGAAGTAAGCTATCTGGAAACTACGCTGGACAAGGATCCGTCAAAAACTTCCTCGGAAGCTTTGATTGAAGTCTACCGTCGCCTGCGTCCGGGTGATTTGGCAACCGTTGACAACGCCCGCAGCCTGCTGGAAAACATGTTTTATAATTTCAAGCGCTTTGATTTTAGCCGGGTTGGCCGGTATAAGATTAACAAACGGTTGGACTTGGACGCGCCGAATACTGTTGAAAACCGCGCCATGCGCCTTGAGGACTTAACTGCCATTATCAGCGAAGTCATCCGGCTAAACAACACGCAAGAACCAGCTGATGACATCGACAGTCTGGCTAACCGCCGCGTAAAACTGGTAGGAGAACTGGTACAAAGACAGTTCCGTATTGGCCTGCTTCGTATGGAGCGCAATACGAAAGACCGGATGAGCATGAGTGAAATCGAAACTGTCACGCCCGGCCAGCTTATAAATGCCCGTCCGGTGGTCGCCGCGGTGCGCGAATTTTTCGCCAGCTCGCAACTATCTCAGTTTATGGACCAGATTAATCCGGTCAGTGAACTTGCCCACAAGCGTCGTCTAAGTTCTATGGGGCCGGGCGGGTTATCCCGTGAACGAGCCGGTTTTGAAGTCCGTGACGCGCATGCTACACATTACGGCCGTATCTGCGCCGTGGAAACACCGGAAGGCGCCAACATCGGCCTGGTACTAAACCTGGCCAACTATGCCCGTATTAATGACTATGGTTTCATAGAAACCCCTTACCGAAAAGTTATAAGCGCCGTCACTCCAAAGGATGCGGCTGGACATATCGCCAGTATTGATTTGGAAGATGAAAAAGGTAAAGTCATTGTCAAAGCCGGTTCAAAGATAAATGCCGCCGACGCCAAGAAATTGGCCGCCGTAAAAAGCCGGAAGACCTGGCCGGTCAAATCCGTAGTAACTGACCAGATTGAATATCTTGATGCCGCCGAAGAAGACAAGGCAGTTATTGCCGGTGCTGGCAATGCTGTCGACGGCAAAGGCTATTTTGTTGATGAAAGGGTTGCCGCCCGTGTCCGCTTGCAGGTGGCTGAGACTGATGCCAACGACGCTACCCACATGGACGCTAGCAACAACCAGATTATTGGCTCAATCGCCGGACTGATTCCGTTTATTGAAAGAGACCGTGTTGACCGTGCTTTGGTGGGTTCCAACCAGCAAAAACAGGCTGTACCGCTGGTCAGGCCTAAGGCGCCGATTATCGGTACCGGTCTTGAAGCCGCTGTTGCGCAAAACAGCGGACAGGTAGTTTATGCCGAAGAAGCCGGCGAAGTAGTCAAGGCTTCGGCTGATGAAGTTGTCATTAACTACAAGAAACTAAAGAAAGTTACCTACAAACCGCTTCATTTTGTGCGTAGTAACGAGGGTACCTGTATCAACCAGCGGGTTGTTATTTCAGCCAAGCAGAAAGTCAAAGCCGGCGATGTTTTGATAGAAGGCATGTCGATTGAGTCCGGCGAACTGGCCCTGGGCCGCGACTTACGAGTCGCCTTTATGCCGTGGGGCGGTTATAACTTTGAAGATGCCATAGTTATTTCAAGAAAACTGGTTGAAGACGATTCGCTGACTTCTATCCATATCGTTGACTACATGACTGAAGTCCGCGAAACCAAATTGGGACCGGAAATAGTCACCGGAGATATTCCGAACGTATCCGAAGACGCCCTGCGTCATCTTGATGAAGAAGGCATTGTGCGAATCGGCGCTGAAGTGCATCCCGGCGATATTCTGGTAGGAAAGATTACGCCGAAAGGCGAACAGGAACTGTCAAGTGAGGAACGGTTGCTCCGAGCTATCTTTGGTGAAAAAGCCAAAGAAGTTCGTGATACTTCACAGCGCATGAGCAATGGCAAGCATGGCAAAGTCGTCGGCGTAAAGATATTCTCCCGCGAAAACGGCCACGAGCTCAAGGCCGGTGTGATTATGCAGATTCAGGTCTTCGTAGCGCAAATGCGCAAAATTCAGGTCGGTGACAAGCTGGCCGGACGACACGGTAACAAGGGCGTTATTGCCCGTATATTGCCAGTCGAGGATATGCCATTTTCCGAAGATGGCGAACCGGTAGACATCGTGCTTAACCCTATGGGAGTACCGTCTAGGATGAACTTGGGACAATTATTCGAAACGCACCTTGGTATGGCCGCCAAAGCCCTCGGTATGAAAGTCGCCACCCCCTCCTTCAATGGCTTACCGGTAAGCAAAATAAAGGAACTGTTAAAACAGGCAAAACTGCCGGAAGACGGCAAGCAGCAGCTTTATGATGGCCGGACCGGCGAAGCCTTTAAGGAAAAAACAGTTGTCGGAAACATGTACATGCTGAAATTGACCCACATGGTAACTGACAAGATTCACGCTCGTTCGACCGGACCATACACTATGGTTACCCAGCAGCCGTTGGGCGGAAAAGCCCAAAACGGCGGCCAGCGCTTCGGTGAAATGGAAGTCTGGGCACTGGAAGCTTACGGCGCGGCCAATACGCTTCAGGAAATGCTGACTATCAAGTCTGATGATGTTTACGGTCGAAGCAAAGCTTACGAATCCATCATTAAACAGACCGAAATAGTCGGTCCTAAAGTACCGGAGAGTTTCAACGTGTTGGTCAAAGAACTGCAAGGTTTGGGTCTGAAGGTTGATTTGATTGAAAAAGACCAAGTTGTTGACGCCGAAGACGTTCTAGCTGAAAACATCAAAGGTGAAGCCGAAGACCAGGCGGAAGTTGAAGTGCCGGCTCCGGAAGCCAGCAATGTCGACGTGTCTGAGGACGCGGCAGTGGATGAATATATGGTAATGGAACTGGAAGATGATATTCCCGCAACAACCGCGGTATCTGATTCGGATGAAGGAGGAGAGGCTTAGATGAGACGATATACTAGCGGAACTAATATTGCGGATTTTGACGCCGTAAGATTGGCCGTAGCCAGCGCCGACGATATATTGGACTGGAGTTACGGCGAGGTAACCAAGCCGGAAACCATCAATTATCGTACCCAGAAGCCGGAACGCGACGGCTTATTCTGTGAGCGCATCTTCGGCCCGGCTAAAGATATCAACCCGCATGACGCTAAATATAAGGGAGTAAGGTCGCGTGAAGCCGCTGTCGATAAGAACGGCGAGCTGGTGACCAAATCCATCGTCCGGCGTGAGCGCATGGGCCACATCAAACTGGCTAGTCCAGTCGCCCACATTTGGTTTTTACGCGGTACGCCGAGTGCCGTAGGCCTGCTTCTCGGCATGACCGTAAAGAGCCTAGAGCGCATAGCATATTTTGCCAGTTATATTATTAAATCTGTCGACCGTGAAAAACGCGACAAACTGTTGGTTGACAAAGAAGCCGAGTTTGCTGCCGCCCAAGAGGCTATCAAAGCCCGCTATGAAAAAGAAGCCAAAGCCAAAGACGCCGATGTCAAAGCCTTGGCTGAGGCTCAGACCAAAGAGGTAGAAGAAGTCCAAGCGGCATTTGATGAATACAAAGAAATGGTTGTCGGGCTGGAAAAATTCCATCTGATAAGCGAGAACGATTATCGCGCGCTGCCTGACGAATTGCAAAGCCTGGTTACCGTCGGCATGGGCGGTTCTGCTCTGCAGGAACTTTTGGAAGAAATCGATTTAGCCAAGCTTATTAATAATCTGAATAAAGAAGCTGAAGAAGCCAAAGGCCAACGCAAGAAAAAAATTATGAAGCGTTTGCGCCTGCTTGAGAGCATGGAAAAGGCCGGTATCAAGCCGACCAGTATGTGCATCAGCGTCTTACCGGTTATCCCGCCGGACCTTAGGCCGATGGTGCAATTGACCGGCGGCCGGTTTGCTACATCCGACCTTAACGACCTCTATCGGCGTGTCATCAACCGTAATAACCGGTTGAAGAAACTTATTGACCTCAATGCTCCGGAAGTCATTCGGAGGAATGAACAGCGAATGCTTCAGGAAGCCGTTGATTCGCTAATTGACAACAGTAGCACCCGAAGCGGCCGTGCTGTTGCCGCTACCGGCCAAAGACGTCGTCTGAAGTCTTTGAGCGATATGCTAAAAGGCAAGCAAGGTCGGTTTCGACAGAACCTGCTTGGCAAACGTGTAGATTATTCCGGCCGTTCGGTGATTGTTGCCGGTCCGGAGCTTAAGATGTTCCAATGCGGCCTGCCAAAGATGATGGCTTTGGAACTGTTCAAACCTTTCGTTATCGGCCAATTAATTCAAAAAGAATTAGCGCACAATATCCGCAGCGCTACCAGGATGATAGAAATGAACGAAATTGCTGTCTGGGATGCTTTGGATGAAGTAATCAAAGACAAGTACGTGCTACTTAACCGCGCGCCCAGTTTGCACCGCCTTTCTATCCAGGCTTTCCAGCCGGTATTGATTGAAGGTAAGGCCATTCAGCTGCACCCGTTGGTCTGTAAAGGTTTCAACGCCGACTTTGACGGTGACCAAATGGCGGTTCACCTGCCGCTTTCCAGCAAAGCGCAGGACGAAGCCCGCGATATAATGGCGGCTAACAAAAACCTGCTCAAGCCGGCGGATGGTTCGCCGATTCTGCATATTGAACAGGACATAGTCCTGGGTTGTTACTACCTGACTTATGAAAGGCCCGACAGTAGCAAAAAAGTCAGAAACTACCAGAATATTGCTGAAGCCTTAATGGCATTCGATGGCGGCTACCTCAACCTCCAAGACCGCATAAAGATACGTTTCCGCGAAGAAGAAAAGGAAAGTACTTTCGGCCGTTTCCTATTCAACGAAATATTCCCGGACGATTTTAAGTTCCAGGATGAGGCTATGACTAAGAAGAAACTAGCCAACGTGATGGCTCAGGTTTATCAAAAATACGGCCAGGAAAAGAGCGCTGAAATAGCCGATGACTTAAAAACCCTTGGTTTTGAATACGCTACGCGTTCCGGCCTTTCAATGGGTATGAGTGACTTTGTCGATGTCAAGAACCTGCAAGAAACCTTGGATAAAGCCGAACAACGCGCGACTGCCGTTAGCGAACAGTACGACGAAGGCTTTATTACTGATGATGAGCGTTACCGGTTGACGATTGAAACCTGGACTGATGCCGACTCGGAAATCCAGCAGGCACTTTCCAAACAGTTTATCGGAGAAGACAATGCCATGTCGCTGGCAGTTACTTCCGGTGCGCGAGGATCAATCGTGCAGGTAAAACAGGTTATCGGTTCGGTCGGAATCCTTTCCGATGCTACCGGACGAGCGATGGAATTGCCAATCAAGAGCAATTACCGTGACGGGCTTAACCCTCTGGAATACTTCACCTCAACTCGTGGTGCCAGAAAGGGTTTGATTGACACGGCACTAAAGACTGCCGACTCTGGTTATCTGACCCGAAGGCTTGTAGATGTCGCTCAAGACGTATTTACTACCGAGGAAGCCGCTGATGACCCCGGATTTTCCATGTATAGGGCTGACGCTGCCGAAATCGGCGTAGATTACGCTTCACGGCTATATGGCCGTTATGCCGCGGAAACCATTGGCAGCTATGTCAAAAAAGGCCAGCTTATCTCTGAAGAAGCCGCTAAACAGATTGAAGAAGATGCCAGCCTTGATGGCGTAAAGATAATGAGCGTACTGAGTTATGGCGGCGTACGAGGGGTTAATCCGAAGAGTTACGGCCTTGATCCGGCGACTGGCGAACTAGTGGCTGACCACAGCCCGATAGGCGTTATTGCCGCTCAAAGTATCGGTGAGCCCGGTACCCAGTTGACGCTTCGTACATTCCACAGTGGTGGTGTTGCTGCCGCCGATGATATTACCCAGGGTCTGCCGCGTGTCGAAGAGCTTTTTGAAGTTCGCGTACCGAAAGGAAAAGCATTCTTATCGGACATACCCGGCAAAATCGAGGTTTCTGAGGAAAATGACCAATACGTTGTCCAGGTAACTGATGATGAAGCCAAAGCCGCTAAACTGACTATTGGCGATAGGAATGTCAATGTAGCTTCCGCCGGCGAAGTTGCCGTCGGCGATGTTGTAGCGTCCGGCGAAGGCGGTGAGAACCCGCTGATAGCACCGGTTGCCGGCAAGGTTTCCCTAACAAAAAAGAACATCACCATCACTCCTGCCGGTCAAAGCGTGGTCAAATACGACATTCCAACCTACAAGCAATTGCAGGTCAAAGACGGTGATATCGTTGAACCTGGCGACCGTTTGACGAACGGTTCCATCAATCTTCATGATTTGATGCGGCTGAAGGGGGTCGAGGCTACCCAGCGTTACATCATGAACGAGATTCTTCGGATTTTTGCCAGCCAAGGTCAGAATATCGCCGATAAACACCTTGAAATCATCGTGAAACAAATGTTTTCACGGGTTCAGATAGAAGACGCCGGCGATAGTGAGTTCGTAACTGGTGATATTGTCAGCAAACTGGCGGTAGTCGAAACCAACGAAGCTTTAGCTAAAGCCAAGAAAAAATCGGCCGTATTCAACCAACTGTTGCTCGGCATAACCAAAGCATCCTTGAGTACTGACTCATTCCTATCTGCCGCATCCTTCCAGGACACCACGCGCGTGCTTATTGCGGCCGCGACTAGCGGAAAAGTTGACAGCCTGTTTGGACTGAAGGAAAACGTGATTTTGGGCCGCCGTATTCCGGTTGGTACAGGCGTTCTTGAAGACGAAGAAGAGGAGCTGGAAACGCAGGAGACAGTTAGTCTTGAGGAAAACAGGTAAATATGCTAAAGTTTACTCTTATGCAACAGATTAGAGACATATCTTCAGACCTCCTATACTTGAATTCGGCGAGGAGTGTCTGAACGTGCCTACGATTAATCAGTTAGTTAGAAAACCACGAGCCAAAGCAAGCGGAAAAAGCAAATCGCCGGCTCTTCAGCGTGTAACCAATAACTTAAAGACTCGTCATTATGAAAAGCCCTCTCCATTCAAGCGGGGTGTTTGTGTCAAAGTAACCACCAAGACGCCAAAGAAACCTAACTCGGCTTTGCGTAAGGTCGCCCGTGTGCGCCTGACTAACGGTTATGAAGTTTGGGCTTATATCGGCGGCGAAGGCCACAACCTCCAGGAACACGCAGTCGTGCTTATTCGCGGCGGCCGAGTACCGGATTTACCCGGTGTGCGTTACCACGTAGTCCGTGGCAATCTTGACTTGCAAGGCGTAGAGAACCGAAAACAGCGCCGTTCTAAATATGGAGCCAAAAAATCATAATGCCGCGGCATAAAACTAAATCTTTAGTAAGAGACATAGCACCGGACAGGGCCTATAACAGCGTAGCCGTACAGCGGCTTATTAACCGCGTAATGCAGGATGGCAAGAAACAGATGGCCGAACGGCTGGTTTACGGGGGTATGCAAAAAGCGGCCGATAAGCTGAAAGTCCAAAACCCGCTTGATGTATTTGAGCAAGCCATGGGTAATATTCGGCCCCATGTAGAAACCCGCTCACGCAGGGTAGGCGGTGCTAACTACCAGATTCCGTTCGAGGTCAAAGGCCAGCGACAAAACCACCTGACAACCATGTGGTTCGTCGAAGCCGCCCGAGCCCGAAAAGGTATGAGTATGGAAGACAGAATAGCCCAGGAATTGGTCGACGCTTATAACCAAACCGGCCCGGCAGTTAAGAAACGTGAAGATACCCACAAGATGGCTGATGCTAATAGGGCCTTCGCCCACTTCGCGAGGTATTAAGCATGGCCTATTGTGAAGCTGCCCAAAAAGAGTGTCGTTATCTAGATCAATTAGAGCTAATCAAAGAAAACACGGTTTTAATGCGTGCTACAAGTGATGGCGCTAAAGCTAAATCAGCTTCGGATGTCGAGAAGGGTCTTGATGGAGCAACTGACGAATTTATAGCAAATTGCTCGGACGACTATTGCGGTCTCGTAGGATTGGCTGTCGGTCGGGCCATGGTAAAACAAGCAGAGGCTATTGGCCGAAGAATATAGTTTATTAATTAGGAAATCAAAAGGTGACAGAGAAGAAATATCCAATAGATAAAATCAGGAATATCGGTATCATTGCCCACATTGACGCGGGTAAGACTACTACTACCGAAGGTATTTTGTACCGAACCGGACTGAAGCACAAAATCGGCGCTGTGCATGAAGGTGAAACTACCACCGACTGGATGGCACAGGAGCGAGAGCGCGGTATCACTATCGTATCTGCCGCCGTGACCTGTTATTGGAAAGACCATCAGATTAATATTATCGACACACCCGGGCACATTGACTTCACTGTTGAAGTCGAGCGTTCACTTCGTGTGCTGGATGGCGCGGTTACTGTCTTTGACGGCAAGATGGGCGTAGAGTCACAATCCGAAACAGTTTGGCGCCAGGCCGACAAGTACGGCGTACCGCGAATTTGTTTTATCAACAAAATCAACCAGACCGGCGGTGATTTTTATAAATCGCTTGATTCTATCCATGCCAGACTTTCCAAGCATGCTTTTCCTATCCACTTGCCTATTGGTTTTGAGCAAAAGGTTAACGGTATTGTCGACTTGGTTAGCATGAAGGCTTACACCTACAAAGAATTTACCGATAAGGAACTAACAGAAGGCGAAATTCCTGAGGATATGGCCGATAAGGTTAAAAAATACCGTTCACTTCTGATTGAAAATGCTGTGGCTGAAGATGAGCAGATGCTTGAAAAATACTTTGAAGTTGGCGAAGAAGGCCTATCCGAGGATGATGTCAAACAAGCTATCCGTACGGCTGTTTTAACCGGTAAGTTCTTTATCGTCAGCGGTGGTGACGGCCGGGGCGTAATCGTTGAAAAACTACTTGATATCGCCACCGAATATCTGCCAAGCCCAACCGACCGGGGAAGTACATGGGGAAAACATCCTAAAAACGATGATGAAGTTGAGCGCAAAGTTGACAGCGCGCAGCCGCTGGCTGGACTGGCCTTTAAGATTGCGACCGACCCATTTGTCGGAAAATTGGCATATTTTAGGGTCTACTCGGGCAAATTAACAGCCGGCAGCTACGTCTTTAATAGCTCTACCGGTAATAAAGAGCGCATCGGCCGAATAGTTAGAATGCAGGCTGACAAACGTGAAGAAGTAAGTGAAGTCACTGCCGGTGATATTGCCGCTATCGTCGGACTTAAAGATACCACTACCGGACACACCCTTTCTGACCAGAACAACCCGATTGTGCTGGAAAGCATAACTTTCCCGGAACCTCCGGTGTCTATCGCGATTGAGCCAAAAACCAAAGCCGACCAGGAGAAAATGAGCTTAGCATTGCAACGCCTGGCTGAAGAAGACCCGACTTTTAGAATCAAAGTGGATGAGGAAACTGGCCAGACTATCATCAGCGGCATGGGTGAATTACACCTTGAAATTATCGTAGATAGGATGAAACGGGAATTCTCTGTGGAGGCTAACATTGGCCAGCCGCAGGTAGCTTATCGCGAGACTATCCGCAAAGACGCCGTAGAAGTGCAGGGCAAATTTATTCGCCAATCCGGCGGCCGCGGACAATATGGCGATGTGTGGTTACGCCTTAGCCAGAATGAAGCTGGCCAAGGTTACGAGTTTATCAATTCCATTAAGGGCGGTGTTGTGCCGCAGGAATACATCAAACCGGTTGACGAAGGTATCAAAGAGGCCATGGCCAACGGCGTATTGGCCGGTTATCCGGTAGTTGATGTTAAGGCAGAGCTTTATGACGGGAGTTACCATGATGTTGACTCTTCTGAGATGGCATTTAAAATAGCCGGTTCAATGGCGCTTCAAGAAGGCGTCAAAAAGGCCAACCCAGTGCTACTGGAACCAATCATGAAAGTTGTAGTTGTAACTCCGGAAGAGTTCATGGGTGATGTTATTGGCGGCCTGAACTCTAAGCGGGGCAGGATCGAAACTATGGAGGACTTAGCCAATGGCATCAAGCAGATTACAGCTTTTGTACCATTAGGCGAAATGTTCGGCTACACTACCGAGCTTCGAAGTTCGACCCAAGGGCGAGCCAGTTCCAGCATGGAGCTTGACCACTATGCCGACGTGCCGCCAAACGTAGCAGAAGCTATCATTGCCAAATCCGCAAAATAGTGGTATTTTATTGACATGAATGCTGAAAACAGTGGTGAACAAATGCGTATTTGTCCCTGGAAAGTAGCAAAAGCTCAAAAACCTCTAGTTATTGAAAATCCTTTAGCTGAATATCCTTCTATGAGAATGGTAGTTCCGGAAGGTGCCGATATAGCATGTGAATCGGACTGTCCTGGCGCGCGAAAAGAACGCAGGCACTTAGGCCCTATACCTTTGCCGATACAAAAAGAGATATGCCCTCTAAACGAAGTTATAGACGATGCAGGCGCGCATAACGCCTCAATACTTAGCAGAAAAGATTAGTTATTTTGGGCTTTGTGGCGCAGGTGATGGTCCATTATGACCAGGGCGCTCATCGCGTCGACTATGGGAATGGCACGGGGCAGGACACACGGGTCATGACGGCCGCGAGCTTCCAGCTCCACTGCATTTTCTTCCAAATCAATCGTTTCTTGCTTTTTTGCAATTGTTGAAACAGGTTTGATAGCTACGCGGAAGTAAATATCTTCGCCGTTGGTTATACCGCCTAGAGTGCCGCCAGCATAGTTGGTTTTGGTTTTGATTTTGCCTGAATCTACATAAAATTCGTCGTTGTGTTCACTACCGCGCATACCGACACCGTCAAAACCTGAACCAATTTCAAAACCTTTGACGGCATTAATGCTAAGCATCGCTTTGCCCAGGTCTGCAGAAATTTTGTCAAAAACCGGCTCGCCAAGCCCGACTGGACAATTTTTAATAACTCCAAAAATAACACCGCCAATGGAATCATCATCGGCTTTTACTTCTTCTATAAGTGCAATCATTTTTTTAGCCGCATCGCTATCAGGGCAACGGACGATGTTAGACTCTATCATATCCATAGTGATTTTTTTGTAGTCTATATCTGTCTTGATGTCACCGACTTGCTGGACAAAGCTTAATATCTCAATACCCAGTTTTTCCTTTAGGTATTTCTTGGCAATCGCCCCGGCGGCAACACGTGCTAACGTTTCGCGTGCGGAGGCTCGGCCACTGCCTCTCCAATCACGTATGCCGTATTTTTTCTGAAAGGTAAAGTCAGCATGACCCGGGCGATACAGTTTTTTAATTTCGGCGTAATCTTCCGGCTTTATATCCTCGTTATAGGCGATTAGCAGAATCGGCGTGCCGGTAGTAACGCCTTCATATACGCCTGAGAGGATGCTTATTTTATCTTTCTCGGCTCGGGGAGTAGTGATTTTGCTCTGGCCCGGCTTGCGGCGGTCCAAATCTTTTTGGATCTCGGCCTCGGTTATTTTGATTCCGGCAGGGCAACCGTCAATAACACAGCCGACAGCACCGCCGTGCGATTCACCAAAGGTAGTTATTCTAAATAGTTGTCCAAAACTATTTCCTGGCATTATTTGCCTGCTCTTTCCATTATTTTTTCGAATTCAGTGCGGGTAATTTGGCCGGGTGCCGAAGCTTCTTCGCTACTTTCCGGTATAAATATTAACTCGTTTCCCCACAGCGCGCCAAAAACTCGCGTAATTTCTCCCTCTTTACCCATACCCAGTACTATATGTTTTTGACCTGTTTCAAGGAAATCTTTTTTAATGTTAATAAGCCTAAGCGCGTCACTGGCTTGCTCACAGTATGTAGATAGCTTGCTGATATATGGTGAATACGACTTTATTTCTGAAACGATTTCCTGCAGCTTTGCGTCTGGCGGTGTGTTCTCATAGTTATGATAAGACCCGATTTTTTTGATATCTTTACCCTTTATATATGCCAAATCCTCAGTTTGGCAGGTTATGTCCAGGTCAACCAAGCAATCCTTCCCGGAAACTGCGTCTAAAACCTTAAATCTCTGCTCAGTCGGCATTTTAATCGGCTCCAGGTTTTGTCGCCGAAAGACTAAGACAACGCGGCCGGGAAATTTATAGACCAACTCTGGAGCAAAACTTGTTTCAAAAGCTTCTATATAATCAACCCAAACTTCGAAATAACCATAGCTAGACTTGGATTGTTCGATAATGCTCAAAACTTCGGCTTTGCTTGGTTTTATAATCGGCAGGCAATACTTACTTTGCATTCCTCAGCTCCATTACGAAATTCCGCATCGCTTGCTCAGGCGCGTCATGTCCAGTGTAAAGTTTTACCTGCTCATAGCCCTGGCTCAAATACATTTCAATGCCGGAAATTGTCTGCGCGCCGACTTTTTCAGCCTCTTTAAGCAAAACAGTCTCAATTGGTGAATACACAGCGTCAAAAACTATTTGGTCGGGCGTAATGTCGCTAACATC
Organism: Candidatus Saccharimonadales bacterium; assembly: GCA_025451045.1. GTDB lineage: Bacteria > Patescibacteriota > Saccharimonadia > Saccharimonadales > 2-12-FULL-41-12 > JANWLD01. Next base: position 484,164 of record JANWLD010000001.1, read on the forward strand.
AATAGGCATTTGATCTTCCTGTCCGACAAAGCCGACCGAAGTAGCATTGCAGACTATGTCTGCATTTTTAATATTTTCCTGCTCACTCAATGATGCATATTTGCAGTTGAATTTTTCGGCCAGAACCTTTGCTTTCTCAGGAGTACGGTTATAAATAGTTACGTCGCAGCCTTTGTGGGTTAGTCCATAGACAAAAGCCTTTGCCGCGCCGCCTGCACCGATTACCGCTACTTTTTTACCTTTCAGCTCGGTGATTGCCTCCAGAGGTTTAACCGCGCCGACCCAATCGGTGTTGTAACCGGTCAAAACCCCGTCATCATTAACCACCGTATTGACCGCGCCGATTGCTTGCGCGTGCTCATCAATTTTGTCCAGATATGGCATGACTATTTCTTTATGCGGCATGGTGCAAGTAGCGCCGCGGATTCCCATAGCCCGAACGCCCTTTATAAAATCTTCAATGTTTTCTGCTTTAACCAAGCAGGAAAGATAAATAAACTGGTCGTCTATACCGAGCTCTTTATAGACTTTGTTATAAATAATAGGCCCGATAGATTGCTTTATTGGGTCGCCAATGCCCAGACAGATTTTTGTAGTCGAATTAACTCTCATGCAATTTCCAATTTTTCCATTATCTCATCAATGGCTTGGTTTGGAGAAATGGCAGAGGTGTCAATAATGAAATCTGCGTTCCTATAATATTTATCTTTTCTTTTCTCCCAGACTTCATCCAGCTCGCCCAGCAAGCTGGGCTGGGTACTTAACTCCGGACGGTTCTTGTCGGTCCTGATACGCTGGGACAGTATTCCTGCGTCAGCTTTCAAAAGTATTGATATAGAGTCTGGTTTGAACAGTTCCACGTTAGCCTGGTCTAAAACTATCCCGCCGCCGGATGAAATAACTGAGTTTGTATGTTTGCTAAGTTGCCGACAAGCCGCGGTTTCCAATTTTCTGAAGTGTTCCCAGCCATTTTCGAGCACGATATCACGGACTTTTTGTCCGTGTTTTTTCTCCAGGTACAAATCCATATCAATAAAATCCATCTTAAGCCTCTGGGCCAGAATTCTGCCGACGGTGGTCTTGCCGCCGCCGCGCATACCAATGAGCAAAATGTTTGAAAACGATTTGCTCGTGCGTTTCACAGTCGCTATTTTGGCTAATTCGTCCCAGAAACCGGGGAAGGTTTTATTAACGACAGCCGGATTCATAATTCGCATTCCGGGGATTTTTGTACCGGCAACGGCAAAAGACATAGCTATGCGATGGTCGCCATAAGGGTTGATTAATGCATTTTTGGGCTTTCCGCCAAGGATTGTCAGGCTGTCTTTAGTCGCCGAGGTTTCAATACCCATCTTGGCCAGTTCATTTTGTACGGCGACTACTCGCTCTGTTTCTTTGATGCGTAGCGAAGCTATACCGTCAATCGTTGTTACGCCCTCTGTGAAGGCGGCTAGGGCAGCCAGTGTCATCGCCTGGTCCGGAAAATCTTCGGCATTAATGTTGGCCGGTAACTTACCTCCGGTTAATAAATCGACAAATTTTTTATCTCCTTGCTTTGAATCGGGATTTAGCCCTTTGACTTTTGTTTTAGAATTCGTCAATGCATTAATTGCAAAGAAATACGCCGCACTGGAATAGTCGTCCTCTACTTCGTAATCTTTCGCCTGGTATTTTTGCGGCTTAATCTCGTAGCGTTGATAATTGTCATTTTTAACCTTAACTCCAAAATAACCCATGATATCAATCGTCATATCAATATACGGTTTGGATATTTGTTTTCCTTTTACTTCTATGACCAAGCCCTTTTCAAGTTTCGGGGCAATTAACATCAATGCCGAAAGATATTGGCTGCTGACATCGCCTTTCAAAGTAACCTTATACTCAGTAGGTTCGGAGCTGATAATTTTCAGCGGTAAAAACCCGTCTTTGCCGAGGTACTCGATGTTTGCTCCGAGCTGACGCAATGCATCAACCAAATCTTTAATCGGACGTTTTTGCAGGCTTGCCGCGCCGGTTATCGTTTGCACACCTGGAGAAATACATGCCAGAGCCGTCATGAACCTGGCAGTCAGGCCGGATTCATTAGCATCCAGCTTAGTATCATTATTTTTTAATGCCATAAGACAGTTTTGCATCGCAACCGTGTCCTCGCTGTCGAGTAGGTTTTTAATCTCAAATTTATTTTCGCATAGCGTGGAAATCAAAAGAGCCCTAAGGCTGTAACTTTTCGACCCCGGAACTTTAACAGTCGTCTCAACCGGTTTGTCCAGCGGCGAGACGCTGATTATGTCCAAACTGTTTTTCATCTATATCAATAATAATTCAAAAGTGTTGCCCGGAGAAGCTTTTAAGTCTTATGTGTCAATTGGTAACCAGATAACTACCGAACATAACGGAATTTAGAACTTTACAAACTTCTTAAAATGCTCTAATATACTTTGGTAATTCGCGTGGGTACTGTTCTGTATTCATGTTAAATATCGTTAAGTATCAATTTTACACAGGAGAATAAATAAAAGATGGCAGACTTTGACAGAAGTAAACCGCACATTAACGTAGGTACCATGGGTCACGTTGACCACGGTAAAACCACACTGACAGCAGCTATTACAGCTGTACTTGCTAAGAAATTACCAAGTGACGTTAACAAACCTATCGCCTATGACCAGATTGACAACGCACCGGAGGAAAAGCAACGCGGTATTACCATTGCGACCTCTCACCAGGAATATGAGAGTGAAAAACGCCACTACGCGCATGTTGACATGCCCGGACACGCCGACTACGTCAAGAACATGATTACCGGTGCCGCCCAGGTTGACGGTGCTATATTGGTCGTATCTGCCGCTGACGGCCCTATGCCTCAGACCCGCGAACACGTCTTGCTTGCCAAGCAGGTTGGCGTACCAAGTATTTTAGTCTTTATGAACAAAATGGACTTGGCTGACCCTGAGCTGGTGGAGCTTGTCGAAATGGACATCCGAGAACTGCTGAAGAAATATGATTTTGACGAGAACGCTCCAATTATCAAAGGTTCCGCCACCAAAGCTCTTGAAGGTTCCGCCGATGACGAAAATGCCATTATGGAACTGGTTTCCAAGATGGACGAATACGTTCCGGAGCCAAAACGCGATTTGGACAAGCCGTTTTTGATGCCTATTGAAGATGTATTTTCTATCAAGGGCCGTGGTACCGTTGCTACCGGACGTATTGAAACCGGTGTAGTAAAGCTTAACGAAGAAGTAGAAATCGTCGGTGTCCGCGATACCAAAAAGACCGTTGTTACAGGGATTGAAGCGTTTAAGAAGAACCTTGACCAAGGCCAAGCTGGTGATAATGCCGGACTTTTGCTTCGAGGTATCGAACGAGATGACATCGAGCGAGGACAAGTACTTTGCAAACCGGGTTCCATTACCCCTCACACCGAGTTTGATTCCGAAGTTTATGTTTTGACAAAAGAAGAAGGCGGCCGACATACTCCGTTCTTCAAAGGCTACAAACCGCAATTTTACTTCCGAACCACTGACGTAACCGGAGAAGTCGAACTTCCGGCTGACAAAGAAATGGTCATGCCCGGTGACACCGTAACTTTCAAAGTTAAACTTCTTGCTCCTATCGCTATGGACCAAGGACTTCGATTCGCTATCCGCGAAGGCGGCCGAACTGTCGGCGCCGGCGTGGTCACTAAGATCAATAAGTAATACATGGCAACATCATCCGAAACAAAAAATGACCCGAAACAGCGGATAAGAATCCGTCTAAAGGCTTATGACCACAAGGTAATTGACCAGTCTGCCAAACAGATTGTCGATACCGCCATCAGAACCGGTGCTACCATTTCCGGTCCAGTACCATTGCCGACCCGTCGAAGCACTTTTACGGTAGTCAAGAGCCCTCATGTTTACAAAAAAGGCCGGGAACAGTTTGAAATGCGTGTCCATAAACGCCTGATAGATGTGCTTGAACCTACCCCGAAGACGATTGATTCACTCATGAATCTCAGTTTACCCGCAGGGTGTGATGCTGAGATTAAGATGTAATAGCTGCGACCCAGCACCAAAATCTTTAAATTCCATAATCTGATTACAGACTACTTCATTCAGGATTTGGTGCTAGACAGGCGCCGAAATAAAGATGTAGAATTTACATCGCATTGACAGAGGTTAGCGTAACGTGCTAATCTGTAATGACTGTTAATAAAACATCGCGCATGGCGCGTCATGGAAGGTCGCCTCTAACAGGGGTAGAAACCACCGACCGCCATGATTTTATTGTCAGCTTAAATTAAAGGAGCAAGTAAGCTTGAAAGCACTCATTACTCGAAAAATCGGTATGACCAGTATTACTGCCGAAGATGGCGGCGTAGCCGCTGTTACTCTGCTTTCAGCATCTGATAATGTCGTAACTCAGCTAAAAAATACCGAATCCGACGGCTATCAGGCGGTCCAGCTCGGCTTTGAAGAGTCAAAGAAGCTCAGCAAGTCCTTACTTGGCCATCTCAAGCCAGCGAAAATGAATGCCAAGGTGACGAGAGAAATCCGCGTGGATGAAATTCCTGAAGAATTGAAGGTCGGCGAGAAAATCAGCGCCGACCTTTTCAGTGTAGGAGACAAAGTCGACGCTGTCGGTACCTCCAAAGGCAAGGGTTTTGCCGGCACTATCAAGCGCCATAACTTCCACCGCGGCCGCAAGACACACGGTGGCCGCAGCTATCGACGGCCGGGTTCCATCGGTTCGATGTATCCGCAAAAGATTTTCAAAGGCAAGAAAATGTCCGGCCACATGGGGGATGAGCGCGTAACCGTAAAGAACCTTAACATTGCGCTGGTTGACAACGAGAATAATGTCATTGGTGTTTACGGAGCTATACCCGGTCCTAAAAAGGGCGTAGTAGTGCTGAAAGGAACTGCCTAAAATGGCCAGCGTTACGTCTTATACTGCCGCAGGAGTCAAGTCTGGTGCTAAAGCTGCCTTGGATAAGAATGTATTTGGCCTAGAAGTCAAAAACCACGACCTGCTTGGATATGCCTACCAGTCTTATCTGGCTAATGGTCGGGTAAATCTCGCCAAGACTAAAACCAGAGGTGAAGTTGTCGGTAGTACCAAAAAGCCATGGAAGCAAAAAGGTACGGGCCGGGCACGTTTTGGTTCCCGATATAACCCTATCTGGCGCGGCGGAGGTATCACTTTCGGCCCGACCGGCAATGAGAATTACACCAAGAAACTTAACCTTAAAGCCAAGCGTCTGGCTACCAAACAGGCTTTGAGTTTGGCTGCTACCGAAGATAGAATCAAAATTATCGACAAATTTGACGGCGGCGATGGCAAAGTCAAGAAAACGGCGGCCCTGCTGAGTAAGATTGAAGCTAAAGGCAAGGTGTTGTTGGTGGTGGATAGCAAAGACAAAATGATAAATCGCTCTACCGGTAATATCGCGGGCGTTAAAGTAACAACTGGAAAATATTTGAACGTTTACGACATTCTTAATTCAGACAACGTAGTTATTACCAAGAAATCACTTGATGCCATTTCTGAGTGGCTGGCTGACAAGACCAAGAAAGCGGAGGCCAAATGAGCAAAATCATGGCCTTAAAACCGCGGATGAGTGAAAAGACCTATGCGCAAAGCCATGCGACTAACACCTATACTTTTGATGTCCCTAAAAACGCTAATAAGCTAGAGGTTAGCCGAGCAGTGGCTGTGCAGTTCAAAGTAACTGTTGAAGACGTGCGGATTGCTATCCTCAAGGGTAAGCAAGCCCGTTCTATAAGGATCGGCGGTACCCGTAAAGTTATTACCGGTAAACGTCCTGATATCAAGAAAGCTTATGTCCGGATAAAAAACGGTGAAACAATTCCTATTTTTGCCAGTATCGACGAAGCCGAGGAAAAGGCCAAAAAAGCCGAGGCTAAAGCAGCCAAGAAAGATTCGTCTGATAAACCGGCTAAAACTCCTGATAAATCTGCTGCAAAGGCTAAAACAGCAGCCGCTAAGAAGCCTGAAAAAACGCCTAAGAAAAACACCAAGCCGACTAAGACTGTCGTTGAAGAAAAGAAAGAAGAAATCCTGAAGCCGAAATCCCGATTCAATTTCCTCCGGAGGGGTAAATAGATATGCCGATTAAGACTTACAAACCGACTACTCCCGGCCGACGAGGCATGACTACGCAGGATTTTGACACCATTACCGCTAAAAAGCCGATCAAGTCACTTTTGGCTGTCAAAAAGCAAAAAAGCGGGCGCAATAACCAGGGCCGGATAACTACCCGGCACAAAGGCGGCGGCGCTAAGAAATTTTATAGGATTGTCAATTTTAAATTGGCTGAGGAAGCAAAACTAAAGGTTGAGCAGATTGAGTACGACCCGAACCGCAGCGCCCGTATAGCACGAGTAAAGGACGAAAATGGCGCATACCATTACATCTTGGCTTCTTCCAAGATGAAGCCGGGTAAGACCATCAAAGTCGGCGAAGAAGCGCCGATTGACAGCGGTAACCGTTTGAAACTGGCTAATATCCCGATGGGCAGCACTGTCCATGCTATTGAGCTTGAACCGGGCCGCGGTGCGCAACTCGTCAGAAGCGCTGGCGCCAGCGCCCAGCTGATGGCCAAAGACAATGGACAGGCACAACTACGTTTGCCAAGCGGCGAAGTAAGATTGGTGAACCTTAACTGTATGGCTTCTATTGGTGTAATTGGCAATGAGCAGCACCAGAACATCAAGGTTGGCAAAGCTGGCCGTAGCCGGCACAAAGGGATCCGTCCAAGCGTACGAGGTGTAGTAATGAATGCGGCCGACCACCCGCACGGTGGTGGTGACGGCGGGCGTCACGGTATTGGCGGCGGTAAGAACCACGGCGCAGCTCCGAAAACGCCTTGGGGCCAGAAAACTCTCGGCTTTAAGACCAGGCGCCGAAAGAGCACAACCAAATACATTCTAAAGAGTCGCCATGCGAGCAAGAGGAGATAAATTATGAACGGTGACTATACTTCTATTCATGAAATTGCTAGGTTGCATACAGAACCTTTTGTAAAGGGATTGGATGCTGGTTTAGAAGCAATAAAGCAGCGTGAAGAATTAAGCAGTCCTATTACTTTTGATGATGTGTCAGCTAGGTCAGATGTTTTTCACATTGCTACTAATAGATTGGCAATGAGCGACGAAATACCCGAGTCTTACGGGCAGACTAAATACGAAATCATGGGTATGGGAGTTATATCTGCTCTTGAAGAAGCCGCTATAAGAAGTAAAGGAAATGTAGGGTAAAGAAATGAGCAGAAGCTTAAAAAAAGGACCGTTTGTAGACCCGAAACTTGCTAAGAAAGTTGATGCCTTGGGCAAGGAAGACCGAACCGTGATTAAGACCTGGGCGCGATATAGCGCTATTCCTCCGGAATTCGTTGGGCGAACCATCGCCGTACATAACGGGAAGACCCATGTACCGGTGTTTATTACTGAGAATATGGTTGGACACAAACTGGGTGAATTCGCTCCGACCCGCAAATTCCGAAGCCACGGCGGTAAGCTCGCGAAAGGACAAAGTTAATCATGGTGATTAAAGCCAGTGCTAAAGGAGTTCGTATGAGCCCGCGCAAAGTCGGGGTCGTTGCCAGCTTGGTTCGCGGCAGAACCGTTGCCGATGCCGTTACTATCCTGGAACACACACCAAGGCGTTCCAGCTTGCCAGTTAAGAAGTTGATTGAGAGTGCAAAAGCTAATGCGACCAATAACCATAATTTGCAAGCTGAAGGCTTGAAATTGACCAGTATCACGGTAACTCCCGGTCCCCGGATTAAACGAATAAGACCGGCTGCCCATGGCCGAGCCTTGCCTTTTGAAAGAAAATCCAGCCATATATTCGTAGAAGTTGAAGGCCAAGAGAAACCAGTCAAAAAACCAGCCGACAAAGCCAAGAAGGAGGCCAAATAATGGGCCAGAAAGTAAATCCGATTAGTTTCCGTCTTCAGGTAAACAAACACTGGAAGAGCAAATGGTTCGCTAATAAAAAAGACTATGCGGAGTATCTGACACAAGATTTGACGGTCAGGCGGATGATAGTCAAAGAACTGGGCTCCCGCGCGGCTATAAACAAAGTTGACATTGAACGCTCGCCTAACTTGGCCACTGTTACCATCACCACGGCCAAAGCCGGTGTTGTTATCGGCAGAGGCGGTACAGGCGCCCAAATACTAAAAGACCGAATTGAGAAAATCTACGGCGTACCGGTCAGGATTAACATTGAAGAAATCAAAAAAGCGGAACTTTACGCGAAGCTTGTCGCTGAGAATATTGCCCATCAGCTGGAAAGAAGAATTTCCTTCCGCCGGGCTATTAAACAATCTGCGGCCGCGACCATGCGGGCTGGAGCAAAGGGTGTACGTATCGAAGTAGCCGGCCGTCTTAATGGCGCGGATATGAGCCGCCGCGAAAAAGTGGTTGAAGGCAGCGTGCCATTACACACTTTGCGTGCCGATATCGATTACTCGGGTGTCAGGGCCCGCACTAATGCCGGTATCATTGGCGTGAAAGTTTGGATTTATAAAGGAGAGGTGCTCTGATGTTCCGCTTCACTACACACCAGGTTATAGGTTACAGGTTACAGGTTATAGTTAAGACAAACCATCTAGCCCCTTGCACCTATAGCCTGATCCCTAAAGCGACCGAAGGGAGCTTTCCATGCTGATTCCGAAACGCCAGAAGCACCGACGAGTGATGAAAGGTCGTATCAAAGGCCCTGCTACCAGTGGCAATACCATTGCCTTTGGCAGCTATGCGCTGCAGTCTATGGGCCAAGACCGGGTTACCAGCCGCCAGATAGAATCAGCTCGCCAGGCGATGACCCGCTATATCAAACGAGGCGGTAAGATCTGGATAAGGATTTTCCCTCATACTCCTGTTACTAAAAAACCGCTGGGCCTTAAGATGGGCGGCGGCAAAGGCTCTCCTGAATACTTTGTAGCAAAGGTACGCAAAGGTACAGTATTGTTTGAAATGCAAGGCGTTTCCGAGGAAACAGCCCGCGAAGCCATGAGGCTGGCTGCCCACAAATTACCGATAAAGACCAGGTTTATTGTCAGAGAGGGCGAAACATGAATCCCGTAGTAGATCTCCTAGAACTGAAGTTGAGCAAGCTGTTTTTGTATGGCCGAGTGTCGGTACGTTATTCAGTTTTGTATATTTTTAATCTTCCTTATGGAATAACTAGGAGGCTCACTACAGGATGAAAATAGCCGAGATACGCAAATTAGAGACCAATCAACTGATAAAAAGCGTGGATGAAGTAAGGGTTGAAATAGCCAAACTGCGACGCAGTATCCATATGGGTGAAACCAGCAATGTCCGGATGATACGCGCCAAGCGCAAACAGCTAGCTCGTATGCTAACCGTTATGAGCGAACAACTTGAGAAGGAGAAAGTATAAATGGGTAAGACATTAGTAGGGACTGTAAGTTCAGTCGCGCCGAATAAGACCATAGTAATTGCTGTTAGTACCCGAAAAACCCATCCTATTTACAAAAAACAGTACAAAGTCACTACTAAATTCATGGCTCATGACGAAGAAAATTCGTGTAAAGTCGGTGACCTTGTCAGCATTGTCGAAACGCGGCCGATTTCTGCTAGAAAACGCTTCAAATTGGAAAAGATTTTGGAACACGCAAGGTTGAGCAAAGATGATTTGAAGGTTATGAATACGGACGAACCCGAAAAGAAAGCAGACAAGCCGTCAGAAAAAGTGGAGAAGAAGGATTCAACCGAAAAAACTGAGGATAAAGCGGATAAAAAGGCTTCATCGGACAAGGAAAAGGGCAAATGATACAACAGGAATCCCGAGTACTGGTTTGTGATAACAGCGGCGCGAAAGAACTATTGTGCATTCGTGTACTTGGTGGCACTAAACGCCGCTATGCCCGAGTTGGCGATATTATCGTAGCCACCGTGAAACAGGCCAACCCCAGCGGTAATGTCAAGAAAAAGACGGTCGTGAGGGCGGTAATCGTGCGAACCAAACATTCTATCAAGCGTAAAGATGGCTCGACCATTTCTTTTGACGATAACGCCGCGGTGATAATAGGTGAAGATAGACTACCGAGAGCTACCCGTATCTTTGGTCCGGTACCGCGTGAACTGCGGGACCAAGGCTACAGCAAGATAATTAGCTTAGCGCCGGAGGTACTATGAGTAAGCTAATAGCTAATAAGGTGCATAAAATCAGGCTGAAAAAAGGCGACAAAGTAATAGTATTGTCCGGTAAGTACAAGAGCGAAACTGGTACTGTCCAAGCTACCCACCCCAAAGAGAACAAAGTAACCGTCGAAGGTATAAATATCGTCAAAAAAGCAGTCAAGCCAAACCGTCAGCATCCGCAGGGAGCTATAGTTGAAATCACCAAACCGCTGTGGGTTAGCAAAGTAGCGATTGTCGAACCAACTAGCAAGAAACCCAGCCGCATCGGCTATAAGCTGTCCAAAGCGGGCGAGAAAACCCGCGTGTTTAAACGAAACGGAAAGGAGATAAAGTAATGGCTGAAGCAACTAATACTACCGCACAAGATACTGTCCGCTTGAAAAAACTTTATAACGAGCAGATCTCCTCTGAGCTAAAAGAAGAACTTGGCCTTAAAAACATCCACCAAGTACCAAAACTGGAGAAGATAGTAGTTAACATCGGGCTTGGCAAGGCCAAGGACGACAAACGGATGTTTGAAGTAGCTAACAATACGCTTTTGAAAGTTACCGGCCAAAAAGCCCAGGAAACTTACGCCCGGATGAGCATCGCGACATTCAAACTGCGCGAAGGTAACAAAGTCGGCCTTAAGGTAACTTTGCGCGGAGAGCGGATGTACGAATTTTTAGACCGGCTTATCAACATCGTGTTACCGAGACTGCGTGATTTCCATGGAGTCAGCAATAAATCTTTCGATGGCCAGGGCAATTACAGTATCGGAATCGTTGAACAATCGATTTTCCCGGAATTATCCTTTGAAGAAACATCGGTACCGCACGGTATGCAGTTGATAATCGTCACCGATTCGCATAACGTAGAGCACAATAAACAGCTATTAATTAAATTCGGTATGCCTTTCGAGAAAGGGGACAAATAGATGGCTAAGAAATCAATCGTTAACAGGGACGAAAAACGTAAGAAGATGATAGCTAAATATGCCAAAAAACGAGCTGAAATGAAACAGGCTGGAGACCTTGTCGGCCTTCATCTTCTGCCTCGTAATTCATCCCCTACCCGGTTCAAGAACCGCTGTAGTGAGACCGGCCGCCCGCGAGCCTACATGCGCACCTTCGGCTTATCGAGGATTTCTTTTAGGGAACACGCGTCAAAAGGTGAAATACCCGGAGTAACGAAAGGAAGTTGGTAATATAGATGTTCCGCTTCACTACACATCAGGTTACAGGTTATAGGTTACAGGTTATAGCCAAGATAAACTTTCTAACCCCTAGCCCCTATAACCTAACCCCTAAAGCGACAGAAAGGAGCACCTAAATGGTATCCACAGATCCAGTTTCAGACATGCTGACCAGGCTGCGCAATGCGATTGCCGTTGGCAAGGCTGATGTCAGTTTGCCACATTCGAACATCAAGCAGTCGGTCGCTGAACTGCTAAAGAAAAGCGGCTTCATCGACGAAGTAAAAGTTGACGGAACCGGCATTGATAAGAAAGTGCTGATAAAAATTAATCCAAAGAGCGAAAACGCGCGCATTACCGAGATAGCGCGACTGAGCCGTCCCGGCCGGCGCTTGTACGCCAAGGCCAAGGACATTCCAGTGGTCATGCAGGGCCGCGGACTGGTCATAATTTCTACCTCCAAAGGTATTATGACCGGTGAAGAAGCTAAAAAAGCCAAAATCGGCGGAGAGTTAATCTGCAAGGTTTATTAATGAGTAGAATTGGAAAACAACCAGTCAAAATACCGTCAGGCGTCACAGTGGATGTGAAAGACGATGCGATAACTGTCAACGGTTCAAAGGGTTCGTTGACCCAATTCACTATGCCCCAGGTTAAGGTAGTTCAGGAAAATGATGAACTGGTTTTTCAGCCGAACGATGACGAGGCTCGCTCGAAGCAGGGTTTGATGCGGACACTTGTCCAAAATATGGTTACCGGTGTTAGCGAAGGTTTCGAAAAGAAGCTGGAAGTCAACGGCGTCGGCTTTAGGGTCAACCTTGCCGGCCAAGATCTGAAGATGTATCTTGGATATTCGCACGAGGTTGTCTACAAGATCCCCGAAGGCATCAATGTCAAAGTCGAACAGAACATCATAACCGTCAGTGGTATCAGCCGCCAACAGGTCGGACAGGTTGCCGCCGAAATACGGTCATTGAAAAAGCCAGAACCCTACAAAGGCAAAGGCATAAAGTACGTAGACGAACGGATTATCCGAAAAAGCGGTAAGTCAGGCAAGGAAAAATAAATGAGTCCCGTAGTAGATCTCCAAGAACATTCGTTGAATAAACTGTATTTAACTGATAAGCTGTCTATCCATAGTCCAGCTTTATTAATTTCTAATGCTCTTTGCGGAGCAACTTGGAGGCTCACTACGGGATGAGTAGATTAGTGTCAAAGCGTAATAACATAACCAGGAGAAAGAACCGGGTCAGAACCATGATCCGGACTAATTCAGGGCATCCCCGCTTATCCGTTAATATCAGTAACCGGCATATCCTAGCCCAGGTGATAGATGACAGCGCCCATAAGACATTGATATCAGTCTCAACCGAAAAGCAGGCCTATAAAGGCAATATGACTGAAAAAGCCGGCTTGGTGGGCAAGGAAATTGCTGAAAAAGCCAAAGCCAAGAAAATCAAACAAGTTGTTTTAGACAGGGGCTCTAGACTGTATCATGGCCGTATCAAAGTCCTGGCAGACGCGGCCCGCGAGGAAGGATTGGTAATATAGATGTTCCGCTTCACTACACATCAGGTTACAGGTTATAGGTTACAGGTTATAGCCAAGATAAACTTTCTAACCCCTAGCCCCTATAACCTAACCCCTAAAGCGAAAGAATGGAGCGCATAATGGCTGAGATGAACAGAAGAAAAGATATTAAGCCGCTAGAGCTGGAAGAGAAGCAATTTGAAGAAAGGGTCGTGCATATCGACCGCGTGGCCCGCGTGGTCAAAGGCGGACGGCGCTTCCGGTTCCGTGCCCTCGTGGTGGTAGGTGACAAGAAGGGACGGGTAGGCGTAGCTACCGCCAAAGGCGCGGATGTTACCGCGGCCGTAGCCAAAGCAGTCGACGTGGCCAAGAAGAACCTGACTACTTTAGTACTTTATAAAGGCACTCTGCCGCATGAAGTTCAGGCCAAAGTTGGCGGTTCGAACATTCTGTTGAAGCCTGCCAGCCCCGGAACCGGTATTATCGCCGGCGGCGTGGTACGTACGTTACTTGAAGTCGGCGGTGTCAGCAATGCCCTCTCCAAATCTCTCGGTTCGAGTAACAAGGTCAATACCGCCTATGCGACGCTGAAAGCGCTCAAAAGCGTAGTGCCAGCAGACAAGTGGATTACCAGAATCCAGACAAAAGCCAATAGTCCCAAGCTAAAAGCTAAAATAGAAAATCCGGAAAAGAAGACAGAGAAGAAAGTAACTGCCAAACCGAAAAAAACGGAAAGTAAGAAGTGAAATACAACCAGCTTAAGACCACCAGCAATAAACAACCAAAACGTTCTGGCCGCGGTATTGCTGCCGGTCGTGGCAAGACAGCCGGTCGTGGCACCAAAGGCCAGGGCGCACGCAAAAGCGGAGGTGTCCGACCAGGCTTCGAAGGCGGCCAGATGCCTCTTTATATGAGACTTCCCAAGCTACGCGGCTTCAAATCGCACCGTCCGGCTACAGCCGTGGTTTATACCGGACAGCTTGAAAGTCTTGGCAAAGCCAAAGTGGACAGTAAAGTCTTAGCAGAAGCCGGTTTGATTGAAAATCCTTACCAAAAAGTAAAACTTGTAGTTAACGGTAAGATTTCCAAAAAAGTCGAAGTAAAGCTGTTTTCCGCCAGTAAGACGGCAGTTGATATGGTCAAGAAAGCCGGTGGCAGTTTCGCTCCAACCGAACAGCTGAAACGCCCAAAGAAACCTACAAAAGAGCCTGCCAAGTAGCCTACCGTCGGATAGGCTAATACTGTATACTAGTAACCAAATCATTTATGAATTGGAAACTGATTTGGAAATCACTGGCAGATATCGACATGCGCAAAAAAGTCTTTGCGGTGCTCGGAATTATTGTCGTTTTTCGAATATTGGCCCACATTCCTATTCCGATAAGTAACCCTCAGGACGTACGCCAATTTCTTGATTCGCTGTTCACGTCGGAGAATACGCCGCAGTTTTTAAGTTTCTTGAACGCCTTATCTGGCGGCGCGTTAGCGAAATTTTCCATCATGCTGGTAGGCTTGGGGCCCTATATTAATGCCAGTATCATTATGCAACTGTTGACCCGCGCCATCCCAAGGCTTGAAACCCTTAACAAAGAAGGCGAATACGGCCGCAAGAAAATAAACCAAATGACCCGTATGCTGACCTTGCCGCTGGCAATAATCCAGTCCATCGGCGCAATTTACATCGTCAAACAGCAGGCCAGCCAGGTTTCGGGACTGGGTGATATCACAGCCAATGCCTCTCCTATGCAATGGGTGCTGATGGTGGCGGCGCTGACAGGCGGTTCTATGATTCTGATGTGGCTGGGCGAGCTGATTACAGAGCAAAATATCGGCAATGGAATTTCTCTTTTAATTACGGTAGGCATAGTCAGCACTCTGCCGGGTCTGGCCGCGGGATTAGTTGGCGGTATTTTCAATGGGGATAATAAATATGCCTTGCTAGGCCATCAGATACCGATTGATTACCACGCCTTAAAAATATTCGCTATCGTCACGGCCTTTGTAATACTTACCATCGTGATTGTCGTGAAGCTTAACGAGGCAGCGCGCAAGCTTACGGTGCATTATGCCAAACGGGTTCAGGGTAACCGGACTTATGGCGGCGTGACGACGGTGTTGCCGGTCAAGCTGATTGGCGCTGGTGTTGTGCCAATTATTTTCGCGGTGGCTTTTTTAAGCGTTCCAAGCTTTGTCGGGCAGATTTTTTCTTCCAGTCATTCAGAAAATCTACAGCATATAGGGGCTACTCTCCTCCAGTGGTTCCAAACGCCGTCCGCCCAGACCTTTGCTAGCGGGGATTGGCATTCATATATCTATCCTGCAACTTATTTTATCCTGGTTTTCCTCTTTACCTTCTTCTATACCAATATAACTTTCAATGCCAAGGAAATCGCCGAAAATCTGCAAAAACAAGGAGGTTTCATAGCCGATATACGTTCTGGCCCTCAGACCGAGAAATATCTCTCTCAGGTTGTAAATCGCCTGACGCTGTTTGGCGGTATAGCCATTGGTGTTTTGGCGGTAGTACCAATTGCCGCTGAGATATTCTTTGGCAACAACCTCGCCATCGGCGGTACCAGCGTATTGATTTTGGTATCAGTATCTCTTGAAACACTGCGGAAGGTCGAATCACAGGCACTGATGGTCACTTATAGCCAATATGACGGCGGTGACTTCTTCCAGCAAGTAGAGACGGAAGAAAAGAAAAAACGCCGCTTTTCCCTAAGAAGAAAATAAACTGTAAAAAATGTTGCAATTCTGACCGGTGTTTGATATGATGTGTGTCTAGTTATAGATTTATGGCCAAAAACAAGGAAGTTATTGAACTCACCGGAAAGATAGTAGAAACCTTGCCCGGAACACAGTTCAAGGTTGAGCTTGAAAATGGCCATCAAATTATAGCTCACGTCGCCGGCAAGATGAGGAAGAATTACATCCGAATCGTCCCCGGAGACAGCGTTACGGTCGAGTTGACCCCTTACGATCTTACTAAGGGCAGAATCACCTACCGCAAAACTTAAATAATTTAAGCAGTGTGTTCGCTTTCGCTATACAGCGAACAGCGAATCCGTACGAAGGAACTTATATTGAAGGTACGTGCTAGCGTTAAGAAAATCAGCCCCGACGACAAAATTGTCCGTCGCAAGGGGCGTTTATACGTTATTAATAAATTTAAGCCAAAGCATAAACAGAGGCAAGGCTAATGGCTAGAATCGCCGGAGTCACCATCCCTAACGAAAAACAAGTTCAGATTGGCTTGCAGTATATTTACGGTATAGGCAAGAAGCATGCCGCGGATATCCTAGCTAAAGCCAAGATTGATCCGACTGTACGAGTAAAGAATCTAACCGACAGCGAAGTCGGCAAAATTTCAGAGGTTATTGGCAATGATTACGTGGTTGAAGGCGAGCTTCAGCGCATAGTCACCGGCAATATCAAGCGCCTGAAAGACATCAACGCCTATCGTGGCCTGCGTCACAAAGCCAACCTGCCTAGCCGAGGGCAAAGGACTAAGACTAACGCTAGGACCAGACGAGGCAAAAAAGTGACCGTCGGCGGCACGGCGAAGAAAGTAGCGGCAAAGACTTAAGATTATGGCAGAAACTGATACCAAAACTAAGGAAGAAGTAACTACCGAAACTACGGACGTTGAAGCTAAACCGGCGGCCAAGCCGAAGAAGAAAAAGGTTAAACGCAATGTACCGCTGGGCCAAGTTCATGTACTGGCGACCTTCAATAACACCATCGTTACAGTTACTGACTCAAACGGCGGCGTGTTGACAAATTCTAGTGCCGGCGCTTGTGGCTTTCGCGGCAGCAAAAAAGGCACGGCTTATGCCGCGCAGGTTGCTGCTGAAAAAGCAGTTGAAGAAGCAAAACAACGTTTTGGACTTAGCAAAGTACATGTCTTTATCAAAGGTATCGGTCTGGGGCGCGAGGCAGCTGTCAGAGTTTTAGGTTCAGCTAACATCGCCGTCGAGTCCATACAGGACGTTACCGGCGTGCCGCATGGCGGCGTACGGCCGAGAAAGGCAAGAAGAGTCTAGATGATGTTCCGCTTCACTACACATCAGGTTACAGGTTATAGGTTACAGGTTATAGCTAAGACAAACCCTCTAACCCCTAGCCCCTATAACCTAACCCCTAAAGCGACCGGAGGGAGCTTCTGATGGCTAGAGATACTCATTCGATAGTCAAGATGAGCCGCCGCGAAGGCTATGCATTGCATCCGAAGGCTCACAAGGCTTTGGTAAAGCGTTCTACTCCCCCGGGCCAACAAACCAGGGGTTACCGGAGCAAACCCAGCCAGTATTCTCTGCAGCTTCGTGAAAAACAGAAAGTGAAACGGCTCTACGGGTTGCTGGAAAAGCAGTTCAGAAACCTGATGAAAGAAGCATCCCGCAGCCAGGGCCAATCCGGCGAGGTACTGCTTAGACTGCTTGAACAACGGGCTGATAATGCTGTTTATAGGGCCGGATTTGCACCGAGCCGCCGAGCAGCCCGGCAGCTGGTCACCCACGGACATTTCATGCTTAACGGCACCCGCGTGGATGTACCTTCCATAAGGTTGAAAAGCGGCGATGTGCTGGTGCTGCGCGATAAATCGAAAAAATCTGAGTATTTCAAACAGTTTGATGATGTTAGCCCAGCGCCCGCCGAGTTTCCCGGCTGGCTCAAGGCCGATAGGAAGAAGTTTGAGATTAAAATAACCGGCGTACCGGCTCGCGAGGAAGCCGAACCGGATATAGACGAGAAATTAATAGTCGAGTTTTACTCACGCTAAGAAGGAGATAACAGAACAAATGTCAAAATCAATACACGTACCAGGAGTAGTCAAGACCGAGGAACATGGCAATAATCAGGCTACTTTCGTCATAGAACCACTACACAGTGGGTATGGCATGACCTTGGGTAATAGCTTGAGACGCGTCTTGTTGTCTTCTATCGCCGGAGCGGCCGTTACGGCCTTTAAGGCCGAAGGTGCCAGCCATGAATTCACAACTTTGCCGGGAGTCAAAGAAGACATTGTAGAGATAATCTTAAACCTTAAAGGCGTGCGTTTCCGCGTTTTCTCCGATGAACCGCAGACTATCCGTTTGAGTAAGAAAGGCACTGGCACAGTCACTGCCAAAGATATCGACATCAATGCTGATGTAGAAGTTGTCAACAAAGACCAAGTTATTGCGCATGTTGATAGTGCTTCGTCCAGCATCAACATGGATATCATAGTCGAAAAAGGCCGTGGTTACCGTGCGATTGACGAATCCAGTAGCAAGAAAGTCATTTCGGACATGATCGCTATAGATTCAATTTTCAGTCCGGTCTTGAGGGTGCGTTACAAGGTGGAAAACACCCGTGTCGGCCAGATGACTGACCTCGACAAGCTTATTATAACTATCGAGACCGACGGCACGATTACGCCGCGCGATGCTTTTGAAGAGGCTTCTGCTATTTTGGTAAACCAATATACTGCGCTAGCCGGACAGACTACCGTTGAACAGGGTACTCCACTAAGTGCAGGCACAGAAACTGCTGTCGAACCCGGCTCGTCCGATGATGCGCCTGCTCTGATGACTTCTATTGAAGATTTGAACCTGTCGGCTCGAACCACTAACGCTCTGGTTAATAATGACATCCACACGCTTAAGGATTTGTTTGCGCTTAGCGACATTGAGCTGAAAGAGCTAAAGGGCTTTGGCAGCAAAGCACTTGATGAAGTCAAAGAGAAAATGGCGGAGATGGAATTTTAACAAATGCATAGACACGGATACAAAGGTCGGAAATTCGGTCGGGAACGCGACCAGAGACAGGCGCTAATGAAGAGCCTGGCCGATTCTTTGATTATCCATGAATCCATAGAAACGACTGTTGCCAAAGCTAAAGAGCTGGTTCCGTATACGGAAAAATTGATAACCAAGGCCAAAAAGGGCGACTTACACAGCCGTCGGCTGATAATCACTAAACTTCAGACTATTGGATCCGCCCATAAGCTGGTTGATGACATCGCCCCAAAGTTATCAGGCCGCACCAGCGGACATTTGAAAATATCAAAGACAGTATCCCGGCGCGGTGATAATGCCCAGTTGGCAAAAGTGAGTTTTGTGGATGACTTGAAAGCCGTAAAGACATTACCAAAGCCATCCGTAACTCCTAAGAAAAAAACACCTGCCAAAACAGCGTCAAAGAAAACGGGAGCTAGCAAGAAATAATTATGAAAACTTATTCCGCTAAACCAACTGAAGTTACACGAAAATGGTATGTTTTGGATGCCAGCAAGCTTAACCTTGGCAGATTATCCACTCAGGCTGCCCAGTTGCTGATTGGCAAGGGCAAACCGATGTTTACCCATCATATCGACTGCGGCGATTATGTTATCGTTATCAATTCCGATAAGCTCAAAGTAACCGGCGATAAACTGGATAAGAAAAAGTATTATCGCCATTCCGGCTATCCGGGCGGACTGCGCGAAGATACTTTGAAAGAAAAGATTGAAAAAGATTCAACCTGGGTTATAGAAAATTCCATCCGCGGTATGCTTCCGGTTAATAAATTGCGGGCTGGCAGGCTTGCCCGGCTTAAGGTTTACAAAGACGAAAACCACAACCATGCCGCACAGCAACCGGAAGTTTTTAATACAGAGAAGGCTAAATGAAAGATTATTTTTACGGATTAGGAAGGCGCAAGAGTTCAACTGCCAGAGTCCGCGTCAAAAAGGGTAAAGGTGTAATCACGGTCAATGATAAGCCGGCGGAAGAGTATTTCGCGACCAGCCAGCTATTACTTCATGAGCTGGACAAGCCGTTTATTGCTCTTCAGCAGGAAAACAAGTATGACATTTCCGCCAAAGTCAGCGGCGGCGGCCATTCGGGGCAAATCGGGGCTATTCGCCTAGGTATTGCCAAAGCTCTTGTAGAAATGAACACCGAGTTCAAAAATACACTTAGAAGGGCTGAATTACTTGGACGCGACCCGCGTGAGAAAGAACGCAAGAAATTTGGCCTCAAGGGTGCCCGCAAAAAACGACAGTTCACCAAGCGTTAGCTTCTCGCATCCATGTCGCACTAATCTGTTGTTTGGCAAAGCCAAACATGCCATTAGTGCTTTCAAGCACATTACTTTGTCAGCTTTTCCAGTGCTCGTGCATCGTACCATTTGTACGATTTACTCCGCGCTTCAAAGCTTTCGTGTACTGCACTTAAACATGAATCCGTGAAACCAGGTTTTAGATAAATTTGAGGTATAATTAAGAAAAATATGAGTAAAAAACCAGTAATTCTAACCGGACTTAGGGCTAATAATGAACTTCATATTGGCAATTACTTCGGCGCTCTTTTGCCGATGGTTGATATGGCAAAAAGCAAGTCGAGTGAGTACCAAATAAACTTATTTGTCCCTGACCTACACAGTATCACTACGGAAATAGATTATTCCAAACTACAAAAACAGATTTTAACTAACCTTAAAGTTTTTGTAGCCACAGGCCTGCCATTAGATGATTCTGATGTACACATTTACCGTCAAAGCCGTATTTCTGCGCATTCTGAATTAACTTGGATTTTGGATTGTTTCACCGGCTTTGGTGAGATGAGCCGCATGACCCAATTCAAAGACAAGAAAGATGAATCAAATGAAGTATCCGTAGGTTTGTTTAACTACCCTGTGATGATGGCGGCGGATATTTTGCTTTATGGAGCTGAGTACGTTCCCGTCGGCGATGACCAAACCCAGCATTTGGAGTTTACCCGCGACATAGCCCAAAGAATAAACAACAAATTTGGCGATATTTTTGCCGTCCCGAAGCCTGTAGCCGAACAGCATAAATTCTTTGCCAAAGATCAAGGCCTTAGAATAAAAGACTTGGCTAATCCGGACAAGAAAATGAGCAAAAGCGCCGATTCAGACAAAGGCGTGATATTTTTGCAGGATAGTCCGGACGCCGCAAAAGGTAAAGTAATGTCAGCTACAACCGACAGCCTTAATAAAGTCCAATATGATACCGAAAACCAACCCGGTGTATCTAATTTGCTTGAAATTTATGGACTTATCAAGGGCAAAACCGCCAAAGAGGCTGAAGCAGATTTTGCCGGCCAGACTCAGTACGGCGAGTTCAAGCAAGCTGTTGCTGATGAAGTTGCTTCATTCTTGGAGAATTTCCAATCGAAACTGGCTGAAGTTAACGAACAGGCTATTATGGACAAGCTCGAAGCATCTGAAACGGAGATGAATACTCAGGCTAGCCAGACTCTCCTAAAAGTGCAAAAAGCTATCGGTTTAAGGTAAGGATTTGGACAGACAAAGGCTAGATTATCTGGTTGCGCGGAAATTGGGCGTTAGTCGCTCGTTGGCTGTGAATCTGATTGAGGCGGGCAAAGTAAGAATTGACGGCCAAATAAAAAACAAGACGAGCGTCAAAATAAGCCAAGACGCGAATCTTGAAATTGAAGAAACCGTCCAGCCTAAGTCCGCCGGTTTAAAACTCGAAACAATTTTTGAAGATGATAATTGCGTAGTGATAAATAAACCGGCCGGCATTCTGGCTCATTCCAAAGGGGCTTTTTCTACTGAAGCCACGGTTGCTTCCTGGCTTTTGCCAAAGACCCAAGGTTTTGAAAAGAATAATAACCGAGCTGGTATAGTCCATAGGTTAGACCGTGGTACCAGCGGGGTTATGTTGTGTGCTAAGAACCCGGAAGCTTTGGCATATTTACAAAAGCAATTTTCGACCCGCAAGGTCAATAAAACCTATATAGCCTTGATTAAAGGAATAATTGAACCGGCGGAAGCGGTTATCGACATACCAATAGAGCGAAACCCCAAAGACCCGAAACGGTTTAAAGCCGGCAGTAACGGCAAGCCAGCGTTAACTCGGTACAAAGTTATCAAGAGGTTTTCAAAGAATAGTACTGAATTTAGTCTACTTGAACTGGCTCCGAAAACCGGCCGGACACATCAGCTGAGAGTACACATGGCCTATATGAAACATCCTATCCTCGGCGATGATTTTTACGGCGGCCTAAATGCCGACAGATTGTACTTGCATGCGTCTGAGCTTGAGATAACTTTGCCGGGTGGTAATCGGCAAAGTTTTACTTCACCCTTGCCGCCCGCGTTTTCTGCGCCTAAAATATCAAGCAATGGATAAACTTTTGTCACATCCGTCTACGAAGGACGGAATTAAGCGGATTATTAACAGTCCTCCTCACGGGATAGGGATTGAGGGCGCTTCCGGCAGCGGTAAGAAATATCTTGCTAAATATATCGCCGCTGAGTTGCTTGGGATAGCTGATATTGACTCTCACCCCTACAGCAGGATAATCAATTCGGCTGACAAGATAGGTATTGAAGAAATCCGCGAAGCTATAACTTTTTTATCGCTCAAAATTCCCGGAGAAAGCAGGTACAAAAGATGCCTGATGTTCTGGTCATTCGAAAAATTAAGCCGGCCTGCCCAGAACGCACTACTCAAATCCTTAGAAGAGCCGCCAGCGGATACTCTGATAATAATTACTACCGATTCCAAAAGTAATCTTCTGCCAACCACAGCTTCACGGCTTTCTTGGCTTAGCGTATTGCCGGTTTCGGAAGATGAAGCTATCAGCTATTTTGCTACGGATTTTGACAAAAGCCTTATTAAAAAAGCCTGTGCGCTCAGCGGCGGCAAGCCGGGAATGTTAAGCCAGCTTTTAAATGATTATGACAAGCATCCGTTCGCGCAATCGATAGAATCGGTGAAAGAAATGCTGAAGCTGGATCGGTTTGAACGCATAGCGGAAGTTAATAAACTTACCAAGGATAAGGAATTCGATGTTAATCTTTATCTGTTGTCATTATCAAAAGTCTTGGAAGCTATGATGAAAAAGCGTCTGGATAACGGCCGTATAGACCGCAAAATGCTTGGTGATTTGAAAAAGGTGCTGACCGCGGAGAAATTCCAAAAATACAATACCAACCAGAAACTGCTTTTGACTGATATATTCTATAACTTATAAAGCTCTCGGATGCTATAATTAACAGGTATGTATGAATTAATCTTGCTCGTGGCCTTCGCGGCTGTAGCTTACCGGGCTTACACCATTGACGAAACCGAAACCGAAGACTTGCCCCACAAGATAAGTACCAGGGTCGGACGGCTTTGGGATGTTGTTCATCAAGGTATGCGCGAAAACCGCTTGGTTCGGGCCGAAAAAGCCCTGTTGGCGATTCTTAAGATAGACGAAAAAAACGCGGCGGCTTATAACCGTCTTGGTATTCTCTATGCCAAACAAAAAGAGTATAAAGACGCCATTGATTGTTTTGAGATTGCCTGCAGTATTGAGCCTTCGCCCTCAAGCTTGCACAACCTAGGGTTGATTTATTATGAAACTGAAAATTACGAACGCTCGGTAACAGCATTTGAAGAAGCTTTGAAGCTAGATGACACTATGGCCGCCAGGCACATAGCACTGGCCAAGGCTTTGGAGTACATGGGACATGACAAGCTTATGGTCACGCACCTGGAAAAAGCTGTTGAAATGGAGCCGACCAAAGAATCATATAAGTTGCTAATAAACGGCTATCGCAAGATAAGCGAACCGGAAAAAGCTGACATGCTTGAAGACAAGCTTTCAAAACTAATCACTTCTTCTTCAACCAAGAAGCGTTTCCGGGTACAGCGGGCTAAAAGAGTAGTTATCTAGTAAAACTCATTTTAGCCCATCCACTTCCAAAGAGGCAGCATGTATCTAGACCAACTCCTGGCAGTCTTTCTGCGGATTAAACCGAAGCTTATAGCGACACCGGGAACAAATAAATAAAGGCCGATTAAAAAAGTTATATAAAACGCATAAGCCGGCAAAGCGAATAACACTACGCCGCTAATTATCAGTATCAAACTGCCAGCTATACAGTGAAACAGGGCGGCCAACTTTATCAAAGTATAGTCCACATATCTTGGACGTGTTTTATCGCGCATCTTAGCTACATTATACCCGATGAGTGTTGCGGATTAACCATTTAATATCATATAGGTTATAGTTTTATAATTTTTATCTCGTTGTATTTATTTTATGCTTATTTTTTTGACACTTAATTCAGTTATGGAATAAATTAAGCTTGTTAAGCTAACGAGAGGGTTTAAATATGCAAGAACAAACAAATTTAAAAAAATTCTTAAAGCTATCTTATGGCGAGCTTGAACAGCGGAACCTGAAAGCACGTTTGATAACCAACCCCTCTCAAGCTCAGAAAGAACACACAGCTACCCTTAAAAAAGAAGAAAGCATAAAAGCTGTTACTGTTTATTTCTGTAACATAGAGGGTCGGTTGCATATGCTGGATTACGACAAAAAGTTTCTGCTTAAATCAATGGATAACCTGACGTTTGACGGCTCGTCTATCAGGGGTTTTAGCGAGCTTCATGAATCCGATCTGCGTTTGTCCATAGACTGGACAAGTTTTACTTATCTGCCTACGGACGTATTCGGCCCGGGCAAAGTGGCTGTTTTTGCCAATATTGCCGATAAAGACGGCAAGGCTTATGTCTCGGATTTTAGGGGTAGGTTACAAGATTATGCTAGGAAAATTAAATCAAGTAAAGGCCTAGAAGGCTTCATGGCTCCAGAGATAGAAGGGTTCGTGCTGGAAGGCGTTGACGTCGAGCAATCCTACAACAACCCGGAAGGTTTCAAGCCGATAACTACAGGCGGATACTATCATACGCTTCCTTTGGACAAGCTGCGTGTTTTCATAGATAACGTTGGAGAAGTATTGCGAGCTATGGGTTTTCAAAACGAAAAAGACCATCCGGAAGTTGCTCCGTCGCAGTTTGAAAGCAACTTTTCCTACACCGACATAGTAAGGGCTTGCGACCAAGTGTTGCTTTATAAGCTTGTTTGTCGCCAGATAGCCCACACCATGGGTATGACTGCTACTTTTTTGCCCAAGCCGATACAAGGGCTGAACGGAAATGGTATGCATATCAATTTTTCTCTGGCAAAAAAAGGCAAAAATATACTATACGACAAAAAAGGTTCGGACAATCTTTCGAAAGAAGGCTGGGAGATTATCAGCAAAATACTCAACCGGGCGACGGAAATATCTCTTGTACTCAATTCAAGCGTGAACTCATACCGCCGGCTGGATCCAAACTATGAAGCGCCAAACCAAATTAAAGTTTCAGCTAATGACCGCGGTTCGATGGTGCGCGTTCCACTTGGCAACGAGCGCTCCGCGCGGATTGAAATTCGTTCGGTTTCCCCCGATGCCAATCCTTATCTGCTGCTTTATACTGTCATGAAAATCGCAACAGAGGATAAGACTCCGCAGGCGAGTGACCGCCGCCAAAGATTGCGGGTACTGCCGGGTAACATCAATGACGCTATCCGTCAGTTTAGAGCCAGCGAATTTACTACTAATTTGATGGGCCGCGAAACTAAAGATAAATATTTGGAGTACAAGGTTGCTTCCGCCTATCGCAATCCGAAAGAACTCGGCGAGATTATAAAAGAAGCAGAAATCTTATACCACCACGAAGTTACCAACCAGTACATTTGGAGCAAATTCTAATCTAAAAACTAATATATAAAGCAAAACAGCAATACTTATGGTAAAAATAGAGTAATGCTGCCTAAAAAATGTCCTGCTTGCAAGCAAAAAACTTTATCTTACGACAATGAATATGTATTTTGCACTAGCTGCAGCATCTATAAAAAGCCGCTGAAAATTACTCAAAAACCTTTAGCTTGGGCTAATAAACGATACTGGTGGTGGCGTCTTCCAATTTTTGCGTGGTTTATCGTAATGTTCATAGATAACTTACACAATCTCGAATTTGCGTTTAACCGATTAGGCAACCCATTTTCTGCACTAGATTTTGGTATTCATGAACTCGGACACATAATTTTCTCGCCTTTCAGTGAATTTATGCACATACTTGGCGGCTCGCTGTTCCAATGTCTTTTCCCTTTGCTCTGGCTAATTGGTTTCTTACAAAAGAAGTGGTATTTTGCTGCTGCGATGTGCTGGTGCTGGCTTGGACTAAACTTATTTGATGTTGCTATTTATGTAGCCGATGCTCGCGCAAGGTTACTGCCTTTATCTATAGGTCTCGGGATTTTTGGCATAGACCCAACGGATACAGACGCAGCCTATGACCATGCTCATGATTGGTATCAGCTACTCAGTAGAACTAATCATCTAAATTCAGATTTGGCAATTGCCCATGGCCTTCGTATAGCCGCTTCGATAGTTTTCATAATTGGGTTGACGCTAGGAGGTATCCTGCTCCTTCAGATGTTAATTAGCTCAATTCAGAGACTATCAAAGAGTGCTAAAAAACTGTAGAATACAATTAACACCTTAAGCATAAAAACTATGGAACCAAACTCAAACCTACCCGAAACTAATAATAATCCTGTTTCTAATCCATCAGAGCATGCCAACCATTCTGCTAATCCTCAGGCATTTAGCCA
Organism: Candidatus Saccharimonadales bacterium; assembly: GCA_025451045.1. GTDB lineage: Bacteria > Patescibacteriota > Saccharimonadia > Saccharimonadales > 2-12-FULL-41-12 > JANWLD01. Next base: position 510,500 of record JANWLD010000001.1, read on the forward strand.
TGAAAAAATCATCACGCCAATCAACAGTGATATTAAGCCTGAAGAACCAACAACTCCTGTTGGAGTTGCCCCGGTACCGGCAAACAATTTGCCATCAACCACGCCAGCTCTTACGCAGCCTGCACAGCCTTCAACAGCGGCTGAACCCATGCCGCCCACTAACTCTGCTCAGCAGGAGCCGGAGTGGAAGCCGACAAATTCTTTGCGTAAAAACTTACTGGAAGCTCTATTTGTTTTTACTATAGCTGCCGCTGCAGGTGCCGTATTTCATCTTTGGTACAGATTAGTTGTCAAAATATTGCCCAACTCAGTATCTTTCTGTAGTAATACCGACCATAATGCAATCAGTTTCGCATGTCACGGAACGCTATTCGGCAACTTTTTTACCTTTATTACGCTGTTCTCGTTCGCTAGTTATTTAAGTTATCGCTTGCTCAAGAAAAGTAACACGCTAGCTTTTTACTATGGCGGTTTTTTCGTTGCCTCGTTGTTTTTTCTTGAAACGGCTTTGGTTTTTGACTTCCAGGCAACCTACAAATTACGCTGGCTGTTTGTGAATAGCCCCCTTTGGAATAATTGGCTAACTCCTGCGTTGGTGTCAGGTATATTCACGCTGGCTTTTTATGCACTCATTAAATACACGGTGCCCTTAGTCAAAACGATACTTGGCTTTCTATACGTTGGGATAATTGCTTTGTCATTAATATTCATGCCCAGCTTAGTTAATAATTTTGTTAGCCAGCAAAGCAATAAAGGCAGCCAGGAAGTCGAAAATCAGGTTATTGAAAATGTCAAAAATTCTGACATTAAGCTCTACGCACCAAAAAACTACCCCGGCCCATTAAAATTGAGCTCTGTGCAGGCTTTGATTGCCAATCCTGATTTAATCCCGCGTTATGAGCTTTTTTATAATTTTTCAAACCTGCATTCGAACCAGTCCTGGGACACAATTGTGCATATCTATAAAGGGTCAGCGAATGACTTTAACCCACCGGCTAATTGTGGTGACGGTTCGCCAAGTTCTGAAAAATATAAATCAACGCTTACATATCCTTGTAAGGTCGTATTAAAAACAAAACGAGGCCGTGCGGTATACGGTTATCTGTCACCATCTAAGCTGCAATATTATAAAATTGACCCAAATTCAGATGACATTAAGAAAATACAGCCAGATATTTTCTATATTCCCATGGGTGAGGATGTAATTAGCTTTAGTGACCCAGCTAGCAATGAAGATGATAAAAGTCCGCTTACACCGGCAGTTATTAAAGAATTTGTTGATAGCCTCGAGCCTTTAACTAGCACTGAGCTCGAGCAGTTTATTAATCACTACATATTGCTGAAAAGTTAGTGTTACGAAGACCTATAGTTCTTCGAGCGTATTCACAGAAATAAACAAAAGCACCTTTTCTATAAACTTAAAAGCTCGAACCAAACTAAAAACACCCTAACGGGTGCTTTAGTTTGGTGCAGGGTGTAGGATTCGAACCTACGAAGGCATAAGCCATCAGATTTACAGTCTGACGTGTTTGACCGCTTCACTAACCCTGCCCAGTAGTAGACTTTTGAGTATAATTGCTTTAAGCAATTATAAAGTAAAACTTTTCAAAAGCTCACTACTGGGCCTGCTAGTTATTAACTTGTTAATATGGAGCCACCTGTCGGATTCGAACCGACGACCTACTGTTTACAAAACAGCCGCTCTAACCAACTGAGCTAAGGTGGCAAATTCAATTTATAACAGTTGTAAATTGTAGCAAAAACAGCAAATTATTGCTAGATTAATGGGTAAAGCACTATACTGACTTGGGGTATGCTATATCAATAATGATAACAAGAAATACTTTAATTAAACTATATATCGAAGATAAACTATCAATGACGGAGATAGCTAAAAAGCTTGGCTGTTCGGTTCACAAAATTACCTACTGGATGGATATTTACGAAATAAAAAGAAGAAGCATAAGCGAAGCCATTTATCAGAAAAATAATCCAAATGGCGATCCATTTAAAATTGCTACAATTAAATCCATAAAAAAAGCAAAATTATATGGGCTGGGTATAGGTTTATATTGGGGTGAAGGTACTAAAGCAAGTAAAAATTCTGTTAGGCTGGGGAATTCCGACCCTATGTTGTTGAATATTTTTATCAAATTTCTTCAAGAATGTTTTAATGTTGATAAAAAAGATTTAAGATTTGGACTGCAGATTTTTTCTGATATTGATCCAACCGATGCGTTAAAATATTGGTCAAGTGAGCTTGACGCAAAACTTTCACAATTTTATAAGGTTCACGTTACTATATCGGGGTCTGTTGGCACCTATCGTCACAAAAGCAAGTATGGAGTCGTTACAATTTATTTTAATAATAAAAAGCTACGGGATATACTTGTGGGCATGTTGCCGCGATAGCTCAGTTGGTAGAGCGTTTGCATGGTAAGCAAAAGGTTCCCGGGTTCAAATCCCGGTCGCGGCTCCATTGTTTACAGATAAGCATTAATCTGTTAAACTTTTAAACTCAATATGGCAAAAAGCGACAAACGAAAACTTGTTGGTATGGTGTCCGAAGAAACCGGACACAGGACTTACTATACCCGCAAAAATGTCGTTAATACTCCCGACAAGCTTGAATTGCGCAAATACGACCCAATTGCCCGAAAACATGTTTTATACGTTGAAACCAAGAAAAACTTAGGCCGCAACGAAGTTAAACCCCGCAAGAAATAATTCGAATTTACCTAAACGCGCTGAGGATTTGTGTCGTGTCCCAGCTCGGATAATGTTTCAATGACCTCTTCTTTGTCCAGATTTTCAAGCTTTAGGTGGTCTTTAAGCGCTATCACGTAACCCTGTATCATGTGTTTCATATGTATGGCATCTTTACGCCAAAGATAATTGACAGAGAAGTGATCTTGGCTAGTCAGACCCCTAATAGCTATATGAAGCGAACCGAAAAACGGCCCCACGTTAGCTGTTATATTCAATATTTCTTCAACCTGTATACTCAGCGTTTTACTAGACCAAAAAAAATTCCTTTGAGTAAAGGTCAGTTTTCTTCTATCGAGGGTTATGGTATCGGGGAAGAGGGTCAAAGGGAAGATAGTAGTCGCTTCAGCCATTATCTCATGGGATTGTCTGACTATAGTTTTTATTTCCTCGCGCGTTGCTTCATTAGGGTCGGTACTTTGAATGACAGGTTTGTTTTGGTCGTCAGTAGAATTAATAGTATAAGGCCAAGCTATCGATTCGGCGGAGCCATCGGACATTTCAGTACGTGCCGACAAGCCAATCTCTTTTGTCAGTAATTCTCTGACTTGGAAAAAACTACGGGTTGCCAAGTTGCCAATTTTCTTTCTGGCACCTGGGACTTTCAAATAATAATTAAGCGAACGAGGGCTCAAGTGGGCGCGCAGCCTAGTGTGTCGGCTCTTGTTTACAGTTTGTTTACTGTTCATCGCTACTGCCCTCCGCAATACATACATTATACCCTATTTAATAGGAATTTAAGAATAAAGTCCTATAAATTGATTGCGCGCCTTTTTGGCAGGAGTGGAGGGAATCGAACCCCCGACCTACGGTTTTGGAGACCGTCGCTCTAGCCAACTGAGCTACACTCCTATCAAAAAAACACGAGCCAAGACTGAGCCTAAATTCATTAACAATTGTATCAGACCGCCCGAGCGGCCCGTTTAAATTGTGTTAATTCCTCTGATTTGTTATAAAATAACTTAATATGCAGAGCAAGACGCTGGCAAAAAAGCCATTTTTATTGATTTTGTACGGATACCCGGGTTCAGGAAAATCCACTTTTGCCCGGCAGTTCGCTGGCGAAGTTCAAAACACCATCCATATCAACACTGACAAAGTTCACAAGGAACTGGGCCGCGAATTGAAAAGAAAAGGCGTTGATAACTTGGATATTTACGACCCTTTGGTTGAATACATGACTCGAGAGTATGTAAAAAGCGGTTTTAATGTCATTTTGGATATGCCGATGAGCAAGAAATCCGAGCGTCGCCGGATCCAAAACCTATCCAAAGACTTGAACGTTAAAATAGTGATGGCTTGGTTGCAGATAGACGCGGATAGCGCCTTTGATAGGCTGAAAAAGCGCGATAAACGAAAGATAAACGACAAATACGCCCGAAATTATACTCGAAGTGAGTTTGAGTCCGCGGTTAATTCCAGCCAGAATCCTAACGGCGAAGATTATGTTGTTATTAGCGGCAAGCACGCCTTTAATACCCAGAAGCTGGCAGTCACGAAACGGCTGCGGGAAATGGGTATTGTCGGTTCCGAGTTCGCGATAAATAGAAGTATTAAACCGGAGCTGGTAAATCTTATTCCGCAAACATTGCGCGGCCGAGGTGATATCAAGCGCCGCGATATTTCAATTCGTTAAAACTGTGGCCTCTTCTGAAGTAATTGTAAAAAATATCGGCACGGTAAAGATTTTTCGCCGCAAGGGGCTTAAAAATATCAGGCTAACGCTGGGCCATGACGGCATTATCCGGCTTAGTATCCCTTGGTATGTACCCCGTTCAGCTGGCCTCAGGTTTTTAAACTCTAAGCACGAGTGGATAAAGAAACATCAAAAACAACCGCCAGCTGGCTGGCAGGACGGCCAAAAGCTGGCCAATACCTACACTCTGAAAATTATCAATACGGACAAAAAACTGGCCGGCACGGCTTTGCTCAATGATACTTTTGAAGTCCACGTACCTAAAAACTTAAGCGAACTCCAGACCCGCCAGCTTATAGACAAGCGGGTAGTCGCTTTCTTAAAGACCCAGTGTGAGCTTAACCTTGTCCCGACGCTGAAAGATATAGCTGCGCAAAACGGCCTCAAGGTAAACGGGGTACGGATAAAAAAGCTTAAATCACGCTGGGGCAGCTGTAATCAGAATAAGATAATTAACCTGAACGTCATGCTGGTCAACCTGCCGGCTGATTTGGCCAAATACGTATTGGCGCATGAACTGGCTCACACTAAACATTTGAACCATGGAAAAGAGTTCTGGCAGATGGTTGAAAAAATCTTTCCCGACTATCAAAACCGCCGCAAACTTCTTAAACAGTACAATCCTGCCGGATTTTTCTAAAGCTTAAGCTATAATAAGCTTAAGTGAATTGAACTAACTTGTATGGACCCGGAAAAATTATTTTTTTTAGATAAAAAAGTAGTCAAAAGCGATCGTACGGTCAGCTTGCTTTTTTCGTTGGCGATTACGGTACTGTTGGTATTAGTAGAGCGTGGTACCGTAGAAACCTATTCTTTTTCTTATCCGATATTTTGGTTTAACGCGGTTGTCTTTACCTGTCTCGGCATTGTCCAGTTTTTTTGGAACCCTTATAGCAAGAACAAGGTGCTGGCCTATAGTTTTATTTACGCGATTTGTGGCGCGCTGACCAGTGTATTCATCATTGGTTTTTTGACCCCCTTGGTTTTCTTGGCTTGGCTGTTTTTGGTTATAACTACCTCAATTTATTTCAAACATTCGGTCTGGTATAGCATGTACGGGGTGTTTGTCTTGAGCGTAGCCGCGTGGGTCATAAAAGAATATGACAAATTATCTTACGGCAACATCGTGATTGTTGTCTGCGCGGCCGCATTTGTTGGCCTTATCAGCTCTTTTGTTGCCTCAATCTGGGATTTGTATAATCGAGGGGCCAAACAGCTAAGCACTACTCAAGCCAGCGAAAAATTGGTTTCCGAGCGCCTGGGCAGCCTGATAAACAGTATGATTGACGGCGTGATTGCTACGGATGAAGAAGGGCGCATAGCCATTTATAATGGCGCGGCGCTTAACATTTTAGACCTCAACATTGATTTGCATAACAAGACTTTTGCCGCTGCCGGACAGTTTGTGGACAATAATAATCAAAACATCGATATAGACAATTTCATCAAGAACACTAAGGTACAGGTTATAAATCGAGATTTAAGGCTTAAATATGCCGATGGCAGCTTGATAAACCTGTATATAAGTATTTCCCCGGTTCATCTTGGCTTCGGCAGAACCGGCGCAAAAGGTTTCGTCGTACTGTTTCGCGACATCACGCGCGAAAAATCACTGGAAGAAGAAAGGGATGAATTTATCAGCGTGGTTAGCCATGAACTGAGGACGCCTATCGCCATAGCTGAAGGCGAAGTCGGCAATGCCGAATATCTGGCGGATGACAAGTCTGGTAAATCCATACAGATGAAAGACGCGCTTAAACAAGCGCATGATCAGATACTTTTTCTTAGCAATATGATAAACGACCTGTCTACATTATCCCGCGCGGAACGAGGGGCTCTTAATTTAGATGTTGAAGCTGTGGATTGCAATGAACTTATCAAAGAACTTGAGGTTGACTATACCCCGGAGGCCGAGAAAAAGGGCCTGAAACTGGAAGTCAGGACTGATTCTGCCGTTGGCAAGCTTAAATCAAGCAAGCTTTATGTTCGGGAAATTTTGCAGAATTTTATAACCAATGCCATAAAATACACCGAAAAAGGTTCGGTCAGCCTGATAGTGAAACCATATGAAAAAGGCGTGCTTTTTGAGGTAACAGATACAGGTATAGGTATCAGTCGAGGCGACCAGGAAAAAGTTTTTGACAAGTTTTTTAGAAGCGAAGATTTTCGTACCCGGGCAACCAACGGCACCGGATTAGGGCTATATGTAACCATGAAGCTGGCCCGCCTAATCAAAGCCAAAATTGAACTGAAAAGTGAAATAAACAAAGGCTCGACCTTTTCAATCAGGATTCCCCACCTTGATTGAGATGACCGGTTGACAGGGGCTGTATGGTGGTGTATATTGACTAGACAACGGACAGCTACCTTTATAGGTAGTTTTTTAAATTTAGAGGATGTATGGCCGCCCCAAAGAAGAAGCCAGCCAGTAAAAAATCGACCAAGCCAACCATGCGAGAGTTGGCTAAGTCGAGTAGTTCGCCAAAAAAGCGGACGCTAAAGGAGAAAAGTTCATCAAGTCTTCGCCCCCTGAAACGTCTTAGGAGGAAGTCAGACAAAAAGCGCAAGTTGCCAAAACTACCGGATAACCGCCTTGGCCGGATATTGGATAAAATACTGTTTGCTTTACCTCGCTATTTTAAGAATTCCTGGAAAGAAATCCGCCTGACTACATGGCCGGGCCGCCGTGAAACCATCCGATTGACCTTTGCGGTCTTTATTTTTTCAACAGTCTTCGCGGTTTTTGTAGCTGTCCTGGATTTCGGGCTCGATAAATTGTTTAAACATCTGGTAACCAAATAAGAAAGGCGCAATATGGCTAAACGATACGACGAAACAAAGAACTGGTACGCGATACACACTTACAGCGGCTATGAAGAAAAAGTGGCCGAAAGTATCCGCCAGCGGGCAGAAAGCCTTGATATGGCTGACAAGATTTTTGAAGTGCTGGTACCCAAAGAAAAAATGATTGAGATTAAAAACGGCAAGCGCAAAGTCGTTGAAAAACGAATTTTCCAAGGTTACGTACTGGTACATATGAAGTTGACTGAGGATGCTTGGTATATCGTGCGCAACACGCCAAATGTTACCGGCTTTGTCGGTACCGGAATCGACCCTACGCCTATAAGCGAAGACGAGCTGGAAAAAATCCACAAACGAATGGGTCTAGACCAGCCAAAGCACAAAATCGACCTTAAAAAAGGCGAAGTTGTCAGTATTGTCGACGGGCCGTTCAAAGGTTTTGACGGTTCTATCAACGAAATTGACGAAACTAAAGGCAAACTTAAGGTGCTGGTCAACATGTTTGGCCGCGAAACCCCGGTGGAACTTGATACATTGCAGGTAAAGAAGGTCTAGGATGAAGGGAGAGATACTAGAAACACTAAAGCAGATAGAAGTAAAACCTTTGGGAGACAGCATGATAGTCTGCGCAGCCGGAGGAGCCGGCATTGTCGGAGAAACCACGGGTAGTACTCTCGCCACGGTATTCGGCGCTTTAGGAGGCGCAGCCATTGGGGCTAAATTTGAAATTAGTAGACAAAGGAGTTATATCTATGGCAGATAAGAAAGTAATAAAAGCGAACTTAAAAATGCGCATCCCGGCCGGCAAGGCTAGCGCTGCGCCTCCCGTCGGTAGTACATTGGGACAATATGGTGTAAATATGATGGACTTTATAACCCCTTTCAATGACCAGACCAAGGAGATGAAAGGCGTTTTGACAGCTCATATCACTATTTATGACGACCGAAGCATGGATTTTAGGGTTGTCAGCGAAGCAGTTGACGAGCAAATCCGTGCTAAGTTGAATATACAAAAAGGCTCCGGCAAGCCCAATACCGAGAAAATTGCCAAGAAACTGTCCGATGCCGATTTAACCGCAATTGCCGAGAACAAGGCCAAAGACATGAATACCGACGACATTGACGCGGTTAAAAAGATGGTCGCCGGCACCGCCCGCAGTATGGGCGTAGAAATAGGATAGTAAATAAATTTGTGGGAGTCCGCCGTGGCGGACGCAAGCACCACGAAAGGAGAAACCATGGCGGAAGCCAAAAAGACAGCTAAAAGCGGACAGCTAAAAGCGGACAGTAAAAAAACTAAAAAGATAGAGAAGTTAAAACCCGGAGCAAAAGAAAAACTAAAGAAAGCCTCGGGAAAAGTAGAAACCTCTGTTAAAGAAGAAAAGCTAACAGATAAGGCCGTAAAAAAAGCAGTAGTATCTGACACCGCAGAGGCAGAAAAACTCGCCACAGAGCCTGAAAACCCGCCAAAAACGGCAAAGGCGGGCAAAAGAAGCGCTAAATCCATAGCTGATGCAGAGGAAAAACAGGCTAAAGAAGAACGAAAGAAAGAAGATACGCCCGAAGAACTCTCCAAGCTTAAAATCCAGCAGAAACCGCCGCGTTCAAAACTGGAACGCCGCAGTAAGAATTATCGTGAAAAAGCCAAACTTATAGATAAGTCCAAAGATTATAAGCTTGAGGAAGCACTGGATTTAGCCTGTAAAACTTCTTCGGTCAAATTTGATGCCACAATTGAGCTGCACATCAGGTTGAATGTCGATCCTAAGCAAGCTGACCAGAACATTCGTGACAGTATAGTCCTGCCTGCCGGCAGCGGCAAAAGTGTCCGGATTGCAGTTTTTGCCGACGAGATAAATGCCAAAAAAGCCAAATCGGCCGGTGCTGAGATAGTCGGCGAAGATGAGATCACCAATCTTATAGACAAAGGCCAGATTGAATTTGACGTTTTAATAGCTATGCCTAACCTGATGGTTAAACTGGCTAAGTACGCCAAAGTCCTGGGGCCTAAAGGCTTAATGCCCAATCCGAAAAGCGGCACCGTCACAGCGGATGTAGCCAAAGCGGTCGAGCAAGCCAAGGCCGGCAAGATTGAATACCGGGTAGATGGCGGCGGCATAATACACACCGGTATCGGCAAAGTCAGTTTCGGGACAAAAAAACTGCAAAATAACGCTCAAGTGCTAATAAGCTCGATTAAGCAAAATAAACCGGCATCCATTAAAGGCAGTTATATGCTTTCGATTTATGCGACGACAACCATGGGACCGTCGATTCCGGTCGAACTTTCGGGTTTGTAATAATTACATTACGGTAGCTGGACGATAAACGGTACAATTGTAAATAGCCGATATTATGGGAGTTTATAGCAATACAGAAATCAGACAGGCTTTGAAAGAGGGGCATATACTTTGCACGCCCTTTGATCCGAAACATGTATCCCATGCCAGCTTGGACGTCACGCTAGGCTATTATTACTACCGTACTGAACGGATGAGCGGCAAGCTAATGTATAACCCTTTTGATGAAGTCGACGTCGCGCGCTACTTTGACGGCGCGCTCAAGGCCGTACCGCACGGCGATTGGTGCGTTAAAAACGGTTTTGCCCCGCAAAAAGGCATTCCAAAAAACCACCCGGTTATCCCGATAAAGCCGGGCGAGCGGATACTTGCCCATACGCATGAGTTCTTCGGTATCAAACCGCCCGGGGCTTATGAGATAAAATCTCGCTCCAGTTGGGGGCGCAATGGCATAGCCGTTTGTTTTGATGCCGGCTGGGTAGACCCCGGCTATATCAACCGCCTGACACTTGAGATTTTCAACCTGAACCAGAACGAACTGGTTTTACTGCCGGTTGGCGAACGCATTGGCCAAGCGATATTTCATCATACCGGTGAAGTTGACGGGAACTACGGCGAAGGCCGGCACGGCGGTTTTAGCGGTAAATACCAATCCGGTACAAATTTGGATAAATTGATAAAAAACTGGAAGCCGGAGCTGATGTTGCCGAAGGCTTATTTGGATAAGCGGTCGCTACCGCAGAAGATAAAAGGCCTAAACTCATATGAATAGAAGCCATACCGATATTCTATTGCCGACTGCAAACTGCAATTTACGGACTGCAAAGTCATCACTGTTCGTCAATGTAACTACTGTTATACTTCCTCTCATTGCTGGCTTTTCGTCACATAACTTGAAGTTTTCGCAAAGGAAAAGAATACCGGATGACTCCTAGACTTCTCCCCGCAAAAGCCAGTAAAATGGGTGGGAGGAGTTAGTTATGGCGGAAAAAAAGGGAACATTCATCGTCTTGGAAGGTACCGACGGTGCCGGCAAGTCTACCCAATTTCGTTTGCTTTCGGATAAACTCAAGAAAAACGGCTATAAGGTCGAGCAGTTCCAATTTCCGCAGTACGACGAGCCGTCCAGCTACTTTATAAAACAGTATTTAGCCGGCAATCTTGGCTCATCCGAAGAGATTGGCCCGTATACCGCTTCTATGTTTTTCGCGCTTGATAGGTTCCGGGCGGCTGTAAAAATTCAAAAGGCATTAGACGAGGGTAGGGTCGTCATTGCCGATCGCTTCACCGGCTCCAACATGGCTCATCAGGGGGTATTGTTTGATAATGCCGAGCAACGCCGAGGCTTTTTCATTTGGCTGGATCAGATAGAGTTTGAAATGTTTAAAATACCGCGGCCTGACATATCACTGGTGCTTCGAGTACCGGCCGAAGTCGCGGCTAAGAATGTCGACAAACGCGGTAATAAAAAGGATATCCATGAGCGCAGCCTGAAGCATATGCAAAGGTCTGTAGAGGTTTATGATAACCTTTGCCAGTTGTTTCCCAAAGACTTCAAACAGATTGACTGCGCGCGCTCCGGCGAGATATTGGACGAAAAACTGATAAGCGACCGGGTTTGGGAAACAGCTTTGGCTTACATTCCAGACGGTGAAAAATTAAAAAAAAAGATAAACGGAAATATTAAACAAGATAATGCTTATTTATCAAAAGACGGCGGCGTTACAAGGATTACCGAAGAAGGGCATCGTTATCTTGAACCGCTGCTGACTAACAGTAGGAGCGATGTCTACGCTTTTACCGACAAGCTATCATCCCAGACCATTGCCGCCGCCATGGCCCGGCTGAGCCGCCGCGGTGATGATATGCGCGTAACCTTGTTGGATGAGTTCGCAAGCGTAGCCGGCAAGGACGAGCAGCTGCTTAAACGCGTAATTACCGCGTACGGCGATGATTCCGTGCAACAACTGGTCGGCCAGCATGTAGTGGTAGAAAATGCGAGTAACTTGCTGACCAAGAAGCTTGAATGGGGCCGCCTAGCCGCTTATCTGGAACAATCAACCCGCTATATCTATTTTGATAAGAAAAATGAGCTAGGGAACTATCGATACCATCGCCTGCCCTACCTCAAAAAAGACATCGAGAAAACTTATAACGCTACGCTGGACAGGATTTTCGATATTTACTCAAATATGGTAGCAAAATTGACTGATTACGTTCGTCAACATTCGTCTGTCCCGGAGGATGAGCGTGATATCGCTTGGAAAGGCGCGACCCGTGCCCAAGCCTGCGATGCTGCCCGCTCGGTTTTGCCTGTCGCTACGACTGCCACAGTTGGTATATTTGCTTCAGGCCAAGCCCTGGAAAGCTTGATTATGCACCTGCTCAGCGATGAATTGGCCGAATCCCACGAAGTCGGACGACTGCTTTTAGCCGAAGGGCGTAAAGTCGTCCCGGCCTTTTTAGAGCGGGTTGATATTAACGAACGCGGCGTTCTGGCCATGGGCTACCGTGCCTTCACCCGAGAAAATACGAAAGATATAGCCAATGAACTTTTGCCAAACAAGATAAGCGGCGATTTTGACAGTGTCAATTTATCAGATGTCTGGCCAAAGAATGAGCTGGATATAGTCCCTGATATCTTATACGAACACAGCTCGCTTTCACTGAATGAGATAAAAGACGAGGTAGAAAAGCTATCGATTGCCAAGAAGAAAAAAGTCATTCAAAGCTACATTGGCGAGCGATATAACCGCCGGCACAAACCCGGCCGGGCGTTTGAAAAAATACATTATTCGTGGGATATCCTGTGCGATTACGGTATTTTCCGTGATTTGCAAAGGCATCGTATGGTTGACGACCTCGAGTGGCAAATGTTGACGCCGCGCTATGGCTATGAAGTCCCTGAGCTGGTCGTTGACGCGGGACTAACAGAAGCGTTTGAAAAATGTTTTGACCTAAGCCTTTCGCTTTATAGCCTGATGCAGAAGAATGGCTATGAGCAGGAAGCGCAGTACGCGACTCTGCTAGGCCACCGGATGCGCTGGAAAATGACTTTCAACGCCCGTGAGGCGTATCATTTTATAGAGTTGCGAAGTAGTCCGCAGGGACATCCGGCTTACCGCAAAATTGCCCAACAAATCTATGAAAAAATCGCCGAAGTCCATCCGATAATCGCCGACGGGATGAAGTTTATCAATCAGGACGAAAACGCCGAATTAACCCGTTTGGCCGCCGAACGCTACACCCAGAAAAAACTCGCCCAACTCGATATGGGTTGAGTCGCAAGGCCAAAGGTGTTAAAATATTGATAGTTACCCGAAGACAGCGACGTTGTGAAAACACTTGAAAAAGTCGCCGAGGCGAATAAATAAGCTCTCAATAAGTCTTTGGTTTACGCCAAAGATTTTTTAATGGTAACTGCTTTTGACCAAGGTCGAAGTCACAAGTTAACAGATAAAAGGAGAAGCCGCACTATGGCTTTAACTAAGCTCAAAAAAGAAGAGGTTGTGCGTGAAGTCAGCGAATTGCTGGATTCTTCAAAATTGACGGTAATTGCCAACTATCAAGGCACCAGCGTCAAACAGCTTCAAACCTTAAGAAAAGATGCGAAAGACGGCGGCACGAAGGTAAAAGTGCTCAAAAACCGCTTAGTCATCAAGGCCTTGCAGTCCCAGGATAAATACAAAGCGATTGATACGGTGAAGTTTAACCAACAGCTTATTTATGCTTTTAACTCTGAGGATGAAGTCGCACCGGCTCAAGCTTTTGCAAATTTTGCGAAGAAGCACCAAAGCTTGGAATTCGTGGGCGCAATCTCAGAAGACGGCCAGTTTATGGAAGCTGGCGATGTCAAACAATTGGCGGCATTGCCAAGCAAGGATCAGTTGCGCGGACAGCTGGTGGGGCTATTTAGCGCTCCGCAAAGAGGACTGGTAACAGTCCTTTCCGGCAATATCCGCGGTGTTTTAAATGTATTAAACGCACGTTCGGAAAATATAAGTTAATCAAATAAGGAGAAAATATGGCAGACGAAGAAGTAAAAACTGAAGAAAAAAAGGCCGAAGAGCCGAAAAAGGACTCTGCGAAAGTAGAAGTTCCAAAAGAATTCGCAGATATTACCAAGCAGCTTGACAAGATGAGCGCGTTGGAAATCAGCAAATTCGTAAAGTTTTTAGAAGAATATTGGGGTGTCAGTGCCGCAGCTCCTGCTGCAGCGGTTGCCGCAGCTCCTGCTGGCGGCGGTGAAGGCGAAGGCGCGGCTGAGGAAGCCAAGAATGAATATGACATCAACCTGAAAGATGCCGGCGCCCAAAAAGTCGCGGTTATCAAGGCTGTTAAAGATATCACCGGTCTAGGATTGGGTGAGGCCAAAGCCATGGTTGATGGCGCGCCAAAGGTAATCAAAGAAAAAGCACCAAAAGATGAAGCCGAAGCAGCCAAGAAGACCTTGGAAGAAGCCGGTGCTACGGTAGAACTTTCTTAAGATTTAAAATATTGTTTATTTTTCCACAGAATTTAGTGTTGACACTTTGACTTCTATGGTCTAAAGGTGCTACTGTAACCACAGTAAGTGGGGATAAAAAACGAAGTAAAATAGAGGCCCAGAAACAAACGGTAAAGAAATGGCGGACGTACCTGACAAACAAGTAAAAAGATTGCGTTCCTTGATATCCGAGGCTGAGACAAGCTTGGCAGCGGCAAAGGAGCTTATATTGAGTTTGCTCGGCGATGACGTCGAAGCTACTACCGCTACGGTAGAAGAAAACATCGGCAAGATTATCGAAGGAGTTTTCGACGGGCAGAATATGGTCGGCAGTGACGGCAAGACATATCCCGTACCGGCTAACTACGCCAGTAAATCCAAGCTTGTTCAGGGCGATATCTTGAAATTGACCATTGCCGATGACGGAACCTTTCTTTACAAGCAGATCGGGCCGATACCGCGCAAACAAGTGGTTGGCAAGCTGGAACTTCAAGAAGGACACTATTTTGTCAAAGTAGCCGATAAGCAGTACAGAGTGCTTTTGGCCAGTGTTACTTATTTCAAGGCCAAGCCCGGCGATCAAGTTAGCGTCAACGTGCCCCAAGATGACAAAGACGCCGAGTGGGCCGCGCTGGAAGCCGCTTTATAACCTTTTTACAACAGCGTAAAAATACTAAAAGTTTATAATAGGTTCTATGTCATCAGGGACCCTGTATAGGAAATACCGTTCAAAAACTTTCGCTGAGGTTATCGGCCAGGAACATATAACTACTACTCTTGAAAATTCTATAAAAAACAGTTCGTTTGCCCACGCTTATCTTTTGACAGGCCCGCGCGGGGTCGGCAAAACTTCCGTGGCCCGCTTGTTCGCTTACGCTATTAACAATATAAGCTACGAAGATGGCGGGCAGACCTATAGCGATATTATAGAAATTGACGCGGCTTCTAACCGCCGTATTGACGAAATTCGTGAACTCAGGGAAAAAGTAGCCATCGCGCCATCGGCGCTGAAGTACAAAGTTTATATCATAGACGAAGTTCACATGCTGACCAAAGAAGCTTTCAACGCGCTGCTTAAGACGCTCGAAGAACCCCCGGAATATGTCGTTTTTGTTTTGGCTACCACCGATTTCCATAAAGTACCGGATACTATAACCAGCCGCTGCGTTAGATTCGCGTTTTCTTCGATAACCAAGGAAAGCATAAAGAAACACTTAACTGGAATTGCCAACAAAGAAAAAATAGACATAGACCCGGAAGCGCTTGATATTATCGCTGATAATTCCGACGGTAGCTTTCGCGATGCTATTTCGCTTTTAGACCAGTTTAAAAACAGCGGTAAAAAAATCAAAGCTGATTATGTTGCCAAAGTCCTGGGCTTAAGTCCAAAAAAAGAAATTGCCGCCTTGATAAAACACGTTGAAAATTCACAAGCCAAAAAAATTGTCGAAAGCTTGGCTGGGCTAAAGCAGGGCGGCGCAAATGACGACCAGATAGTAAAACAGCTTATTAACTATCTGCGACTATGCTTATTAAATGAGGAAAAAACTGTACTTGATAGGCCTACGATACTTAGCTTGATAGAAAATCTGCTTAAAATCGATAGTTATTCGAATACTGCGCTTGCGACAGAAATCATCCTGATAGAAGCTTGTAAATACGAGCAACCCGCCAAGAATGATTCAATAAAAATCTCTGCTCAAGACAAAACAGATGATATTATCCTAGACCCACAAAAGACAAAAACAACAAAACCCGCGAAAGCCGTGCCAAAAGACGATTTTTGGCAGTCAGTGCTGGAAAACTTGAAGGAAAACAACAATACGTTGTACGCGATTGCCCGTATGGCTGACGCTAAAATTGACGGTGATAGCTTGGAACTTTATTTTAAATTTCCCTTCCACTATAAACAAATGAAACTAGAGAAGAACTTCCTGCAGATGGAAAAAAGCGTCAAATCTTTGGATAGCAAAATTGCCAAGTTGACAATCCATCTAAACGCGTCCGGCGAAGCCCCTGAAAGCTCCGAGGACTCAATAAACAGCATAAGCAATATTTTCGGGCCCAGTGAAGTGTTAGAATCTTAAAGTACGAAATGGCCACACCCAACGACCCGAAAATACCACCTCAAAATACTGATGCCGAAGCAAGTTTGCTCGGCTCGATATTGATTGACAGCGACGCGATTGTCAAAGTCGCCGATATTATAAATGAAAATGATTTTTATGATGAACGCCACCAAGAAATCTACAAAGCTCTTAAGACGCTTTATGCCAACCACAGCCCGATAGATGTCTTGACGCTGTCCAACCAGCTGAAAAACAGCGACAGTCTCAAATCGGTCGGCGGAGCCGAATACCTTACTGAACTTACTAATTTTGTTCCATCGGCCGCCCACGCCGTGGAATACGCCCAAATTGTTTCATCTAAAGCTATACGGCGGCGGATAATTAAGGCTAGCCAGGAGATTATAGAGCTAGGTTTTTATGAAGACGATTCTATCCAGAGCCTGATTGAAACGGCTGAGAGCAAGCTATTTAATGTCAGCTCCGATCACATTAAACAGGATGTAGTCAGCTTGGAGAATATATTAAGCGAAAGTTTCGAGCGGCTTGATGAACTCCATAAAGACAAAGGCACTATCCGCGGTATTCCGACCGGCTTTAAAGATTTGGATAATATACTTGCCGGCTTTCAACGCAGCGATTTATTTATTTTGGCGGCTCGTCCAAGCATGGGCAAAACCGCGCTATCGCTTAACCTCGCCCATAACGTCGCTGTTAAATCATCCCAGCCAGTGCTGTTGTTTAGCTTAGAGATGAGCAAGGAACAGCTGGTTGACCGCCTGTTGGCCGCGGAAGCTGGCGTTGACGCGTGGAATTTGCGAACCGGTAATCTCGCGGATGCGGATTTTGAAAAAATCGGGCATGCAATGGGCACGCTTAGCGAAGCGCCAATTTACATTGACGACAGTCCCGGAATAACGGTCAGCGATCTCAGGACCAAAGCCCGCCGGGAAGCCCATAAACGGCCGCTTGGCTTGGTTATTGTCGACTATCTTCAGCTAATGAGCGGCGGCACCCGGTTCTCCGGCGATAGCGGCAACCGCGTGCAGGAAATTTCGGAAATTTCCCGCGGCCTCAAAGGGATTGCCCGCGAACTTAACGTTCCGTTGTTAGCCATTTCCCAGCTTAGCCGTTCTGTAGAAAGCCGCCACCCGCAGATACCGCAATTAGCCGATTTGCGTGAATCAGGCTCTATTGAACAAGATGCTGATGTCGTAGCCTTTATGTACCGCGAAGAATATTACAATCCCGAAACGGAGAATAAGAAAAATATCGCGGAAATTTTTATTAAAAAACACCGAAACGGGCCAACGGGAGCCATAGAACTTATTTTTGACCGGCAAAAGCAACGATTTAGAAGTATTGATAGGAAACACTCGACGCCTTTTGATGCATAAGCCAAGCCAAAGTTCTGATACAATAAATTAATATTTATGACTAAAAATCAAAAAAAACCGACAGTTTTAAGTATGGGCGGCGTACTGCCAAAAAAATCCAAATTACCCCATACGCCAACAAAAACTATTGTCGAGTCCCAAGATGTTAGACCGACCCGATTAAAAAGGCCAAACCTGCGCGAACATACAAAAACCGGTACCCAGATTCTCAAAAACCTATCAAGAAAACCCAAACGCGGTTTTAAATTTAAGATTTCCTCGACGCTGTCATATATAAAGGACCGGATTTTTTATATCCTGATACCGCTTTTTATTGCGGGGCTTTATCTATTTAATATTAATCATTTCCCGCCTTTTCGACCTTCGGATGCCGCAGTTGACTATAATTCGCTCTCTGACATTACCTCAGTGCTGTTTTTGCCGGTTAAAGTTTGTCTGTTCTTGCTTTACAAGCTTCATAGTGACTTCCAAATGAATACCCGATTGCTGTCCGCGGCTTTGATGCTTATATCGGTCTTTTGTTTTTACAAACTGCTAAGTTCTTGGGTCAGTTGGCGAATGTCGGTTCTTGCTACATTGCTTTATTCCACTTCAAGCTGGGCGTTGTTTCAAGTTAGACAAGATGAAAGCTCGGCTTTTATGCTCGCGTTTATCCCTGTTTTGCTTTATTTAGGCCAGTGGTTTATTCGCACTGATTCAAGAATTGCCAGGATTTTTATTGCTATCGCGCTAGTCCAATTTATCTTTATCCCCGGTGCTATCTGGTTTCTGCTGGTTTCGGTAATATTAGGCGCTATTTATTTTGGCAAAAACCTGCCAGTTGGCATTTTTATACTGCCTTTGCTGGCAGTGTCGGCAACTCTTGCCGGATACGCCTGGTTGATATATGTATTATCACTAGACAGTATTTCACTGTTTGCCAAAACAGCCGGCCTTGGAATCGGTGGTTTACCCTCGTTAAGCATTATTAAGGCTAATATCGTTGAGCTACCCAGCCAGCTATTTTATGGAGGGCTGAATGACAGTTCGATGTGGCTGCCGACAACCCCAATAATCGACTGGGTATCGGCAGTTTTTCTGCTGGCTGGCTTTGTTTATCTTTATAGATCAGTCGTAAACCCCGTTAGAAAAACAATCATGTCCTTGTTTTTCCTATTGGCGCTTGTACTTATTTTTATCAACGGGGCACTGTACATCTCGCTGTTATTGCCGTTGGTTTATATTATGATGGCCCTGGGAATCACCTATCTGACAGATCGATGGCTATCGATATTTCCTAACAACCCGTTAGCCCGAGCATTTGGCCTGGCTTTAGTTTTTGCAATTGTGTTTTTAGTCTGTGCTTACCATGTCGAAAGATATTTTATCGGCTGGCCAAAAACCGATGACTACCACCAAATATACAAAAGTTAATCTGTTACAATTAAAGGCGTAAAGGAGACAATATGAACAGATTTGATCAAGCTAAAATGCTGATGAAGGTTAAAAAAATGCAAAAAGAATTGCAGAAAGAAATTATTACTGTTTCAGCAGGCGATGAAGCCGTGACAGTCGAGATTAATGGCGAACAGAAAATCAAAAAGATACATATTAACCCGGACAAAGTCGACTTGGATGATATAGGCGAGCTTGAGAAGTGGGTGGAAGAAGCCGTGAAAAACGCTATTTCCAAAAGCCAAAAATACGCGGCCGAAAAGATGCAGCCGATGATGGGCATGTTGGGAAACCTGGGACTCTAAACTGTCGGAGATAACCCGCTAACATGCTTCCTAAAGCCTTGACCAATCTAGTTGACGCACTTTCACAGCTACCCGGAGTAGGGCCGCGCACAGCTGAGCGCTACGCGTATTATCTGTTCAAAACCCAGAAAAAAGCGGCTTCGGATATTGTCGAAGCGCTCTCAGGGCTCAAGGAAGGTATTACCGTCTGCCCGGTTACTTACGAATTAATATCTAGTGATCGAAAATTATCGCCGATTTATGATGATAAAAATCGGGACAAAACAACCGTAGCCATAGTAGAAGATATGTTTGATGTAGTTGCGCTGGAACAGACCAAGGCATATTCGGGCACGTACCATGTACTGGGCGGATTGATTTCGCCGATAGACAACATGACGCCTGAAATGCTACATATCCCAGAGCTCGTAAAAAGGGTTATCGCGGACAAGGTCAAAGAAATTATTATCGCGACTAATGCCACCATTGAAGGAGAATCAACCGCGCACTACATTCAAAAACAGTTGGAAGGCAAAAAAATTAAAATTACCCGGCTGGCCCAAGGATTGCCGATAGGCTTGGATATCGAATATGCCGACCAGATAACTCTATCCCGGGCACTAGAAGGCAGAAGGGCCGTATGAAAACACTCCAATCATTAATTAATGAAGCCAAGAAGATAGTCGTTTTGCAGGCTGACAATCCGGATGGCGACAGTTTGGCTTCGTCTTTGGCTTTGGAGGCGATTTTGTCCGATATGGACAAAGACGTAATCCTTTATTGCGGCGTGGATATGCCGGGATATTTACGCTATATGAAAGGCTCAGACCGGGTGGTCAAGATTCTGCCGAAGACTTTTGACTTGTCAATAATCGTTGATACCAGCTCGCTCTTACTACTGGAAACTTTGCAAAAATCAAATGAGCTCGGCTGGCTCAAAACTAAACCATGCATCATCATCGACCATCATGCTACGGAAAGTACTATAGACTTCGCGGCTGTTGAGCACATCAAACCGGCCGTGTCGACCGGGGAGTTGATTTACGATTTGTGCAAAGATAACGATTGGCCGCTGCCCTTGGACGCGGCTGAACATATCGCCAGTTCAATCATGAGCGATAGCCTCGGGTTCATCAGTGAAAGCACGTCTGCTGACAGCATGCGGATAATTGCCGAATTGATGGATAAGGGCGTAAGCCTGGCCAAGCTTGATGCCGCGCGCCGTGAGTATCAGAAAAAACAGCCGGAGTTACTCACCTACAAGTCTGAATTATTGAAAAGAGTAAAATATTCCGAAGACAAAGCGGTGGCTTACATAACTATACCTTGGAAAGAAATCGAAAAATACAGCCCGCTTTATAATCCCTCGATGCTGGTAATTGACGAAATGCGGCAGGTAATAGGCGTAAAGGTAGCAGTCGCGCTTAAAAGCTATCCGGACGGCAGAGTTACAGCCAAGCTAAGAGCAAATTATGGCTTTCCAGTTTGCGACAAAGCGGCAGAACAATTCGGCGGTGGCGGACATCCTTATGCCAGCGGCTTTAGGGTAACCGACGGTTCATCGACAGATGATGTATTGGCTAAATGCCTGCAGGCTATTTCCGATGAATTGGCCAAAGCCAAAAAGGATAATCAGTGAAACTCTATAATAGTTTGGCCAAAAAGATAGAAGAGTTTAAGCCAGTCAAAGACGGTTTTATTAGCATTTACACCTGTGGGCCGACAGTGTATGAACGGGCGCACATAGGCAATCTGGCTTCATTTATCTATGTCGATACACTGCGACGAGCGCTATCGGCTGCGTTTCCAAATTCAAAGATTAAGCACGTTATGAATATAACTGACGTAGACGACAAAACCATCAAACGAAGCCAGGAAGAATATCCTAGCTTAGAACCAATGGCAGCGCTGAAAAAGCACACTAAACACTACGAAGACTTATTTATGCAGGACATGCAGGCAGTAGGCGTTGATTTGGAAGATATAAAATTTGTCCGGGCTACTGAATATGTCTCACAAATACAACAATTAATCCAGCAGCTACTCGACGTAGGCGTGGCCTACGTTTCCGATGATGGTATTTACTTTTCAATTGCTGAGTATAAAAAATCCGGAAAAACCTACGGACAATTAGTAGAGATTACAGTCGAGAGTATTGGCGAATCGCGGATTGACAACGACCAGTATGATAAAGATAATGCGCATGATTTTGTGCTATGGAAAAAACAAAAAACCGGTGAGCCTGCCTGGGACTTTGACATAAACGGCCAAAATATAGTTGGCAGGCCGGGTTGGCATATAGAGTGCTCGGCAATGAGTACGGGTGAGTTGGGTCAGCCCTTTGATGTCCATACCGGCGGTGTTGACCTAAAATTTCCGCATCACGAGAACGAGATAGCCCAAAGTACCGCCGCAGCCAACAAAGAGCATCTAGCCAAATTCTTCATCCACAACGAACACATACTGGTGGATGGCAAAAAAATGGCTAAGTCAGAAAACAATTTTTACACTTTAGAAGACATTAAGAAAAAAGGCTTTGACCCCTTAGCTTTCCGTTTAATGGTACTTCAGTCGCACTATCGTAGCCAGATGCATTTTAGCTGGGAGAACCTTGAAGCCGCCCAAAACCGCCTAAACTATTTGAGGGCATGGGCCGACTTATCATATCAGCATGATGTCATACGACAGATTATGTCGGCATCAGCCCAGGACTACGCTAGTGAAACCAACGACGACCTTAGAGCTTATAACATTTTTCTACTAATTGAATCTAATGCTGATAAAGCGCCGAAAGTTGAGCTGTTGCATAAAGCAGACGCATTGTTGAGCTTAGGACTTTCTGGCAGCACGGACATCACTGACGCGCAAAAGAAACTTATAAATGAACGCGAGAAAGCCAGGGATAGCCAAGATTGGACCCACTCTGATGAGCTCCGCGATGTTTTGAAAAACCAAGGCATAGGTATTAAAGACACTGATAATGGCACTATCTGGTTCAGGACTGTCTAGTTATCGGTTTTAGCCGCGCGGTTTGAATAATAGTTCGATAACAGTATTCTTATACAGCCGGCTACCGGGATAGCGACAAACGCTCCCATAATACCGCCCAAGCTAGCGCCTATTAGTGCCGCTACAAAGACCGTCAAAGGCGTTAAACTGTTAGTTTTTGATTGTACGTAAGGTTGAATGGTGAGATTTTCAACTTGCTGGTAGACGACAAAAAATATGCCCATGGTAATCGCCAGAGGCAGTGATACCAAAAGACAGGCCAACACCACGATTACCGCGCCTATAGTGGCTCCAATAAGAGGCAGCAAGCCGAATAACATGATAATGCCGGCCAAAGCTACGGCGTTTATGGATACGTTGAATATATTGCTTGCCACAAGCAGGCCTATTAATGCGAAGAAGCCGGCAATGAAGGCCACTATGACCTGGCCGTTTACATAATTCGTAACAACCCTATACATTTTTTTTGCCAGTTCTTTGCGCGGATGCCTTTTGTCCTTCGGTTGGATAGCGATGATTTTATCAAACCAAGCCGGACCTTCGATAAGCATCATAAAAGTCAGTACCAGTACCGTGATGGTAGAAATAACCGCTGTTCCTACGGCTCCGGCTGTTGAAAGAACCGGCTGGCCGACATCTTTGAATTTATTGCTAAAATCCTCTGTCAGGCTATCAACCTGATCATTAAGGTGGTTTCGGTCAATAAAGCGGCTAAATGCTGAGTCATCGGCCGTAAAATTCTGTACGGTCTGCGGCACGTCCTTAATAAAATCAGCTGTCTGCCTTACCAGCGGTGGAATTACCAAAGCAAAAAATGTAATTAGAAGCGTCAATACTATCACGTATGCGATACCGGTAGCGCGTACCCGGCTGCCGCTTTTTAACTGCTTGGATATCCAGCTAACAGCAGGGTTAAGGGCAAGCGCCAAGAAAAAGGCTATGAAGATAAGAATAAGCGCTGATGATATGGCTTTTATTAAACCTATCAGGATAATGGCTAAGAAAACTATAACTATCGTCCGGACAATCGTACGCGAATCAACGCTAATTCTGACGTGTTTGTCTTTGTCTCCGTTCATTTGTTAATATTTTGACCCATTGGTCTGATTAGTGCAAGTGGTGTGGTCAATCAAGGTATATCTCAAGTAGCTTGGAGCCGATAATGTCTACGTCAAAAGCTTTTACCAGTTCTTGTTGCTCGGCATGTATTTTGCTGGCAAGAGTCTTATTCTTGATTAGTTTGTCGAGCTTGTCGCTTAGCTCTATTGGATTTTTCGGGTCGAATAGGCAATCTTCTAATCCAGCGAGTACGCTAGAATAACCGGGGTTATTTCCGGCAAGTACTACACCGGCGTTCGCCGCCATCGCTTCAATCAGGACTATACCAAAACTTTCACCGGACAGGGCAGGAAAGACTGCGAAATCAGCCAAGTTTAAGAACTTCACTTTGTCTTTTTCACTAACAAAACCATGCATGGTAGTGATATTTTTCAACTTTGTCGAATTTATAAAATCCTCTAGTTTTTTCCGCTCAGTGCCATCACCGCAAATATGCAATTTTATATTCGAAGGACCATTTTCTTCAACGAGGTTGTTCACAGCTTTCAACAGCTCCATACAGCCTTTGCGCGGTACTAATCGGCCCAGGAATACAATATTTATAACCCCATCGTCTTTTTTGCCCTCGCTTTTAAATTTGGACAAGTCGACCGGATTTGGCAAAACTTGACTGTCTATGCCATAAACCTGTTTGGCAAATTTTTGCGCCGGAGCTGAAACGCTTAAAAATTTATCAAACTTCTTTAGGCTAAATCTAAGTGTTTTAGCGAGTAATTTGTTGCCAAAATATTGTAGTTTGCCTACTGGCAGTACATGAAAGGTTGCTATTATCTTTGTCTTATCATCTGCAAAACGCACTACTCTTCCTGCTAAAAACGGGCTGTATGGCATCTGGACATGCAAAATATCAAACTTTTCTTTCAGTAAAACTCGTTTTATCTCAGTTTTAGAAGCAGGCAAAGGAGTCGAGAGAGTGTTTCCATTAAAACGAACCTTTAAGTTTTTAGACAGCGGAAGGAGGCCTTTTATATCAGTTCTGGTCGTCTGACCCGTTAGATAACGTACTTCATGCCCCTGCTTTTTAAGCCACCCGCCAAGAGTAAGGACATATTGTTGTACACCGTCAGGCTTATCCATTCCGTCATCGATTATAAAGCCTACTTTTAAGCTCTTATTGGTGCTTTTTTTCATAAGCCAGCTGATAAAGTTTTACATACTGGGCCACTATATTACTGTAGCTGTATTTTTCCACTTCATTTTTGGCCCAATTCAACCAATGTTCGCGCAAGCCGTCGTCCGAAGCCATCAATAGCAAGCGCCGGGCAAATTCCTTAGTATCTTTGGGGCTAACCAATGAAATCTGGCCGCTGCCGGTCAGCACGCTTTCATAACCGGCGTTAGAACCTGCTACAGTTACACAGCCGGCGGCCATCGCTTCGAGCAGGACTATACCGAAGCTTTCACCGTACATTGCCGGAGAACAAAAAACATCGGAAGTCTGTAACAACCGGATTTTTTCAGCGTCGTCAATATGGCCTAAAAAGTCAATATTGCTAATCTTAGCTTGTTTTATCTGCTCTTTCAGATTGTCCTTTTCCGGGCCTTCGCCGACTATCAGCAGACGGTACTGTTTGTGGACTTGATTGATTATCCCGAAAGCTTCTATCAGGTATTTTACGGCCTTGCGCTTTTCCAGTCTTCCAATGTATAAAATGGTCTTTTTGTTTTTAGGCTTACTTTTATCCGCCGGAGTATATCTTGATAAATCTATACCATTAGGAATAATATAAATCTTTCGATGAGTCAGGGATTTTACATAATTCGTAGCAACCGGTGATACGGCTGTAAGAATATCAAGGTATTTCAAAATCGATTTGGTATAAGGCGTGATTACCCGTTCTACGGTGCGCGAGGCACGCCTTTCGCTCATCGCGGCATGGAAAGTACCGATATGTATAGCATCGGAGCGCAACAATATCTGGCGGGAAAGCATTGGCACCCACGGTTCATGAAAATGCAAAATGTCAAAATTCTGTTCATGCAAAACGGCTTCCAATGCTTCAGTATCTACAGTAGCTGAAACTTGTGCCGAGGTATGAAACGAGCGAATCGGTGCGGCTCCGCCGACCATAATAATGCCGGGGACTTTCGGCCCGTTATAATCTCGTGGCTGAGGCGTAATGATGAAGGCCTTATGACCAGCGGATACCAAGCTTTTTTGAAGCCCAAGCGCGTACTCTTGTACGCCGCCACCTTTGAATATGTTATAGGGGCAAACCAATCCAATCTTCATCCTGATTTACGCACCACACCTTTCCAGCGCAAAGCAAGTTTGCGCTTGCAAGCTGTTCTTGGCACATAGTAATTTTTTTTGCTCCGATGCTCGGTCGACGTACCGTTTGTACGACTCGCTCCGCTTCTCATAAAGAAAATTCACTCTGTGCTCAAGTGCGTAAGTCAGGGATTGTAATGTCATATGTGCTTGTAGTATTTTACCTTAGATTGGTGTTAAAAAGCATCATTTTTGGCATAAACTGTTCGGGTGGCTCGGAGGGAAGGAACCCTGAACGAATATCGTGGAAGTTCAGGGAAGGGTTCCCTGAGAGGCAGGACCCGGGCATTCTATTTAAGGATTTTTTTAAGTTTTTTCGGTACGAAGGGTTCGGCTTCTTTGGCTGTGGCTACTATTGATGGCATATGGCCTTTTATGGTCGTTTCCAGGCCGATAAAGTCTTTGTAGATTATACTCATATGCTGTTCGACGACTTTGTTGTCAAAGAAACGGTCGTCCTCGACAAATACGTGGTGCACCGGCAAATCAACCGTGCCCTTGGTGCAGAGGTCAACTTTAAACATATCGCGCATTGTCTTCATTCGGGTACGCAAATCATTTATATGCCATAGCTTTATCTCCGCGTCTATCCGTTGCTTTTTTATCAAATTGTCTTTAGTGTCTTTCATCTTACTGTGTCCGCTGCCGACAAGGTTATAAAAAGCTCTTATTACCGGCCCCTGAAGGACGGTATAGCGAAACATAAAAGCCGGGAAGCCGTATTGGAAGATACCGCCCATTAGTTTTAGCCCGAACTGCTGGTATTTGGGCAGGCGGAAGTCTTCGTGATGTACAAAACCGACCGAGCTTACGACCAAATCGGTTTTTTTCGCAATGTCCGGGTACTTTTGCAGCATTCTGGTGACTATAACAAATGAAAATGACATTGAAACAATGGTGATTCGTTTGCGTTTGTACCATAGCTTGATAAAGGCCGCTAAATAATCGGCATAGTTATCAATCGTCGGCTTAAGCCCTATCTTATAAAAGCTCTGCATACCGCCAAATCCGGGCAAATCAGGCACGGTAACCGTTCCATGGCGATTCAGGTTATCGGCTATACCGAACATCCGCTCTAAACTGGCATGATGGCCGTATAGGAGCAATATCTCCCGCTTTTTGTTTCGCTTTGCGGGCAGATTGAGCATTCGACCTCTCAAACGATTGATGTTGAGGGGCGTTATTTTATCTTCTTTGTTTATCATCCAATAATAAAATATTAGTTAAATCTGGTTTTGGCAATCATTAGCGGTTTATTTTAGGGCGTCCGTTCCAACCCAGACATACTCCCAAGGTTCGGGAACCGGGCCTTGTTTTCCCGCTCCGGGAGGATAACTGGGCATCCAGCCGAATGTTTTGGCGTTGATGTAATTATCTTTGCTTAGCCATTTAAAACAAATTGATTTTTCGAACTTCACGCTAGGGTTATTGTCGCAGGCTATGTCTACTGTGTAGCCGGTATGATGCCGCGAATATCCCGGCAGGGCGACATGGTCTAATACGGTATTAACCTGCGCATCAGCTTGTCCGGAGGCAATGGAAGCCAGCGGCAGATTCTTTAATCTATCCAGAAAGATGGTCTTTTCGTCTTTTGCCGAACGGTAAGCCGCTGTCAGGCTGAGTTTTATACCGTCTTTTTCCGCTTGCTTCTTCAGATTAAGCCATGGTTTGGCAGCCCTTTGCTGAAGCAACATGTCTTTTTGTACTTCAACGAAAGTATCAGTAACCGGAGCGCTGCGCAGTTTGTAGCCTCGGGCGAGCGCAAGCTGTCTGATTCTTGCATCTGCCGCCGGATTCTCGGTTATAGGAGTATCTTCGTTGATTAACTGGGTATTCGGGTAGGCAAATGAGTTGTATAAATCCTCGAATTGCTTTCCGGTAAAGGATTTAAATCCACTGGGTTTTTTAATATTAATAATCTCGTTTGATTTTTTAGAACTCGGCGCTGTAACTTTATTTTCAAATAGGAAAAAACCAGCTAGTCCAACGACGATAAGCAGGCTAATAATAGATGTTTTGGTAAATTTATTATTTGTTATCTTCATTTATGCCATTATTGTAGCAAAATCAATGTGTAAATTTTGTTTATCACTACTGTTACTGATACAATATTGACCGCACATAAGCTTGATGATTCCGGGTCGTCTAATGGTAGGACACTGGGTTTTGGTCCCAGCAATCTAGGTTCGAGTCCTAGCCCGGAAGCCA
>JANWLD010000002.1 GCA_025451045.1 Candidatus Saccharimonadales bacterium
CTGCCAACCGTCTTAGTACCAGCCGTATGGGTGAAGGTAACCAAATTAAACGTTTTACTACCGCAAGAGAGGCTAGCCGAGCTGGTACCATTAAAGTTAATTGTTCCGCTGTTGTTATTAAAGGTTGAGCCGCTGTTAATGGTAAAGGTAGAAGCGAACGAAGCCGTGCCTGAAGAAGCAGTGAAAGACCCCCCAGAATTAAGGGCAAACGCGCCGCTTATGATGGCTCCGGCCGTAGGCATAGTTACGACTGCTCCGCTGTTGATGGTGAACGTACTGCTGACCGTAAAGGTGGTGTATGAGCTGAAGTTGTTGGTAGCATTGATGGTCAGGGCACTGGTACTAAGTCCGGAAAAGCCGGCTAAGACACCGCCGCTAGGATTGTTCCCGCCGAGACCGTCACCGCCAGCCCCAGGACCTATGGTGGGATAGCCTTGATTGGCCAGCACCGCGAATAAGCCTGAGACATCAATGCTCTGAGCCCCACTGTCCCCCGAAACAGCACCGCCATCAGGGGCATCAGCTCCGCCAATACCGCCGCCACCGCCACCGCCAAAATCGCCGCTAGCGCCGGAACCAACCCCTCCGACTGCTCCGCCATCTCCGCCGGAGAAACTGCCTCCGGCATTTACGCCGTTATTGTTATACCTTCCAGCGCTTCCGCCATTCGCGGTTATCGTTGTAGCACCCGCGGTAGCCGTCGTGTTACCGCCATTACTGCCGTTAGTATTGGCTATGCCGCCAACTCCGCCAGCCCCTAAGCTATACGAAATAGTGTCGCCTGGCGTGACAGAAAAGGTTTTATAAACGACTCCGCCGGCACCCCCGGCACCCCCAGAGGTGCCGTCACCGCTAGTAGATCCGCCGCCGCCGCCGCCCGCGCCGATAGCCCAGACTTTGACGCTTGTAACGCCTGCCGGTACCGTATAAGAAGTTCCGGAGGTACGCACTTCGTTTGAAGAGCCTGCGGGCGAGAACACGACCACTCCGCTGCCGCCCATGCCGCCGACTCGGTTCGCAAAACTAGTATAACCAGCCGCTCCGCCGCCGCCGCCCCCCCATAAACCATTGCCGCCCATTCCGCCATAAAAACCTGCGCCGCCGCCGCCCGAGCCAAAGCCGGTTGCCGCCGCGCCGTTTACATAACCTGGTGAATTGTTGCCACCCAGCGTCAAAGTATTCGAAGTCGTCAGTGCCCCAGTGCCGGACAGTGTGCCATTGAGCGTCACTGTTACACTGCTATTTACGGTTGGATTATTCCCCAGCGGCAGGTTACAATCACTGCCAACCGTTTTGGTGCCGGTTCCACCCAAGGTCACCAAGTAGAAGGTCTTAGCGCCACAACTCAAAGTTTGGCTGGCACCATTAAAGTTAATCGTGCCCCCGTTAGCCGTGAAGGCCATACCGGGATCGAGGGTAAAGAAACCGGCGAAGGAAGCCGTACCCGACGGAGCCGTAAAGTCGGATGAGCTACCGGTTGTGAAGGTACTGCTAACCGTAAACGTACTGTATGAACCAAAGTTGTAGGTACCATTGACGGTCAAGGCACTAGCCGCCAGCCCGGACAAGCCAGTCAAGGCACCAGTAGTGCCTAGGGTTAAGGTACTGCCCGTAGTCAATGTCCCCGTACCAGACAGTGTACCGTTGTTAGTGATTGACCCGCCGCTATTAGCATTCGGGTTATTCCCCAGCGGCAAGCTACAAGTACTGCCAACCGTCTTAGTACCAGCCGTATGGGTGAAGGTCACTAGGTTAAAGGTCTTGCTGTTACAGGTAAGGCTAGCCGAGATAGTACCATTAAAGTTAACCGTGCCGCCGTTAGCCGTAAAGGTCATACCGGAGTTAAGGGTGAAATCATCCCCAAAAGAAGCGGTACCCGACGGAGCCGTAAAGTCGGCTGAGCTACCGGTCGTAAAGATGTCACTGACGCTAAACGTACTATATGAACCGAAGTTGTAGGTACCATTGACGGTCAGGGACTTCGCTATAAGGCCGGAAAATCCTGACAAACCATTTGTATTATTAAGCGTGAGCGTGCCTGATGTTCCACCCATCGTTAACGTCCCGGTACCAGACAGTGTACCGTTAAGGATTAAACCGGAAGCACTGCTGCCGACTGACGGATTATTCCCCAGCGGCATACTACAGTCACTGCCGACCGTTTTGGTACCGCTGGTATGGGTGAAGGTAACCAGGTTAAAGCTCACACTGTTGCAGCTTAGCGTAGCTGCCCCAGTGCTTCTGAAATTCATCGTGCCGCTATTGTGGTTAAAGGTAGGCGAGCCGGAAATGGTCATGTCGCCATTTATGGAAGTCGTGCCGCTGGAAGCGGTAAATGTCCCGCCAGAAAGGGTAAGGATCGCTATGGTGAGCGTCTGATTGGCTGCCGAGAAACTACCGGTCGTCTGCGAGAAAGCACTTGAGACAGTGAAGGTGCGGGCCAGGGTAATCGTACCGGTGTAGCCGGCATTGACATTGATAGTATTAATAGAGGCGGGAGCAGAAGCGTCAATCGTCGAGTTATTAGTTGAAGTGCCGTCAAAATTTACCGTATCCACAGTAGCCGGTGCGATATTGTCGCTCCAGTTATTGGCGCAGCTCCAGTTCGTATTACCGCTACCGCAACCGCCGTCCCAGGTCTTGGTTACAGCGGCGCGGCTTTGGCCAACCAATAACAATGGGATAACAAGCGAAGACACCAGCAAAATCCCAATCGCTAAGTACCGTAATAGGGAAGTTAGCCTGGGATTACGCCGATTCATTTCTTTGGCTCCTTCGGCGAATCCGGCTCAACAGGCTTGATTACGATTTTTTTGCCTTCTCGTTCAACCGTAACTTTCTGGCCTTTTGACCAGCCTAATTTATCGGCGGCCTCAATAGGGATACTGACACTGACTGTGCCATTGCTGTTCTTGGTCAATCGCCGGACTGAGCGGCTATGTTGCGGGACATTTCCCATAGTTTTTTATTTTTGGTTAGGTTTTTTGTATCTTAACCTCTTGTAAAGATTATCATAAAAGCGGATTTAAAGTCAACTTAAATCTGATTTATTTTTAGCTAGTCTGCCAGTAGGGCAGTACAGGGAAGCGCAGAATAGAAAAACATTGAACAAAATTACTTACTACGGCAACGCTATTGCCGGTTATTTGCCGAGCTGACTGAACAACAATTAATTTCTTCTGCATAAATTATTTATTTTTTATTAGTTTTTTGTATCTTAACCTCTTGTGGATACTATCATAAAAGCGGATTTAAAGTCAATTTATTGAACCCAAATATTAAATTATTCAAAGTAAGGGCTTGGTATAATGGCAGGAGATTTTGCCATTTTAGCTCAGCTGGCTAGAGCGCCACTTTCGTAAAGTGGAGGTCCGGGGTTCGAGTCCCCGAAATGGCTCCAGCGAGATTCGTATAATGATAGTACGCTTGCTTCCCAAGCAAGAAGCACGAGTTTGATTCTCGTATCTCGCACCAAAGATTAAAATAATCTATAATCAATCCAAGTAAATGACTCCAAAACCTAAAACTTATTTCCATGATCGGCTGATCCTATTGATTTTATCTATCAATACGTTTTTGGCGGCGGCATTGATTTTGTACGCGCTTTTATCACTTAGCGACAACAGTGCGGTTTACATCCGTGAATACCGGTCTAACCTTGGTCTGGACGGTTACGCTGCCGGCGGTATCAAGGACATCGTAGCCTTTGCCATCTTTGGCATAATAGTCTACGTTTTTCAGCTTTATGCCAGTACGAGGATTTACCATATCAGGAAACATTTATCGCTGATGATACTGCTTATAACCATGGTTATCTACATCTTCGCGCTGTTGGTTATCAATGCCCTTCTAAGCCTAAGATAAATTATGCAGTCACTGGAAATACCCTTACAGGCGGAAAAGACGCATACTTATCGATTTTTTGAGAGATTGCCGGCAATTATGAGCTGGCTGCTTCTGGCTACACCGATAATCTTGAGCCAAATTAGCCCGCGGGCAACGGTTTTTTTCATAATCGGTTATCTGTTAATGTGGTTTTGCCGGGCCGTCGCCCTTAATATCCGGGTACTCCAAGGCTGGCGTAACACCGGTTATCATCAGAAATACAATTGGACCAAGATGCTGGATGATTTAGAAAACCGCAAGGTTACCGTCAAAGATCCGGCTTGGCACGAAAAGAACATCTTGCGCCTGGAGCAATACCCGGCTCCAATCAAGCCGTCAGAGGTAATCCAGACTATCATCATCTCTGTTTATAACGAATCACAAGACATAGTCGAGCCTACCGTAAAAGCTGTTTTAGCGTCCAACTTTGATATGAAAAAGGTCATACTGCTGATAGCTTTTGAGGAAAGAGGCGGCAAGCCTACCCAAGAATTGGCTGATTATTTGATAAAGAAATACGGTAAAAATTTCCTTTACGCGGAAGCTATCAAGCACCCTAAAGACATGAAGAATGAGGTAATAGGCAAGGGCGGCAACATAACTTTCGCCGGTCGCAAACACCTTAAATGGTTGAGTGGACAGGGAATCGTTCCAGAGCGGGTTATCGTGACCACGCTGGATTCGGACAACCGGCCGCATCGCAACTATCTGGCGGCTTTGGCTTACACGTATTGCCTTTGTACAGAGCCCAAGTACATCTCTTTTCAGCCGATAGCGATGTATACCAACAATATCTGGGACGCACCGGCGTTGATGCGGGTGATTGCCACCGGAAACTCGTTTTGGAACGTTATTCTGACCATGCGACCGCATCTGATACGCAATTTTTCCTCGCACGCCCAAGGGATGGCGGCGCTGATTGATACCGATTTTTGGAGCGTGCGCACCATTGTTGAAGACGGCCATCAGTTCTGGCGGACTTATCTTCGTTACAATGGCAAGCACGAAGTCTACCCCATATATCTGCCGATTTACCAAGACGCTGTTCTGGCCGAAGGCTATCGCCGTACCCTAAAAGCCCAGTTTATCCAGGTTCGCCGCTGGGCGTGGGGCGCATCGGACATCTCCTACGTCATTACCAAAGGGTTTTTAACCAAAAATAAAATGCCAAAACGTGATTTGTGGGCCAAGACTTTCCGGCTGATAGAAGGCCACCTTAGCTGGGCTACGGCCCCTATAATTCTGACATTTTCGGCGTTTGTACCGATATTGTTCAACCCGCAGGATATCGCGGCCAATCAGCTGCCAAGCATAGCCAGCAAGATACAAACTTTGGCCATGGCCGGGCTGATTATAACCATGTACCTTAGTTTCAAGGCTTTGCCGCCCAAACCGGCCCGCTACAAACACCGGCGAACATTTTTAATGATTATCCAATGGGTTTTGTTACCTCTGACCACCATCGTCTACAGCGCCACGGCAGCGCTTAATTCCCAGACCCGGCTTTTCTTCGGTTGGTATCTGGATAAGTTTGATGTGACCGAAAAAGCCGTAAAGAAGTAGGGGATAGTTGGTAGGTTTTAGGGGCTAGCTTAACACCTATAACCTAGTCCCTTTATTATGCGCAGCATAATAAGTGGCGGCGGCTTTGTCGAAGCGTTTTAACACCTTGGATACAGCTTCTTGTATCTCTTTGACGCTTACAACGCCACTTTTGACTGGCAGCAGGTTTAAAATAATGGTGCTTGTAAGCGTCCCTGCGTCCGTATAAGCAGTTTTCCGATGGGTTAGGGAGTCGTGGACATCTAGAAACAATTTTTCATACAAGAAAGGTTCAAGAACAGAATCTTTTTTAACCCTTATGGAAATTTCCATATCAGGGGCTTCATTAGTGGTAAATACTGCCTTACAACCTGTGCATTGCCGGCGCCGCCAGGTTCGCAGGCCTTTTGCATTGGCGCGGCTGTTGACGGTCTTGGTTTTTTCACCGCAATATACACACTTCATGTCAACATGTTGACATAACGCTATATAAAAAGCCAGTGGAAAAGTCAGATTTTGCTGTGTTTAAACAATATCAGGAGCCTTCCGGGAGCTCAGACCGGCTTGGCTTTATAACGGGTTTTTGTTTACGTTCCTATACTGAGTTATTTATCGTGCCCGGCGGATGCGGCGCACTCGGCTGGGGGAGCTAAGCTCTTCGTAGAAAAGCTTAAACCCGCCCAAAACTATACCTGTTTTGGTACTCAAACGAGCTCCTATGTTAACCGGGAAATGCTACCAAATATAAGGCCTCGTGTCAATTCCTGGTGGGCAATATAGGATTCGAACCTATCACCTCCACAACGTCAATGTGGCGCTCTAGCCAAATGAGCTAATTGCCCTGATTTGTAGAAAAATAATACCTATAAAAAGAGTAAAAGTGAAGCGTTAATTATATCCACAAGCAATATTGTTTATAAAACAATACTATAATACTAGCCATATAATACTAACCTTGCTATCATAGTTAACCGTGGGTGGGATTTTGCGAGAATGTTTTCTCGCCGAGAAGCCGCGGTCAAGTACATTTGCGAGAGTACTTGACCGTTTTTATTTTAGGCCGAATAACAGAAGTGATATGATGTAGGAAATGGGAAAAACTTCAGATAAACAACCTGATGAACTCGAGGCGATGAGACATAGCTCGGCTCATATAATGGCTTCAGCTGTCCAAAAGCTATGGCCGGAAGCTAAATTTGGCGTTGGACCGGTGGTGGAAAACGGCTTTTACTATGATATAGACCTTGGAAAAATTACAGTTTCTGAGGATAATTTTCTAAAAATTGAAAAAGAAATGCAAAAAATCATCGAAGAGGACCAGCCATTTGAAAAATCGGAAGAACCAATTGATAGCGGCATAGCTTGGGCTAAGAAGACCAAACAGCCCTATAAAGAAGAACTGTTAAATGACCTCAAAAGAGAAGGGACGACACTGGCTCGCGAACTGGACGCTTCAATGATGGGTCTGCCCGCTGGAATATCCGGTACAACTCCGGTCAAGGCAGAGGTCGGCAAGGTGTCTTTTTATAAAAACGGCAATTTTATTGATCTCTGCCGCGGGCCTCATGTGGCTTCGACTGGCAAAGTCGGGGCGTTTAAACTTACCCGGGTTGCAGGAGCCTACTGGCGGGGAAATGAAAAAAATCCGCAGATGCAGCGGCTTTACGGAGTAGCATTTTCAACTGAAAAAGAGCTGGAAAAGTATTTAAAGCTGCTTGAAGAGGCGAAAAAACGCGACCACCGCAAATTGGGCAAAGAAATGGACTTGTTTGCGATATCCGACCTTGTCGGGTCAGGTTTGCCGCTGTTTACACCCAGAGGAACAGTAGTGCGCAAGCAATTGCTGGATTTTTCCGAAGAATTACAGGAGAAAAGCGGATACCAAAGAGTATTTATACCTCATATTACCAAAGAAGAACTGTATAAGAAGTCGGGTCACTGGGATAAATTCGGCGACGAGCTGTTTTTGGTTAAAAGCCAGGAAACCAGCGACAAATTTGTCTTAAAACCGATGAACTGTCCGCATCATATTCAAATTTATGCCAGCCGCCCGCGAAGCTACAGGGAACTCCCAATTCGCTACATGGAGTCAACCGTTCAATACCGGGATGAAAAGAGCGGTGAACTGCACGGATTATCAAGGGTCAGAGCCATATCAATTGATGATTCCCACGTTTTTTGCGCAGAGAGCGACATAGAAAGGGAAATCATCGCCATTATCCAGATGGTAAAAGATTTGTATGGAGTACTGGATATGGAATTTTACGCCCGTTTGTCTTATCGTGACGAATCCAATGAATATCTGGGAGACAAAAAACTATGGGAAACCGCCGAATCGATAATTGCTAGGGTGGCCAAGGAAGAAAAGCTGGAATTTATTGAAGAAAAAGGCGAAGCGGCTTTTTATGGGCCAAAAATTGATTTTATGGTGAAGGATTCACTGGGCCGGGAATGGCAATGTGCAACCGTTCAGCTGGACTTCGTACAGCCGCAGCGCTTTGGTTTGGCTTATGTCGACTCTGACGGCAGTGAGAAACAACCAGTGATGATACATAAGGCCTTACTAGGTTCTATTGAACGCTTTCTGAGCGTATACATCGAGCACACGGCCGGTCGTTTTCCAATCTGGCTGGCACCCGAACAACTCAGGATAATCACTGTTAACCAAGAGCTTAAAACTACAAAATTCGCAGAAAATTTATTGGCTGAAGCCAAAGAACTTGGTCTCAGGGCGATGTTGGATAACGGCAATGAGTCGGTCGGCAAGAAAATCCGCCAGTCCGAGATTCAAAAAGTCCCTTATACGGTAGTGTTAGGCGAAAAAGAGATGGAATCAGGCAAAGTCGTGCCAAGGATTAGGAGCGATATGGAAGTCCAAAAACCGCACGCGGCGCACAAAATCAATGATTTTTTGAAAACTGTCGCTAACGAGGCTAAAACCCGTGTTTCAAAAACTTCTTTATGAGTTCGAAAAAGCAGACCATCGCCGTTGATATAGATGATGTACTGGCGGCAACCGCGCCGGGGTTTATTGAGTTTAGCAACAAAAGATGGAAAATGGACCTGACAATTGATGATTATGATGAAAACTGGATGAGGGTCTGGGGCGTTGATGCGAAAGAGCTGGTTGCCCGTACGGCGATAATAAAAAATGAATTTTGGCAGAGCGTCCAACATTCCGAAGAAGCCCGACCAGTTTTAAAACGACTAGCCGATAAATATAAGTTGGTGATTACAACTTCGCGCCGGCGGGAAGTAAACAAGCCGACCAAAGATTGGATAGACAAGTATTTTGGCGGAATATTTAAGGAGATACATCACTCTGGCATATATGATGTGGATAAGCATGATTTGGAACTTTATCAAAAAGCTACCAGGGCTACCAAAGCGGAGCTATGCAAGGAGATAGGAGCAGATTATCTGATAGATGACCATATAAAACACTGTCTTGGTGCGGACGCTGTAGGCGTAGTTGCTATTTTATTTGGCGATTATCATTGGAGCAGGGGGGTAGAAATTCCGGATAGCATCATTTGTTTAAGGAGCTGGAAAGAAATTGGCAAATACTTTGCGGACAGATAAAGAATTTAAAGCCCGGGTTGAAGGGCTAGTGGCTCAGATTCCACCCGGCCGGGTGATGACTTACGGTCAGATTGCGGCGCTTTGCGGCAATCCGCGGGCATCGCGGATAGTCGGCGGTATAGCCCACTTCGGCGCCGCATACCTGCACACCACTCCTGACTGCCCGCTGGCCCAGCCAGCGGCGCCTCAAGAGTTTTTGGCGCAGAGCGGTGTTGGTGCCTCCGGTACTCACTCACCGTACCATCTGTACGGCTCGCTTCATTCCTCGGCCTCGCCTAGCTCTGCATCCAAATGTGAAGGTTGCGGAGGAGTCGAAATACCTTGGTGGCGTGTTGTAATGAAAGATGGTGGATTGGCCAGAGGTTTCCCTGGCGGATTGGCTGGCCACAGGGCTGTTTTGGAGCAGGAGGGCATCACAGCCTCCGAAGATTATAAAATAGACGTAGGTAAACTTTTGTGGCAGCCTCCCCGCTGATTGTGCTGGTAGGCCAGACTGCGTCAGGCAAGTCGGTAATGGCTATGGAACTGGCTCAAAAATACAATGGTGAAATAATCTGCGCCGATTCCCGGACTGTTTATAAAGAGATGGACATTGGCACAGCTAAGCCAAACAAGGCTGAGCGTGCAGAGATCAAGCATCATTTGTTGGATGCGGTAGCTCCTGATAAACGGTTTAATGCTAATAATTTTAAAAAATTGGCCGAGGAGGCTATAGCCGATATAACTTCGCGCGGGAAAATACCGTTTTTGGTTGGCGGGACAGGGCTTTATGTAAGCAGCGTAGTTTATGATTTCGGCTTTAAGGGCAACAAGGACAATAAACTTCGGGATAACTGCCTAATGATTGGGTTGAAGCTAGGCAAAGATGAACTTAAAGAAAGAATAAAAAAGCGAGTGGACGCGATGATTGACGGCGGCGGTCTTGAGAATGAAGTTCGGGTACTGATAGACAAATACGGATTTAACGTACCAGGTATGAATGCGATTTGCTACAAAGAATGGGAAGGTTATTTTGACGGCGAACAATCCATGGATGAACTGAAACAAAAATTGTACACAAATAACTGGCAATATGCCCGCCGGCAAAATACTTGGTTCAAACGGGACAATAATATTCACTGGCTTACCTCTGTCGAAAAGGCTTCTGTCCTAGTGCACCAATTTTTGATACAATAGGCTTTATGGTTGAGCAATTGTTTGGGTCAAAGACTCGTGTGAAGTTACTTCAATTATTTTATGGCAACCCCAACCGCTCATTTTATGTACGTGAGATTACCCGCAAAATCGACGAACAAATAAACTCTGTCCGACGGGAGCTAGCCAATTTACTTAATATCGGTATTATTTCCTCGGAAACAACCAATAACCGGCTTTATTACGAAGTGAATCAAAAGTATGAATACTACAAAGCCCTATCGGAAATTTTCAGCGGCAAGGCTACACCAACGGCTACCGTTACAACTGAAGATGATGCGTCCGATGACGATTTCAAAAAACTTGGCAATGTCGAATTGGTCATAATGACCGGCCAATTTACCCGTGATGAGCGTAGCGGCGCGGACATGCTGATTGTAGGAGATATCAACCAAACTCAAGCGACCAAATATATCGCTGAACTTGAGAAAAAAGAAGGTAAGGAAATCCGCTATGTGGTCATGCCAGTGTCCGAATTTACTTACCGGCATCAGCTCAATGATAGATTCCTGATAAGCGTGCTTGAGTCGAAAAAACAAATAGTAGTAGATAAAAGCGGTTTACTAAATAAAAAATCCAAGTCTCAAAAAACAGACGAAGAAACTGAAGAAAAGAAGGGTAAGTAAAGTTGGATATAAAATTTTACGGTGCTAATACGGTTCGGTTGCAGACAAAAAAAGTCGGTGTAACCGTCGATGATAAGTTGGCCGCATTGGGTCAAAAATCCATTACAAAGGAAAATGATTTATCAATCTATACTTCTCGGCAGGATGAAACAAAGATCCCTAAAAGCGTGTTTTATGTCGATCGGCCCGGGGAATATGAGGTTTTGAACGTATCTATAAAAGGTATAGCCGCCCAAGCTCATATTGACGAGCCGGACAAGAAAAACGCGGTCATCTATAGGCTTGTTATCGACGATTACAAAATAGGCGTAGTCGGCCACATATATTCGGAAATAAGCGACGAACAACTGGAATCATTAGGCATGATAGACGTACTGCTCATACCGGTCGGCGGTAATGGATTTACCCTTGACGGCTTAGGCGCCCTTAAGGTCATCAAGAAAATTGGTCCAAGTATCGTAATACCAACCCACTATAAGGACTCAAAGATAAAATACGAGGTACCGCAAGACAGCTTGGAAGAGGTTCGCAAGGTGTTATCGATGGAACCGGCCGAACAACTGGACGTTCTAACCCTAAAGGGCCGCGAATTCACCGACGGCACTAAGCTAGTCATACTCAAAAACAGTCTTTAGTTGCTAGGGATTAGTTTTTAGTTGCAGGAGAAGGTTTTTGAGTTTCAGGGTTAAGCAACCCTTTTTTCTTCAAAGTACGTATGGCTGAGGTGCTCAGCTTCATCCGTACTTTCTTGCCATCTACTATTACAGTCTTGGTCTGAAGATTAGGTTTCCAGACTTTGCTGGTGCGGCGCAGCGAAAAGCTGACATTATTGCCGAATTGCTTGCCTTTACCGGTTACTTCACATTTTTGCATAGAGGGATATTGTAGCGTTTTTCATCTTAAAAGGCAAGGTTAAACGGCCTCTCGGAATTCTGCTGTATACTGGTTAAGTATGATTGAAGGTCTTGATTTTGGCATTTTGGTGGTAATTTTCGTTTCACTGATTATTTCCATAACCATTCATGAGGCGATGCATGCTTTTACTGGCCATTGGCTCGGTGATGACACGGCTTATCACGAAGGCAGGATAACGCTGAACCCCTTGAAGCATGTTGATCCTTTTGCCACTATCCTTTTGCCGATGATAACGCTAGCATTATTCCACCTGCCCCTTTTGGCAGCCAAGCCGGTGCCTTTTAACCCGAACAGAGTAAGATTTGGTGAATTTGGGGCTGCTCTGGTGGGCTTGGCCGGGCCATTTACCAATCTACTATTGGCTTTAGCTACTGCCGGGCTGATTAATTTATTTCAGGCTTCACTTAGCTTCAGTATCTTAAATGTCCTGGCAACCTTTTTGATAATAAATATCGGCCTATTTGTATTTAATATGATACCTATCCCGCCGCTGGATGGCTCCAGGCTGCTTTACGCTCTTGCGCCAGAATCGGTTCAGGATTTCATGGCTTCTTTGGAGAGAATGGGGGTGGTAATAATCTTTGCTATCATTCTTTTAGTACCGGCATTTGGCGACTGGCTTGGTAGTATAAATATGTCGATAGTAAACTTTCTAATTGGCTAGCGGGGATTGGCGTCCGCCTAGGCGGAGTAGCGCGCACGGCTGGGGTGAGCACTGCCAGTGGCAGTGCGCAAGGCCGGAAACTGATTTCAAGCTGTGCTTGGAGTAAGTTGAGGCGGGGTCGAGGTCAAGGATAAACTTGTTTACCTTGAACCGTGACCGTGAGGAGAACCTATATAATAGAACCATCGGGGTGTGGCGCAGTTGGCTAGCGCGTACGGCTGGGGGCCGTGAGGTCGGCAGTTCGAGTCTGCTCACCCCGACCATGATAAGATAGGACAGATATGTGGCAAGAGAAAAATAACAGTTTATACCAAAAATTTACCTTCAAAAATTTTGATGAGGCCTTTGAATTTATAGAAAAGGTTGCGGCTATTGCCAAAGAAGCTAATCATCACCCGGAATTTAAGAGTAATTACAATATTGTTGAAGTCTGGCTGACTACCCATTCGGCTGGCGGAGTGACCCAAAAAGACAAAGAATTTACTCAGAAAATTGATGCGATTTTTGATAAAAAATCCGATAAAAAAGAGGGAGGCTTGAGTATCGCTAAGTTGTTCACTGACGGTGGTTCCAGAGGCAATCCCGGCCCTGCCGCAACAGGAGTTGTTTTGTTAGATATGGAAGATAACGTTGTAAAAAAATCTAGTAAATATTTAGGTGAAACTACTAATAATCAGGCCGAGTACCAAGCTTTGCAGGAAGGCTTGGAACTGGCTGCTTCAATCGGAGTAAAAGAGCTGGAAGTTTATATGGATAGTGAGCTGATAGTTAAACAAATCAATGGTTTGTATAAAATCAAGAATCTGGACTTAAAGCCGCTTTATGACGAAGTTAAAAAACTAGCTTCTGGCTTTTCGAAGATAACATTTACTCATGTACCGCGGGCAATGAACAAACTTGCTGACGCGCTAGTAAACGAGTGTCTAGATAGTCAATAAATTTGGTAAAATAGAATAGTCAGATTACCAGCTGGTCGCCCGCCTAGGCGGGAGGAAAGTCCGGGCAGCATAGGGAAGGACAGTTGCTAACGGCAACCAAGGGCAACCTTAGGGAAAGTGCCACAGAAACAATACTCCCTTCGGGGGATGGTGAAAAGAGTGAGGTAAGAGCTCACAGTCGGCTATGGTGACATAACCGAGAGGTAAACCCTGTCTGCTGCAAGGAAATGTGTTTTCAAAAGGTTTCCCGCCGAAGACTCATTAGTTTAACCGCTTGAGCCGCTGAGCAATTAGCGGCCTAGATAGATGGCCAGTCGCGACAAAACCCGGCTTATCGGTAATCTGACCCTGGATATTATTTATTGGTGTTTTTGGCTATTTCGGAAAAGACTTTTGGTTCGTTAACAGCTAGTTCACTTAGTATTTTTCTATTGATAGTTATGTTCTTCTTTGTGAGACCGGCAATCAGCTTGCTATAAGTAGTACCATTTAGCCTAGCGGCGGCGTTTATCCTGGTATTCCAAAGCGCCCTAAAAGTTCGTTTGCGGTTCTTGCGGTCGCGGGTTGCGTTTACCAAAGAACGGGTTAAGGCTTGCTTGCCACGCCGTACGCTGGCCCGATTGGCTCGGGACATCCCTTTGGTAGCCTGACGGATTTTCTTGTGTTTTTTGTGCGTGGTTACGCCTCTTTTTACTCTCATCAATAGCTCCTTCCAGTCGCTTTAGGTGTTAGGTAATAGGTGCTAGGGACTAGATTATTTAAACTTACTATAACCTCGAACCTATAACCTCGAACCTGGAGTGATTTTATCACGATTATGCTCCAAGTTTCAGTTTAATGTTCTTGCGGTTCTTACCGGTGATCTCTTCACTACCAGCAAAAGTACGCTTTCTTGAAGCGCTTTTCTTCTGCAGAAAGTGATTCCTGGCCGAATGGCGCCTTAAAACCTTACCGGTCTTGGTAAGTTTTACCCGGTCTTTCGTGCCGCTATGAGTTTTTAGTTTTGGCATTGTTTCTCCTAACAACGAAAATTAATTGTTTTCCTGACAGCTGGGGTTCTTGTTCGACAACTGCTTTATCACCCAGTATATCGATTACTTTGGCCGCCAGCTGGAAGCCGATGTCTTTATGCGCCAGTTCGCGTCCCCGATAAAAGATTACCAGTTTGACTTTGTGCCCAGCCTCCAAGAAGTTTGAAACCTTATTCAGCTTTACTCCCAGATCATGGTCACCGATTTTCAGCCCGAAACGCATTTGTTTTACATCCAAGCTTTTCGTGCTGCGCTTGTTCTTCTGGAGCTGCTTAGTCCGTTGGTAATTGAACTTACCCCAATCAACAATCTTTGCTACGGGAGGATTTGCATCAGGCGATATCTCTACTAAGTCAAGTTCCTGGTCCGATGCCATTTGCAGGGCTTCATCACGGGACAAGACACCTATCTGGTTGCCGCCTTCATCGATTATACGCAAGCTGGAAGCGCGAATCGCACTATTCAGACGAGGCTTTTTGCTGATTACAAATCTCCTTAATGGTAAAGACTATTAGTAGCGTTTATCCTAGCAAATAAACAAACAGGGGTCAACCCAGAGTATTTCCGGCTTAAAATTCTACCGGCTTCTTTCTGTATTGCAAAGCTTCGCTGATTTCGCTTATCCCGACCTTTTTCTCCCGGTTCAAATCGGCGATAGTGTTTGCCACCCGAAGCGTTCTCATATAGCCGCGGGCGGACAGGTTCATCTGTTTAGCGGCTTGGTTGAAAAGTTGTCTGGCATCATCGGTCAGCCTTTTCTGGGCTTTCAGCTCATTGCCGGAAAGGCGGCTGTTGAGCTTATCTGAACGTTTGAACTGGACCTCTCTGGTCGCTTTTACGATTTTCTGCAGGTTTTCACTAGTGGCTTGAGATTTTTTATCCCTGAGCAGTTGGCTATGGTCGACTTCATCGACGTCGACATAAAGGTCAATCCTATCAAACACCGGTCCTGAGATCCGTTTTTGGTAGCGCAGAATATGGTTTGGCAAGCAGGTACATTCCAATTTTGTATTGTAATTACCACAGGGGCAAGGGTTGGCGGTGGCTACCAATATGAAATCGGCAGGGAAATCAATGCTGTCTTTGGCCCGGGCAACAGATATCTTCTTGTCTTCCAACGGTTGGCGCAAGGCTTCTACCACCTGCCGGCTGAATTCCGGAAATTCGTCGAAAAATAATATTCCATGGTGGCTCAGGCTGATTTCGCCCGGACGGGGCGAAGAGCTGCCGCCGATTATCGATATCTGGCTGGAAGTATGATGCGGTGTCCTGACTGGCCGCTCGTCTACTATCCGTTCAAAATCCTTGTTAGCCAAGCTGTGCAGATGGGTAACTTCAAGGATTTCCTCAGTCGACATTGGCGGCATAATACTGCGTAGCGCTTTGGCTAACATGCTTTTGCCGGTTCCCGGTGGTCCATTAAGCAGGATGTTATGGTGGCCGGCAGCAGCAATTAACAGGGCGCGTTTCGCTCTTTCTTGGCCTACTACGTCCTCAAAATAGATGGCATCGTTTGATTTTGGAGTATTTCCTTGAGAAATTGGCAAAGGCCGGGTCGTCGAAAATGTTATTTGAGGGCTTTGCAGGGCGGTGAACAGCTGCGAAAGGTCCTTAACGGGGCACAACTTAACATTAGGAATCAGGCTGGCCTGCTCGATATTATCCTTCGGAATGATAAATGCGGCGTAACCGAGCTTCTTAGCGGATAGGATTTTACCGATTATCCCGCGTACGGCCCTTACCGAACCATCGAGCCCCAGTTCGCCGATTACTATTGTCTTACCGGTGTTACTAGCTACCATATTGGATGAACACATTATTGAGGCAGCAATTGCCAAATCAAAGCTAGAACCTTCTTTAGGTATATCGGCCGGAGCCAGGTTTATAGTGATGCGCTTGCGGGGTAGCCGTATATTACTAGAAGCCAATGCGCCCCTGATTCTCTCCTTAGCCTCATCGACGGACTTGCTGGCAAACCCTACTATTACGATGTTAGGCAGGGAGTTAGCCAAGTGGCACTCCACGTCTACTACCATTCCGCGGGCAGTATTACTGCTCCCCAGGAT
This sequence comes from Candidatus Saccharimonadales bacterium, assembly GCA_025451045.1. Classification (GTDB taxonomy): domain Bacteria; phylum Patescibacteriota; class Saccharimonadia; order Saccharimonadales; family 2-12-FULL-41-12; genus JANWLD01. Next base: position 16,444 of record JANWLD010000002.1, read on the forward strand.
GCTTTTTACCGGGTTGTTCATACTTGGGCATAAGTATATAAAAAAATAATTAAAATATTATAAAAAATAACCCTCTATTTTGACGAATCGAAGGTTATTTTCTTGTGTTTGGATTGGTATTTGGTTTTTGCTTTTGGGATTTGCTTTTATGGAACAACGGCTTGCGAGAAGCCGTTGTTAACAGGGACATTTTTGTTTTTGAGCACTTAATTTGTTCAAGCGCTATGACTATCCTATATGCAGAATTTTGTGCTGTCAATACGTTTTTGCTTAAAATCTGTGTAAAAATGTTTAGATTTTTTAAATTTTTCCAGCCGATAAATATTTTTTGGTTTGTTTTTGGCTCGTTTATTTTTTAATTTCTGACAGCAAAATATGCTTTGAAACAGCAGGTACATTTTTGCTGAATTCTGCTGGAAAGCTGACCTACATGAATTAGCTGTCTAATACATCGTTTGCCGAATCAACCTTGTCGTACTTAAAACAAAACTTTTAAATTTTGGGGTTGGTATATATTGTTATGGAAAAATCTGGCTTTGATGCGCCTGAACAATTTGTCCTGAGATTTTGGCTGACTGGCGGCCTATATTGACGTTAGCCCGAATTGGGTTTGATTGATCAATAAAATTATAGAAACCAGGAATCAACACAGGCTAAGCTAGCTGGCAAAATTTTTGGTCGCGAACTTAAACATGCTGTAGCGCAGCCCATAGCTAGTAGCAACTCACGTATAACCAATCACGACTTTGTTGTCAGAAGCAGCAATACTTGTTCAGGACAAAACCATTGTTATTTGACTGACAAAAGGCATTATTGTTTAAAAATAGTACTTTTGATGTATCTATTACTACTTTATTTTAAGCATTTTTAAGGTGTAATATTGTATATAGTACAATAATAATATATTGACATAGTCAAAAATATGTAGTAATCTCGAATTTGTAATAGTTTAAAACAAAAACGGTTACAAAAACAAAATATCGCTCAATATCTGCGAGTAAGCGGGTATGAGCGGTCAGTCAAAGCCGGTAGCATAAGATAAGCGCTATTAAGTAATTAAGTTGAGCGGTTTTATCTGCTCCGGCACCTAAAATACCTCGAATGTTCGAGGTATTTTAATTGTTCCTTTATAATCAGTTATATAGCGATGAAAATTAAACGATTGATACAAACATTAATACTGGTGACTATATTGATAGTATTCCTGGTTTCGACCAATCCTTCGGATATATCCTTGCCACTGGTCCTTATCCCGTATCTGTTAGCGGCCGTTATTTTCTATAGACTCGCCTATTTTTTGCTTCATGGACTGTTCAGAGGTTCTATAAAGAGCTCCAAGCTTAAGCTGTATGCCTTGATACTCACGGTGTTACTTACTAATTTCGCGTTATTAAAATCTATTGGCCAGCTTACGTTTCAGGACGGCTTGATATCAGGAGCAATAGTAGTCGTATCAGTAGTTTATATCAGCCGATTTTCTTTTAGCGGTTGAATAAAAGCAATAAGGGAATCCAAGTTTTCTCTGTTATAATCAGGCTTAGGATATTCTTATGAATCCACAAGACCAATCAACTGATTTACCCCAGTTAAATAACGATTCAAATATGTCTGCGGCACAACCGCCGGCCCAAGATGATTCGATAAGCAGTATGCCGCCGCCGTCTGATGCCGGACGACAGTATAAAGAGGTATCTTTGCCCACTGAAGCGGAAGACACCGATCTGATTGAAAAAGAGTGGGTGGAACGTGCTAAACAAATAGTCGAACATACCCGTGAAGACCCTTACGAACAACAGAGGGCACTCTCTCAAATGAAAGCCGATTACCTGAAGAAAAGGTATAACAAAGATATAAAGGTTTCAGACGACTAGGAGATTAGCTAACTGATAACATGACAGCATTAATAGTTATACTGGCAGCATTTTTGTTCATCGGTCTGATAGCCGGGCCATTGATTTATTTCCAATCAAGACGGGTTCTGACTGAACAAAAAAATTATGAACGCGGACTTAAGATGGTGCCGCTGTATATCCATCTGCCGCCACCGAGTGATGATACCGAGATAGGCCAAAGGGATATCCGTGACGTTACCGATGAGAATATTTCCCGGGCGGAGATACTTTACGGAATAATCGCCAGCACCTTGAAGAAGGGCTATAAGAGTAAGTTTTATGGCCAGAGGCATGTTTCTCTGGAAATAGTAGGAACCAAAGGAATCATTGAATTCTATGTTGCCGTGCCGATAAGCCTGGTGGATGTAGTTTATCAGGCCGTTGTCAGCGCTTACCCGACGGCTATATTAGAAGAGGTAGCAGAGCATAATATATTCAGTTCGGTGGGCAAGATAACCAGTGTGCTGGGCGCCGAACTGAGCCTGAAAGAAGATTCGGCTTATCCGATAGCTACTTATCAAGATATCAAACGGGACCCTATAAACTCATTGCTCAACGCTTTGTCTACACTTGAGAAAGATGACGGGGCCGCTATACAGTTCCTGATTCGTCCGGCTGACGATGGCTGGCGTAAGAAGGCCGGCGAGTTCGCAAAAAAGAAGCGTAAGGGCAAACATGCCAGCATCCTGCCTGACGTAGGCGGCTTGCACTGGTTTGTAAGGGCTTTGGAGGCTCTATGGAAGCCACCGGAACATTCTACAGGCCCTGGCGGCTCTGAAGAGCCTTTATCGAGCCATGAGGAAGCCGTTGTGGCTTCGATTGAAGAAAAAACCAAGAAAGCGGGCTTTGAGACGACCATTCGAGTAATAACTTCTTCAAACATAGCCCAGCGTTCGCAAAGCCTGCTTAATAACGTCGTAGCCAGCTTCGCGCTATATGATGCTCCCGGCAAGAATGGTTTTAAATACACCCCGGCGCAGGATATCGAGGAGTTCGTAACGGCTTATATTATGCGTTTTTTCCCGCCGACGAGAAATAAAACTATTTTAAACTCTACCGAGCTGGCAACTCTATATCATTTCCCGCAGCAGACTGATATTCCGACTTCACAGGTTACTAGACAAGGCTCCAAACAGGTTGACGGGCCGAGAAATATTCCTGAAAATGGTTTGTTGCTTGGCTATAACGTCTTTCGAGGTACCAAAAAACCTATCAGGCTTGCTGACCATGACCGGCAGAGGCACATGTACGTGGTTGGGCAAACCGGTACCGGTAAATCAGTATTTCTTGAGAACCTCGCTTTGCAGGACATGATAAACGGCAATGGCTTCGCCTTTATCGATCCGCACGGCGATACCGCCGAAAAACTTTTGGCTATGGTGCCCAAGGAAAGGGCCGAAGACGTTATTTATTTCTGTCCGGCTGATAGTGATTATCCGCTGGGGCTGAACATTTTTGAAGCCGAAACGGACGACCAGAAAGATTTTGTCATCCAAGAAGTGATAAATGTTCTTTACAAACTGTATGACCCGCAGCGGCAAGGTATCATCGGGCCGCGTTATGAACACTTGTTCCGCAACGCCGCTTTGACTGTAATGGCCGGTCCGGACGGCGGAAGCTTCATTGATATTCCGAAACTATTCCGGGATAAGGACTATGTGGCCCAGAAGCTCAAATACGTCACTGACCAGAACGTTCTTGAGTTCTGGCAGAAGGAAATGCCCCAGTCCCAGCGGTCCAACGAGTTCGGCGAAGTGGTCAGCTGGTTCGTTTCCAAGTTTGGCGCCTTCCTGTCCAACGCTATGATGCGCAACATAATCGGTCAGATAGATAGTTCTTTTGACCTGCGCGACATCATGGATAACAAAAAGATTCTACTGGTGAATTTGAGCAAGGGTCGTACGGGCGAGCTTAACTCGCGTTTGCTGGGTATGATGTTCGTAATGAAATTTCAGGCCGCAGCGATGTCTCGTGCCAATATACCCGAGGATGACCGGGTAGATTTTGCGCTCTACGTGGATGAGTTCCAGAACTTCTCGACCGACTCTTTCGCTACGATAATGTCCGAAGCCCGGAAATACCATTTAAACCTGATTGTTGCCAACCAGTTTACCACTCAGCTCACCGAAGAGATCCGTGACGCCGTTTTCGGTAATATGGGTACTATAGTTTCATTCAGGGTCGGCCAGAATGACGTGGAGTCATTGAGCCGGTACTTTCAGCCGCTCTTTGATCCTGATGACTTGCTCCGGGTACCGAACTATAACACCATTGTCCGAACATTGGTCGGGGGCGTACCGACCCAGCCCTTCTCTATGTCTACTATCCCGCCGCTCGGACACCCGAATCCCGAATTGGGACAGGCCTTAAAACAATTGTCCGCGGCAAAGCACGGCCGTCCTAGGGACATCGTAGAAAAAGAGATTTTCGGCAGGCTTAAAACCGATGAGCCAACCGGACAGGGCGGAACTGGAGCGATACTGGGGGCTACTGGCAGTCCTTATGCCACCGGTACTACTCCGGCCGGAGTAGTACCGCCAAGCAGGCCAAGCGCGCCGGCACCGGCCAACCCTAGCGCCTCTTTTCTTGATCAATGGCGGGCCAAGCGTCAGCAGACGCCAGCCGTACCTACCGGCTCAAAAGCTTCTGTAGCCAGAGGTTCAGCTAATAATCTTTCCGCTCAAAAACCGGCAACCCAGTCGAAACCGGTGATTCAACCACCTTCGACCCAAAACCATAATGAATTCAAAATAGCGCGCGATCAGCCTTCAGGCGATAAAAAAACTTCCCGTAACACCATCTACATAGACCGTGACGGCAACTTTAAACATCGCCATACCAACTAGGAGTTTTAGCGGCGTTTCAGCGGGCTTAGAACAAGCTCACCTAAGATTCCTATGATGAAGCCCACCGGAAAGCTGATAAGCCCTATGAAATAATTGTATTCATAGCCATAGTAGCGGCAGACGAACATTACACCTAAACTAACTAAAAGCGATGCGATTCCTCCAAACAGTAAGCCATCTGGCCGGGCGATAGTCTTTGCTCCGAGCTCACTGGCCCGTTCGATTGCACCATTATGGATGAACTTACTTAATGGCCTCTGGTAGGGCTTGAGGTCTTTTTGGATACGGCGCAACGAACTTTTTAAGTTGTTTTGCTTCAGCTGTTTGCCAACGAACCGGGGGTTAGATTTTTTAGGTGTTTCGGCTTCTTGATGGCCAGCTTCATGGACGCTTTTGGCGGTTTCTTCAATCTTATCAAGTATTTGCTCCAGATTCTCCCGGTGCTCATGCCTGGAGTTTTCGGCCCGGGTTTCGTGATGCTTGGCGGCGCGCTCGTGCTGTTCATTGCTTCTTTCAGGGGTTTCGCCGGTTTCCGCCGTGAATTTTATTTGCTCACTCATTTATTTGTCTCCCGATGTGGCGTAATTACGCCTTATTATGAATACTTCTTTGCTAATAAGCCCGTTTCTGGCCAGGAAATAACCGCTAAGTGATACTAGGCCGAAACCTATTATTGCAGTGGTTCCGGGACCGGTGTTTGGCAAAGTTTCTATTTTTTTGACAACCGAACAGTTAATCTTGATGACCACTTCATTGCCATATCCGTTCTGCATCCGGCAATCAAAATCCGGCGCGGTAGTATTCGGGGAGTTGGTCTTTGGTATCTTATGTTTGACGACTATCCTGAATGTTTTCTTAAGCTCACTGCCTACTGCTATAGTTTGGTTGTCCCAGATAATTTTCTTGCTATCAGCGTCATAGCGGCCTCCTTGAGAGGTAATTGAGGCCATATCCAAGTCAGAGTAGTCTAGTAAATCTCCCACATAATCTTCTATCTTGTAATTTTCCACCGGCTTGCTACCAGTAGTTTTAGTTAGTAGCGTGTATTCGATTACATCATCGGCTTTGGCGGCTAGTTCGGTAGTTCGCTTGGGGCTTAAGTTTTGGGTGATATTTATCGCGGATTTTCGGATTTCTATACTACCCGGAACATCGGGTACCGGAACGAAAGAGGTGGTAAAAGTTACAGGGGCAGGCGAAGGTGTTGTTGGAATAGGCGGCGGCGTCTTTTTTTTCACCTTTTTGGGGGTCTTAACAGTTTGGGCCGGTCCGACTGACCCTACTTGAGGGCCGCCAGTCGGCCTATAAGCGATATTGCCACAATCTTTTAATACCCACACCAGGTAATATTGGCCATCAGTGCCTAATTGGCGTCCAAAATCAAAGGCCGGCGTGCTATTTGACCATTCAGCGGCATTACGGCTCCAAAATTTCTGACCGGCAAATTCACCGACGAATTGGTCATTGGTATAACTGAAGTTAATACGTCCGACAGTCCTGGTCCCTTGGGCGCCTTGGTTTTGGAAGTCGAAACTGACATGGTTAGCTGAGCCGTCTTGCAGATCGCCGGGTTCCAAGCCAAAACGCTGGTACAAACCTCTGGCCTGTGCCTGGTTGTTATACACGTTCCGCAGTTCCGCGAGGTTATTGACCGGTCCGCCTCTTGCTACATCGTTTCCAGGGGATGCGGCCAGTGATTTTTCAGCCGGTATGCTTGCGGTGAACAGTTGTACGAGGAGGCTTAGGACAATCATGACGAAGCCTAGGCGCCTTATTGATTGTTCGCGGCGCAGTCGTTTGCTATAGAAAGATAATTCCTCAATCAAGCTGGGGTTGTAGGGGATGTTTGATATTAAAAAGTTTAGCATTTTGGTTTTTTTAGATGCTTATGATTATTGAACCACGAATTACCCTGTTTTTACAAGTTATGTTTTTGTTTGGATAAATTCTTGAAAAGTATCACCAATATTCGTATAATATAAAGTAAGAAAATAATGGATGTTTCCAGGAGGCCGGTGGTTCCACCGTTTCCATCTCATGTTCAGGAGGGATAAAAGCAAATAATGGCAAAACAAAAAGGGTATGACTCGGGGTCTATTCAAGTTTTGGAGGGTTTGGAGCCGGTACGCAAACGGCCGGGCATGTACATTGGCGGTACCGGCCGGGACGGCCTGCACCACCTTATAAAAGAGGTTGCTGACAACTCTGTGGATGAAGCAATAGCCGGACATGCTACCAGGCTGGACATAACCCTGATGGCCGACGGCGGGGTACGGGTAGAAGACGACGGCCGGGGTATACCGGTTGATAAACATCCGAAAACCAAAAAGAGCACGGTAGAAACCGTGTTGACGGTTCTTCATGCCGGAGGCAAATTCGGCGGCGGCGGATATAAAGTGTCCAGTGGTTTGCATGGCGTGGGGATCAGCGTTGTAAATGCTCTTTCCAAACATCTTAAAGTCGAAGTATACATGGACGGCTATACTTATGTGCAAGAATTTGAAAGGGGCGCGCCGCTATACGAGTTGAAAAAAACCGGCAAGACGGACAAAACAGGTACCTGCATCACTTTCTATCCTGACGAGACAATATTCGAAATGATTGATTTTGAATATGAGTGGGTGATCGATTATCTGCGGCACCAGGCTTATCTCACAAAAGGTATCAAAGCTTCGGTTACTGACGATAGAATAGCCCAGGATTACGGTTTTTACTTTGATGGCGGTATAAAATCTTATGTAAAACACCTAAACCTTGGCAAGGATGTTGTTGACGATGAAGTGTTTTATGTTGATAAGACAGTGGAAGATTGCCAGATAGAACTGGCCATCCAGTACGTTGACGCTTTTACCGAGTCAGTCAAGGCTTTTGCGAATAATGTATATAACCCCGAAGGGGGAACACATCTGACCGGTTTCAGGGCGGCTCTGACCAGGGTTATCAATGACTATGCTCGCAAAAACGGCCTGATAAAAGAAAAAGAAGAGAATTTATCCGGTGAAGATACAAGAGAAGGCCTGACCGCGGTAATTCTGGTCAAGATGCCGGATCCTCAATTCGAAGGCCAGACCAAGAATAAGCTTGGCAACCCGGAGATAAGAGGTTACGTCGAACAAGTTCTCTCGGAATATTTGAATTATTATCTGGAAGAGCACCCGGCTGTTGCTAAGAAAATAGTCGGCAAAGCACTGCTTGCCGCCAGAGCACGCAAAGCCGCCAGGGCCGCCCGCGAAAACATTATTCGCAAAGGCGTCTTGGAAGGCTCGGGCTTGCCCGGAAAACTGGCCGATTGTTCCAGCCGCGACCCAAGCAACTCCGAAATATATCTTGTAGAGGGAGATTCTGCCGGCGGCTCCGCAAAGAGTGGCCGTGATAGCAAGACCCAGGCTATTTTACCGCTCCGCGGCAAGGTATTGAACGTCGAACGAGCCCGCTTGGACAAAATGCTTGCTAACAACGAGATAGTGACCCTTATCAAGGCTCTTGGCGTAGGAATAGAGGAGCAATTTAGTATGGACGGTCTGCGTTATCACCGGATAATAATCATGACCGACGCCGACGTAGACGGTAGCCACATCAGCACTTTATTGCTGACATTTTTCTTCCGCCATATGCAGCCGATAATCGACCGCGGGCATCTTTATCTGGCCAAACCACCGCTTTATCTTCTTAAATCTTCGGGGGGCAAGCGACAATACGCTTACTCTGACGAAGAACGGAATGAACTTATCAGCAAGCTCGTTGCGGACCGCAAGGAACGGGGAACCAAAGTCGATAAAGCTGATGATAAGAAAAAACAAGCCGGACTTTCGGACATACAGCGTTACAAGGGTCTTGGTGAAATGGACGCTGACCAACTTTGGGAAACTACCATGAATCCTGAAAATAGGGTACTTATACAGGTTAGGCTGGAAGACGCAGAGAAAGCCGATGCAATATTTAACAAATTGATGGGAACAGAGGTAGAATTGAGAAAAAACTTTATTCAGACCCATGCTAAATTTGTAAAGGATTTGGACGTATAATATGGACCCTCAGATAAACGCCGACAGTAGTGAAGAGCCAGAAACTCCGAAGCTGGATTTGAACGAAACTTTCCAGACAGACCATAGTCATTCCAGAGAAGTTGAGCTTCAAACTGTTGAGAACGTCATGGAAGACAGCTATTTACGCTATTCGATGAGTGTTATTGTTGCCCGGGCGTTGCCCGATGTGCGCGACGGGCTTAAGCCGGTCCATCGCAGGATTTTGTACTCAATGGAAAAAAATTCTTGGCGGCCAGGTGGAAAATTCGTTAAAAGCGCGCGTATAACAGGTGATGTCATGGGTAAGTACCACCCACATGGTGATGTAGCAATATATGACGCCATGGTTCGCTTGGCCCAAGATTGGTCAACTCGCTATATGCTGGTTGACGGACAAGGCAACTTCGGCTCAATGGACGGCGATCCGCCGGCAGCCCAAAGGTATACTGAAGCGCGCATGGCTAAACCGGGCGCCGTGCTTTTAGAAGACATTGACAAAGAGACCGTCGATTTCCGTGATAATTACGATGGCAGCGAACAGGAACCCGAAGTTTTGCCTGCTGGATTGCCTAATCTTTTGCTAAACGGCCAGATGGGCATAGCAGTCGGCATGGCGACGAATATTCCTCCGCATAACCTCTCAGAAGTCATTGACGCGACCGTACTGATGATTGATAACCCCGAAGCTACCGTAGATGAACTGATGGAACATATAAAGGGTCCGGATTTTCCGACTGGCGGCACTATCTATGGAAAGGATTCCATAAGGTCAGCTTTTGCGACTGGCAGAGGAGGCGTAGTCGTACGCGGTACCGCCGATGTAGAGGAAACAAAAAGCGGCAAACACCAGATTATAATCAGCGAAATCCCATACGCGCTTAACAAGGCTTCACTGATAGAAAAAATAGCCGACCTGGTCAAGGAGAAGAAAATCACCGGTATTAGTGACATCAGAGATGAAAGTGCAAGAGGTACGGTAAAAGTAGTAATCGACCTGAAAAAAGACGCTTACCCAAAGAAACTCCTTAATCAGCTTTATAAGTTAACTGCTCTTCAGACCACTTTCCACTACAACATGTTAGCTCTGATTGACGGAATTCAGCCAAGAGTATTAGGGCTTCAGGATATTTTGCAGGAATATATTAAACACCGCAAAAATGTCATAAAAAGACGTACTGAATTTGAGCTTAAAAAAGCCAAAGAACGGGCACACATTCTTGAGGGGCTGAAGATTGCCCTTGATAACATCGACGAAGTAATAAAGATTATCCGGGGCAGCGAAACGACTGATGAAGCCCAGGATAACCTGATGAAGAAGTTCAAGCTCAGTGAAATCCAGGCCAAAGCTATTCTGGCCATGCAGCTGAGGGCACTTGCCGGACTGGAACGCAAAAAAATCGAGGATGAACTAGCTGAGCTACTTAAATTGATTGCCAAGCTAGAAGATATTTTGGCGGATGAAAAGAAAATTCTAAAAATAGTCAAAGATGAAATACTTGAAGTTAAAAAACAATTTGGCGATGAACGCCGGACAAAAGTCGTACCCAGTGAGTTAGGCAAAATGAGCGATGAAGATTTGATTCCCGATGAACAAGTCGTCGTTACTCTTACATCGGCTAACTACATCAAAAGAAGCCCGATAGCCGAATACAAAAAGCAGAATCGCGGCGGCAAGGGCAAGCGCGGCATGGTTACCCGTGAAGAGGATGTAATCGAGCACGTAGTTAATGCTTCTACCCATGACTTCTTACTGTTCTTTACCAATAAAGGCCGGGTCTTTAGGATGAAAACATATGAAGTGCCGATGGCGAGCCTTAATGCTAAGGGCATAGCTATAGTGAATCTGTTGCAGCTACAACCGGAGGAAACAGTTAGCGCCGTTATTAATATTAGCAAGCAGACTAATGCTAATAATTTAATCATGTGTACTGTAAGAGGCGTTGTTAAGAAAACACCATTTGAGCAGTATAAAAATGTGAGAACCTCGGGCTTAATTGCGATAAATCTGGATGATGCCGATGAGCTTAAGTGGATACGTACTACATCAGGGGAAGATGAGGTCGTCATATCGACCGCTCAGGGACAAGCAATCCGGTTCCATGAAAAAGGCGCCCGGCCGATGGGCAGAGTAGCCAGAGGCGTACGCGGTATCAGGTTGCGCGCTGGCGACCAAGTAATTGGTATGGATATAGTTGAAGAAGGTTCCAGTATCTTTGTCATCAGCGAGTACGGATATGGTAAGCGGACCAAAATAGCGCAATTTACCGCCCATGCGCGCGGCGGCGTTGGTATCCGCTCAGCTGTAGTAAATGATAAGACAGGCAAATTGATAGGCGTTAAGACATTATCAGGAGATGATAAGCAGGAGATAATCCTGATTTCTGCCGCCGGCCAGACTATCCGATTGGGACTAAAAGATATATCCGAACTTGGCCGGGCTACCCAAGGAGTCAGAATTATGCGCTTGAATGATAAAGACAAGGTAGTATCACTGGCGCTGGTTGATAAGACCGAGGACGATGATGGCCAAGAAGAACCTGTCGAAGATAAGCAAGTAAAGATAGGTTAACCATCAACTCAGTTCATGAAAGCCTCACAGTTTAAACTCATAAAAAAACCTCACCTGTTTGCCCACAGGGGCGGCAATGCGGCCGGTAGCCGTAAAGAAAACAGCAAACGAGCTTTTAACAGCGCAGTGGCGCTGGGCTATAAGTTCCTGGAAACAGACGTAGTTCTTACAAAAGACGGCGAGGTAATCTGTTGCCATGGCTCGCATAACTGGTATACCAAACGTAAGAGCGGCCTTGAACTTCGTAAAAAACTTCAAAAACTTACCTATAAACAGATAAGAGAAAAAGATTTTTTGGACGGAGAGGAAATGCCCCGGCTGGAAGATATTCTGATTGCTTTTCCTAAAATCTGCTTCAGCATTGATGTGAAAACCAAAGAAGTTATTCTACCGCTAGTTGACTTGCTTAGAAAACTAAAAGCTGAAGACAGGGTTATAATCACATCCTTCAGCTTGTTGCGCACACTCAAGACCAACAAATTACTAAGAGGAAAAAGGGGGGAAGCTTCTTTGTGTCTCAGCCGCTTTAGCGCCAAGGCCTTTAGTCCTGTCAATAGTATCTTTATACCCTTTGTCAGGATTTTAGGAGTAAGCTACATGCAGGTTTCTTACAGTCGTATAACTAAACGTTTAATAAATATTGCTCACAAAAATAGTATCTATATCTATGCCTGGACAGTGAATGATGAAGAAAACATCCGGCGGATACTTGGTTTGGGCGTTGATGGAATTATGTCCGACGAAACCAAATTACTGCTTCAAACAGCAAAGATTAAAAAAACCTAACTTATCTGTTGACAAGAGGTTATGTTTGCTTGTAGTATTGTATGAGCTTTTCACGGAGTTATGTATTAGTTTCTCTTCAAAAGGTGAAAAAGTTCGTTAAAAATTTAGATAGTGCAAATCAACGTCAGTTCATTGAACTGAGTTTTCTTTTTAAAAGTAAACAGTATCAGTTCTCTTTTTTTGGAGAGTTTGATCCTGGCTCAGGATGAACGCTGGCGGCGTGCCTAATACATGCAAGTCGAGCGGAAACACTTCGGGTGTCGAGCGGCGGACGGCTGAGTAACGCGTAGGAACGTACCCCAAAGTGAGGGATAAGCACCAGAAATGGTGTCTAATACCGCATATGGTCTTCGGATTAAAGCTCTCGAGCGCTTTGGGAACGGCCTGCGTATGATTAGCTTGTTGGTGAGGTAAAAGCTCACCAAGGCGACGATCATTAGCTGGTCTGAGAGGATGATCAGCCAGACTGGGACTGAGACACGGCCCAGACTCCTACGGGAGGCAGCAGTAGGGAATTTTCCACAATGGGCGAAAGCCTGATGGAGCAACGCCGCGTGCAGGATGAATGCCTTAGGGTTGTAAACTGCTTTTATATGTGAAGATTTTGACGGTAGCATATGAATAAGGATCGGCTAACTCCGTGCCAGCAGCCGCGGTCATACGGAGGATCCAAGCGTTATCCGGAATTACTGGGCGTAAAGAGTTGCGTAGGTGGCATAGTAAGCAGATAGTGAAATGATACGGCTCAACCGTATGTCCATTATCTGAACTGCTAAGCTAGAGTATATGAGAGGTAGCTGGAATTCCTAGTGTAGGAGTGAAATCCGTAGATATTAGGAGGAACACCGATGGCGTAGGCAGGCTACTGGCATATTACTGACACTAAGGCACGAAAGCGTGGGGAGCGAACGGGATTAGATACCCCGGTAGTCCACGCCGTAAACTATGGATGCTAGCTGTTATCAGTATCGACCCTGGTAGTAGCGAAGCTAACGCGTTAAGCATCCCGCCTGTGGAGTACGAGCGCAAGCTTAAAACATAAAGGAATTGACGGGGACCCGCACAAGCGGTGGAGCGTGTTGTTTAATTCGATGGTAAACGAAGAACCTTACCCAGGTTTGACATCCTTGGAATTTTGCCGAAAGGCGAGAGTGCTTTATTGAGCCAAGTGACAGGTGATGCATGGCCGTCGTCAGCTCGTGTCGTGAGATGTTTGGTTAAGTCCATCAACGAGCGCAACCCTTATAGTTAGTTGAATTTTTCTAGC
>JANWLD010000003.1 GCA_025451045.1 Candidatus Saccharimonadales bacterium
TGACGGAGCGACGCCGCGTGGATGATGAAGGCCGTAAGGTTGTAAAATCCTTTTGTCGGTGAAGAATAAGCGGGGGAGTGGAAAGCCCCCGTGATGACGTTAGCCGACGAATAAGCCCCGGCTAATTACGTGCCAGCAGCCGCGGTAATACGTAAGGTCCAAGCGTTATCCGGAATTACTGGGCGTAAAGCGTCTGTAGGCGGCTTTTCAAGTCGGGTGCGAAATCTTGCGGCTCAACCGTATAGACTGTGCCCGAAACTGATCGGCTAGAGGTAGGTAGAGGCAAGTGGAATTTCTGGTGTAGGAGTGACATCCGTAGATATCAGAAGGAACACCAATGGCGAAGGCAGCTTGCTGGGCCGCACCTGACACTCAGTCACGAAAGCGTGGGGAGCGAACGGGATTAGATACCCCGGTAGTCCACGCCGTAAACGATGGATGCTAGCTGTTATTCGTATCGACCCGAGTAGTAGCGAAGCTAACGCGTTAAGCATCCCGCCTGTGGAGTACGAGCGCAAGCTTAAAACATAAAGGAATTGACGGGGACCCGCACAAGCGGTGGAGCGCGTTGTTTAATTCGATGATAAGCGAAGAACCTTACCAAGGCTTGACATCCCTGGAAGGTCTCCGAAAGGAGACTGTGCCTTCGGGAATCAGGTGACAGGTGCTGCATGGCCGTCGTCAGCTCGTGTCGTGAGATGTTTGGGTAAGTCCATCAACGAGCGCAACCCTTGTGATTAGTTGAATTTTCTAATCAGACTGCCTCGGTAACGGGGAGGAAGGAGGGGATGATGTCAGGTCAGTATTGCCCTTATGCCTTGGGCTACAAACACGCTACAATGGCCGGTACAAAGGGCTGCCAACCCGCGAGGGGGAGCAAATCCCATCAAAGCCGGTCCCAGTTCGGATAGCAGGCTGAAACTCGCCTGCTTGAAGTCGGAATCGCTAGTAACGGTGAGTCAGCTATATTACCGTGAATACGTTCCCGGGTCTTGTACACACCGCCCGTCAAGCCATGAAAGTCACCAATACCTGACATCTGGGTTTATCCTGGCCTAAGGTAGGGGGGATGATTGGGGTTAAGTCGTAACAAGGTATCCGTAGCGGAAGCTGCGGATGGATTACCTCCTTTCTAGGGAGTAAAATGAGGCACAAAAGAAGATCAATTGACTTCTTTTGTAGCCAGGCGATCTTTGAGTTTTCTGCTTTGAAACTGGCAGTCAACTCTATAAAGAACAAGTTTCAACACACGAACCCGACGTTGATGGCACTATCTAGATTTTTAGAACTATGAGAGGGGACTCGGTCACTTTCAGCGACCCCGAAACTTCGCTATTGAAAACAAGTTTTCATCGGAAGATTTCCTTGCAAATTGCCACTGGCAATTTTTACCTCCGACCTCTAGCGTCGGAGAACCAGTCCAGCACATGCATTAAAAAAGACTAGGTTTTATCCTAGTCTTTTTTAATGGTGGGCGATGAGGGACTCGAACCTCCGACCTCGTCATTATCAGTGACGCGCTCTAACCAGCTGAGCTAATCGCCCATAAATGTTCGGTGAACATTTATGTAGCCGCGAACGAAGTGTCTTACATAAAAACAATAATAACTTTGTGCGCCAGCCATAAATGAATTTGGTGGAGACTCAACGATTTGCACCGAAGAATCCCCGTAACTTTGGTGGAGCGACGGGGAGTCGAACCCCGGACCTCCTGCTTGCAAAGCAGGCGCTCTAGCCAGCTGAGCTATCGCCCCATAAAGCCAAAAAGAAGAAAAGACCAAGATATTGTAGCTTAAAACACCTTAAAAACCAACTAACTGTAATTATGCTTGTTAATTTAGCATAGACCTATGCAACTCTTACCAAAACGTAGAATTTTTGACATCGTACTATGCTTGACCGTATCTGTTATTACTGCTATAGTTAATAGGTTATGAACAAATACTAGAGTTTAAGCTGAAACCCGCAGAGCTTGCGGATTTAGGCGTAAACTCAAGTTTTAAAAAAGCCTCTAGCAGGTCTTTTTTAGCTAAGCTTGTGTTTCGCAACTTAACAATTTGGCTGACATTAATAAATAAAAACACAAATTTCGCATGTGGATGCAGTGCAAGGAAGTAGCGAGGAGCGAACGAGTCGTACAAATAGTACGGTGAGTGAGCGAAAGAGCGTTGCTGACATAGCAATGCGCCACAAGTATAACAGTGTTACTAACAGAGTTAGTAAGCAGGTTATACGATGCGGAAATTGTGAGACTGTTGTTGGTAACTACCAATAACTAGTCAATTGCACAAAAATCTATGGCTTTTGCCATAGTACTGCTAATCGCAACATATGGATGCGATTGGCAGGAGTAAAAAGTTACTCAAGCGCACACAATGGATGCCTTGACGTAAGATACCGATGAAGGACGCAGTAGGCTGCGAAAAGCTTCGGGGAGCTGCCAAACAAGCTTTGAACCGAAGATTTCCGAATGAGGAAACTCATCAGGGGTAATGCCCTGATACGGTGCGTTGAATATATAGACGCATTCGAGGAGACCGGGGGAACTGAAACATCTTAGTACCTCGAGGAAAAGAAAGTAAACAACGATTCCGGGAGTAGTGGCGAGCGAAACTGGAAGAGCCCAAACCTTTTTAACTTTAGATGTGAGACTAAGCTTATGACCCATAAAAGGGAAAAAGAGCAGACCGCAGAGGCGATTTATTCGGCTCTCCGGCTCGATGAGAAAAAACCGTAGGTTTTGTCTCATGTCTAATAAGCGGGCAAGCGAATGTTAAAGGGGGGTTGTGACCTAGCAAACAAACCAAGCAAATAGCTTTTCATGAGCTATCCGCTTGGCAAGCAGATCTGCCATTGGTCTGCATAAGGTATACAAATTTGCAACGCGAGCAGAAGGATCTGGAAAGGTCCGCCAAAGACGGTGATAGCCCGGTATGCCAAGCTTTGCAAGCCTTATTATTTGCTTGTTGGCTTATGCGAATAAGCCATTTGTCGAGTAAGTCGGGACACGAGAAACCCTGATCGAAACTGGAAGGACCACCTTCCAAGGCTAAATATATCTTACGATCGATAGAGAACAAGTACCGTGAGGGAAAGGTTAAAAGAACCCCGTGAGGGGAGTGAAATAGAACCTGAAATTATGTGCGTACAAGGAGTCAGAGGGGCTCATCGTTGCCGATGAGCAGTAATTAGTAGTTAGTTTTTAGTCTTTAGTTTTTCTAATCACTAATCACTATCAACTAAAAACTGGCTCGTCGCTGGCGACGAGCCCTGATGGCGTGCTTTTTGTAGAACGATCCAGCGAGTTAATGTGTATTAGCAAGTCTAAGCCATTTGGCGGAGGCGCAGTGAAAGCGAGCCTGAATAGGGCGATTTAGCTATACGTATTAGACCCGAAACCAGGTGACCTAACCATGGGCAGGTTGAAGCGCAGGTAAAACTGCGTGGAGGACCGAACCGTCGCATATTGCAACATGCTCGGATGACCTGTGGTTAGCGGTGAAATGCCAATCGAACCTGGAGATAGCTGGTTCTCCTCGAAATAGCTTTAGGGCTAGCGTCGTACGGTAGCGTGTAGGGGTAGAGCTCTGTTTCGGACTGGGGCGAGTAATCGTACCCACCCTTGACAAACTACGAATACTACATGTGGAACTACGGCAGTTAGAACGTCGGTGCTAAGGTCGACGCTCGAAAGGGAAACAGCCCAGACCATCGTCTAAGGTCCCTAAATATATACTAAGTGGGAAACGAGGTGGAATTTCTTAAACAATGAGGATGTTGGCTTAGAAGCAGCCATTCATTTAAAGAGTGCGTAACAGCTCACTCATCAAGAGATTCTGCGCGGAAAATGTAACGGGGCTAAGTATATTACCGAAGACATGGATGCGTGCTTGCACGCGTGGTAGAGGAGCGTTCCTATCTGCGTTGAAGTCGAACTGCGAGGTTCGGTGGAGCGTTAGGAAGTGAGAATGCTGGAATGAGTAACCATAAGGCAGGTGAGAATCCTGCCCACCGAAAGAGCAAGGTTTCCTGGGCCACGATAATCGTCCCAGGGTTAGTCGGGCCTAAGCCGAGGCGAGTAGCGTAGGCGATGGACAACGGGTTAATATTCCCGTACCGGCTATATATTGTTTGAAGTGCGCGGCATGTTAGCAGGAGCGGATTCATGGTTATATCCGTCTAATCGTCTTAACGGACGAGAATGAAAGGTTCCGCGAGGAATTGATTCCTGTGAGGGTGCTGACTAGAAAAGCTTTCAAACCGGGGTCTATCAGACCTCGCAAAGAGTATTGCGAGTTCAAATCAGTTGCCTGAAACGGCGGAAAATTTTGAAAACGTATTTAATAATACGATTTAAGAAATTTTACACCGTTATCAGACTCTGAATTTTAGCTCTCATAACTTATTTGTGATGCCTGATAGGCCCCACGTATATAGTCGCCCGTACCGCAAACCGACACAGGTGCTCAGGTCGAGAAGACCAAGGTGTACGAGTGAATCTTCGTCAAGGAACTCGGCAAAACAGCGACCGTAACTTCGGGATAAGGTCTGCCTCGCCGCAATGTTCCGGAACGATAACGAGAAAAACCCTAAGTTCAGGGATGTTGTGGCGAGGCCGCAGCGAAAGAACCCAAGCAACTGTTTACCAAAAACACAGGTCTCTGCTAACACGAAAGTGGATGTATAGGGGCTGACTCCTGCCCGGTGCTGGAAGGTTAAGGGGACGACTTCACGGTCTGAACTGAAGCCCCAGTGAACGGCGGCGGTAACTATAACCGTCCTAAGGTAGCGAAATTCCTTGTCAGGTAAGTTCTGACCCGCACGAATGGAGTAATGATTTGGGTACTGTCTCGACGAAGAGCTCGGTGAAAGTGCATTGCCGGTAAAGATGCCGGCTGTCCGCAGCAGGACGAAAAGACCCTGTGCAGCTTTACTACAGCTTGACATTGGACCGGGTCGTAACATGTGTAGGATAGATGGGAGACTTTGAAGCCCCGACGCTAGTCGGGGTGGAGTCATTAGTGAAATACCATCCTTGTTACGATTTTGTTCTTACCGTGGCCCTGAATTGCAGAACAATTCAGGGAGTAGTTAGTTTTTAGTTTTTAGTTTTTAGTTTTGGATTTCCTTTGCTAATCACTAACCGCTAACCACTATAAACTCCCCGAAATTGGTCTTCAATTTCGGGTTACGGGACCGTGTCTGGTGGGTAGTTTAACTGGGGCGGTTGCCTCCTAAAGAGTAGCGGAGGCGTTCAAAGGTTGGCTAACTACGGATGGAAATCGTAGTGATAGTGCATACGCATAAGCCAGCTTGACTGTGAGGCCTACAAGCCAATCAGGTACGAAAGTAGGAGTAAGTGATCCGCTGGTACAAACATTTATGTTTAATGAGTGTGGAGTCGCCAGCGCAAACGGATAAAAGTTACGCCAGGGATAACAGGCTTATAGCGCCCAATAGTTCACATAGACGGCGCTGTTTGGCACCTCGATGTCGGCTCATCTCATCCTGGAGGAGAAGCATCTTCCAAGGGTCGGGCTGTTCGCCCGTTAAAGAGGTACGTGAGCTGGGTTCAGAACGTCGTGAGACAGTTCGGTTTATATCCGCTGTGGATGTCAGGAAATTTGAGAGGAGTTGACCCTAGTACGAGAGGACCGGGTTGAACGCACCGCTGGTGTACCGATTGTTCTACCAAGAGCATCGTCGGGTAGCTATGTGCGGACGGGATAAGCGCTGAAAGCATATTAAGCGCGAAGCCTCCCTCAAGATTAGATTTCCCTATGAGGACACTGAAAGACCATCAGTTTGATAGGCGCAAGGTGGAAGTGCGGTAACGTATGGAGCCGAAGCGTACTAATAGTCCCATTGACTTTTTACGACCAGAACAAACGTGTCGTAACTGCCTGCTTCCGGCTGAGCCGGAACACCGCAGTTACTACTGGCGCATTTCGCAGTTTTCATCTGCGGGACGCAGTCGATGTATTCCCATACATCTCCTTTGCGGTTCCTCGATGATAAACATGCAAACTGCATCCAGTCACGTCCGTTCTGGCAAGTCCATGAAAATGGCAAAACGTGTATTTTGGCTAGTTATTTGTGGTTATCATCACAACGCTAATGTTTATTAATTCAGCCTTGTTGGACTTCGTCCAAACGCCTCTAACAGAGGCGTAGAGATTAGCTTTTAGTTATTAGTGTTTAGTTTTCAACTAACTACTAACTACTATTTACTAACTTCTGCGCTTCGAAAGAAGCGTTTGGTCGGTGTCCACAGAGTAGGGGTCCCACCTGTTACCATTCCGAACACAGAAGTTAAGCCCTACATCGGCAACAATACTTGGGTTTTAACCCTGGGAAGATAGCACGATGCCGAATTTTGCGCTTAAGCCACCTTATGGGTGGCTTTTCGCTTTATGAGAGGAGGGGATTCCTCCTCTCATCGCGCCGGGCAGTCGAATAAATCGCCTGCTCGGGCTGCTCACCTCCCAAACCTTATTTAATTTAATAGGGTACGAAGACTATCCGAAAAAGTATCTAAAAATGTATCTATCAACTCTTCGTTTTTAGGCGAGGATATTCTAGATAAACCGGCAGCAATCGAGTAGGTTAAGAAGTCAATAGAATTGGTTAAATCCTTATTGTCTGATACCTCTGCAAATACATTCTGGTAAAAAGGATGCTCTGTGTTATAGACAATTTTTATCTTTCTACCTAAAGTTTCGTACTCAAAGATTGGTCCTAGTCTTCCCATATTTTTTTTGCTCCAAGTGGCTTCAGCATGATGCCTATCTCGCCATTCCGTCGATTCTGAAGAATCTTCAGAAAGAGTGTCGGGCAATAACTTTGATTTGAGCTTGAATGTGTTTTCAGAACTTTCATGGTCTACAGAGTCTTCTACCTCTTTCGCCGTATCCTTGCTCGCTTGTTGCTTTATAGCAAGAAGCTGAGGTTGAACATGATGGTCGATCCAATTCTTCAGTGTCTCGTCCAGGCTTTTTATCGAGATTCCATTTTTTGTAAAGGTTACCCCCATGAGCTTATCTAGGCCAGCAGGGAAGTAAATTTCTGCCCTAAATCGGTTAAAGTTATTGTGCCTTGTGAAAACTCCTAAGGTTTCACTACGTGCAATCTGCCTGTTATTTCGAAGTAAGTAGAAACCTTGGTTAGGAATGTTTATTCCTTTAGACACTGATTCAGTTCTGGAGAGTCGTGGCAAAGCTACAATTTTGAGCCTTACTGGCTCTCCATTAAAGTCTTTACTTTCATCAATTAGAACCATAGTTCGATCGTCATCACGCATTAAGGGGTCTGATGATTTTACTTCAGTACTTCCAACATAAATCTTCTTTCCTGCACTAATAAACTCTCGATAAGTTTCTGCAAAATGCCGGACAAGCGTGCTTTTAAATACACTTAAGTTTTTATTTTGTAGCAAGTCAGCATTACTAATGTATATGACTGTGCCAGATCTGCTTCCTCCGACTCGTCGCAAAAAAGCATTTTTTTCTGTGTCGTTGGATTGTCTGACAACGGCAACGAAATCACCATTTCTCTTTATTTGCTCCACGTCGTGAATAGCAGTCCAAAACTGTTCTGCTTGCTTTGTAACAACTACCAATTTTTTGCCCATAGAAATGCTTGCAGTAACAAGGCCCATACCATATTTACCCAAGTCTGATTTTTCATCTTTTTCTATTTTTGAACCCAGTCTAATCGCCTCTCTTAATGTTCCCTCATTCATCCCTTGGCCGTTATCAGAGACTGTAATTAAGTAGTCGTCGTTAGTTTTGCCTATGTCTACTCTAACCAAGCTCGCGTATGCGTCTAGTGAATTATCGACTAGATCTGCTATCGAGGAGTAGTTATCATAACCGACTTGTCGCAAGGCATCTATTAATTTTGAAGCATTCGGTTTATTATCTTGCATTGTAAAAATCCTTTTCTTAAAATATTGACACTAAAAAAACCGCAAATCCAAATGCGGCTATGAAGAATCTAATATATCCATTGTACTCCTTTCGTCCCAACGTGCTATACGCGAGGACTAATTTAAGTACTTACATTATAGCATGTTAGTCAAATCTCTTATATCGAACTGGTCCACGCTTTTGTCTGGCTGGTTTTCGTTTTCTAGGCTGTGGAGGCTTGTTAACAATCTTGTAATTTCCTAAATTAGCACTGGTTGTACCGGGCGCTGCAGTTAATATATTACCTGTTCCATGTTTTCTATAGTGTCGGGCTTGATCGCGCTTTAAGTCAGCCAATTCTTTTGGAGACAAATCAGTGTGTTTTCTCCTGCCACGAGTGAGAGGATCGCTTCTTAGCTGTCTGTTTTCCTCCTCGAATGCAGGGATGTATTTTGGATTTTTACTCATAGTTTAATTATAAACTTTTAAGGCAATTCTTCGAAGAGGGCTTTGTTGCGGACGGGTTTATAATAAGAAGTACTAAGTAGGAGGGAGTTATTATGAAAATGAGTCCAGTGGTGCATTTTGAAATGGGGTACAAAGACAAGGCGCGAATGGTTAAGTTCTATCAGACCGTTTTTGGCTGGAAAACCCAGCAGATGGGGCCAGAAATGGGAGAATATGTAGTTGCGCAGACTACCGAAACGGATACAGATGGAATGGTTCAAACAAAAGGAGCAATCAACGGAGGTTTTTATCAAAAGACCGACGATCCCGCTTCCCACCCACCGTCCATAGTTATATCGGTAGATGATATACAAGCTGCTATGAAAGAGGTCGCTAGTGCCGGTGGTACAATTGCCGGAGCCAGGGGTCCAGACGGCAAGCGAACGCTGGAGCCTCAAGATATCCCGGGTGTTGGCCTGTGGATCTCGATTATTGACCCCGAAGGCAATCGAGTAAGCATGCTCCAGCCAAAAAGCATGTAAGGCTCTATTTTCTCTTTTGAAGGTTGCGTTCTACGCAGGCTTTGGTGATTTTGCGGATTAAATCCAGCGGCAGGGGCTTGCCTAGCGCCAGCCGGATAGTTCCTTTAGACGTTTCATAACCGGATAACTCCTCTGCAAACTGTTTAATCGGCGCGGAGCCGGGATAAAAGCCGATATGGGTATCATAGCCGGCAAAATGCAGCAGATTGCCATGAAAGGTGAGGGTCGGTATGCCATAGGCTATCTTTTCTTTGGCTTCGGGAACCTCTTCATTAACGGTTTTTCTGATTTCATCCAGTTTTTTTCTAGTCTCACCGGAAAAGTCGGCCAGATATTCATCGATATCCTTATAATTTTTCATTCCCATAGATCAATTATACATAAAATTTATAGAAGCCTGTGGAAAACTTTTTATTACGGACAAAATAGTTGTACCAAATACATTATTCAATCAGTAGTGAGAATTTATCCATTTAAGGTGTTATTTTGCACTTTTTAAAGTGTTTAAGGTAAAAAATGTTGAAATATTAACAATGATTGAATACAAAAAATGACCCAAAACAGAGGGTTTTAACGTCAAAATTAGCGAATAAATAAGTGTGTCTGAGACACACTTAAACAGATTGACAGTGTCACATTTATGGCCGATAATGAACACTGTATCTACTCAAGATAAAAAACAAACCAAAAACTAAAACAACAAAATGGCCGCTACAAAAATTAAAAAATGTCAGATGTGTTTAGCCTTGTTCACGGCAACAAGGAAGGATGCTAAGACTTGCTCTGCCACCTGTCGTAAGCGCTTGCACAGGACATTACAGGCCAATACTGTTCAAGAAAAAGTTGCTAAGGTCGAAAGGGTAGTCAGCGAGGAATTCCACCGCCTGGCAGGCAGTTTGCTGGGAAACCATGTGGCTTTTGAGCCGCTTTTGTTATCTGACGAGACTGGCAGTATACCGGTAGTAGAGGCGCCACCGGAGACTACCGAAAACAACTTAGCTTCGACGGATCCTGTAGTTGCCCCTCCAACATGGGCAGAAGGAGAAGCCCACCAGCTTGCATCGGTAGCTGCGCCGGTTTCTGTAAGTCCTGCTGCACCTGCTCCGGCACCTGCGCAGCCGGCGCCTACCCAACCCTTACATCAACCGGGTAATGTTTTTACACCTGATTCTGCCGCTCCTCAGGCCAGTACTACACCTGTAGCGGCAGAGACCACTACGAATAGTACCAATAGTGACTCTCTGGAATCAGAACAAAAAACAACTTCTAACCAGAATCTGCCAACCGATATAACAAACCAAACTATACAGCCAACAGCCACAAACCCATCAAACGAATTAAATAATCAGTTGGGAACAGCGGCGGCCCAGCAACGCGTAGATTTATTCAGTATGGCTTCCAGTTCCGGGCCAGTAGCCGTAACAGATAAACAGGCCGATACTTATTCGCCTTTGAATTTCATCAAAGGTATATTTGGGCTTGGAAATTCTGAAGCTAGCCGCAAACGGCGTAATTGGGCTCTTGGACTGGTTTTACCCCTGTTTCTTATCGGCATAGGCGGCTCGATATTTTTCAGTTTGCAGGAAAAAAACCACCAGTTGGCATCAAACCAGCAACAGGCTGAACCATCCGGCCCGGCCAAACCGATTAACTTTAGCGACGGCTATAAATTGTCAACAAACGTACCTCTGGAAGCCAATCAATCAATAATCATTTCGCCGACCGCTCAGCCGAAAGACCTGCAAAAAGGGCAGATTTTCTTCGATCAGACGGCAAATGAGCTATTTTACTATAACGGAACAGAGGTTATAGGTCTGAATCCTTCGACTATCACTATTAACGGCCAAGGCGGCGATGTCGCGCTTGGTTCGGGACTCGGTTTCTCTGGCGGTACACTTTCTAACAGCGGCGTAACAGGCATAAACGGCACAGCGAACCAAATAAACGTAAACCATGCCACAGGCAGTGTTACCCTTAGCTTGCCTCAGAATATTGGTACCGCTTCGACACCGACATTTGCCGGGCTTAATTTGGCTTCCGCATTGCCGGTTAGCGAGGGCGGCACTGGCGCGACAAGCTTTGCGGCAAACACAGTTCTTCTTGGCAATGGCTCGGGTGCTTTGCAATCGACCAACGTTGGCTCCACCGGTGAGTGCTTGATAATAGACAGCGGAGGAACACCAACTTTTCAGAACTGTGCTAGTGGGGGCGGCGTTTTTGCTGGAGGTTCACAGACCCCGGGAACTTTAACCAAATTTGACACCACAACCAACCAGATAGTTGACTCTCTTGTCAGTGAATCTGGCAGTACTGTTACGGTAAACGGCGACTTGTCTATAACAGGCACGACCAGCGGTAACGGTTCCGGATTGACCGACCTGAACGCTAGCCAGTTGACTTCCGGTACCATACCTTCTGCCAGAGTAACTGGAAACTATACCGGCATCACTGGTACAGGTGCTTTAACAACCGGTTCTATAGCTTCTGGTTTTGGCACTATTTCTAC
Source organism: Candidatus Saccharimonadales bacterium (assembly GCA_025451045.1). Taxonomy (GTDB): domain Bacteria; phylum Patescibacteriota; class Saccharimonadia; order Saccharimonadales; family 2-12-FULL-41-12; genus JANWLD01. The sequence continues at coordinate 11,403 of JANWLD010000003.1, forward strand.
CGGCAATAACATTACTACTAGTGCTACTATACAGGGCGGCGTAGTCAATGCTACCACTACTTTACAACTAGGCGGTACAAACATTAACACCGGCGGTACTTTGTCCAATGTAGCTTATTTGGACCAGGACAATACTCTCACCGGGCATAACTTGTTCCAAAACTTCTCTAATTCCACAACAGCATTTCAAATACAGAATTCCACCGGCACTTCTAACCTGTTTGTAGCTGATACTACAAATACTCGTATAGGTATTGGTACCGCCGGTCCCGGTTATAGGCTGGATGTCCAAGGCGGAGACATTAACACCAGCGGTATGTATAGAGCCAATGGCTCGCAAATCAGCAGTGCCAACCTGAGCAATGATGCCAATCTGGCCAAAATTAATGGCAGTAACATCTTTAGTGCGGCCAATACATTCAGTAGTACGGTAGCAATCCAGGGAGCTAACAGCCTGACACTGGGTACCGCCAGCAATGTCGGCAGTGTTATTTTCCGGGATGGTGCCAGTGCCAACACCGGCACGCTTCAACTGGAAGGTACTTTAGGCGGCAACGTTACCTACAATCTGCCGACAAGCACGGGTACCCAAACTGTCTGTACGATAGAAACCGGCAATTGTGCCGGCTCAGGCTCCGGGGTCACTGGCTCTGGTACTATCAACAAACTGGCTAAGTTTACTGATGGCCAAGAAATTGGTGATTCTAGCATTACCGACGATGGCTCTACGGTTACTGTATCTGCCAGCCAGGTTATCCAAGGCGCCGCTGGCCTGACTATCGGTGCCAACGCTGTCAATGGCCAGTTGGTGCTTAAAAACAGCAGTAACGCTAACACCTTGACCCTTCAAAGTGGTGTTACTACCAGTAACTTGACCCTAACTTTGCCTACGGGAGACGGCTCTAACGGTTACTGTCTGAAGACTAATGGCAGCGGCATATTGGCATTTGCAAGCTGTACCGGCGGACCCGGTGGAGGCGTAACCTCAGTTAATGCTCTATCAGGTACTTTGAACTTAGAAGGGACAGCAAACCAGATTAGTGTCAGCAGCGCCGGTGATACTATAACGCTATCTTTGCCGCAAGATATTAATATCGGCGGTAATGCTGCCTTTAGAACGATTACCCTTACCGGCGCTGACACTGCCGACAACCTGATAGTAGCCAACGCTCTCAGCGGGGCTACTGGTAAGCTGTTAGACCTCAAGGTCAATAATGTAAGTAAAGTTACGATTGATGCCAGCGGTAATATTAATACCGTAGGCCAGTATCAGGTCAACGGCTTGCAAATCAGCAGTGCCAATCTGAGCAATGATGCCAATCTGGCCAAACTGGACGGAACTGGTCCCCAAACTTTCACTGGCAACAATCTCTTTAAATCTGACTCCACAACGGCCTTCCAAGTACAAAACTCGGCCGGCACCTCCAACTTATTTGTAGCTGATACGACGAATACGCGTATAGGTATCGGTACTCCTACACCGGGTTATACTCTAGATGCTAATGGGGATATTAACACCAGTGGTGTCTATCGGATTGGCGGTAATACTATCTGTTCGGCTTCCGGCTGTACTGCAACTTCCGGCTCAGGCAGTTATGTACAAAACGGTACTGTTATGCAGACAGCCAATTTTAATATCCAAAGCGCCGCCGCCGGCTCTGTAACAGCTGTTATTCAAGGGGCCAACTCACAGAGCGCTGATTTGCTTCAGCTGAAGACCAGCACTCCGTTTACTGTCATGTCAGTAGGCGCTACGGGCGCTGCTCTATTTAAAAATTCCGCCGATTCCACCGCTGCTTTCCAAATCCAAAACGCCGGGGGTCAAAGTCTATTCGTGGCCAATACTACAGCCCAACAGATAGCCATAGGCCCAGCTGCCATTCCTGCTAATGGAGTTCTAACTATTGGCACAAACACCACAGCCACCAGTGGGGGTATCTACTTTGGTACGGATACGAATCTATACCGTTCAGCAGGTGCTACATTGACAACGGATACTGCTCTAACGGTGGGAGGCACATTAGCTGTTGCCGGTGGTGTTTCCGGCGGCGGGACAGGCGCATCTGGTGGAACGGGCGGTGGAGCTTCTGGAGATGATGGTGGTGCGGGAGGTGGCGCTATTGGTACAGTCAACGGCGGAAGTAGTACAGGCATAGATACTGGCATTACTGGTGCTCAGAGTATCGATATTTCCGGACTCTTTGCTGTATTAACCAACGTGGGAGGCTTTCCTACTACCAGTCCTGGTGCTGGTAGTCCAACCGGAAGTGGTGTAACTGCTAATATAAACCATGGTGGTAGTGCTACCGGATTTGGTTGTGGCGGCGGCGGCGCTGGCTTCTATGGAGGCAATGGCGGTAATGGATTATACGGAGGTGGTGGTGGAGGAGCGGCAGGCTTCAGTGCTACTAACATGACAGGTGGCGCAGGCGGCCAAGGAGTAGTTGTTATAAGTCCTGTCGGTGGCACTAATGTAGTTAAAACCTCTGGAAGTTCTTATACTGTACCTGCGGGTATTACAACTATCAAAGTCTGGGCTATCGGCGCGGGTGGTGGTGGTGGTGGAGCTACCGACATTGACCCAAGTTCGGGGGGCGGCGGCGGCGCTGGTGGAGTTGCCTATAGAACTTTTGTAGTTGTACCAGGCAATACCATTTCCTATAGTTTAGGAACTGGAGGAGCAGGAGGAATCGACACTAATAATGGAACGGATGGAGGCAGTACTACTTTCACCGTAGGGGCAACCACAATCACGGCGAACGGCGGCGCAGGAGGCAAATATAATAATGCAGCTACAAATAACGGAGGCACCTTTTCTAGTGGAAATACCGGTTCGGTAGTAGTTAACGGCGGCCTTACCGTTACAGGAAATACAACACTATTCCAGAACTATACTAACTCCACAACAGCTTTCCAAGTTCAGAATACCGCGGGTACTAACATTTTCAATGTTGATACAACTAACTCAAAAATTGGTACTGCCAATACCACTGTTGCTTCTACTGATTCAGCCGCTCTAACCATTAAGTCTGGTGATGCCAGCGGTAGCACATCAAACTCTGGTGCTGTTACGATTGATTCCGGCACGGCCACTGGCACGGCAGGTAACATAAGTATCGGTACCGGCGCATATGCCCATAATGTCACCATAGGTAACACTACTGGTAGCTCAGCCGTGACCATCCAAGGCGGCACTGGCGCTATAAATATCGGCACCCAAGCTGTAGCCGACACTATAACTATTGGCAATAGCACCGGCGCTAGCTCGGTTGTTATAAACAACGGTACTGGTGCCTTGAACATCGGAACAAACGCCATTGCCCATACTATTACACTGGGCAACAGCACTGGCGCTACATCTATTGTCGCCAACTGTGGCACTGGTGCCTGTAGCTTCGGTACCAATGCTATAGCCCACACTACGACGGTGGGTTCATTAACCGGTGCTGCCACCACCACGATCCAAGGCGGTACCGGCGGTGTCAACCTTGGCACCGGCGGCATAGCTAACACCATTCAGATCGGTAACACTACTGGCGGTGTGGCCCAGACTATCAATATCGGCAATAATGGTACCGGCGGTTCCACTAACACCGTAGTCATAGGCTCAACCATTGCAGGAGCCACAACATTGCAAAGCGCAGGAGGAGTGTCAATAACTACTCTTGGCTCTGCTGATACAGCGACCTTCTTGTGCCGCAACAGTAGCAACATTATAGCTACCTGTACTTCTTCTGGTACATCTTTTAACCAGAGTGGCAACAGTTTCGGCGCCACAGCTACATTGGGTACCACTGACAATAACGGCCTGAACATAATAACCAACAGTGCCACCGTGGCCAGCCTGAGCAATAGCGGCGCCGCTCTCTTCAAAAACGCCTCTAACTCAACAGCCGGTTTCCAGGTACAAAACAGTTCGGGCAACGAACTTCTAACAGTCGATACTACTAACAGCAAGATTATATTGGGCAAAGCCAATACGGTGAATGGTACCATTGACTTCAAGAGCAGCAGCTCGGCCTATACCGTTACCTTGCAAGCTGGCGCGACTGGCTCTACCAACCCTAGTTTCACGTTGCCGACAGCTGATGGCACAACCGGTCAATGTTTGCAGACCAATGGTAGCGGCGTGCTATCATTTGGCGCTTGTATTGGTGTCGGTACAACGGGGACATTACAGCAATCTTATGATACCGGTGCAAGCATCACCACGTCCGATGCGCGCGATATTAGCATCACGTTGGCTAATACTGCCACTGATAGCAATTTCATAGTCAACACTGCCGCCAGCTCGACTTCTAAGTTTGCTATCCAAAGCGCTGGTACTGACGCGTTTTCCATCACCAACGTTGCCAGCGCAGAAGGTTCGGCCCTGTTCAAGAACAAAACTGATAATACTACTGGTTTCCAAGTCCAAAATTCATCAGGCAATGCATTACTCACCGCTGATACTACTAACACACGCTTATATGTAGGCGTTGTAGCGGGCTCGACTACCGGCACGTCTCTAGTGCTAAGCAATGATACGAACGCGACCTACAGCGCAGGTACTGCCACGAACGCGCCAACCGAGGTAGACGGAGCGATGTTCTATAGCTCTACGAACCATAGTTTCTTATGTGGTACGGCCGGATCGTGGCAGACCTGCACAGGACTGCTATATTCGAATACGTCTGCCCCGTCAGCGGTCAACACATGTACCACAGCCTGCGCAGCCTTCAACGTACCTGCTGCAATCCCGGCCAATTATTGCCAAGCAGGCCGGGTAATCCGTCTGACCGCTAGAGGCATATGGTCCAGTGCGAACGCTTCCATAGCATTTGGTATTTACTATGGAACCGATGGTACAACTAAAACGAATGATACTCTGCTGGGGGATGCGACCCAGGCGACCCTAGCCACGCTAGACGCGAACAACTGGGGCTGGTCGCTGGATACGACGATAATATGTTTTGACACGACCCATATGATGGCTGAAACGGTAGAAACATCTCGAGTCAGCGCTACCGCCACCACTACCAACGCCACTTACACGACTAATACCTCCTCTAGTACCTCAGTTACTTCCAATTCCGCGAAGAATCTGTATGTATTCCCGGCGTTCAGTACATCTGCAGCCGGTAATACAGCAACACTTCAGCAATTAGTGGTTACTGGCAACTAGGAAAGATGGGTTTACTTTTGCAAGGAGTTCAAGACTTGTTTAAGCTGGTCTTGATTAATGTCATACGGCGCGGTGATTATTAACCAAGTTTTATTATTCGTGGGCAGGCTAACAACCGTTTTTAAATTTTTCTCAGTGCCGTAAGCCCCTACCTCTGCTTCGCCGAGGTTCGTGCCCATCTTATTACGCAAGGGAATATAATTGCTGTAAAAGCTTTGGATTTTGCTGTCCGAAGGCTGCTGCTGGGTAGAGAATATCAACTTCTTGCCGTCGCCATAGTTGACGGAGTAAATTATCACGCCTTTCTCCGGAGAAGTAAAAGAGCCCTTGTTAAGCGTGTAGCCGTTGGGTAATTTTTTGATATCTGGGTAATAGACAGGGAAGTTAACTGATTCGCTAAGGTTTTTAGGCACAGGGCTTTTGGTGCTGTTAGCGTAGAGCCATCCACCAGCACAGGCAATACCGGCGGCAATAACAAAGCAAATGATTGCCATTTTTAACTTACGGTTGCTTTTTTTAGATCGAAATTCGCGTCGCTCATTAGTTTCTTCTCGATCTGTACTTAAGGGGTCAGTTTTTGTTCTCTGCATGACTCCAATGTTATCGTAAGCGTTTGGCCAAAAGCAAACCCGTCACTTAAACTGAAACATTGACATTAGCAATATTAAATGCTACCATAAGTACAATTCGGGAGAATTAGAGGGGTCCTAGAGGACCTTTTTTATTCCTCTGAAATCCGGGTGGACCTATAAACTTAAGGGAGGTCACGACAGATGGCTGGAACTAAAACTGGCGGCAAAGCCGCAGCAAAGACTAACAAAACTAAGTACGGCTCTGATTTTTACGCAAAAATCGGTGCTATGGGCGGCAAAAAAGGCCGAACTGGCGGATTCTACGCAAACCGTGAATTAGCCCGACTTGCTGGCGCTAAGGGCGGGCGTATTAGCCGTCGTACTAAGAAGGGCTAAACTTCTTAGTTAAATAACGAAGGGCCGCTTGGGCAACCAAGCGGTTTTTCTTTTGTTTTGTATTAATTCTATCCGCTACAACCTATAACCTAATCACCGGGAAAGCGATAAGCTTTTCCTGTATGTGCGACAAAAACGTTCGCTGGAAACTTTCCAGAGATGGCCACAGTTTATACAGCGGTAATTACCGGTAGTTGTCTCGACTCCGGCTTGGGAACAATTGGGGCAAGAACTCCTTTTATAGACCCAGTCCCTATAGGTGTCCAGGCATTTGTCTATATGTTTCTCGTTAATCTTATGGCCATATTTCTTTGCTAGTTCTCGGGCTTTTTCCCAAGCCTCCACTTCCATGCGAAGCAAGCCTAAATCATTTGAATAATAGGTATGGTCACACAGCATATGCCCGGCCTCATGAAGTAATGACCATGCCGGATTCTTTGAATTCTCGACAAAATATATGGTTTTTTCTTCTGGCGACCACTGAAACCTATCTGCAGCGACGAATTTTATCTTTGAGAAGTCTTTTTGCAACTGCTTAATAATTGTCATTTAACTAGCCCGTGTTGTTTTAGAAGCACGAAGCAACCATAAATGACCGACTTATCACCGTATTTCGGTCCGAGAAGTGCCTTAGGCTTTCGGATTAACGGCGAAAGGTGGGAATCCAGATAATTATTGACCGAACCGGCAAATTTATCAGCGAACTGTCCCGCGCCGCCGCCAAAGATAATAACCTCTGGCTGCATTTCACTGCAACACACAGCTACACCGTAACCGATGCGTTCTCCTATTTCTTGCCACTGGTTTTCGTCCTTTATCTCTGCAGCTTGTTTGCCGTATATCTTAGTTATGGCTTTACCGGAGGCAAAACTTTCCCATGTCTGCGATTTTCCTTCGTAAAGTAAAGGCATTTGGCCTACTTCCATATCCTGCAGAGCTTCGACTATCTTGCCGTCTTCAATTACTGCGCCCCCTATACCGGTACTAATTGTCAGATAAAGTACTTTTTTGTATTCACCAGCAACAGCTCCGGCTTCAGCTAGCCCGCCTAAGCGGGCGTCGTTTTCTATAATTACCGGTATATCACCGATAACTTTTGAAAGATCGTCTCTTATAGGTTTTTCTTTCCAGCTAATGTTACCTAAAGCATGCGCTACCCCCGTATCTCTTGATATCAAACCCGGTACTGCTACAGAACATGCAATATTTGTGTTCGTTGATAAATCAGCAACGTTTTTTTCCAAATCACGGATAAAAACATTATAATCTTGATTTGTCGTAAATTTTTGTTCAGCAATTATCTTTCCCGCTGAATCAAAAATCGCGATAAGTGTTTTGGATCCTCCGATATCGATACCAAGATAGTTCATCTCAGGCGATAGTGTATCGTGTCGGGGGATATTTTGTAAAATTTTAAGCAGTGTTTGCCATCCACCTATAAAACAGATATAATGAAGTTAATCTTTCAGGGTTAAACTTAATACTTAGTCAAAGCTAGCTAACAAGGCCGCTTATAAAAGTAAGCAGTAGTAAGTTTGTCCGAAGAAATATTTTATAAGGAGGCATGAACTAAACGTGTCAAAATCAGCAACAATAACTATGGATGATTTGCTCAAGGACCAGAAAATAGCTGATCATCTTAAAACCGGCGATGTGGTAGAGGGCATTGTCGACAGTGTTAGCAAAAGGGAGGTCTGGGTAGACTTAGGTCCGCACGGACTCGGCGCAGTCATGGGCCGGGAAATCGGCCACGGCCAAAAACTGGAAAAAGGACAAACGGTAACTGTAAGTGTCGTTGACTCCGAAATGGACGAAGGCTACGCGCTTTTAAGCATGCGCCGCGCTGCCAAAGACCGGGGTTGGGACGAGCTCCAGCGTATATTTGAAAATGAAGAAATAGTCGAAATCATACCTTATGATGCTAACAGAGGCGGGCTATTGGTAGAGCTGGAAGGAATCCGAGGATTTCTGCCGGTTTCGCAACTGGCGGCCGGGCATTATCCAAGGGTTTCCGGAGCGGACAAGGACGAAATACTCCAGAAGCTGAACGCTTTGGTCAATAAAGGTATAAGATGCCGGATACTGGACGTCAGCCGTAAAGATAACAAGCTTATCTTTTCTGAAAAAGAAGCAGTTAAAAATGATATGCAAGCTTTATTCTCCAAATTGGCCGTTGGCGATACCGTAGAAGGCATAGTGACTGGCGTAATTGACTTTGGGGCATTTGTGAACGTTGATGGTATAGAAGGTCTTATTCATATTTCGGAAATATCATGGGAGCGCGTAGAAGACCCCAAAGATTATGTAAAAGTCGGTGAAAAAGTGAAGGCCAAGATAATCGCTATTGATAAAGACCGCCTGAGCTTAAGCCTGAAACAGATGCAGAAAGACCCATGGTTGGATGAGGTCAGCAAGTTCTCCGAAGGCTCAACAGTTGAGGGCAAGATTACCCGCATAACTCCTTTTGGCGCTTTTGTACAACTGAGCCCTTCGGTAGAAGCATTAGTGCATGTTTCGGAAATGGGCAGCGATGATTCGGCCGATCCGGAGAAACTTTTTAGACTGAATGAGAATAAACAATTCAAAATGATAGATATTGACACCGAAGCGCGTAAGATAGCCTTGAGCCTGAAGGATTCGAAACCGAAAGATAGTAAACCCAAGGCAGAAAAAGCTAAACCCAAGGCTAGTAAATCTAGTAAATAATAACCGGTTGTTTAAAAATGTAATTTAAAAGCAAGGAGGAACGACGAATGACGCGAACAGTCCAAATCGAAGACGGCCTGACAGTCGGTACCCTTGCTGAAAAACTGGATATCCCAGTTTCTAAACTGATTGCTGAGCTAATGAAGAACGGCGTGCTAGCTACCGTCAATGAACGGATTGATTTTGACACCGCGGTTATCATAACTTCTGAAATTGACCCAGAAATTACCTTGGAACAAAAACAGGAAGAAGCCGAAATTCCACGCAAAAAAGCCAAAGCCACTACCGAGGGCGAAAGCCGCCCGCCGGTAGTGGCGGTGATGGGGCATGTCGACCACGGCAAGACTTCGCTCCTGGACGCCATATGCGGCACCAGTATGGCGAATAAGGAGGCCGGCGGCATAACTCAGCATATCTCGGCTTATCAGGCCAAACACGGCGACAGAGTGATTACTTTTCTTGATACGCCGGGCCACGAGGCTTTTGCGGCTATTCGGGAGCATGGCGCCCACCTTACCGACTTGGTAGTGATTGTAGTCGCGGCGGATGACGGCATAAAACCGCAGACGCTGGAAGCTATCCGCTTCGCCCAAAAAGCCGGAGTCAAAATACTGGTAGCAGTAAACAAGATTGACAAAGAAGGCGCTGACTCTAATAAGGTTAAACAGCAATTGGCAGAACAAAAACTGATGGTAGAAGAATGGGGCGGTGATACCGTTGTCGTCGAGGTGTCGGCCAAAGCGGGCACCGGAATCGAAAAACTATTAGAGATGATTCTTTTGATATCGGATGTAGAAGAGTTGAAAGCTGAAACCGCTACACCCGCAGAAGGACTAATAATCGAAGCACATATGGAGCAGGGCAGAGGGCCGGTAGGTGTGGCTCTGGTGGAGCAAGGGACTCTTCAAAAAGGCGATTTTGTAGTATCAGGTACAACATATGCCAAAGTACGCAATCTGGAAACCACTACCGGAACCACGCTGGACAAAGCCGGACCGTCGACACCCGTAACACTGACAGGCTTTAAGGAATTGCCGCGTTTCGGCGATGAGTTCAAAGTGGTAAATGATGAAAAAGCCGCCCGCAGACTGGTTGAAGCAAATGCCCGCGTATCATCTGGTGATGATAAGAATGCTATGACCGGTGGCGAGCTGATACGGATTATTGATAAGAAAAATCAGGTTTCCGAGCTAAATGTGATTGTAAAAGCTGATGTTCAGGGCTCGCTAAAATCCGTTGTCGATGGCCTGCGTTCGCTTAATACTGAAGAGGTGGCTGTCCGGATAGTCGGCTTTGGCATTGGCAATATTACGGAAAAAGATGAGCATATGGCCCATACCAGTAGCGCTATTATCTATGGATTTAATGTTGAGACACCTACAAATGTAAGACAGCTTTCTAACAGAGATAAAGTATCGATTAGACTATTCAAAGTAATATATGAACTTATAGATGACGCCAAGGAAGAAATGGTCAAACTATTGGCTCCTGAAGTGATACGAACGGACTTGGGCCGATTACTGGTAAAAGGCATTTTCAAAATTACCAAGACAGAAGTAATCTGCGGCGGTGAAGCAACAAAAGGCAAGCTTGTGGTTCCCGCTTATGCTACGGTATACAGAGATGATGAAATTATCGCAGAACAAGTCGAAATTGTTAGCCTCAAACACGGTCCGCAGGAGACCAAGGAAGTGAATACTGGTGAAATGTGCGGCGTAAGCTTCAAATCCGAATCACGAGTTGACTTGAAAGAAGGCGATAAGCTGGAATTCTTTACCCTAGAAACTAAGCAAAGAACACTTTAATTTAAGAGTAGAAAATATGGCAAATCCTAATCAAGGCCCCTGGATGGGCGAAATGGGAGATGACGACGAAGACGACGACTTGCTGGGCGAGGGCGGGAAGGCTGAAGACGAATCCTGGTTCTTGCCACCGGCCGAAGAGGCACCGGACTTTTTCTCTTCTGAAGCCGCCGATGACTTATTCGGGAGCGAAGAAGATCCCGAGGATAAAGATAGTCCGGAAGGCGGTATTTTCAGTAACTTAGGTGAGACGGAAGATGATGAGGGCGAAGAAGGGGAAGACCAGCAAACCGAATCACCGGAAGAGACGCCCCAAGAAGAACCCTCAGCCCAGGAAGACGTCGTTGAAGAAGCTGACGATGAGACGCTGAACATTCCGCATGAGGAGGAGGACGAAGCGCCAGACACCGACGAGCCAGATTCGAGAGAATTAGCTCAGGCAGAGAGCGAAGAGCCAACTGAAGTGACCGAAACAGGAGAAAATTCCGAGGAGAGTGCCTCTGAAGAGCCATCTGTACAAAGTGAACAAGCTTCGCAGGACACACCGGAAGAGGAGCCGGCTATCATAGAAAATGAACCTGAACCCGAATCGGAGGTCGAGACTGAGCCTCAGGAGGCAGAAATTGCTGAAAGTACCGAAGAGAAACCAGAAGAACCTGAATCCTCGGAGAATATTGAAACTGAACCTGAAGAGCCGGAATCTGAGGCCGAACAAAATGAGGATTTAACAGAGCAAAGTGAACAAAACCCGGATGAGTCGGAACTCACAGAAACTGAGGAAGAAGTTCCTTTGGAAGACCAATTGCAGGAAATCGAGGAAATCGTCGAAGAAGCTCCCATCGAAGAAGAACCGTCCGAAATCGAGGAAATAGAGCAGGCAGAAGCAGAAGAAATGCCTGAAGAGGAAGAAGAGCCTGAAAACGCTCAGGAACAAGAAGATGATATAGACGAGGACATGGAAAAAGAAAAAGCCGCCCGCGAAGAGGAACTTGAGCGAATCCGGCATAAACTCGACAGCGAATTCCAAAAGGACGAAACCCGCCGCAATACTGCCGCGCAGCAGGCAGAACGGGGCAAGAGCATAGAAGACTATATGATTGATATTGATACCCTGAACATGGGGATGCTGGTGCATTATCTAAGTAAACGCCGCGACAAGAAGCTGGGCAGAGAAATTGAAGATACCAAAAAATCATTGGAACAACTACGCGGTGAGGTTGAAGACGGAGAAACCCCGACTCAGCTGGCAGAACAGGGCCAGTCTGAGGATGAAGAAACTGACGTTGAAATGCAAGCCGAGGCTTTGAATGAAAACGAAACAACCGCTTCAGCGCTTGAAAAAGGCGTTGAAACAGAAGAAGAGACGGCTAATATTGAGGCAACGGCAATGGAGCAGTCTCGACAAAATCAAGAATTCAGCAATGCTGAGGCAGGAAACACTAATCCCCAGACAGAAGAAATCCATGTCGAAACTTTGACCCGCCAGAATGAAGTTGACCAGCATCTTTCGGAAGAAGAATCATTTGAACGGCGCCAGGAAACAACCAGCCAGCCGAAAGACCAAGCCCTTCAAGGGGTATCGCCAGAGCATGTTTCGGGTTCGGCCGTGCCTATATCCGATATAATCAATGTCAGAGAGCAGACGCCTAACAACGACAGCCAGGCTGGCGGTTTGTCCAATACGGCTGAAACGAAAGAAAATGCCAATCAGGAAATACCGGCGGAAAAATATAGAAAGTCTGTCCGCGTCGGTGTAGCGGCCGGCTTGACCATAACGGGAGCACTACTTTTATATCTGTTATTCTTCTAAAGAGGATAATTTGTTAAAATAAAGTAAACAAGGAATAAAATGTTTAAACTCGACAATAATTTTCTAAAAGAACTTGGCCTCGACACTCTGCCTAATCAGGAAAAGAACCGGATGCTATCGCATATCTATGAAACACTCGAAATGCGTGTCGGCGTAAGATTGGCCAGCGGGATGAGCGATGCCCAGCTGGATGAATTTGAAGGCTATATCAACAAAAATGACGAAGCCGGCGCGCTGAAATGGCTGGAGACCAATTTCCCAAATTACAAGGATGTCGTGGCCGAAGAGTTGAACAAACTTAAATCAGAAATTAAAGCTTCAGCGCCGCAGATTTTAGCCGAAGCTTCCAATAACCCGATACAGCCGCCATCTCCTGGCGGCCCAACTCAACCTGCAGCTTAGTTTGTAAGCCGGGATTTGTAGCCGGTCAGAAATTCAGCAACCGACATATCTTTTTTGCCAGCCGGCTTTAATCTTTTTATCGACAAAGCTTTTTCACCGGTGAAAACAATCAGCGACTTATCAGCTACTCGATAATCACCGGCCGCGCCTTTGCCATCAGCAACATCAGCCGCGGTTATGATGCAGGGTATACCATTCAAATCAGCAGTGCTTTTCGGCCAGCCGGTGTAGGCCCGGATTTCCCGTTCAATCTGATCAGCTGGTTTTTTCCAGTCAATCAACCCATCTGATTTTTTTATAATACGGGTATAGCTGGCCCCCTTATCGGATTGAGGGGTTAACTTTATCTGTTTTGAAGAGAATATATCAACTAGGCATTTTATTAATAATTCATTGCCTAACTCCAGCAAAGAATCGGCCAGCTGCTGTTTTGTTTCATCACCGATAAGAGTGACGCTTTGCTGTGCCAACACCGGACCTTTGTCCATTTCCTCGCTGATTTGCATTATTGAAACACCGGTCTGCTTGCTACCGCTTAGTATGGTGTCTTCTATCGGCGCCGGCCCGCGGCCCTTAGGCAGTATTGAAGGGTGAATATTGATAATTCCATGTGGAAAAATATCAATGATACTTTTTGGAATAATTAAACCGTAAGCTACCAAAATGCCAATATCCGGCTTAAGCTGTTTTAACTCCTCGCTTATTTCTTTTAAGTCAACTGATGTAGACAAGGGAATGTTGTTTTGGTTAAAGTCGGTTTGGTGTTTGGTATATATCTTCGCTACTCGATAGCCATTATTTAGTAACGTTTCAATAGTTTTGCCGCCGCTGCTTACACCGGTAGCCAGCTTTTCATTACCGAAAAAAATTACTGCCATAACTGCTTATTATTCTTGATTTGCTTTTCCCAATTCAGGGGTTCGAGCGATCCGTCGTCTTTTAATTTGAAAAAAGCGTCCGCCTTATCCTTGATGTGGTCAATAAAGACAATGCCCTTGGTATGGTCTATCTCATGTTGAAGCACACGAGCTAAAAACCCCTCGGCCGTCAAACGGACTTCTTTGCCGTTTGAGTCCAGAGCTTTTACTTTGACTTTTTCATAGCGTGGAACTCGACCATAGATGTTTTTGATGCTCAAACAGCCTTCAAAATCATCAACTAGCTCGCCATAAGCTTTGGTAACCTGCGGGTTGACGTACACCTGGAAGGTCCTGTCGTTTTTATCTTCAAAGTTATTGCGAATGATTACGACTCGCAGGTGTTTATTAATCTGTACAGCCGCCAACGCGACTCCCATTTCATGTGCCCGGCTGTCTTCCCATGACAAAGTCGCCTCTTGCATATCCTGAACAAGTTTTTTAATTTCACTGGTGATAAGGCCGACACGGCGCGAAGACCGGCGCAAAGCTTTGTCAGGCAAAGTTATAATGTCAGATTTGTTCATTGGAATCAGTATAAAGCAACCAAGTACTTTATAGGAAGTTATTGGGATCAATATCGGACTTGAAAGTACTGGGAATAGAGCGGGCGATATCCACCAATCGGGAACGGTTTTTTGCTTTGACAAGTATCTGCCAATGCCATTTTGATGTCTTTTTTTCAACGAAACTAGGCGAAGGCCCGAGGATTTGAAAGTTTTTAGAATCAAGAGCCAGTTTTTCAATCAAGTTTTCCAGCGAACGTTCAGCGGCTGTCCGCGAACTGCGGGAACTTTCTATTTTAAGCGCCGAATAAAATGGAGGGAAACCATATTTTTGACGCTGGACTACCTCTGAGCGGTAAAAATCTTCCCAGCTGTCATTAACGGCCGAACGTATAAATTCACTCTCAGGGTTAAAAGTCTGAACTACAAAAATTCCTTTTCGGTGGCCGCGGTTGATGCGGCCTGATAGTTGTTTTATCAGCTGGTACGTCCTTTCAGCTGAGCTAAAATCAGGAAAATCAAGACTACTGTCCGCGAGCAGCATGCTGACTAGCGATAACCTTGGCAAATCGTGTCCCTTAGTGACCACCTGTGTTCCGACGATTATGTCAACATTATTAACGGCTTCTTCGTAGCGGTTCTCCAGCTTTTCAGATTTCTTGTTGTCACGGTCAAACCTAGCAATCCGAGCTTTAGGGAAAAGGCTGGAAAGACTAGCGGCAATCGCTTTGGTACCGGGACTGCTGAAAAATATCTTGATAGAACCGCAAATCGGACATTTAGCCGGCGCTTTCTTACTGTAACCGCAGGTATGGCAGCGTATCAGATGCTGGTCTCCGTGATAGACCATCGGCAGGTCGCAATTTTTGCATACTTCCCGGTGGCCGCAATCCTGACAGGAAATTGAGCGGGCCGAGCCGCGCTTGTTGATAAAAAGCATAACCTGCTCTCCTTTGCTCAAAGTTTCAGAGATCTGCTTTATCAAAGTTCGGCTAATAAGTGGATGGCCGCTATTTTCATCCGGATTAAGCAGGTTTACAATAATTGCGGAATTTTCGGGTGCTTCGGAAGTTATGGCCGAACGGCTCAGACGAATAATTGGTACGTTTTTTTGTTCAGCCAGGTAATAGTCGATTACCGGAGGCGTGGCCGAACCGAATATAAGTTTTGCGCCTGAAAACTTAGCCAGCATACTGGCCGTTCGATTAGCATGATAAAACGGCCGGGACTCTTGCTTATAAGCCGGTTCATGGAACTCATCCACCACTATTAAACCGAGGTCGCCGAGTGGTAAAAATAGGCTAGAACGCGGCCCGACGATAATAAACGGCTTTTTAGAGAAGAACAGTTTATAAAATAGGTTGGATTTTTGCTTGGGGGTTAAAGCGGAATGGTTGATTAAGACCCTATCACCAAAGACTTGCTTAAAACTCTCGGCGATAGGGGCTGTCAGGGAAATCTCCGGCGTAAGTACCAATACGGACTGGTTCTTTGCCAGATTATCCTTTGCCAATTCAATATAAAGTCGGGTTTTGCCACTGCCGGTTATCCCATGAACGATGAAACTGCCTTGGCCGGCAGCAAAACTTTTGTTTATCAAAGCGTATGCATGAGCTTGTTCTGTTGTAAGCTGAGGCAGACTTTTAAAGTCGCCTCGCACAGTTAATTTAGAAGCTTCAATGGCTACCAGAGGCTTTGTCAGCGGAGAAGGGGCGAACAGCTGGGCTATTGAGCCAAGCGGCGCAGGGTAAAAAACGGACATCTGTTGCAGAAGCTGGATCTGATGTTCCGGAATCACCAGCCCACTTAAAACTTCTTCGATTTCAGCCGCCACAAAAGCCGGTTTACTAACTTGTCTGACAACAATTCCTTGGCACGATAGACCCCTTAGTTTTATGCGTACTATCTGCCCAATCTTAAGCTTAGCCGGATGAGCATAAGTCAAAGCTTCCTTGCCATGGAAACTGCCTGTAGCCGGTATAACTTCGAAATAATTCATAAGTCCTCTCGATTTATATTACAGGATATTAAAATTTGATGATTTGGAGTTAGGCGTGTAATATTAATACATCGTACGTTGTCGCAATGACATCGCAAACGGAGAATAAGAAAGTAAAATGTTAGACGTATTTGTTACATCACGCGTAAGGCGAAAAATAATAGTAGTGTATGCAAAGTATCCTGACTTCAAGACTCATGTCCGGGGCCTGGCTAAGCTTATCAAAGAAGATGCCGGTAATATACAGCGTGAGCTTAAGCGCCTGGAAAAAGTCGGTTTTCTGACTTCTGAAAAACAGGCCAATACCAAAGTTTACGCGACCAACAAACATTTTGCTATTTTTAAGGAACTTCAAAGTATAGTACTCAAATCCCAAAGAGCAGCCGCTCAAAAAAAGCAGCAGTAAGTACAACTGATACTTATCCTTGAGTTTTAACCGTGACTAGTGTAGTATTATGCCGATGATACAGGTAACCCGCAAAGACTCAAAGGAGTCGACAGAAAATGTATTGCGCCGATTTAACCGCAAGGTCCAACAGTCAGGCTTAATAGCTGTAGTAAGACAAGGCCAGCACTTCGAGAAGCCGATGAGCAAACGGGAGAGACGCCGCCGGGCAATAATCCGCACAGAACGAAAATCACAAAAAATTAAGCGGATGAAACTGTCTTAAACGACAGAATAGACCGTAATATATTCACACGACAATGGGCAAATTAAGTGAAAAGTTAGATGCGGACTTGAAACAGGCCATGCTCTCTGGCGATAAGGTATTGGTTTCGACGCTGCGCGGTATAAAAAGCTCATTACAGTACGCTCAGGTTGAAAAAGGCGTCGGAGAAAATCTTTCCGATGATGAAGCGCTTAAAGTTCTGCAGAAGGAATCCAAGAAGCGGGCCGATGCCGCAGAGCTCTATCTTAAGGGAGGCGACTCCGAACGCGCAGACAACGAAAAAAACGAAAAGAAAGTTATTGACGCCTATCTGCCGGCGATGATGACCGAGGAAGAAACTGCCAAATTGGTTGATGAGGCTATCGCTGGCGGTATAGAACCCCAGCCGCAGAATATGGGCCGGATAATCTCTGAAGTCATAAAAAAAGCTGGCGGGCTAGCCGACGGCGGTACTGTGGCCCGGCTGGTAAAAGAAAGACTCAACCCGTGATACTGATAATGGGGCTAGCCGGTTCCGGCAAAGGTACTCAGGGCAAGCTGCTAGCGGACAAACTAGATTACGAATACCTGTCTACAGGCGAGTTTCTGCGTACTTATACGACCGAGGAAATGCGCCGACAAATGGATGCCGGACATCTGATAAACGACGAGGAAATGATAGAAATAATCCAGAACTTTCTTAATAAATCATCCTCTAAAGACCACTGTATATTAGACGGTTTCCCCCGCAGCAAAACACAGGCAGACTGGCTGATAGCCCAGCATGCATCCGGGGTTATCAATATAGAAGCCCTAATTTACCTAAATGTGCCTAAGGAAGAACTGGTCAAAAGACTGCTCTCCCGCGGCCGACCGGACGACAATGAGCTGGCTATCAGAAAGCGCTTCGAAGAATATTCTAATTCCACTTCCCCTATAATCGATGATTACAAGGCCAGGGGGATAAAGGTGATTGAAGTCGACGGACAAGGCTTGGTAGAAGACATTCAAGCCAAAATATTAAACTCAGTAGGCAGATAACGGCCTAAAAAAGAATTATTTTGTATACCAAAGTAAAGACCGACGCTGAAATAAAGTCTATGAAGAGAGCCGGTCGGATATGCTCGGAAATCCTTAGCTTACTTAAAAACACGGTTAAGGCGGACATGAGCACTAAAGCTTTAGCCGATTTAGCCGCTAAGGAGATAAAAGCCCGCGGCGCCAAACCGGCATTCTTAGGCTATAAAGATTTCCCCGATGTAATCTGTATATCAGTAAATGAGGAGGTAGTTCATGGTATACCAGGCAAGAGGCTTGTTCAGGCCGGGGATATAGTAAGCTTTGACCTAGGCATAGCTTACGAAGGAATGATAGTCGACAGCGCCCTGTCTGTAATAGTTGACTTAAAGGATAAAAACAAACTCAGATTACTCAATGCCACGGAGCAATCGCTGTACAAAGGCATAGACAGACTCCGCGACGGTTGCCGGGTTGGCGACATCGGCAATGCCGTAGAAAAAGTCCTTAGAAAGAGCAATTTGGGCATTATCCGGGATTTGGTCGGCCACGGCGTTGGCCATAAAGTACACGAAGATCCGAATATACCTAACTATGGCGTTTCCGGTACCGGGCCAAGCCTGCGCGCCGGCATGACGGTAGCCATAGAACCAATGGCCACTCTTGGCAGTGAACAAGTTTATATTGACAGCGACGGCTGGACAGTCAAGACAGCCGACGGTTCAGCATCAGCCCACTTTGAACAGACCGTTCTTATAACTGATAACGGCTATGAAATCCTAACCCCTTTTAATTGAGCGGTTATTCTCTAAACTAAGCTTGCCCGCCGAACATTCTAAAGGTTATACTGACAGTCATGCGAGAATCCGCTTCTCAGTATTTTGTCGGTCTTGATATTGGCACCAGCGCTGTACGCTGTGTTATCGGCAGCTATGATGCCGCTAGCGATGAACCGGCCGTATCCGTAGTTGGTTATGGCTCCAGTCCGAATTCCGGCTTCAGGAAAGGAGCCATCGCCCACCTTGATGACGTAGTCAGTGCCATTCATGAAGCCGTCGTTGAAGCTGAGCGCATATCCGGCATCCATGTCGAGAATGCCACAGTTAATATTAACGGCGCACATGTTAGCAGCATTGATTCAAGAGGCGTAATAGCCATCAGTACTGCCAGTAAACAAATAAGCAACGATGATAAATTACGGGTTCAGGAAGCCGCAACCATCGTACAATTGCCTTCGAACCGGGAAATCATTCAGGTTTTTCCTAAAAACTATCAAGTAGATGGCCATGACAGTATTAAAAATCCGGTTGGTATGCAAGGAGTACGTCTGGAGGTTGAAACCCACATTATTACCGCCGCTACCCCAAATTTGAGAAGTTTGGATTTAGCTCTGCAAAAATCTAACATCTATCCGAACAATCATACTGCCTCCGGCTTGGCCGCGGCCGAAATAGTCCTCAGCCGCAAACAGCGGGAAGCGGGCAGCGCGGTGGTTGACATCGGAGCTTCAACTACCAATGTAGCTGTTATAGAAGACGGTGAAATCCAGCATGTCGCCGTCATCCCACTGGGCGGCATCAATATTACCAACGATCTAGCTATCGGACTCAAAGTGGATCTGGAAATAGCCGAAAAAGTCAAAATCCAGCACGCGGCATTGGCCGATACCGGCAAGGGTGGCCGTTTAAGCGTCGAACATGATAAACGAAATTTTGTATTCGAAGCTGAAGATATACAGATGATAATCGAAGCGCGCGTTGAGGAAATACTTGATTTTGTGGATAAAGAGCTTAAAAAGATACACCGCTCACAAAAACTCCCTGGCGGAATTACGCTGGTTGGCGGCACCTCCAAAATTTCCGGCATCGCCGAATTTGCCAAAGAGTACTTGGGGCTGTCCGCAAAAATTGGCGAAATGGGCAATATTGCCGGGATAGCTGATGATATAAAAGACTCACGATTTATCGTCGCGGTGGGGCTTATGCATCTGGATATGATATTTGCCGGACAGTCGTTCAACACTAGTCTGGGCGGTTCGCGGGCAGCCGAAGGAGTAGGTTCATTACTCAAAGACTTTTGGTTCAAAATCAAGCCGTAGTCATTTAGTTGTTCTTTTTGCTAAAATGTATTTACTATTCGTTTGAACCGCAAGCGACCCTAGGTTATACTTTGTTAAGTATTAGGGATGAGAAAAAGGAGAGTTAGTTAATATGCCGCAGGTTTCACCGTCAATCGAGACATTTGCAAGAATAAAAGTTGTCGGAGTGGGCGGCGCTGGTGGGGCGGCTATCAACCGCATGGTTGAAGCTGGGGTAGAGGGCGTGGAGTTCGTCGTTATAAATACCGATGCCCAGGCCTTGCATCATTCCAAAGCCCAGACCAAAATCCACATCGGAAATGATACGACCAGAGGTCTTGGCGCCGGAGCTGACCCGTTGGTAGGCCAGAAGGCCGCTGAAGAATCAATAGAGGATATTAAAAAAGCATTAGACGGAGCCGATATGGTATTTATTACCATTGGCGCCGGCGGCGGAACCGGTAGCGGCGCCGGCCATATAGTATCCAAAATTGCCAAAGAACAGGGTTCACTGGTAGTCGGTTTTGCTACCAAACCGTTTGCTTTTGAAGGCGACAAGCGCTCCAAAAACGCCGAAGTGGCCATTGATAATATGAGCAAATCCGTTGATACCCTGATAACTATCCCCAATGACAGATTACTGCAAACCATTGACCGTTCCACCCCTATTTTAGAAGCTTTCAAAGTAGCCGATGACGTCCTGCGCCAAGGAGTGCAAGGCATATCCGATCTAATAACTGTGCATGGACTTATTAATCTTGACTTTGCTGACGTAAAAACGGTGATGAGTGATGCCGGTTCGGCTCTGATGGGCATCGGTAGGGCCAGTGGTGACAATCGAGCTGTCGAAGCCGCTCAACAGGCCGTTGATTCGCCTTTGCTTGAGGTGTCAATTGATGGTGCTAGGGGCGTCCTATTTAATGTTATCGGCGGCGATGACATGTCAATGCACGAAATTAACACGGTAGCCGAAACTATCACTGCTTCGGCGGATAAAGACGCTAACATTATCTTTGGTGCTACCATCAATCCTGAACTGGAGGGCGAACTGATAGTAACCGTAGTAGCGACTGGTTTTGAAGACTCTTACTTCTCCAAGAAAACTTCGGCTCGTTTGCGTACCTTGATTACCGAATCAGCCACCGAGGAAGAAAACGAGGAGAAAAAATCCAAGAAACAAAAAGCCGATGACATACCCGGAGATATCGATATGGAACTGACTGACAAACAGGCCGTTGAAGAGCATGCCGATTTCCATGCCGAGGAAACCGAGGGTACTAATATTTGGAAGAATGAAAATTCAGAAAATGACAATGATAGTAAAAAAGACAACGATAACCAATTTGTCAGTGAATCTTTTGACAACGAAGAACTCGAAAAGCCCTCTTTTCTACGCCGTTTTACTAAGCGCAAAAAAGCTGATGAAAAGGAATCTGACGATTCTGACAACGTGTAATTAATACACCATATTTTCTATTGCAAAACACCATCTACAGCGTTATGATTCATAACATACACGCTATATGTAGTTAAAAAGTATAGTGATCGTACATTTAAATTGAACAGATTTATTCTTCAATCGAATCAATCTTAAACCATAGGAAGGTATGCATATATGAATTGTAGTCGCTGTCATGCATCCGACACCAAGGTGATTGAATCTCGTGATGTAGCCGGCGGAAAGTCCATAAGAAGAAGGCGCATGTGCTCTGAATGTACGCACCGCTTTACTACCTATGAACGCATTGAACGGCCGCAGCTCATTGTCGTCAAGAACAATGACGTCAGAGAAATATTTAATCGCAACAAACTGCTTGCCGGCCTTTATCGGGCCTGTGAAAAGACATCGGTTACCAGCCTGCAGCTGGAACAGTTAGTATCGGATGTTGAGACCCAACTTTATGAATGCAGTGATCCGGAAGTTTCCACTTCAAAAATTGGCGAGCTGGTCATGGAACAGCTGTCGAATCTTAATGAAGTAGCATATGTACGTTTCGCAAGCGTATACAGGAGGTTCAAGGACATCGCAAGCTTCGAAAAAGAGCTATCGGATATTCGAAAGAAAAAAACAGGGTCAGTCAAGGCTCATTAATCTTGATAAGTTCCCCCTAGGCTTCAAAGCTTGAAGCTTACGGAGAGCTTGTTTTCGCCAGTAATTAGAGGTGTTGCGGGCGAAGGCCGACTCTAAATAAAAATCAATAATAAAAATTAACAAATAAGACGAGGTAAAATTATGAAAACAACCAGCTTAAACGTGGGTAGGCTTTTTACTAAACCCAAAACGAAGGCCTACGACCAGCTCAAATGGTCAAAAAAGGACTCTATTATCGTTAACCCGATGACGGACACTCCTGTATTTGAACAAAAGAACGTCGAATTCCCGGACAATTGGTCGCTAAACGCGATTAATATCGTCGCGCAAAAATATTTTACCGGTACGCCCGGTACCAAAAGCCGCGAAAGTTCGATGAAGCAACTGATTGACAGGGTCGTTGATACGATTACCCGGCATGGCATACAAGAAGATTACTTTGACAGCGAAGCCGAAGCCGAGGATTTTAAAGAGGAACTGAAATATATTTTGGCCACCCAGCGGGCGGCATTCAACTCGCCGGTTTGGTTCAATATCGGCGCGCCGGAACGAGCCCAACAGGCCA
This sequence comes from Candidatus Saccharimonadales bacterium, assembly GCA_025451045.1. Taxonomy (GTDB): domain Bacteria; phylum Patescibacteriota; class Saccharimonadia; order Saccharimonadales; family 2-12-FULL-41-12; genus JANWLD01. The sequence continues at coordinate 34,078 of JANWLD010000003.1, forward strand.
GCGCCTGCTTTATCCTGGGAGTTGAAGACACTATGCCGTCGATTCTTAACTGGTACCGTGAAGAAGGTATGATCTTTAAAGGCGGTTCCGGTTCGGGAATCAACCTGAGCGGTATCCGTTCTTCGGTTGAATCGCTGGGTAAAAGCGCCGGAACGGCTTCAGGGCCGCTGAGTTTCATGCGCGGCGCGGACTCATCAGCCGGCGCTATAAAAAGCGGTGGAAAGACCCGCAGGGCCGCCAAGATGGTGATTTTAAACGCGGACCACCCCGACGTTGAGGAATTCATCTGGTGCAAGGCTATCGAAGAACGCAAAGCCAGAGTTTTGGAACAGAATGGTTTTGATATGAGCCTGGACGGCAAGGACTCTTTCTCGGTCCAGTACCAAAATGCCAATAATTCGGTCCGGGTTACCGACGAATTCATGCAAGCCGTAATCGAAGACAAGGAATGGGACTTAAAAGCGGTCACCACCGGAAAGAGAGTCAAGACGGTTAAAGCCAAGGAACTATTCAGGGAATTCGCCAAGGCGGCGTGGGAGTGCGCCGACCCGGGAATGCAGTACGACACCACTATCAACTATTGGCATACTACACCGGTTGCCGGCAGAATAAACGGCTCCAACCCTTGTAGTGAATACATGCATCTGGATAATTCGGCCTGTAATCTGGCTTCAATCAACCTGCTCAAATACCTTAGGGAAAACGGTACATTCGATGTTAAGTCGTTCAAACATACCGTAGAGTTAGTATTCAGCGCGCAGGAAATCCTGGTCGGTTACTCATCCTACCCAACAGAGAGTATCACCAAGAACGCCAAAGCTTACCGCGAACTAGGACTAGGCTATGCCAACCTTGGGGCACTTTTGATGGCTCAAGGTTTGCCTTATGATTCCGACGAAGGACGAGCACAAGCCGCTGCTATAACCGCGTTGATGACAGGGCACGCTTATGCCACTAGTGCCAAACTGGCTCGCAAAGTCGGTCCGTTCACCGGTTTTCACAAGGATCAAAAAGGTATGCTCAAAGTGTTAAATCAGCACAAAGATGCCGTAAAGGATATAGATGCCAGCCTGGTCTCAGAAGAACTTTTAAGCGCGGCCACCAACTCTTGGGATGAAGCTGTAGAGCTGGCAGAACTATACGGAGTACGCAATTCCCAGGCTAGCGTACTGGCGCCTACCGGGACTATCGGCCTGATGATGGACTGTGATACTACCGGAATCGAACCGGATTTGGGCTTGGTTAAGCTCAAGAAATTGGTCGGCGGCGGGACCATGAGTATCGTAAACAGAACGGTTCCCCGAGCACTAAAAGTACTCGGATATTCTGCAACCGAAGTCGATGATGTAATTGAGTATATTGATGTAGAAAAGACTATAACAGGCGCTCCTCACCTCAAGAAAGAACATCAAGCCGTCTTTTCCTGCTCCATGGGAGACAATGCCATACATTACTCAGGCCATGTAAAAATGATGTCGGCGGTACAACCATTTATTTCCGGCGCGATAAGCAAAACCGTAAATATGCCGGAAGATGTGAGTATTGAAGATGTCGAACAGCTTCATATTGACGCCTGGAAACTGGGGCTCAAAGCCGTGGCGATTTACCGGGATAACTGTAAAGTAGCCCAACCGCTGGCCATGGCAAAGAAAGAGGGACAGGAAGAAAAAACCGGACAACCGGTAGTTTCAATAGCATCTGATCAGCAGTTAGTGGTTAAAGGTCCTATCCGAAGAGAAATGCCAAAGACTCGGACAGCTACGACTTTTGAGTTCAACGTTGCCGGCAGCAAGGGCTTTATCACCGTAGGAGAATTTGAAGACGGTACTCCAGGTGAAATCTTTGTAAAAATAGCCAAGCAAGGTTCTACTTTGTCCGGAGTGATGGAATCACTGGCTATATCCGTAAGTTACGGCCTACAATACGGCGTGCCTCTGAAGAGCTATGTCCATGCGTTAACCAATATGACTTTCGCGCCGGCCGGACTTACCGACGATTCTGAAATCAAGACCGCGACTTCGCTCGTAGATTACATCTTTAAACGGTTGGCCCATACTTACTTGTCGTTTGATGACAAGCTTGAACTGGGACTGGCATCAATAGATGACATGCCTGAAACGCAAACCAGCTTGCTTGAAGAAAGTAAATCTAGCGTACCGGAAGTCAAAGGACCTGTGTTGCTGAAGGAAGACCCGGTAATTAAAGAACAAATTAAGCCTGCTGAAACTCCAGCGCAAGAGGACAACACGCCTAAAAAATCCGTCAAGAAAGATGACACCGCCCCTATGTGCTATAACTGCGGTAATCAGACGCAGCGTTCGGGTTCGTGCTATGTCTGTACATCCTGCGGCTCCACAACTGGCTGCTCCTAGAGCAATCCGCCGCGCCGGCCTGCTTCCGGCAGAGCCGGAACTCCGCCGGCACTCTCGATGCTGAGCGTTGTTATGAACTCCAATGCTCCTTCATCGTATTAATTATACGATTCAGTGCGCGTTTCGCTCATGCCTAGCTCAAGCACCGAGCGGCCTTACTCTAGGTGTAATTCTATAAGGCTGCTCTTCCCTAAGACAAAAACTGTGTCGTACATTTGTCTGTATAACCCTAGGTTGTTTTTCCTTGTGCTTCATACTTCATACGCAATACCTCATACGACTGCTTGACCCTGTAACCTAGAAGCTATAACCTAAGTACTATGAAGGTGGTTATTCTTTATCGGCCAGATTCCGAAGGAGCTAGAATTGTCGAAGATTTCGCGCACGAGTTTGCCCGGCGCTACGAAGACAGAAAACTGGAATTGGTAAGCGTCGATACACGTGACGGCTCAGCTACCGCTACCCTATATGATGTTATGAAATGCCCGGCAGTGTTAGCTCTAACCGACGATGGCCAGGTTTTGCACGAATGGCAGGGCGATTCAATGCCGCTTCTAAATGAAGTCTCATACTACGCTACCACCGGTTAAGTGCTATAATTTAGCGAAGTGAAATACAGGTCCGGCACCAGACGAAAAGCCATAGACTACGAAAGATCTTGGGTCAAAAAATGGAAAAAAGCCAAAGTCTTTGAGCAGTCGGTTTCAATGCGCCCAAAGGAAAATTCCTTTGTTTTTTATGACGGCCCGCCGTTTATAACGGGGGTACCGCACCATGGTACGCTGCTGACTAGTATAGTCAAAGACGCCGTGCCTAGATATCAAACCATGAAAGGCAAGCGGGTAGAACGTGTCTGGGGCTGGGATTGCCACGGCCTGCCAGCCGAGGTTTTCACCGAAGAAAAACTTGGTATCAAAGACAAACGTGATATCGGCACCAAAGTCAGCTTGGAAGAATATATAACCACTTGCAGGGCCAACATGGTCCAGACCGGCAGTCTATGGGAAGATACTATCGACCGCGTTGGCCGCTGGGTGGATTTTGAGGGTGCCTATAAAACCATGGACAAAGATTACATGGAATCGGTGTGGTGGGCTTTTAAACAGCTGTATGAAAAGGGCAAAATTTACGAAGGCGAAAAAGTTCTGCTGTATTGTACCCGTGATGCCACGCCCATCAGCAAGGCCGAAGTCGCCATGGATAACTCTTATCAGGATGTTACCGATCCGAGCGTTTACGCCAAATTCAAACTGAAAGATTCCGATTCATATCTTTTAGCCTGGACGACAACTCCTTGGACCCTGCCTAGTAACAGCGCCATCGCCATCAACAAAGATATAACTTACGCTGAGGTCGAATTGGACGGCCAAAGATACATCTTAGCTGAAAAACTGCTGGACAAGGCCCTGACTGATGAAAAACACCAGAAACTTGACTATGAGGTTATCAAGACTTTCAAAGGCAAAGAACTCGTCGGCAAAGCCTATGAGCCGTTATTTGATACTTACACAGATATCGGCAAGGATGCCTTCAAAGTTTGGCATGCCGACTTCGTCCACGCCGAAGAAGGTACTGGTATTGCCCACGAGTCACCAGCTTACGGAGAGGAAGACTATCAGCTTAGTAAAGAAAACAATTTTCCATGGGTGATAAGTACCGATGAAAACGGTTTTTATACAGGCGGACTATATAAAGGCAAGAATATCTGGGAAGTCAACAAAGAGATAGCCAAAACGCTTTTGAGCGAAGGCAAGGCGCTTAAAATCGATTACATAACCCATAGTTATCCGCATTGCCACCGTTGTGGCACGAGGCTGATGTATAGGGCCCATCCAAGCTGGTTCATGGATATTGATGGCCAACGCAGTGAAATGTTAGAAAAAAATGGTGGGATAAACTGGTTTCCAAAGCACATTAAGCACGGCCGGTTTGCCAAGACCGTCGAGACAGCACCGGATTGGAACCTCAGCCGCGACCGTTTCTGGGCGACAGCCATGCCGGTTTGGAAAGGCAAAGACAGTGCCGGCAAGGAACATATCAAAGTAATCGGCAGCTATGAGGAGCTACAGCAGTTATCAGGCAAGACGCTGGAAGATTACCACCGGCCTTGGGTAGATGATATAACCTTTGAAATCGACGGCGTAAAATACCGGCGGATTGAAAAAGTATTAGACTGCTGGTTTGAGTCCGGCTCGATGCCGTTCGCCCAATACCATTACCCCTTTGAGAACGTTAAGAAATTCGAAGAGAATTTTCCCTGTGATTTCATCGTCGAGTATGTTCCGCAGGTACGGGCTTGGTTTTATTACATGCACGCCGTATCAGTCGGACTGTTTGGCGACGAAGCGTTTAAAAATGTTATAGTCCATGGCACCATCGCTGGCAATGATGGCCGCAAGATGAGTAAAAGTTATGGCAATTACACCGATCCATCGGAGCTGATGGATAAGTATTCGGCCGACGCCCTACGGTTTTTATTCCTGAGCTCGCCGCTTTTAAACGGCGAGGATTTCTCACTGTTGGACAAAGATGTCGCTGATGTGGCGCGCAAACTGGGCATGATATGGAATATGTACGACTTCTTTACTTTGTACGCGGAGGTTGACAAGTGGGAATGGAATCCGCCGGTAAGCGGCCCAGCCCAGCTAGCCGACCCTACGCCGGAGCTATCCAACCTGCTCGATATTTGGATTATTTCCCGGCTTCATCAGCTTACCCGCCAGATTGACGAACATATGGGCAAATACGACATCCCAAATGCTTTAAAACCGGTTCTGGGCTTTATCGATGACGCGTCAAATTGGTATGTACGGCGGTCGCGCAAGCGCTTTTGGAAAAGCGAGGATGATGACGACAAAGCTGATGCTTACCAGACGCTACATTACATCCTGACCCAGCTAAGCATTATATTGGCGCCGTTCACGCCGTTTTTGGCCGAGGAGCTATATACCAAGCTGACGGGCGGGGAATCGGTCCATCTGCTGGACTGGCCAAAGGTCGGGCATGTCAACGAGCTGGTAATCGAAGCCATGGATTTCACCAAACAGGTGGTCAATGAAGGGCTGTCTCTCAGGGCGCAAGCCGGAATAAAGGTTCGCCAACCGTTGGCCAAGGTGAGCATCAGTGGAGCGAAAGACATCTTTGTAAAGAGTGAAAACGAGCTTTACCGCATGATTATCTGCGAGGAATTGAACATTAAAGACATAGACTGGTCAACTAAAGGCGAATGGTCGGTTAGCTTGGATACCAAGATAACTCCGGCATTAAAGAAAGAAGGCGTTGCCAGGGAGATAATCAGGTATGTTCAAAATGCCCGCAAAGAAGCTGGCCTGAACGTTGATGACCGGATAATCTTATCGCTTGCCACCGGTGACTCAGGCATTGAAAAAGCCATAAAAGACCACGAAAAGACCATCATGCATGAAACTTTGGCCGTTAAGCTTATTGCTAAGGAACAAAAACTCTTTTCCAAAGAAGTTGAGATAGAAGGCAGTAAACTGAACGTATCCTTGGATAGATACAAAGCTTAACTTTACAGATATGGCGTTCTCTGTTAGAATTTCTTGAACTACTTATAAAAATTAAGCTTAGGTATCACATGAAAAAAGCGGTTATTATATCAGGCGGAAAGCAGTATTTGGTCAAAAAAGACGACCAGATAGACGTTGAGTTGCTTAATACCGACAAAAAGACCATCACTTTTGAACCCCTGTTAGTTTACGATGAAAAAGACGTGAAAGTCGGTAAGCCTACGGTAGAAGGCGCCAAAGTTACCGCTGAAATCATCAATGTCGAGAAACAAGCCGACAAAGTCACCTCAATTCGTTATAAAGCCAAGAAGCGGGTCAGAAAAGTCCGCGGCCATCGCCAAAAACACGCTACGATAAAGATCAGCTCAATTTCTTAAGCCGTATAGTATTAGTATTATCCGGCTAGCCATATAATACAAGAAGATTCAACACGTTTTACCAAAGCTGTCGGACATGTTAGTGTAGGGTTTGTAGTAGCGAGGGTCAGCTTGAAACAAAAAAAGACGATTGCGGTATTAAACCAAAAGGGCGGAGTGGGCAAGACCACGACCTCTATAAATTTGGCAGCTTATCTGGCTAAAGAGAAAAGGCGGGTACTGGTAGTAGATGCCGATCCGCAGGGCAATGCCACGAGCGGCCTTGGTATCATCAGCGGCCGTCTCAAAGCCAGCTTGGCGGATGTTTTAACTGGGGCGGATGGCTCGAAAAGCGTTATTATCAAGACGAAAATAAAAGACCTCGATTTATTGCCGTGTGATAACCGTCTGGCCAGTTCCGAAGTAGACCTGGCCGGTATGCAGAACCGGGAGTCGGCGTTAAAAAATGTATTGAGTGATGCAACAGCCTATGACTACGTGTTAATTGACTGCCCGCCGTCACTGGGCCTGCTTACCATTAACGCCTTGGTGGCTGCCGAGCTGGTGCTAATACCGGTTCAGGCGGAATATTACGCGCTGGAAGGTTTGAGCCAACTCCTGCAAGTGATGCAACAGGTTAGAAAAGGGCTTAATTCGGATTTGGAGCTGCTCGGGGTAGTGATGACAATGTTTGACAAGCGGACAAGCCTGGCCACCCAGGTATATAATGAAGTAAAGCGGCATTTCTCGGACAAGCTGTTTGATGTCGTTATACCGCGCAACGTGCGGCTGGCCGAAGCGCCCAGCTTTGGCAAGCCGATATCGGAACATGACAAATGGAGTAAAGGCGCGCGGGCCTATAAGGCGTTAGCCAAGGAGATAATCACCCGTTGTGAGCAAGAATAAAGGCTTAGGCAAGGATTTCGGCAGCCTGTTGCCGGATGATTTTGACCGATCGCTACTACTCGATAAAAAAGACCGGCTGTACAAAGTAGCAATGACCGAGATAAAAGCCAATCCGAACCAACCGCGGAAACACTTTGATAAAGTAGCGCTTGATGAGCTGGCGGCCTCGATAAAGACCTACGGTTTATTGCAGCCGATAGTCCTGTCGCCTGAGGGGGACGGATATGTAATCATCGCCGGGGAACGGCGCTTCCGGGCGGCGAAATTAGTTGGCCTGCAGGAGATAAACGCTCTGGTTCGCTCCAGCGAGGAGTTGGAACGAATAGAAATCGGACTGGTTGAAAACGTCCAGCGAGAGGACTTATCACCTTTAGAACAAGCAATTTCTATCGTACGGCTACGCGAGCAGTTCAACATGGAATACAAAGACATCGCCAAGCGACTGGGCAAGGGATTGTCGACGATTACCAATATTGTCAGACTGTTGCAACTACCGGAAAAAGCCAGAAAAGCCCTGGAAACCAAGCAGATAAGCGAAGGCCATGCCCGCACCATCCTGTCGCTCAAAGACAGTCCGAGCCTGCAAGAAGAACTTTTGGACGGAATCATCAAAAAAGGCTGGTCGGTCCGGGCGGCCGAGCGGTTTGCCGCCGACGCCAAACAGCGCGAAGGCGTAGGTACGCCGACCAAACTGGTCGTTTCCAGCCAATATCTGGAAAAATCCAAAGATTTGGCCAAAAAACTGTCGGCTCAGGTCAATATCAAGCCGCTTCGCTATGGCGGGCGGATAGAAATTGGCTATAAATCGGAAAAAGAACTGGCTAAAATCCTAGACGATCTGATGAAATAACCCCAACCGGCTCATCTCCCAAGGTGAGCGTTTCGCGCGCGACGTAAGTAATTCTATCGCGTGCTGCACTTGGCCCTCACGGACTCACTTGGTAGACAACCCGGTTGAGGTTTAAACCAGAAAGTTCCTCGGGTGGCTCTTTTGGAAGGCTTCCGCGGATGAATATCGTGGAAATCCGTGGAATACCAAAAGAGCCAGGACCCGGGGAAGAAGCCTAAAGCCGGTTAGGCTAGAACTTCTTAACGGAACTGAACGGGAATATCCGGACTGACAAGGTGCCGACGATATCTTTGGAATCAATCGGCCCGAAAACCCGCGAGTCGAGCGAATTGGCGCGATTATCACCCATAACGAAGACTTCGCCGGGCTTGACGATATAATCGGTTTCGCCCTTGGTAAGGTTGACGGTAGCTGATTCGGGCCCGAGTTTATCGGGGTAAAAACCGTCGGGGTTTTCAGCATTATAAATGGTGGTGATGCCGTCTTTTACAACCACCCGGTCGCCCGGCAGGCCAATGACCCGCTTGATAAGCTGTTTGTTCTTGATTTCGAAATCAACCTGGCCTTCATAGTTGAAAACTACTATTGAATAACGCTTCGGGATATAGTCATGGCGGATTATCTTTGACCAAGTCTTGCCGGCTTTGACCACTATTAAACGGTCTTTATTATGCAGCGTCTGTTCCATACTTGGCCCGTCTACTTCATAAGATTGAAAGACGAAAACAGTCAAAAGAATAGCGATTATCGGAGCCAGAATTACTATTGAAAGCGTTGAAAACAGCTCTTTTTTGCCGCTGTGTTTCTTGCTCTCCGGTTGATGCTCTTCCGGTTCGGGCTTGTCCGTAGCTACGTTTATGCTATCCATGCAAGCAGTAGCTTATCATAATTTGATATAAACTTTTGCGTACTACCCCTATGGTCTTGGCATGAAGGGCGTATAAACGATATACTGATTGCTTGTAACCGTACATGATTGATAAGCAAAATAAAGACCACAACCAATCGCGCAGACCTCTTTCGATAGATGGATTTAAGCCAGCTGGCCGAACTAAAAGCACCGGTAGCATAGGCTTTTCGCAAGGGGCTAATAAAAGCGATAAAAGCCGCCTGCTTGATGATTTTAAACGGAGCGAAGGCTTCGCTTCAGGAACCTTGAGCGGTTCTTCCTCGATAGGCGTACCGCGGCGGCCGCAATACGGATCATCGGAAAACGCCAAACGCCATTATCTGCGCTTTTGGAAGAATAAACGGGGTACAAAGCTTGATAGTTTTGAGAAAAAAACCTGGCGCAAAAAGCGGCTAAAAATAGCGGCGATAATCTTTTTTATATTGTTCGCCATCTTCGCGTTTTTGGTAGCCAAGGGCTACATTAACCTACACAAGGTATTTTCCGGCGGCGGCGGCGCGGCGGCATTGGATGAGAATGTAGATCCGTCCAAACTAAGAATCGAAGGCGATGGCCGGGTGAACATCTTGGTAATGGGCAGGGGCGGATTGGGCCATGATGGAGCTGATTTGACCGATACGATGATTCTGGTCAGTATCGACCCAGTCGCCAAAGAAGCTGGCCTGGTAAGCATACCGAGGGATCTGTATGTGACAGTACCGGGGCAGGGGTCGATGAAGATAAACAGCGTCTTTTATACCGGCAAGGCGATGGTATTGAATCGGACTGCTAAGCGCAACGAGCAAGTCACTAAAGAAGCCGAACAATCAGGCTTCAATCTGGTAGATAAAACGGTCGAAGACGTACTGGGCGTACCAGTGCACTACCATGCGATGGTTGATTTCTCCGGATTTAAAAAGGCGATTGACACGGTAGGCGGTGTGGATATAAACGTGCCGGCCGCCGTTTATGAAAATATGAGGATTGACGGCAAACCCTACACTCTCAATGTGAAACCGGGCCGCAAACACTTCGGCGGCTTTGAAGCATTGGCTTATTCCCGTTCACGCCATACTTCCAAGCGCGGTGATTTTGACCGGGCGGAACGCCAGAGATTAATGATAGTAGCGCTTAAGGAAAAAATCCTCAGTCTGGGCACATTCGCCAATCCGGCAAAACTTTCTTCGCTGATAGACCAGTTCGGCAGCCATGTGCAAACTAATTTCTCTACTCAGGACGTTAGCAAGCTTTATGCTCTGGGCAAACAGATTGACAGTTCGAAAGTGAAATCAATAGGACTGGCCGATCCGCCTAATAATTACGTGACGACAGCTAATATCGGCGGCCTGTCAGTTGTGATACCGACAGCCGGAGTCGGCAATTACAAGGATATCCACTATTACATTAGAAATACGCTTCGCGATAGTTTTCTCAAGATGGAGAATGCCAAAGTCCTGGTACTGAATGGCACGAACCGTCCGGGACTGGGCAATGATAAAGTTTATGAGCTGAAATCCTTCGGATATAAAGTACTTAAGGCGGCTAACGCGCCAACCAGGAATTATTCCAAAACCGTAATCGTGGATATGGGCCACGGCGACAAGAAATACACGCGTCATTATCTGGAAAACCGGTTTAAAGTACTCTCTACCCGTAACTTGCCTGATGCGGCCATTCAGCCCGCTGAGGCGGATTTTGTTATAATACTTGGCAATGATATCTCTTCAGGGTGAACAAGGCCAAAGGCCGTCATGGTAAAATTTCTGGTTGATAAAATCCGGCCGGGCAGGGGCTTTGCCCATACTTTTCATCTGAGCTTCATTGCTCTTCTGCCGCCGCTGGTTTGGGGTTTGGTGAGGCTTGATTTGACGGGCTTGGCTGTCGCATTGCTACTGCTAAGCAAATGGCGGATGTTCTCCGTACACCCCCGGCATTGGATAAATCATATCCGCACCAACGCCGTCGACATCATCGTTGGACTGAGCATTTTAGAATTTATAATCCAAAGCGACAGCGGCCTTTTGCAGGGGCTGTGGGTGTTGGTTTTCGAGGCTTGGCTGCTGTTTATAAAACCCGGCTCGAGCAACCTTTTAGTGACTATTCAGGCTTTAGCATCCCAAACAATGGGGCTGACTGCTCTTTTTCTGGCCTTTGAAAGGGGCAGTATGGCGTTTTATATCTTGGCAGTCTGGATAATATGCTACTTTTCCGCTCGGCACTTCCTTGGAATCTTTGAAGAACGGCATGGCAGTCTGATATCTTCCATCTGGGCATTTTTAGCCGCCTGTCTGATGTGGGTACTTAGCCATTGGTTGTTATTTTTTGGTCCGATAGCCCAACCGGCGATACTTTTGAGCATAATTGGCACAGGGTTGGCCGGGCTTTACTATCTAGACCAAAGCGATCGGTTGGCTAGCGGCGTCAAAAAACAGATACTTTTGGCAATGTTTGCGCTTATCTTCATCATCATAATCTTTTCTGACTGGGGCGACAAAGCCGTCTGACAAAAAGTATGACGTATAAAGTATGAAGTATGATGCGGTCGAAATACCGCGCTATGATTTCTTGAAAAGCTGCACCAAGATATCAGTCTTTTCCAATTTATAATTAGCTGAACTCGCCAATTTGAGCATAGCGCTGTGTTGGTTTTCTAGCGATTCGGTCAATATAAATCGTGGTTTTTTAGGCAAGCCTTTGATTTGTTTCCAAAATTCCCGGTAATGATTCAGCCCGTCCTTGCCGGAAAACAGAGCAGTTTTTGGCTCAAAATTTATCTCTTCGGACGTGATTAAATTGTCGGGCACATAAGGCAAATTAGCCGTAATTAGGTTATAGGTGCTAGGTGCTAGGGTATAGATTGGCTCGAGCAGGCTTCCAGTTAGGAATTTGATGTCAGTTTTGTGAGTTTGGGCGTTCTTTTGGGCAATTTTTAGGGCTTTTTCATCAATATCGACAGCTGTAACTTCGGCTTGAGACAACTCTAACTTAGCTGTAATGGCTAAACATCCGGAGCCGGTGCCTACATCCACGATAGTTTTTGGTTTGATTTCTTTTAACAACTCAATAAAGCTTTCTGATTCAGGGCGAGGAATCATTACGTCCGGCGTAACTTCAAAAAATCGGCCATAGAACCAGGCTTTGCCGCGGATATAAGCCAAAGGTTCGCGCTTGATCCGTCTTTTTATCTGAGAGTCTAATATTTTTATTTGCTTGTTTGACAGTTCAAATTCCGGATGAGCATTTACCCAAGAACGGTCTTTTTCCAGCAAATCTTCGATTAATACTAAACCATCCCGCCGCGGTGAATCAACGCCGGCATCCGCCAGCTTTTTCATCGATGGAACCAACCACTCAAGAATCGTCATTCTGTAGTAAGTTCAATTCTTCTTTTTGGAGGTTTTCTATTAAGTCGTCGATGTCGCCGTCCATGGCGCCGGGTATGTTGCTGCGCGAATAGCCGATGCGGTGGTCGGTTATCCGGTCCTGAGGGAAGTTATAAGTGCGGATTTTTTCGCTTCTATCGCCGGAACCGATTAATTTCTTACGGGCATCGGACAGTTCTTTTTGCTCTTCTTCCATCTTTTGAGCAAGCAAACGGGCTCGCAGGACACTCATCGCTTTTTCCTTGTTTTTAATCTGGGATTTTTCGTCTTGGTTGGTTACTACTATTTCGGTCGGTACGTGGGTTATCCTTACGGCTGAGTCAGTGGTGTTGACGCTCTGGCCGCCGTGCCCGCCGGAACGGAAAACATCTATGCGAAGGTCTGCAGGGTTTATCTCTATATCCGATTCCTCGGCTTCAGGTAGTACCGCTACCGTTGCGGTGCTGGTGTGGACTCGGCCTTGTGATTCGGTGGCCGGAATTCTTTGTACGCGGTGGACACCACCCTCAAATTTGAGATTTTTATAAGCATCTTTCCCGTTGATGGCGACCGTAACTTCTTTGAACCCGCCGACTTCATTGGCGCTTTCACTGATGTGTTCGGTGATGTAACCATGATTTTCGGCCCAGCGGACGTACATTCTGTAAAGTTCTCCGGCAAAGATACTGGATTCATCACCGCCGGCAGCCGCGCGGATTTCGATTATCACATTGCGTTCGTCTCTCGGGTCTTTGGGTATAAGCGATTCACTCAGTAGTTTATCGATATCTTCTTTTTTCTGTTTTAGATCCTCAAGTTCACTTTTTGCCAGTTCTGCCAGGTCGGTGTCACCGGAATCGGCCATGGATTTTGCTTCAGTCAGCTCTTTTTCAATAGAATGTTTTTCGTCAAATAGAGCAATTACTTTGGCCAACTCACCTTGGCGCCTAGCAAGAGCAGGGTAGTCGCTCCGTCCAAAAACATCAGGATGTTGCAACTCTTGTTCGACAACGGCAAATTCTTCGCGTAATTTTTTCTCCTGATTCTGCATGACCATAGTATATGGTATGAGCTGTTAAGTATGAAGCCGTTGATTAATAAATAGTTAAGATTCAGATGCTAAAATAAATACTATGAATAGTGATGTTATTGCCGATTTGAAACAATTTATTACGGCGACTGTTTTTCAAGGCACTACTGATATCCGTGATGAGATTAGGCGGCTGGATCTAAAGATTGACGATCTTTCTGACTCTGTGCACGAAGATATCAAAAATCTTGATGGAAAAATTGATGATCTGTCAGAGTCGGTTGCGGAAGCAATAAGTACATCAAATGAGGCTACGGATTCAAAATTTAAAAATCACGAACATAGAATAACCAAGCTGGAGAAAAAAGCGGTTTAGCCGAGTTTTTGCGGAGCTTCTTTGTTTTTTTCGCTCTTAGGTTTCTTAGCTTTTGTAGCTGATTTTTCGCGGGCGTCTTGGGCAGCTTTAGTGCGCTTTTTGAATTTATCAACCCGGCCTTCGATGTCCACAAGCTTTTCCTGACCGGTAAAGAACGGGTGTGAAGCGCTGGAAATGTGAATTTTTACCAAAGGATATTCAACGCCGTCGAGTTTGATAGTTTCCTCGCTGGCGGCGGTCGAGCGCGTCAAAAAGTTAGTTCCATTGGAAATATCTTGGAATACCACTGGCCTGTAGTTGTCGGCGTGAATATCCTTTTTCATAGAAACTGTATTATACACATCTGTTAGCCAGAGGTCAACTATCTAGTTTCACCGCTACTTCGTAGCTTCCGCGACCTACTTTTTTCCTCCAGCCGCAAAAAGTAGGCAAAAAAGGCCGCCCCAGGACAGAAAAAGCTTACTCGGCCTAGATACCAGGTTGGTTCGTGAAGCAAAAAACTCCCTCCGGTCGGTCCTGTTAGTTACTTCCAAAGAGTAACAGGACTAGCTTTTGCTGAAACCATTCGCTCATACCTGATTAGCCGAATCAGTTTTCCCTAAGGGGGAGCATGCCCTTAGGGCATGCTTTAAGAACCCAAATAACCTCAAGCGAGGTTATTTTCTGCTTGTTCCCAGCATTTGCAAAACCGATTGGCGGCAATCAGGTTGGTTCGAGTCATTGAAGCAAAACTAACCCAGCCCTTCCTTAAAATCATAGGGCTGGGCGACCAAAGGGAGTTTTTTGCTTCACGAACCAACCTGGTATCTGCCGGCAGTAGTGTTTGGCAACCTGCTGTCGCTTTTTTGCCCCTCGTTTTTGGCGATTCAAAAATGAGGGAATTTGCTTCTTGGTTACAAGAAGATGTGGACATTGGTCAACAGATGTAGTAAGCTGACTAGACATAAATTAAGCAGGTTAAGAGGTTTTTCCTCCGATTGAAGCATCGCTTGAAGCTCAATACGGCACTCTGACCGAAGAGGAAGGAAAATATGACGAACGTAGATATTAAGAAATTGCTTGAAGCTGGCACGCATTTCGGGCACAAGACCAGCCGCTGGCATCCGAAGATGTCGCCGTACATCCATAGCAAAAAGAACGGCAGCCATATAATCGATTTGACGATGACGGTCGAGAAGTTGGACGAGGCTCTATATTTTATTGAAAAAACCGCCGCCGCGGGCAAACAAGTGTTGCTAGTCGGAACCAAGCGCCAAGCCAAGGGCATCATCAAAAAAGCCGCCGAGGATACAGGCATGCCTTATGTCTACGAACGCTGGATTGGCGGTATGCTAACGAATTCTAACACGATGAATAATCGAGTTAAGCACCTGAAAGATCTTGAACAAAAAATGGATTCCGGCGCGCTGGAAGCAAAGTACAACAAGCTGGAAGTCCAAAGATATCAGGAAGAAATAGACGGTATGAATTTCTTATACGGCGGAATCAAATTCATGGCTAACCGGCCGGGCGCTGTTTTTATAACCGATGTGATTAATGATTCCAATGCTGTCCGCGAAGCCCAGAAACTAGGAATTCCGATAGTCGCGATAGTTGATACCAACGCCGACCCAAGCGGTATAAATTACCCAATCCCAGCTAATGACGACGCTATCAAATCGATACAGCTGATTACCGAATACGTAGTTCAAGCCATCAACGCCGGCAAAACCAAAGTTAAAAAAACGGAAAAGACCGGGGAGTAGTAAGTGGACATCAAGCAGATAAAAAGACTTCGTGAACTGACTGGCGTAGGCATAACCGACGCCAAAAAGGCACTGGAAGAAGCCAAGGGTGATTTTGACAAAGCGCTTGAGCAAATGCGCAAGAAAGGGCTGACCAAAGCTGAAAAGCGTGGTGAGCGCGAAGCCCGCGCCGGCATAGTCGGGACTTATAACCACGACGGACGCATTGGCGTAGTAGTCGAAGTCAATTGCGAAACTGATTTCGTCGCTAGGAACGAGATTTTCACTGATTTGGTAAAGGATATTTCTATGCATATAGCCGCCAGCGAGCCAGACAATGTGGCTGAATTACTGAAACAGCCTTACGTAAAAAATCCGGACCAGACCGTAGATCTTTATATTAAGGAAAATATCGCCAAACTGGGCGAAAATATCGTAGTTAAGCGTTTCAGCCGAATCGCGCTCGGCGAATTAGGATAAGTTTATGGAAAACCAAGCTACCTCTAAACTGAACGCGGGCATAGACAAAGCCGTAACTTATTTTGAGGACGAGCTGAAGAAAATGCGCACTGGCCGCGCCCATCCCGGCATGTTGGACGGAATAAAGGCCGAAGCTTACGGGCAGGAAATGCCGCTTATCCAACTGGCGACTATAAGCGCGCCGGAACCGCAGTTGCTACAAATAACGCCATTTGACCCGAGCAACTTGCAAGCCATAACAGCAGCTATACGAGATAACCAGGCGCTGGGGATGAACCCGATGGATGACGGGCATGTCGTAAGAGTACCGATTCCGCCGCTGACTGAGGAAAGACGCCGCCAAATTGCCAAACAGCTGGGCGAAAAAGTTGAAGACTGCATGATAAGCATGCGTGGCGCGCGTCATGAAGCGATGAAAGACCTGGAACAAGCCAAAAAAGATAAAGATATCAGCGAAGATGAGTTTAAGCGCACAATAAAGCAAATTGACGAGATAATGGCCAAAACGAAGGCTGACGTCGATGCCAAGGCTAAAGCCAAAGAAAAAGACATTATGTCTGTTTAGTTTTTCGGGTCCTGACTCTTTTGGTATTCCATAAACTTCCACGATATTTGTTTATGGAAGCCTTCCAAAAGAGCCACCCGAAAATTCTTGGAGTCACTGAGGTATAATTTAGAGCATGTCAGTGTTCTTGCTTATCCTAAGCTTATTATTATTTGTTGGCTTGGTTGTAGCCCATGAATGGGGTCATTTCGTCGTGGCTAGACGCGGTGGGGTAGAAGTCGAGGAATTCGGCATAGGCTTTCCGCCAAAAGCATGGGCCAAAAAAATCAAGACTAAAAAAAGCCAGTTTCTGCTAAGCGTAAACCTATTGCCGCTAGGCGGTTTCGTGCGGCTCAAAGGAGAGCATGATTCAGACACCCGACCAGCCAGTTTCGGCGCCGCGCCGCTCGGTACCAAAGTCAAAATTATGCTGGCCGGAGTAGCAGTCAATCTGCTTATAGCCTATCTGATGTTAGTAGTATTGGCGGCAACCGCTATGCCGAAGATTATCGACAATCAATACACTGTAGCCAGCGATACTAAGGTTATCCAGCATGTCCAAAACGAAGATGTAGTTTTAACAGATAGCGTAGTATCCGGTTCTCCGGCCGAGAAAGCCGGGATAAAGCCGGGCGACAGAATACTTCAGCTGGATGGGCAAACTATATCATCACCTGAACAGATACCGCCGGTTACAGAACACAACGCAGGCAAGACCATAACCGTGAAGGTAGACAGAAATGGCAAAGAAGCTGTTTATCGGGTCACGCTGAACCAGCAAAACACAGGCGACGGTTATCTTGGTATTTCCAGCAGTTCAGGACGTAGCGGCATAGAACTGCAGCGCTCAACCTGGTCTTCGCCGATAGTCGCGGCAGGACTTTTAAAACAATTTTCCGAACTGACTTTTAAGGGCCTTGGTACGGCACTCTCAAGCTTAAGCAGGGGAGATACCAAGACAGCCAGCGAGCAGGTATCCGGCCCGGTTGGCATATTTTATATTTTGCGCGAAGGCGGCAAGCTGGGACTTAGTTTTATCCTGATGATAATTGCTATTATCTCGCTGACTTTGGCGCTAATAAACATATTGCCGATTCCGGCTTTGGACGGTGGCCGGCTGTTTGTAACGCTACTGTTTCGGGCCATGAAAAAACCGCTTACCAAACGCCGGGAAGATTTTATTCATGGTTCCGGATTTGCGTTTTTGATGCTGTTATTTATTTTGGTGACCTTTGTAGATATAAAGCGGTTTTTCTAAATGAAACAAGATGATATCAACAACCATGGCCGCAAAATCTTAAAGAACCTGCAGAAAAATGACAAGCCAAAAAAAACCGGTTGGGGTCCGGTTTCAGCCATTTTAGTTACACTCGGAATTTATTTCGGCGCACAACTGCTAGCGGCTTACATAATTATCCAATATCTGTTTTTAACTGGTAAAACTCGTAGCAACATACCTACGACTATCGATGATTCAGTAATTTTGCAGTTCATTTTCATTGCTGTAGCTGAAGTCGTATCTTTGCTTTTGCTGTGGTGGTTTTTGCGCCGCAGAAAGGTTTCATGGCAGGCAATAGGGTTAAAAAGGCCAACTGGCAAAAATCTAATCTATGCGCTGCCGGGGTACGTAATCTATTTTGCAATTATTCTTGCGACCCTTGCGCTCTTGCAGAATTTTGTTCCGGATATTGACGTAAACCAGAACCAACAAGTCGGCTTTGAGACCGCCCATGGCGGGTTGTTAGTCTTGGTGTTTATCGCCTTGGTGATTTTGCCGGCCTTGGTTGAAGAAATTATGATACGTGGTTTTTTGTATGGCGGCCTGAGAAAAAAACTGCCGGTAATAACTTCTGCTATCTTAGCCAGCACGATATTTGGATTGGCACATTTACAGCTGGGCAGTGGTGACAGCCCGGTCTGGGTGGCTGCCGTTGATACCTTTATTTTATCGATGGTACTTATCTGGCTGCGGGAAAAAACCGGCAATATCTGGGCCGGAGTGGTAGTTCATATGGCAAAAAATTCACTGGCTTTTCTAACCTTATTTGTCTTCAAAGGCCTTTAGGCTTTACAAACTACTGCCTATGTATTAGAGTAATTAGCCTGATGATAACCATTAGTAAATCTAGTTTTATATTACCGCCAGCCCCGGAACGACACCGGAGGCTAAGTTAGAATCTAAATAAATTTAAAAAGAATCACACGCAAGCGGCCTCCGGGCCGTTTTTTATTTTTTGCGGTGATTTTGGAGATTAAATTATGGAAAACAGAACAGAGCGAGTAGAGGTCATAGTAGGAAAAGATGAATATTGGCACGATAAAATGACAGGTCGTGAAACAGATGAATTGACCCTTGGAGAAACCATAGAGCTTCATGGCGATGATTTGGCAGAGAAAGTAGCACTGGGCCAAATATCTGTAAAACACCTTAGACAAGCAGTGAGATTGTTAAATAGACTTGATGGGAAAGTAAGTAAACTTTTGGAGCCTTATGGTGATGATGCCTTGGCGCTTGATTTGGAGGAAAGACTAGAAGCCGAATATAGATGGTTTGCGCACCATGTGTGTAAACATGCCCTAGACCAAGTCAAGAGCCAGTCCTCAAGAATAAGATTAAGAAATAAAATTAATAGGCCTAAATACGACCCAATGCCTGGCATGGGGCGTTTGGAGGGTCACGACTTTCAGGCTTTGAGAGAAGAGGCCGAACAGGTAGAATGAATAAAGGATTAAAATGAAATACTCCCAGCTTTTTACTAAAACAATAAAAAATGTTCCAGCCGACGAAACGGCTCGTAATGCGCAACTCCTCATCCAAGCCGGCTATATATATAAAGATATGGCCGGTGTTTATGCCTTTTTGCCGCTAGGGCTTAAAGTTCTTGAAAACATAAAACAGATAGTCCGTGAAGAGATGAATTCCATAGGCGGGCAGGAATTGCTAATGACCAGCCTCCAAAACAAGACAACTTGGGGAAAAACTGACCGCTGGAATAGTAAAAATGTAGACGTATGGTTTAAAACCGAACTTCAGAACGGGACGGAATTAGGCTTGGCTTGGTCGCATGAAGAACAAATAACAACAATGATGAATCAATATCTGAAAAGTCACCGAGATCTGCCGGCTTACGTGTATCAATTTCAGAACAAATTACGAAATGAGTTAAGGGCCAAAAGCGGCATTATGCGCTGCCGTGAATTTTTAATGAAAGACCTTTACTCTTACTCGCGGGATGAAAAACAACACCAAGAATTTTATGACAAAGTCAGTGAATCATATCAACGGATTTTCAAAAGGGTTGGATTAGGCGACTCTACCTACTTTACCTTTGCTTCCGGCGGCGCGTTTACGCAATTCAGTCATGAATTTCAGACGTTATGCGAGGCGGGCGAGGACACGATTTATGTCGACAAGAAAAAGAAGCTGGCTATTAATAAAGAAGTTTTATCTGACGAAGTATTGAAGCAATTAGGAGTCAATAAAGCGGATTTGGAAGAATATAAAGCGGCCGAAGTCGGTAATATTTTTAGTTTTGGCACTGCCAAAAGCGAACAAATTGGATTATTTTTCACTGATGCGGAAGGTAGTCAAAAACCTGTTGTGCTAGGCTCGTACGGAATCGGCATAACTCGGCTGATGGGAGTTCTCGTTGAGAAATTTGCTGATGAACACGGAATAATCTGGCCGGACAATATAGCACCGTTTAAGGTTTATCTGGCAAGTGTCGGAGTTGATAAAAAGGTCTTGGAAGCGGCCGAGAAATTATATGAAGAACTGCAAAAAGCCGGAGTAGAAGTGTTATTTGATGATAGGGACATCCGGCCCGGCGAGAAATTTGCCGATGCGGATTTGATAGGTTTGCCTTGCAGGCTAGTGGTTAGCGAGAAATCACTTGCCGGCGGCGGGGTAGAGTTCAAGAAAAGAACTTCGGACAATACGGAAATCATCAGTTTAGACAAAGCTATAAAACGACTTGCCGAATAAATTCAAATCGGTATAATCAATGTATCATTTCCTTGTATTTGTATGTTCAAGGGGAGGAGGAATAAATGAAGAAACAGTTTCATATGACCAAATCAGGTATTGCTGAACTGCAAACCGAACTAGATAGCCTGACAGCCCGCCGCGGTGAGATTGCCGATGCTATCAAAACGGCCCGCGAACAAGGTGATTTAAGTGAAAATGCCGAATATCATTCTGCTAAGGATGACCAAGAGCGTACTGAAGCCCGGATTTCCGAGCTGGAACACATTTTAGCTAACACTGAAGTTATCAATAAGCCGCGCAGCGGTAAAAAAGTACAATTAGGCAGCACGGTAAAGCTCAAAAGCAAAGGTGGCAAAGAAAAGACTTTCCAGGTCGTCGGTACGGTTGAAGCTGACCCGCTGGAAGGCAAAATTTCCGACGAATCGCCAATCGGCCAGGCGTTAATCGGCCAAGAAGTCGGTAATTCAGTCGAAATAGTAACCCCGGCCGACACTACAACCTACAAAGTCGCCAGCATTAACTAACTCCGGTATAATTGGATAGAAGTTATGCAGTGGTTGGATAAAATTGTTAATGAGTTGATTACCCGTTATCCAGAGGGTGAAATTTTAATTGAGTCCGGCGGTTCGCCTTCTGGCGAATATCACCTTGGGCATATGCGCGAACTGGTTATCTGTGATGCGATTCTTTTAGAGTTAAGAAACCGTGGGCGCAAAGCCAAACACATATATTTTGTAGATGATCTGGACGCGCTTAGAAAAATTCCGGTAAATATTCCAGCCGAATATGAAAAATACCTAGGCCAGCCGCTCTCAGATATACCGTCGCCGGAAGGAGACAAATCTTACGCTGATTATTTTATTGAAGGCCTTAAAGCCGGCTGTGTGTCTCTGGGCGTGGAAGTTGACTTTGTCTACGCGCACGAGAAATACAGGTCTGGTTTTTTCACAGAAGCGATTGAAAAGAGCCTAGAGAATATAGAACAAATAAAAAATATTCTGGAGAGCGTATCAAACAGGAAGCTAGGAAATGAGTGGTCGCCGATTCAGGTTAACGAAGGCGGTTATCTGAAGAAACGGCGATATTTAAGCATTGATGAGTCTGCGAAGATTTTGAAATACGAAGATAAAGAGGCCAAAGAGCAATCAATCCCTTACGACTCAGGCGATATAAAGCTGGATTGGCGGATTGATTGGCCTGCCCGATGGTGGTTGCTTGGTGTTGCGGTCGAACCATTCGGCCGCGACCATGCTTCCTCAGGAGGCTCTTATGACACCGGCGAACAAATTATTAAGGAAATCTTTGGGGCTAAAGCGCCATTGGCTGTTAAATATGACTTTATCAACCTGTTTGGCGATACTAAAAAAATGAGCGCCAGCAAAGGTACCGGACTTTCGGCAAGCGAAGCAGCCGGGATTATTCCGTCGGAAGCCATGCGCTATTTTATTTTGAACGCTCCGCCGAATAAACTACTTCATTTTGACCCGATAGGCGGACTGACACGCTTAATCGATGAATTTGCTGAACTTTTGGCCAAACCCAACAAAGACGAAAGGGAAGAAAGGCTTCTAGAGCTTTGCACGAATGGCGTGGAGTCGGTTGTCAGCAATGTTCCGTTTTCTCATCTGGTAGACAGTTACCAGTCAGCTTTAAAAGATCCTGAAAAAACACTTCAAACCATTGCTAGGACCGAGCACGCCGTCAACGTAAAAGCTCAACGGGAAACTATCTTAAAAGAACTGAAATTTATTGATAAATGGCTAAGCAGCTGGGCGCCGGAAGAAGTTAAATTTAATATTTTGGATGAGGTTGATGGGTCAAAATTCAGCCCGGCTGAAAAAAACTACCTTAAATTACTGGCGGAAAAGATAGAATCCGGCCCGGCTGAGCCGGACGCCGAGTGGTTTCATAAAACCATATATGAATTCAAGGATAAGACTGAGCTTGAACCCAAAAAGCTTTTTCAGACCTTATACAAAGTTCTTATTGGCAAAGATTCCGGTCCGCGCGCCGGTTGGTTTCTCTCTACGCTGCCGCGGGATTGGCTGATTAAACGTTTGAAATTAGAATCCTAAGATAAAAGCGATTCGAATTTCTTGCGGAATTTCTCAAGTTTTGGATTGATGATGACTTGGCAATAGCCTACATTTGGATTGTTTTTATAAAAGTCCTGATGAAAATCCTCGGCCGGCCAAAATTTTTGAAGTTTGCTGATTTTTGTAACAATCGGATCTTTCCAAAGGGTTGGCGCAAAATTTTTGGTGATGTCTTCGGCAACCTTTCTTTGCTCTTTATCGTGGTAAAAGATTTCCGAGCGGTATTCGGTTCCAACGTCGTAACCTTGACGGTTCAAAGTTGTCGGGTCGTGGACATAGTAAAAGACTTCAAGCAACTGACGATAGGAAATTATTTCAGAATCAAAAGTTATCTGAATCGCTTCAACGTGGCCGTTGTCACTATATGCAACTTTGTCGTACGTGGGATTGTCCACAGTACCGCCGGTGTAGCCGGAAACGACTTTTTTGACGCCTTTTATTTCCTGGTAAATAGCTTCGGTGCACCAGAAACAGCCTCCCGCCAATGTAGCTTGCGACTCATGCACCGCACCAATCTCCCGCCAAAATAGCTTTTTGCATATAAACAGTTTATCACCGCTGAATTGTGATATAGTATTTTTAAGAAGTTATAAAAAGGGGAGAAATCAAATATGGCAAAAACTGCCAGAAAACCATCAACTAAAAAAACAAAAGCAAAAAGCGCTGCAAAGCAACCGGCTGTCGCCGCCGCGGCCGCTAAACCCAAGGCAAACAAGGCGCTGACGCTTGAAAAACTTTATAAATTTAATCTGTTCGCTGCTGCCTCTAACCTGATTTTCGCGGTCGTCAGTGTGATATTTGTTTCCAGCCAAACAGTTGATTTTACTTGGGCTTATGCGACACAAGACACGCTGGCCGGCTCGACGCTTGGTCCGGCTTACCGGACATTTATGACAGTCGAAATACGTTACTTGTTGGCAGCGGTATTTATCCTGTCTGCAATATTTTCATTGTTACTGGCTACGAAATTGCGCAAAAACTATGAGGCCAGCGTAAAGAACGCTGCGTCTGGCTGGCGCTGGCTGTTTTCGGGGATAACACTTGCCCTGACCTTAGAAATAGCAACCTTGCTGGCCGGTATTGGAGATATGATGACCCTAAAGCTGGTCGCTGGCCTTATATTGACAACTTCGCTTTTGGCTTTCATGAGCGAGCTGGCCAACAAAGGTACAAAAAAACAATACAGAGCCTTTGCCATCAGTGTTTTTACCGGTGTAATCGCCTGGTTCCCGTTAGCTGGAAGCCTGCTGGGAACAACATTATATGGCATCAGCAATTTTGAGTGGTATGTTTATACCTTCGCAGTTGCCGTATTAGCCGGCTTTATCGGTATTGGCTGGAGCCAATATAAACACGCTCGTGACGGTGTTTCGGCCAAAGGCTATCTGCAACTGGAAGGCAGATACGTATCAATCGATTTTCTTATCAAGCTCGCTGCTTTCTTAATCATTATCTCAGCCCTGCATAAATAAAGTCCGATGCGTTTGCACAGGTTTTACGTTGTACCTGATACTAAGCTTGAAAAAGATTTTTGGCTTCATGACCAGCAGTTGCTCTGGCAGTGGAACAAAGTATTGCGGTTTCGCCCGGGACAAGAGGTTATATTGTTTGCCGGCCAGAAAACGGAAAGATTGTACAAGCTGGCGGAAATATCCAAAACCGAAGCCCGCTTGGCGCTAGTGACCGAAATAAAGCTCAAATTACCACAACGCCACGTGTATTTATTTTGGAGCCTGCTAAAGCGCGAGAACAATGAATACATAATTCAAAAATGCACTGAGCTGGGCGTATCAAATTTCGTACCGATACTTAGCGAACGGACAATTAAAAAAGATTTTAACCCGGAGCGCGCTAAAAGAATTGCAATTGAGGCCAGCGAGCAATGCGGTCGGGGCAGTGTGCCTGTTGTCAGGGAACCTCTGCATCTGGAAAAAGCTTTAGAACAATATAAGGAAAAACTTGAACTCTATGTTTGCCAGCAGGGCGGTAACCCGATTCCATCGATTGAGGGCAAAAGTGCCGGGCTTTTAATCGGTCCGGAAGGCGGCTGGAGCGAGTCCGAGCAAAAAATGTTTTCATCATCCGGTTTGACCAGTTTGGGTTTGGGTGATTTTACGCTTCGTGCCGAAACCGCCGCGATTGTTGCTAGTTCAAAACTCTTGTAAGCTAGAGGAATGACTTTTGGAGTAATCGGCTATGGTTCGTTCGGTAAATTGATGTCGCATGTGTTGTCCGGCTATGGAGAGGTAATTGTTCATAGTCCATCCGGCAAGAAAGATGAGGCGGCCAATATATCTTTCACTTCCTTAGAGGAGGCAGCAAAGGCAGAGATGGTAATCTTAGCTGTAAATTTGGATGTTTTGGACCAAACCAGCAAAAAACTGGCTGGCTTGGTCAATAAAAATACCATAATAGTTGATGTCTGCTCGGTGAAATCAAAGCCTATTAAGATATTGCAGAAAAACTTCGGTGAAAACGCTAAGATTCTGGCAACGCACCCGCTTTTTGGCCCGCAGACAGTGAAAGACGGTTCGGTGTCCGGCAAAAACATCGTAGTTTGCCCGCCGGATTTCGAAGGCAAAAACCGAATAATCGATTTTTTGAAAGACCGGCTGAAGCTCAACGTGATTGAGATGTCGGCCGAAGAACATGACCATGAAATGGCCTGGGTACACGCATTGACTTTCTTTGTCGGTCGGGGGCTGATGAAACTCGATCCGCCAAAGAGCAAGCTCTCTACCGGTTATTACCAAAAACTGCTGGATTTAGTTGAGCTGGAGTCGACTCACAGTATAGAATTATTCAATACGGTACAGCGGGGTAATCCGTTTGCCGCCGACATAAGACGTGAGTTTATGAATAAACTCGAAAAGATAGATAGTGAAGTAGGAAAAGATTAGATATGGAAGAGATCGATAATATTAGAAAAAATATTGACGAGATAGATGATGAGATTTTGACGTTGCTTAATAAACGGGTTGAGTGGGCTTTGAAAATAAAAAAGACAAGCCTTGGCAAAACGCCTATCAGACCGGAACGCGAAGCCAACATCGTACGCGACAAGACCGAAAAAAATCAAGGCCCGTTACCTAATACGGCAGTCAGGGAAATTTTCACTCAGATTATAGCTTCGTTCCGCGATGACCTGCAGCTTGATAAGCCGGTAACGGTCAGTTATTTGGGGCCGGCTGGAACTTACAGCGAGGAAGCGGCGGGCAAACTCTTTGGTAGTACCATAGAACTTCATCCGGAGGAAACGATTAGTGAAGTCGTGCGTGCAGTTGAGAACGGCTCGGTTAATCTAGCCGTAGTAGCGATTGAAAATTCCAGCGAGGGTGCAGTCAGGGAGACACATCGTTTGCTTCAGTCTACTGACGCTAAGATTGTCGCCGAAATAAGCCTGCCTATTGTTCATTGCCTGCTTTCAAATGCAGCCGGTTTAGAAGATATAAAGCTCGTGTATGCGCATCCGCAAGCGCTTGGCCAGTGCCGGAACTGGTTGGCGACTCATTTGCCAAAAGCAAAGCAAATACCGTGTGCCAGCAATTCGGCGGCGGCGGAACTAGCCGCAGAAAAGGAAAATTCAGCCGCTGTGGCCAGCCAAAAAGCCAGCGAAATTTACCAGCTTAAAATCATAGAAAAAGGCATAAACGACCAGCCGGGCAACGAAACCCGATTCATAGCTCTGGGCAATTTACAAACCCGGCCGACCGGCCATGACAAGACTTCGATATTAGTGGTAGCCAATGACAAGCCGGGAGCACTTCATGAACTGCTGGGAATTTTGGCGGATGCCGGCATTACGATGACCCGTCTGGAATCGCAGCCTTACAGAAAAGGCCAGTATGCTTTTTATATAGATTTTGTCGGCCATATCAAAGACGCGCCAGTAGCCGAAGCCATAAGCCGGATAGATAAGTCTGCGCGCATCTGCCAGGTCCTAGGGTCTTACCCAATGGAAATTGAGGGATAATGCCGGCTTTCAAACCTTATCCTTACGCTTACTTCCAGAAAAAAGTTGTGCCTATTGAAAATGCGCAAATTTCAATTATGACCAACGGGCTTCATTATGGCGTCGGGATTTACGGCGGTTTTAAAGCCTATGAGACCAACGACGGCGTCAAAATTTTCCGGCTTGACGATCACTTGCAACGGATGAAAAACAGCGTCGGGATACTTAATTTCCCATTTGAATTCGATGTGGAAGAAACCAAGAAAACTGTGCTAGAGCTTGCCGCGAAAAATAAGCTAACAAGCGTATCTTATATAAGACCGCTGATATACCGCTCGGACATAGTACTGTCGCCTGATATTGCAGGAGAGTATGATTTAGCAATATACATGATGCATATGCCGGACTATTTTGATTCTGCCAAAGGCCTGGATGTGTGCGTATCCAGCTGGCAGCGCAATAGCGATAACGCTATTCCGCCGCGGACGAAAGCTACCGGCGGATACATCAATTCGGCCTTAGCCATCAATGATGCTCATGCAGCCGGTTATGATTCGGCAATCATGCTTGATTCGCGCGGAAACGTCAGCGAGGGCGCTGTAATGAACATATTTTTGGTCAAGAAAGGCAAATTGATAACGCCTTCTAGCGATAGCGATATCTTAGAAGGCATAACCCGAAAGACAATAATCGAACTAGCCAAAGAAATGGGCATAGAGCTTGAGGAGAGGATTGTAGACAGAAGCGAGCTCTATACGGCTGAAGAAGTGTTCTTTACCGGCACGGCAGCGAATGTTACCTGGTGTAAATCCATAGACAAAACCGAAATTGGCAAAACAATCGGCCCAGTTACCAAAAAACTGGCAACCGCCTTTGACAATTTAGTTGAAACCCACCCACAGTATTTTACGAAAGTAAGCTAGAGGTGAGGATCGCCTAGGGCCGAACCTTCGCCTCGTTTGGCAGCCTCCATAGCTTCCTCTATGGTAGTTTCTCCTCTTTCTATAGGACCTAGCTTAACGGTCGATTCTGTGATAGCCTCTGCTTCATGGCCCTCAGCCTCCAGAGCCTCTTTTACTTTGTGCACTTGTTCGTCCTCTCTTAACCTTTTTGTTTTTTCCTCGTTATATATATTTGCGCCTATGACAGTACGGCCTTCACTCCCTTCATACGATAGCGTATAAGTTCCAAGGTCATCGGCTATTTTTTCAGCTTTTTCTTTGTCTAGAGTTGGATGAACCATAATTTCGCTCCATCTGGACGGGCCATAAGATTCGCCTAGTGCTACTTTGTGTTTTGTCATTTCAGTTTCTTTTGTTTTTGAACTCATAACCATTACGTTAGCATAAACGGTTAAAATTGTCAAGGCTAGGCTATACTGTTAAGTAATGGCTTATTCCAGCAGAGGTGTCCCATACAAACCGGGACAAAAAGAAATATACAAACTATCGCGCTCTAAAATAGAGCTGTTCATGCAGTGCCCGCGTTGTTTTTGGCTGGATGTGCGCCAGAAAATTCGCCGGCCTTCCGGTCCGCCGTTCAATATCAACAAAGCTATCGACGAACTGTTCAAAAAAGAGTTCGATCATTTCCGTCAGCAAAAAAAACCGCATCCGCTGATGAGCAAGAACAAGATCCAGGCCATTCCTTTTATGCACGAGCATCTGGACAAGTGGCGGCATAACTTTACCGGTGTTTCTACAGACCATAAACCAACTAGCCTTCATATTTACGGCGCGGTTGATGATGTGTGGGTAAATAAAAAAGAAGAATTGATAGTCGTGGACTACAAAGCGACGTCGAAAAACGCGGAAATTACTCTGGATGCTGATTGGCAGATTAGCTATAAACGCCAGATGGAAATATACCAATGGTTGCTTCGCCAAAATGGTTTCAAGGTCCAGGACAGAGGATATTTTGTCTATACTAATGCGCGGATGGATCTGGACGGATTTGATGATAAGTTGGAATTTAAGACCAAAGTCATTGAATACGAAGGCAATACCGATTGGGTGGAGCCGGTCATTTTAAAAATGAAAGAATGCATAGACGGCAATATGCCGGAAGTCGGCACGGCGGCCATGGGCGGCCCCTGTGATTTTTGCACCTATGCCAAATCCCGAACCGAATTGACGCTAAAACATTTGGATAAAAAGGTATAATAAATCCGATGTTAAATATCCAATTCATCCGGGAAAACCCAAAGCTAGTCGAGGAAAAATCGACTCAAAAAAATATCAAAGTCGACATTGGTAAACTGCTTAAAACGGATGAATCCCGTCGTAAGTTATTACAAGAAATAGAAAAACTACGAGCTGATCGCAACGAACTAACTGCTCAGAGCAAAGGCCAAAAGCCAAGCGACGTGTTAATTAAAAAAGGCAAAGACCTTCGCGAACAAATAGAAAAACTGGAATCGGAGCTTAAAAAAACTGAAGTAGCTTTTAAGCAACTTCTTGAAAGCGTACCAAACATCCCGCTAGATGATGTGCCGGTCGGTAAATCTGAAGCCGAAAATAAAGTCATGGCAACCGTAGGTAAAAAACCCGAATTTGATTTTAAGCCTAAAACCCATGTTGAAATCGGGGTCACGAAAGGCTGGATAGACAAAGAGAGAGCGGCTAAGGTTGCCGGCTCGCGCTTTGTTTATATAAAAGGCGATCTGGCCAAACTAGAATTTGCGCTGATGCAGTTTGGCGTTGACTGCCTGACAGATGAAAATTTCATAAAAGGCGTGGTAGAAGAAAACAAGCTGAAAGCAAGCACCAAGCCGTTTTCATTCGTCTTGCCGCCTGCACTGGCTAAGACCGAAGTTTATGAAGCTACTGCCCGGCTAGATAAAGAAGAAACGACCTATAAACTGGCCGATGATGAACTATGGCTTAACGCTAGCGCCGAACATACGCTGGTGGCGATGCATTTGGATGAAACTTTTGACGCGAAAGAACTGCCCGCGCGCTACCTTGGCTACACCACGGCTTTTCGTCGCGAGGCAGGGTCTTATGGCAAGGACATAGAAGGTATTATCCGGCTGCATCAATTTAACAAATTGGAAATGGAGAGCTTTACCACCAGTGATGATGGACTGAATGAGCATATTTTGCTAACAATGCTCCAGCGAAAGTTGATGGAAGAGCTGGAAATCCCATATCAGCTGATTCAAAAATGCACGGCCGATATCGGCGGGCCGAATGCCAGCGGCTGGGATATCAACGCTTGGATGGCCGGACAGGATAGATACGTGGAAACACATACCGCGGATTATGTGACCGATTATCAGGCCCGTAGACTGAAGACCAAGTATAAAACAGATGATGGAAAGACTGAATTTGTCCATACTAATGACGCAACAGCCTTTGCCCAGCGTCCATTAATAGCAATTATCGAGAATAACCAGACTAAGGATGGCGATGTGGTTATTCCTAAAGCACTCCAAAAATATATGGGCGGCCAAGAAACCATATGATAAAAAATATCCAGATTGCCGGTCTCCATACTAAATTGACAGTAGAAGAAGAGAAATATGTAACGAAAAAAATCGGCCCGATGGACAGATATATTCCTAAAAAAGCCCGGCAAAGCGTCCATACGGAGGTCAAATTAAAAAAAGAAAAATCTAAAGACAAAGCAAAATTTACTTGTGAAATAATTATGCATCTGCCACACGGTTCAATAACCGTGCATGAAAAAGCGACTACCATGTTCGCAGCGATTGATTTGGCAGAGGACAAATTGAAAATCCAAATAATAAAGTACAAAGAAAAACACGCCGGTCCGCGAATACACCGCAAACTTATAGCTAAGTTCGCCCGAAATAAAAAAAGATAAAACCTTAGTCACAACCAGTAGTTTTGCGGTACAATATATTATCGTAACTTTTGGGAGAAAATCAGTTTAATTTATGAAAAAAGTTTTAAAACGCGTACTCGGTGACCCGCAGGCCAGAACAGTTAAAAAGCTTACCAAACGCGTCAGCGAAATTAATAGGCTAGAAGATAAATACAAAAAATTATCTGATGCCAAGCTTAAATCCCAAACCGATATTTTAAAGAAACGCCTGGAAAAAGAATCGCTGGATAATATCCTGCCAGATGCTTTCGCGGTTGTGCGGGAAACAGCTCGCCGGACATTGGGCCAACGTCACTTCGATGTCCAGCTTATCGGCGGCATGGGGCTGCATATGGGCGCGGTTACCGAAATGAAAACCGGTGAAGGGAAGACGCTGGTTGCCACCGCTCCGGTCTATCTAAATGCTTTGACGGGCAAAGGCGTCCATGTAGTCACAGTCAATGATTATCTGGCTCAGCGCGATGCCGGCTGGATGGGGCAGGTTTATCACAGGCTCGGCCTTTCTACCGGTGTTATTATTGCCGAACAGTCATTTATCTTTGACCCGAAATATAACAATAAAGACCACGAAGACGAGCGCATAAAGCAGCTAAAACCATGCACTCGGCAGGAGGCTTACGGCGCCGATATAACTTATGGGACCAACAATGAATTCGGCTTTGACTATCTGCGCGACAATATGGTTCGCGAAGTCGACCAGTTGCGCCAGCGCGACCTGCACTTTGCTATCGTTGACGAAGTTGACTCGATTCTTATCGACGAGGCCCGAACGCCGCTTATCATCTCCGCGCCCTCAACTGCCAGCAGTACTTCATACCAGCAATTTGCCAAAGTTATTCGCTCGCTTGAACGCGATAAGCATTATGAAGTCGATGAAAAACTTAAACAGGTAGCATTGAACGATGAAGGAATAGACAAAATTGAAAAAACTTTGGGGGTCAACAATCTTTACGGGACGGCCAATATCCGGACAATTTACCATTTGGATAAAGCCCTGCGGGCCCAGGCGCTCTTCAAGCGGGACAAAGATTACGTTGTAACCAAGGAGGGTGAAATCGTAATTGTTGACGAGTTCACCGGCCGGTTACTCCCCGGTCGGCGCTATAACGAGGGTTTGCACCAGGCAATTGAAGCTAAAGAAAACGTCGAGATTCAGGAAGAATCCCAAACGTTGGCGACCATCAGTTTCCAGAATTATTTCCGGTTATATGACAAACTTTCCGGCATGACCGGTACGGCACTTACTGAAGCCGAAGAATTCCATATGATATACAAGCTCGAAACTCTGGAAATCCCACCAAACAGGAAGCTTGTCAGACTTGATAGGCCGGACAGGATTTATAAGACTGAAGCGGCCAAGTTTCAAGCGATAATCAAAGAAGTCGGAGAGCTGAACAAAAAAGGCCAGCCGGTACTTATTGGTACGGTCTCGGTGGAAAAAAACGAGATACTATCCAATCTGCTGAAAAAAGCCAAGATTCCACATCAAGTATTAAATGCCAAAAATAATGAGCGCGAAGCGGCAATTATTGCCAAAGCCGGAAGTAAAGGCGCCATTACGCTGGCGACCAACATCGCCGGACGCGGTACGGACATCGTGCTGGATGAACAAGCCAAAAAGGCTGGCGGACTGTTTGTCTTGGGTAGTGAGCGGCACGAAGCCCGGCGTATTGATAACCAGTTACGTGGCCGTTCAGGCCGGCAGGGTGATCCTGGCGAGACCCAGTTCTTTGTATCGTGCGAAGACGATTTGATGCGGATTTTCGGCGGGGAAAAAATCTTGCGTGTCATGGACCGACTTAAAGTTGATGACGAAACACCGATAGAAAATCGGATTATCAGCAAAAGCCTGGAAGGGGCGCAAAAGAAGGTTGAAGGGTTTAACTTCGATACGCGCAAAAACGTGGTCAAATATGATGACGTGATGAATCGCCATCGCAAAGCTACTTATATAATGCGCGATGAGATTCTACGGCAGGCCGATATTAGCAAACGGGTTAGGGAGTTTATTGATTCTGAAGCCAAAGATATGGCAGCTTCGGGACTGAGTATGGGCGAAAAATTTGAAGATTTCCTAAAAGAAGTTTTTCCTTTTGAAGAAGATGTACTGGATAAGCTGTTCGATAATCCGCCAGAAAAGTTTGAACTGGCCCTTAAAAAGCAAGTTGATAAAAGCTATACGGAGCAGGAAAAAAGATTCACAGCCGAAGTATTACGCAAGATAGAGCGCGATGTTTATTTGCAGATTTTAGATAATTTTTGGATGCAACACCTGGAAAATATGGAACATTTGCGCGAAGGCATACATTGGGTCGGTGTTGGCCAGAAAGACCCGCTGGTCGAATACCGCCGCCAGGCCCAGCATATCTTTGAGCAGATGCAAATAGATTTGCGCCATGATGTAGTCCGCGCCTTATTCCATGCCCGTCCGGTGGATGTTAGCGACCAGCCAATTGAAACAGAGCTGACCCGCGCGGCTAGAAGTTCCGTTGATAATGCCGATAAAGTTGTAGAAACCGAAGAATTCAAAGAAACCGATTTTGTCAGCGCGTCGGCGGATGAAAAAGAAGTCAAAAAAGCTCATAACAAGCGCAAAAAGGCTCGGAAAGCGGAACGCCAGCGCAGGAAGAAAGGAAAAAAGAAGAAAAAATAGGGCGGGCGTCTTTAAAAACCAATAATGAAGCACAGCGTAAGTGAAGTAAAACTAAGCAACGGTTCAAAGGGGCTGTTAATTCATGTGCCCGATGCGACTGTTATGTCGTTTTATATCAGCTTCCGGGCTGGCGATTATCTGGCGCCGCAGGACAAATGGGAGGCGCCACACCTGATGGAGCATCTTATTTTGGACGCCAATGAGGACTTTCCGCGCGGCCGCGATTTTCAGGCCGAGTTTGAACGTAACGGCGCATATTCCAACGCCAGCACAAGTACCCATAACATTACCTATGAAGCTGAATGCGCGGATTTCGAGTGGCAACGGATACTCAAATGCATGGTGTTATCGGTTACCAAACCGCTGTTTTTAAAAGATGAGTTCCATGCCGAGGTCGGTAACGTCCGCGAGGAACTGGTCTCGCGTTCGAACAGCCATTTCCAGCAGTTGTCATTAGCGCTCCGCAGTGCTTACGGCCTGACCGCGGCGACCTACCAGAAGCGGCTAGAGATGGTTGATAATGTTACCTTGGAAGACATCATAGAGCATTACAAAAATACGCATTATGCCAGCAATATGCGTTTCGTCATTGCCGGCAAGATGAACCCAACCCGCCGCGCCCAAATCAAAGCTATTTTGGGCGGTGCGGAATTGCCCAAAGGCCGCGGTCGAAAGAAACTGCCGCATGAAAAACCGAAAGGACTTAAAACACCGCTTTATATTCCTAACGACACGGTAGAAAATATATACTTTTACTTTGATACGTTCATGAAGCGGCGGATGAATGACAAGGAACTGCATGCTGTCAGCTTGGTTAATTCAATGCTGACTGAAACCCTGCATTCGCGCATACTTGGAGCCGCCCGCGAGAAGGGACTGGTCTATAGTATGAGCTCGAATATCGCTTATGACATTGACTATACCAATTGGTGGTTTGGCGCGCAGGTCCAGCCAAAGAACGCCAGAGGCTTGTTCGATATTATAATTTCAGAACTGCAAAAGATACACGATGGCAAAATAAGCCCGGAAGATTTAAAGGCCGCCAAACAATACCGATTGGGACGGTTCCAACGCAGCGCACAGACTGTTTCAGGCATAGCGGCCGGCTATATGTGGCGTTATTTTTTCGAAGATATCGTCGATGATTACCTGAGTACGCCTAAACATATCAAAGCTGTCACCAAACGCCAGATTGTAGATAGCACGCGGGAGTTGTTTGCTGAAAAAAATTGGGGACTGGGCGTGTTAGGCCGCAATGACCGCCGTCCGGCCAATCGCCTAGCCGAACAGCTAAGCATCCTTTGGTAGTTTAGGAAGTACTAAGGAAGAGACTATTTTCCAATTCGCCGTTTTCTACCCTTTCCATTAGAGGGCCGGCAGTGATTTTGTATAGACTAGCATTTTGATTTTTTTGTTTAAAAAGCCCATATTGTCTGACAAGTTTCCGAGCCCGATCGTATTTACGAAATTCTTTGGAGAATCCGAAAAGGTACGCTTGTTTGTTATAAGCAGACATCTGTCTTAAGGACATAATAAAATCAACAGCTTTTAGTTGATGTTCATCATCTAACTCAGTAGCAATCGGGGCGTTTATCAGGGCAAGTCCAGCCCACGC
Organism: Candidatus Saccharimonadales bacterium; assembly: GCA_025451045.1. Lineage (GTDB taxonomy): Bacteria > Patescibacteriota > Saccharimonadia > Saccharimonadales > 2-12-FULL-41-12 > JANWLD01. Next base: position 68,650 of record JANWLD010000003.1, read on the forward strand.
GGATTTTTCCATAAGAGTGGACATAAGATGCATAAAATTAACTTTTACAAATTCGTCTTTGGTATCAAAGAACATGTGTGTGATTTTATGGACGGTATCAATGAAGACCTTTGGATCTGTTTCGGCCAATTTTTTGAAGGAGGCATAGATAATATGTACACCTAATGAATGGGCTCGATTATCCGGGCTAGCGGGCTTTTCCTCAATTAATAGTTCAGGCTCTTTAGACGGGTCATCATACCCAAACTTTGCCTTGTATTCTTCAGATAGAGAAGTAAATATTGGCAACCAGTCAAGCACGCCTTTTTCAAGTTCATCGGCATCTGCATAAGCTAGCTCCATATACTCTCTGGCAAAGATACGATTAAATTCCACATAAAGGCCGTCTAGAAGCTTCAAATCACTATTTTTCAGATAATCAGAAACTTTTGCTTCCTCATTAACTTCTTTAACTAATAGCTCAGGATCATAAATCAGCGTTGAAAGATATTCTTTTAGTATAGGTCCGAGTTCCTTTTTCTCACGCGACATGATTTTTCCGCCAGGAGTAACGATGGTTTCAATTAGTTCATTGTGTTCAAAAAATCTTTGTGTAATCTCAGGCGGTTCTTCACCGCACCACAGGGCTAATTCCTCAATCTCTGATTGTCTCTTGGCCTGATGATTTTTTTGTGCTTCCAATTTTTCCTGTTTAATTTCTTCTCGCTTCTTTTCGGTCTGATTATTCTTTGAACGGGGCGGGATAGATACTTCTGCCTGGGGCAGAGAATCGACTGGCTCCGATTCGGGCTCGGGCCTGACATGTTTTAGGGCTTTTAAGGTAGACATGTGTATGTCTTCATCATCAACATGCTTCCTAATCCATTTTAACCCTTTGATAACAAGTCCGTGGTCAAGCACGATAAAGTCAATTCCGTCTACCGGTTCGCGCTCTTCCAGAACACGCATATATCTTAGAGCATGAACGATTCCGTCCTGGCGGCCATTGGCATTTTTACTGCTCGCATCTGCAACTACTGAAAATTCTATAGTGTCCAATGCGCCTAAACTAGTAGGTGTTTCATCTGCACCGTCTAAAAAAGCTGGATTGCCCGAATAGAAAGCTCTTGCCTCGGGCACGCTTTGAGGGGTTTTTAATATTTCAGGAAGACCGGCTCCATCGACTTCAACCGGACTCGCTGTTGCTTGTCCATTTCCCATAATTTACTAAGTTATATTGTATACTTTTTATGAAATAATTGCAAGTATTTAAAGAGTAACTGCTATACTATAGTTCATAAATGAAACCTATGGACAAAGAAGAAATAAAACAGCTAACCGGCCGGATAGATGATGCATTGAAAATCATCAAGCTTGATGAACTTAAAAATCAGCGAGATGAGCTAAAAGCAAAAAGCGAACAGGCGAGCTTCTGGGATGATAACCAGAAGGCCTCAAAAGTTATGCAAAAACTCTCCGCACTTGATGAAAAAATCACGGATTGGCAGGAAATATCCTCCGAAGCCAAAGATTTGCTGGAACTGTCTGATTTGTCTGACAGCTCGCTTAAAAACGATTTGGACAAACAGTTTAAAAAGCTCAAAAAGCGGTTTGAAAAAGCCCACTTTGAACTAGCTTACAGCGGGCCATATGACGAAAATGGCGCCATTGTCAGCATCCATGCCGGCGCCGGCGGGGTAGATGCCCAGGATTGGGCCTCGATGTTGCTCAGGATGTATCTGCGCTGGGCCGAAAACAGCGGTTTCAAGACCAAAATGATTGATGAGTCAGCTGGTGAGGAAGCCGGGCTGAAAAGTGCCAGTTTCAGCGTTCATGGTTCGCTGGCTTATGGAAAGCTCAAGGGAGAGCATGGCGTACACCGCTTAGTTCGGCTTAGTCCGTTCAATGCCAACAACTTGCGCCAGACCAGCTTTGCCAAAATCGAGGTTTTACCGGAGATAGATGAGCCGGAAACCGTGCCGATAGACGAAAAAGACCTTAAAATCGATGTTTTCCGTTCCGGCGGCCACGGCGGACAGAGTGTCAATACTACCGATTCGGCGGTTCGGGTTACCCATCTGCCAACCGGTATAACCGTGAGTATCCAAAACGAACGAAGCCAGATACAGAACAAAGAAACGGCAATGACCATTCTGCGCTCTAAACTGGCTCAACTGCAAATACAGCAGCACAAAGAGAATATAGCCGAAATAAAAGGCCCGAATCAGTCCGCTGAATGGGGCAATCAGATAAGAAGTTATGTGCTGCACCCCTATAAGCAAGTAAAGGATTTGCGCACCGGACAAGAAAACTCGGATCCGAAGGCTGTTTTGGACGGCGATATAAATAAATTTATTGAAGAGTATACGGCCAGTCTTATAAAGAGCTAGACTTGAGAATAAGTCAATTTAGTGTTAAATTACTTAAAATATAGAACGTGATCTTAAGGAGTTATAGCTTGAACGGACGCAGTATTGAATTTGTTGAAAACAGAGATCCGAAGGGCTGTTTTGAGGCCGATGTCGAGGCATTGACATATATTCACCAGAACGAAGTACGCCTTGCCTTGGACAAAGCCGATCTTTATACGCCGGATGGCCTGAGGGTAGTTGGCGCCGAAGTCCTTAATGCGAGTATGAGGTCCGCGGTATTATCGGTTAATTTTAAGGAAGTATTACCGCATTACAATGGCTTTAGCGGCGATGAGATAGCATTGGATGACTCACCGGATTTAGAGAAGGAGCGCTTGCAAACCTTACAAACTAGTTTGGCAGAAGATGATCATCAAGGACTCATCCTTTTTTACCCTTGTAAGCGACCGGGCAGTCCATTAATATTTGGTCATTTCGTGGCCGCCATAGAAGGACAAGAAGCGGATGCGGCTCTAACTGTTATGGACCCAAGTGAATTAAGAGATCCCAAAACAGATGAGAGAATAGGCGGTGTTTTTCAAAAGAGTGAGGAAGAAGTATTAGAAATGCTAACCCCTGTTATTAATCTTGACCAACTGATACCTGTCTTTGCCTACTCGGTAAGGATAAATTCCTTGTCGCCTATTATGCAAGAAGCAGAAGCTAGCGCCGTAGGTGAAATCGAAGCCGAGCCTAAAGGCGAGGCTCGCGAACTTGCTTTAGCCTTATAAAATCAAGAATTATGTAATAAAACCGGTTTGCTATAATAAAGCTTGTGATTTTACTTGATAGGGTAACAAAAACTTACACTAGGAAAAAAACAGATGCGCTTTACCGTATCAACCTGCATGTCGAGCCAAAAGAGTTCGTAATTGTCGTCGGCCCTTCTGGCGCCGGCAAATCAACTCTTCTTAAATTACTAACCAGAGAAGAAAAGCCTACCACCGGTAAAATAATCGTCGGCGGTATAGATTACGAACACCTTAAGGAAAAGGAAATCCCAACACTTCGCCGCAAAATAGGCGTAGTTTTTCAGGATTTTAAGTTACTACCGAACAAGACAGTGTTTGAAAATGTCGCTTTCGCCCTGGAGATTGCCGGCTACTCCAACCGCGAAATCCGCCATACCGTACCAAAAGTCTTAAATATTGTCGGATTAAAAGGCAAAGAAAATAATTATCCGCGTGAACTCTCCGGCGGCGAGACCCAGCGGGTAGCAATAGCCCGCGCCGTAGTGCGCCAACCAAAAATCCTGATCGCTGACGAGCCGACCGGCAACTTAGACCCCAAACATGCTTGGGATGTGATAAAGGTTCTGGAAAAGATTAACAAATATGGCACGACCGTGCTTTTGACGACCCATAATCAGGAGATTGTAAACAAGCTAAAAAGACGGGTAGTAACCATCAAAGACGGCAAGATTGTCAGTGATAAGGCCAGCGGAGGCTACGAGATTTAGCCGTGAAAAGGAAGTTTATAACACTAGTCAGGGTAATTCGTAACGGCTGCATAAATTTTGTGCGCAATCTATCTTTAAGTGTTGCGGCCACGGCCGTCATGGTTGTGACTTTGACTATCGTGCTGTTCTCCATAATTGCCAACGCGACGTTTAACAATACAATCAATGAGATCAACAGCAAGATAGATATTTCAGTCTATTTAAAAGACACGGTTACCGAGCAGCAACGCGATGACCTAATAAACCAGCTGAAGGGTCTGCCAAATGTCGCGTCAGTCGAATATGTTACCAAAGAACAAGCCTTGGAAAAATATAGGGAACAAAACAAAGACAACCTGAATTTGCTGCTGGCAATATCCCAGACTGATAACCCCTTGCCAGCAACGGTCCAGATAAAACCGCGTGACCCGATTCGGATAAACGATATAAAAACCGTTTTGGAAGATCCCAAAAACCTGGCTTTACAATCAGATGAAACTTCTTATTCCGGTGATCGCAAAGAGGCAATAGACAAGATTACGCATGCCACCGCGTTTTTCAGAAAAGCAGTCTTCGTAGGAGTGGTGATTTTCGCCATTATATCTATGCTGATTATCTTTAATACTATCCGGATGGCGATTTTCAATCGCCGGAGCGAACTAAGGATCATGCGTCTTCTAGGTGCTAAACCGTGGTATATAAGGGGTCCGTTTATCATTGAGACGATGATTTATGGTATCGTGGCGGCAGTTGCTTCCATTGCTATCTGCAATTTCCTGTTTGCTGTGCAGTCCCAGGCATTTGATGCCAGCAGTTTGGGGTTACTGGATATAACTTATGCGAATGATTATTTCGCCGAGCATTTCTGGATGTTTCTCTTAATGCAGCTGGTGGCCGGCATGACCATTGGAGCCGTTTCGGCTTTGATAGCAACCAAGAAATATCTGAAAATGCAAAACAGCAGCAAGATACGCTTCCGTCTGTTTAGAAGATAAAAAGCAATAAACATAAAAGGTTTGATGATTATTCCAGGGCTTGCTACAATAGACTTTCAGCTCTGGGCTTATAGTATAATTTCTCAACTTATAATCTACTCCCGGGGCTAACTAACATAGAAGTAAACCGCCAAAAAACTCAATTAACAATAATTCAAGACACCTATGCTTGAGTTTAAAAGTTGTTTTCTTATTTGAAGCTCAAAGCGAGATGTATAAATAATACTTCGAGCGAGAACTGGAAATAAAAAACGGCTTTGAGACCAAGAAGCCAGTAGTGTCAGCGTCTCTGATGCTGAGCAGACTGGCTGGCATAGGGGTCGGGAGGGGTTGAAAAAGATGACTGCTTATGCTAAGATACAAGTGGTATTTTCAAAATACAAACCAAAAATAAAAATAGTAAAAATGCGAAAAAACGCCTCACACCCAAGTAGAGATATTGTCCTGTTCAGCAAAGAGGGTCTGTTGGCTATGGTTATGGTATTTGCTCTTGTTTTTGCGACAGTAGGTTCTTCACTGGTAAGCGCCGACAAATTTGACGAGAAGATAAAGGCTCTGGCCAGAGAAAACAACAAAACGGCTTCAGCCCGCAACGAGCTGGGCGCGGAAGCGGATAACCTTAGCGACCAGATTGGCAAACTGCAGGATCAAATAGACGCCAAACAAGCTGCTATTAATCAGCATCAGGAAGAAGTCGACAAACTAAAAGTTGAGATTGAAAAAGCCCAGAAAGAACTGGATAGACAAAAGGAAGTCCTGGGCGAATCAATCCGGGCGATGTACCTGGAGGGCGACATCTCGACGCTCGAGATGCTGGCTACCAGCAAGAACTTGAGTGATTATTTTGACAAGCAGCAATACCGCGAATCGGTCCAGAACAAGATAAAGTCCACGCTGGATAAGATTACCCAACTGAAACTGGATCTGAATACCAAGAAGACAAAGACCGAAGATTTGATAGCCGAACAAAAGGATCTAAAAGAAGAACTGGTCGGCCAGCGTTCGGAAAAAGACCGCTTGCTTTCACTCAACGAAGGCCAGCAAAGCGAACTTAATCAGGATATAAAGGCTAATAATGCCCGAATTGCCAAACTACGCCAGCAACAGGCGATTGAAAACGCCCGGCACTTCAGCGGTGTAACTGTTATCGCCGGCCACAATGGCCGCGACAGCTATCCGGACGCTTGGCGCAACGCGCCGCAGGACAGCCGTCTGGACAGTTGGGGTATGTATAACCGCGAATGTGTTAGCTATACAGCTTGGAAAGTCTATGAAAGCGGCCGCTTTATGCCGTACTGGGGTGGTCGGGGCAATGCCAACCGTTGGGATGACAACGCCCGCGCCGCCGGTATACCGGTAAGTTCTACGCCCCGCGCCGGCGATGTTGCGATTGCCCACTGGGGTGCGTTCGGCCACGCCATGTATGTAGAATCGGTCAATGGCGACGGCACCATCAACATTAGCCAGTACAACTGGGACTATAACGGCACTTACTCCGAAGCTTACCACTTCTCAACAAGCGGACTGGTTTTCATACATTTTAGGTAGGCATTGCCTTATGAGAGGAGGGGACTCCTCCTCTCATCGAGCCAGGTTCGTAGTAAACGAACTTGGTCTGCTCACCTCCCAATTAGAATCAAGAAACCCGAAATAAATTCGAATTTCTTTCAACCATAGTTCAATCAGTTAAATTGGGTTCTAAGAATTCTTTTGGGGTACAATGGTTAAGTTAATTTAAGTTCAGTCCAGGAAGGCTTTAGTGGAGCAGACCGATAAACCCAAAAAGTTCAAATTAAACACTAAAATAATCCGTAATTTGGTAATGATAGCCTTAGTTTTTACCGCCGGGGCGATTATTGGCAGCAAACATCCTAATTTTTTAAACGACCTTAGAAACGAAAAATCAGTTCAAAAGCAAAGTCTGCCAAATAAATTGGACTATAAAGAGGTGGAAGAAATTTATTCCATGCTTAAAGCTAACTATGATGGCCAGCTGGACATCGGCAAATTACAAGATGGCCTGAAAGAAGGCTTGGTTAAAGCCGCTGGCGATCCTTACACCGAATATCTAAACGCTCAGGAAAGCAAGGATTTTGACGAGGCGCTCAATGGTTCGTTTGAGGGCATAGGCGCGGAACTAGGCAAAGACAAGCAAGCTATAGTTATTATCTCGCCGATAGCCGGTTTCCCAGCGGCCAAGGCCGGCCTAAAACCCAAGGACATAATAGCCGAGATAAACGGCGAGAATGCCCTGGATTTGAACATAGATGAAGCCGTCCAGAAAATCCGCGGACCGAAAGGTACCATGGTCAAATTGGGCATTATCCGCGACGGCAAGAAACTTGATTTTGAGATTACTCGGGCGCAGATTACGATTCCAAGCGTAACCAGTAAAGTGGTCAATGGCAACATAGGGGTGATAAAAATCAGCCGATACAGCGACGATACGGTCGAGTTGGCGACCAAATATGCCAATGAACTGAAAGACAAAGGGGCCAAAGGTATCATCTTAGACCTGCGCGGCAACCCGGGCGGACTGCTGGACGCAGCCGTTGGCGTTTCTAATTTATGGCTCGAGAACGGGCAGACGATTTTGCAGGAAAAGCGCGACAATGTAGTCGAGAAAACTTTTTTTGCCGAAGGCGAGCCAATACTAAGCGGTATCCCAACGGTGGTTTTGATAGACGAAGGCAGCGCCAGCGCCAGTGAAATTACTGCCGGCGCGCTCAAAGATAACGGCGCGGCGGTACTTATTGGCCAGAAGAGTTATGGCAAAGGCAGTGTTCAGGAAGTATTAAACCTAGGCTTTGGCGGCGAACTGAAAGTTACTGTCGCCCGCTGGTATACGCCGAAAGGTATCAATATCGATAAAGAGGGCCTGCAGCCGGATCAAAAGGTCGGATTTTCTGAAGCCGATGCGAAAGCCAAGCGCGATCCACAACAAGATGCGGCCATTAAGTACCTGAATAGATGATAGGTTCTAGGTGATAGTGAACAGGTAAAAACACCTAGCCCCTATAACCTATACACTATCTCCTTGAAATGTGGTAATATAGTTGGATATTTGTTAAGGGGGAGCGAGTAGTAGCGGTGGCAAAGCCGACAAAATATATTTTTGTGACAGGTGGAGTCCTTTCCGGTCTCGGCAAGGGCATAACAGCAGCCTCTATCGCCAACCTCTTAAAAGCCCGCGGCCTAAAAGTAAACATCCAAAAATGCGACCCTTATTTGAATGTTGACGCCGGCACGCTGAACCCGCGCGAACACGGCGAAGTTTTTGTAACCCGCGACGGAGCCGAAACCGACCTTGACCTTGGCCATTACGAAAGATTCATTGACGAAGAGTTGACTCAAGCCAGCAGCCTAATGAGCGGCCGGGTTTTACTTCAAGTTATTCAAGATGAGCGGGCCGGTAAATACTCCGGCGAGGACGTGCAGATAATCCCGCATTTGACAGCGGCCATACAAAAATACATTCAATCTGCAGGCAAGGATTTTGACGTGCATATAGTCGAACTTGGCGGCACAGTCGGCGACTACGAAGGGCTTAGCTTTATCGAGGCGATTCGCGAGCTGGGACTTAGGGTCGGCTTGCAAAATTGCCTGTATGTCCACGTGGTTTATATGCCATATCTGGGCGCTAGCCAGGAGTTTAAGACCAAACCGGCGCAGAATTCTGTCCGCGACCTGCGCGGCTTGGGTATTTCGCCGAATATTTTAGTTGCCAGAAGCGAAAAAGAACCGCCCGTAAGCGTTAAAAATAAATTAAGCCTGTTTTGCGGTGTCGGACCGGAAGCAATCGCGCTGTTGCCGAACGCATCAAGCATTTACGGCGTGCCGCTGGAGCTGGAAGACACCGGTATCGCTGACGTTATCGCAGACAAGTTGGATTTAAAAGTCAAAAAGCCTGATCTGAAAGATTGGCGTGAAGTCGTGCGTCTGACTACCACCAAATTTCCGACCAAAGTCACTGTCGGCGTGGTTGCCAAGTATCTGGACAATCAAGATACCTACATGAGTGTATTTGAAGCGCTGAGATCGGCCGCTTGGAGCAACGAAGTTAATGTCGATATCCGCTGGGTGGACGCCGAAAGCCTGGAAGAAAAGGGCGCGAAAGTAGCCGAAGCGCTTGCCAGTTGTGACGGTATAGTCGTGCCGGGCGGTTTCGGTATCCGTGGACTAAACGGCAAGATAAAAGCCGCCCAGTATGCGTTGAAACACAAATTCCCATACCTCGGGCTGTGTCTGGGCCTGCAGATGGCGGTGATTGCCGCGGCCAAAAACGCCGGCATCAGCGATGCGACGACTACGGAACTTGATTCTAAAGCTAAAAACCAGGTTATTTCCACCATGGATGGCCAGCAGGGAATGGAACTGACCGGTGGAACCATGCGATTGGGCGATTACCCATGCAAAATCGCGCCGGACAGCAAAGTCGGCAAGCTCTACGAGCAAAAAAACATACTCGAGCGCCACCGTCACCGTTTTGAATGCAATAATGCGTACCGCGACCAATACGCTAAGTGGGGTATCCGCGCCGTTGGTACCAGCCCGGATGATAAATTAGTCGAAATTATCGAAGGCCTTAACCACCCATTCTTCGCCGCCAGCCAATTTCATCCGGAGTTCAAATCCCGGCCAAACCGGCCGCACCCGCTATTTAACGGTTTTATCCGGGCTTTGAAAGCTAAAAAAGCATAAGCCTTCTTGTAAATAAATAGATATTTAATTACTATTACTAGATATGAGCAACGCAAGCGAAAAAACTATCCTACTGGTTGAAGACGATGACCGGCTGGCTGAAGTCTATGAAACGCGGCTGAAAGCCGAAGGGTTCAAAACCAAGCGCGTAGCCAACGGCGAAGAGGCACTGGCGGCGGCACTGCAGGTCAAACCGGATTTGATTCTGTTGGATGTGATGATGCCGAAGGTCAGCGGCTTTGACGTACTCGATATTCTTCGCAATACGCCGGAAACCACCAATGTCAAAATCATCATGCTGACGGCTTTGAGCCAGGACAGCGACCGTGACCGGGCCAAATCACTAGGGGTGGACGATTACCTTATCAAATCCCAAGTCGTAATTGCCGATGTAGTTGCCAAAGTCAAAGAACACCTTAACCTGGCTTAGGGCTTTGACACAATATAAGTTTTAGTGTATTTGTGTATTAATGCAAACCGGTAATTTTGAAGTCGGGGAACTGGGTTATTGTGAGTTGAACTCGGTACTGCTCGGAGGTGATACAACCGAGCTGGTTTTATATCATGAGCTAGATGATACACCGGAAGAAATTGGCTATATTTGTGTCGCACCCGACCCTTGGGGCGATGATAAAGCAGTGAAAGAAATTAGCGACTTATTTATCAGAAGAGAATTTAGGGGAAAAGGAGCTGGTTCATTTTTGGTTGATCAAGCTATAGAGGATGCTAAGCAAGCCGGCCTGAATACTCTTCAGACTTGCGCGGTCAATGAACGGACGGTAAGCTCATTTTGCCGACATTTTAACCTGCCGGATCTTAGCTTTTATAAAAAGCATGGAATAGACGAGCCGCCTCGGCCGATTCAAATATCTCCAAGCGGTGCTATAGATTATCTGAGAAAAAGACGAAAAGAGCAGATTAAACAATCCGGAGTAGACGGAGAGTTAAAAGGATTCGGCATACATATTCTGGGTCGGCTGGCCCGAACTGCTTAAGAGATAAAATTTAAACTACGCTGACTTCGGTTCGTCTGACGCTACGGCCGGAATAAGTCTTAACTTTTCGGGTTTTGTAGGCAACGACACCGTCTTTGTCAGCGTGAATGGTAAAGTTACGGCTCATCTTGGTGCCCGGCCCGGGACGTTTGGTCATGCCGATCTGGCGCACAATAACCTGGCCGACTGTGGCTTTTTGGCCGCCGGAAATCTTGATACCTAGCCGCTGGCCGGGACTATCGTGGTTGTTTTTGCTGGAACCCCCAGCCTTTACTTTCGACATCTGTTATTTCCTTTCGATTACGATGAGTTCACGTCCGACAACCTGATCAGGTCTGTGATATATCAAATCGTCATTAGCAACGCGTGAGAATTTCAACCTATTGTACCCCAGTTGTTCTAATTTATCAAGGGTGGGGAGGCGAGTGAAGCCGCTTTTGGTCTTCCAGGCAGGGACGGCGATGCAGAGTCGAAAACCCGGTTTGGTTTGCGAAGAGATGTTTTTTAAGAATTTTTTAATAATTGTGTCGCAGTCACTGACAATTTTTTTCAATGTTTGGTTGTCAGGCAAAGACGATAACGGGCGGCCTAAGAATGCTTCGCCGGCGATGACATCAGGCTTCGTTGTCCAGCGGTAGTTGGTCGCGTCGGCCTGCTCTAACCCCTTGAGCGAACCGCCGAAAGCGAAGGTATCTTCCAGCCAGTCTATGTTTTGTTGGCTATATTCAACCATCCGCGGCTCTATGTCGCTGCCGAAGACGCCATAACCCATAAGCATCGCTTCCTGCAAAATTACGCCGGTACCGCAAAACGGGTCCAGCAGTAGCACGCCATCGTAATGATAGGCCGGAATCGGCTCGTCCGGCGGGATTTCGCAGACCGATTGGCGTGATTCTTCCGGTAATATTCCAGTAGCTAGGTTGATAATTATCTGGGCCAGTTTGGGCGGCAGCATGCCGACGCGGGCATCGCGGGCGGGTCGGGCTTGGTCGCGCCGGGAATAGCTTTCGATATCCTGTACTTTTACGGTTTGGGCTACGATGGTGCTTTTGCCGTCGCGAATAAAAACCAGCTCCCAGCCGGTTGGCCCGGTCAGCTGGTTGTGGGTTACTTGCGCGGCATTAAGCTCGGGCGATTTATTGGGGACAACGCGGACATTTCGGCCGGTCTTCTTAATAGCAGTCTTAAGTGTCAGAGCAGTGGCGTTCAGCTGTTTTATACCGACATTCAGGCCGACTACGCTTAGCCCTAAGCGCATTTTGCCCTCAACCATCCGTTGGCTATGGCCGGGCGAAACCTGCACTAGAAATTTTTCAATCTCTTTCCAGTCGATAGTGTCGAGGGTAGTTAGGACGTTACAAAATTTTAAGCTGCCGCCTAAACGGTCAAAGGCAAATAAACAAGGGTCCACATCTACAATAGTGGTTTTTTCACCGACTGGCCGGACTTTTTTGCTGCCGTATAGGCTTTCCAGCTCAGCCCGGCCTAGTGCCGGTTGCCGCCCATGGACTATCAAACTTTGCATTGTTACAGTATAGAACAATTGACTAACTATTGACTAATGTGGTATAATATATAAATAATGTATATAGAGGCTGTATAAGATAGGATTAACCATATGCCGGTAAGTGTGTTTGAAACTACGGAAAGTAACAACAGAAGGGAAATCATTGTTACGCCACAGAAGCCGAAAGTATATCGGAACCATTCCAGCCAAAGGGGCGGCGAGGTCATATTAGTCGCCACTTTCGAAGATGATACGATGGCGTTGATAATGAAAATTTCCCGTATGGCCCTTATGGCCAGCCGCGGTGAAGAGCCCTCTATGCGACGAATGATGAGGTTCGTTAATAGCATGGTAGTAGTGCGCCAGGGTATTGAAGTAGTAGATTACGAACCGAACCCTGGTAGGACCGAACTCTTTGAGGTCCAGCATTTATCAACTGCTAATAACTAAATTTGATCTATACGGTGTTTGCGCGGCGGGCGGACATCAAATTCCAGAGGGGCTTCACGAAAGGCATTCATCGCCACTTCGCCGATACGCCTGACTGAGTGCAAGCTGCTCATAACAGTTTCGCCGGCACTTTTTACGACTGTTTTGAACCTTTCCCCGCTGGATTCCGGGGTACGGAGGCTTGCGCCTGAAGAACTGTGGTTTGCTACGCTATTATTTGCCATAGAAAACATATTATATATAGGATTTTCGGCGGTCAGCAAAATTGTCAAAATGGCCTGTTTTTTAGCGCTAAAATGCTTATTTTTATATCAAAAAAGATATTTTTACCAAAAAACAATAAAAATTATTTCGATAAAGGTCTTCGACCTTTTTACCGACCCGCTTTTGGTGTCAAAAGCGGGACAAAACCACCGGGACTAGTTCAATATCTTTATTGTTTCATTGCCCAAGCCAACAACAGCCTGCGGAACTCGCTATCGCTCAAACAGTCCTCGGCTATTAGTTGTTGTTTAGACATTTACCAATCAGGATATATCACAATGCCCGGACCCATGCCTGAAAATACCAAGGTATTTTCTTTCCAGCATTTACAAAACCGAGTGAGGGACTTTTAATTTGACCGGGTGGAACGAAAAGCAACCCATTTCCTCCCTAAGAATCATGAGATGGGCGACTGATAAGGAGTTTTTTCATTCAGGTCAAATTAAAACAAAGCGGACCTAGAGTTTTGTAACCTGCTGTCAGTTTTTGGATTCCGTTTTTGCTGACTCAAAAATGGAATGGTTTGGTTCTTGGCCACAAGAACATATTGGGTTCTTTTTAAAGAATGTCTTCAATTTATTGATTCTGGTTTTTCCGGATGAAGGGTAACTACTACTTCGTTCGGGCCGCCTTCAGGCGGATCATAAATACCTCGTCTTTCAGGGATAGGAACTATTCGCATAAAGTGATTGCCGGTTCGCATAAAAGTCCGAGGTTTTTGTGGAGGATATTCAATAGGTACATCCGCGTTTATCGGCCGCTCTTTGCTTTCGCCTTTAGCCTGCCGGGCTAAGCCCATTAAAGATGATAATCTGCCGTTTGCCATAGAAAATAACCTTACAATACATTAAGGATAAAAGCAATAATGCTATCATAAAGTTATGAAAAACAGGACTAAACTCCAACAGGTAGGCTGGTGGGCAACCCTGTGGTGGGGCGTATCTTGTGCGTATGTCCTGTTGTTGGTCTGGCTGGCCGCCGACACCTATGCCGATATTTCCGAAAGCGCTGACTCACAAGGTTTTTTCTCTGACTGGCAATCAGCAGTTAGCAGTATTTACGCCGAAAATAGCTACTTGCCGGCATTACTCGGTTTTATCATAGTTGTTTGGATTATCGGCGGTATCATCTGGCTAAAGGAACTTAAAAAGCAGAAAATCAGCTACAAAGCCGCCTTCAAAGATTTATTCCTGACCATCCGAAAATAGTAAGTTCATAGACATTTTTTAGCCGTCGTCACGGCGGTTTTGCAGTATGAACAGACCGGCGCCTAGCAGGGCAAAGGCATAATCTTTGGTCGTTTCTGGCAGATTCTGGGCTGACAGGAAATTGATATATTGAGGATCGGCTATGAGTGCACTTTGGGTTTTTTCAGTAACAAAATTAGCAACTGTCGCCCCAGCTATAGCAACACTGGTCCGGAACCGGTCTGATATTCTACCAAATGCCGAAGTGGCCGCCCAGGCTCCGGTGTAACCGAGCACGGGATGGGCCAAACTGCTGGCAATAAACTTCGGAACTTCGGGTAGAGTGTTGGTGACACCGAGATATTCTGCGGTAGTAGCCAGTAAAGCCGCTCCGCCCAGGGCGCTGGCTGTGTATACTTTAGTGCGCATACTTTCGGGTAGTGGCGGCAAGGACCCCAATTTTTCCGGAGCAACTGACTCAACTTGTTCATTCACCGTCCAATAATACCAGACAAAACCGCCCGTTAGGAAATTAGCACAGAAAATGGCATAATATAGTAAATGGTTAATGTTGAGCCGGGACCGGCTACTCACGAAGTGTATGAAGCCCAACAGGAAAACAGGCTTAGGGGTAAAGATTTGTCCGAAGCGTGCGGAATCTATAGCTTTCTTGTGCGCTACGAGCATGGCGCTTTTAAGTTCAATAGTGTCATCAATGACGTTAGGACGACTGCGCTAGGCTATCACGCGGTGTCGGTTAATATAGGTGTGCCGACTTCCACCAGAAACGGTTATCAGACAATGGTCAAAGCCAAAGACGGCTTGGTCTTGCCGCGGCATTTAATCGGCGGGCCGCTTCGGACGCTTTCTTTTCCTAGTCCGGAATCAGCTTATTTTTACAAGGAAGACAGGGAAGCAGACCTAGCGCCGGAAGAGCTTGCTTGGACCGGCGACGACACCGCAGAGGCCCTCAGTCTTTATGAAGGGCACGAGGAGCAAAAGCAGCAGCATTGGAAGCCGGGAGACAAAGTAATCCCGCATCCGTTGCTCGGCATCGGGCCGTTACTAGGCCTTGGCTTCGTAGTAGTGCCCAACCTCCGTCGCTCCCAATAAAATTAAATAAAGATTAAACTTTCATTAAATAATTATTAATTTTCCTGTCAATTCAAAAACCCCTTAAAAATGTTATTTAGGCGTGAATTTGGGCTAAAAATACTATAAATTCACGTTGTATTGACATTTAGGCGTGAATTTAGCCGCCAAAACGGTGTTTGGAAAATTGGGAAGTAATACCTACAAAAACCCCTTAAAAAATGCTATGATTACTACTGTATTTCAGGAGTTAATTTTGGATATTCAACATTTAGAACAAAAACTTTGGCAATCTGCCGACAAACTACGAAACAACATGGACGCGGCCGAGTATAAACATGTGGTGCTTGGACTTATTTTTCTCAAATACGTTTCAGATGCCTTTGCCGTACAGTACAAAAAAGCCGAAAAAGAGGGTTACGACCCAGAAGACCGCGACTTTTACAAAATGGATAACATCTTTTGGGTGCCAAAAGAAGCCCGTTGGGATAATATTCGCGACAATGCGAAACAGCCCGAAATAGGCAAACTACTTGATAATGCAATGGATGCCATAGAGCGTGAAAATACATCGCTCAAAGGTGTTTTACCGAAGAATTACGGTCGGGAAGCACTGGACAAAAGGCGCCTAGGGGAGCTAATAGACCTCTTCAGTACTGTTTCGCTTAACGAGGACGGGCACAAGAGCAAAGACCTTTTAGGCAGAATCTATGAATACTTTATGGGCATGTTTGCCGATGCAGAGGGCAAGCGCGGCGGGCAGTTCTACACTCCGCGCAGTATAGTTCGCCTGCTTGTAAACATGGTTGAGCCTCATAAAGGCGCTAGAATTTATGACCCTTGCTGTGGTAGTGGTGGAATGTTTGTTCAGAGCGAAGAATTCGTAGAGGAACATTCTGGCAATATCGGCGATATTGCCATTTACGGCCAGGAAAGCAACCAAACCACCTGGCGACTTATTAAGATGAACATGGCCATCCGCGGTATCGATGCAGATATCAAATACGGCGATACTTTGCACAATGACCAGTTAAAAGATCTAAAAGCAGATGTTGTTTTAGCTAATCCGCCGTTTAATATAAGTGATTGGGGCGGTGAATTACTGCAGAGCGATGTTCGCTGGAAGTATGGCCCTCCGCCGAAGGGTAATGCTAACTTTGCTTGGGTTCAGCATTTTATCCATCATTTAAACCCAACCGGTACAGCCGGGTTTGTCTTAGCAAATGGTTCTATGAGTTCGCAAAGTTCCGGCGAAGGAGAAATCCGCAAAAACATTATCAAGGCAGATTTGGTAGATGCAATAGTTGCTTTACCAAGCCAGCTATTCTTTAACACTGGCATCCCAGCTTGTCTTTGGTTTGTTTCAAGAGATCGCAAAAATCGCAGCGGCAAAACTTTGTTTATCGACGCTCGCAATATGGGCAACATGATAAACCGCCGCAACCGCGAACTTACGGATGAAGATATAGTCAAAGTTGCAGAAATCTATAATGAATTTAAAAAATCAGGAACAGTAGAAGATGTCCCCGGCTTTGCTAAAGTTTCAACTATAGATGAAATAAAAGAACATGACTATGTCCTTACGCCTGGTCGGTATGTAGGCGCAGAAGAAATAGAAGAAGACGACGAAACTTTCGAAGAAAAAATGCAAAAACTCACAACAGAACTAAAAGGACAATTTGCAGAATCCGACAAGTTAGAAAAGCAAATTAAAGAAAATTTAAAGAAGATCGGTTATGAATTATGAGTAAAGATGAAGTGACTATATTTTATTCATGGCAGTCAGATGAACCTAAGACCCGAAGCTACATTGAAAAATATCTAAAAAATGCTATTGACGGTGTAGCAAGCAAGCCCGATTTAGAAATATCACCTAGAATGGATAAGGACACGCAAGATGAAGTGGGCGCAGTTCATATTGCTGAAACTATAAAAAAGAAAATAGATAAATGTGGAATCTTCGTCGCTGATGTTAGTTTGGTTGATAAAGGGGCTTCAGGGCGTTTATTAGTAAATCAAAATGTACTTTTTGAACTAGGTTATACAGTTGGCAAGAAATCAGAATCATCTGTAATTTTAGTTGCCAATACCGATTTAGGAGATTTAAAAAATCTTCCATTTGATATTGCATATAATCGTATAATAGGGTTTTCTTTAAAAAACGATCCAAAGGGAGAAAAGTTTCAAAAATCAATTGAGTTTGCCATCAATGCCCACTTGGAGACCATATCAGTTCAGGAAAAACAGGATGAGTCAGAAGTCCTCAAGGAAAATCTTCTTTCGGCGATTGATAACAATAAACCCACCCGAACCTTATCAGAAAAATATTTTTCACAGTTATATAAAAAAATTAATTCAAAAGCACCAAGTCGTTATAAATCTAGAGATAATATTAAAGAATATAGAGCTCAAATTTATAACAACTACGAAACCACTAAACCTTTAACCGAAGAATTATTTGAAGTGTTATCTGTGGCAACGGAATATAAAAAAATTGACGTGATATTAACAGCCTATAAACAGATTGAGATCATATCACAATATTACGATATTGTACCCGAAGATAATGGCCAAATGTACGATATTTCAAGAGATTTTTATGAATTAGTGGTGTATGAGATTTTTTCTATAATTTTAGGCTGCGTAGCAAAAGAAAAGTTGTGGGAGATATTACCAGAGATAAATAGTATTAAGCTTCGAAGACCGAGTGGTTATGACAAGCCACGTACTCTAGAACGTCTTTATGGCTATCCTGGAGCTGTACTTGAATATTATAAAGAGCTAAAAGATGTTAATTATGTGATTCCTATGACACCTATGGTAGAAGAAAGGTTTAAAGATAGAGAAGACATTCTGCAAGCTTATCTTAATGGATGTTTGCTCATGTATTTTATGGTTAATAACCATCCTTGGTTAGTGGGCTTACTCCTTGGAAGCTCTTGGCAACGATATATTCCGGACTTTATAGGAGAATTCCGAAAAAAAAGTTTTATAAATATTCTTCAAAAAATACCCAACGTAGCTTCTATAGATGAATACCGCACATACCTTTGGAGTCAAATAAATAGAGATATGGGGCACTGGTCATATTCGCAAGATAACTTACTTCCTGTATTCATGATGGAAGGCATTAACCAAAAAGAAGATATAGGAAAAGAGTGAGCTGGATTGTTTATTTGGAATTAAATCATGAGTAAACCAACTCTAAGTATTTATACCTTCAAGTTCGTTGTACGCGCCAATAGCTGGGACGATGTAGTATCAATATTAAAAGATGAGCTTGGTATTACGAAAAAACGAAACTCTAGTGACCGAAAAATAAGCGGCCTCTATCTTGTATCCTGTATTATTGATGATAAAGATATCACGAAAAATTTTTACAAAAAAATTGCTAAGTCCAATAATATAGTCATTCATTCAGACGGTAAGTCTACTTCATTGTACCCAAAAATTTTAAAAGAAACTCAGATAGTCGAAGAAAAATTACGCTGGCTCCTGCTCCACGTAAGCGATGCAATAGAAGATTACGTAAAATTACTAGGGTATGAAAAAAACGATATTGTAGAAAATAGCAGCCTTGATCCACTTACTTCTAAATTAAGCTTTGAGACCATACTTGATTTACTAGAAATAGATCAGTCATGGGCGAGAGATGGTGTAGATGATGGAAAGATGCGTCATCTTATAAAAAATAGTAGTGATTTTGCAACCTTTAAATCTAAATATATAGAGAAAACAACACCGAAAACAGTCTGGGGATCTATAAGCGACCTAGTGCTAGAACGACCTATAAAGTGGGAAACTATTTATAAAAAGCTTCATAGTATACGAATACTTCGTAATAAGTGCGCGCATTTTCATACTGTAACAAGTGATGATTTTAGTCAGGCAAAGCATTTACGCACACAAATTATGAAAAACCTAACGAAGAAAAGTTCATATACCTCTACGGATATTAAGACACTAACGGAACTTAGTAAGCAAATGGTAGAAACCGTAAGAACGCTACAGACGAGTTATTACAAAGATATTGCTAAGTTAACCAATGCCTCTTTCTCTGCGCAGCAAGCATTAGCAAATCTTTCGGGGGGCGCGTATCAATCTCCATCAATAGCAGAGCTGGCAAAATCTGTAACACGAATGGTCAACAAAATGTATGCACCGGTGTTTAGTAGTGACTATTATAAACTTGCATCAAGAATGCCAGTATCGGGTCTAAAAGATAACGACAGTTCTCCTACTAAAAAGACAGGGGAAAAGCAATGAAAAAAACGGTTTTGTTTGAGGATTTGGTAGCTCAAAAAATAGATAATCGAGGCAAGACGCCTCCTATTATAGATAGCGGATATCCGCTCCTAGAAGTTAATGCTATTTCAAAGAATAGTATTTATCCTGATTCCACAAAGGCGAGAAAATTCGTTGCTCAAGAAACCTGGGATAACTGGTTTCGCCAACACCTTGAAGAAGGCGACATTTTATTTACTACAGTTGGTACTATCGCCGAGTCAGCAATTGTACCAAAAAATCCCGGCTATGCTGTTGCGCAAAATATCCTTGGGTTTAGATTTGATAAAAAAGAGATCGAGCCATTTTATGCGCTATATCTAATGCGCAGTAAGTGGTTTATAGATCAAATTGCCGGGAGAACGGTGGAGACCGTTCAAAAAAGCATAAAATGGGCAGATATGCGGGGAATAAAAATAACCCTGCCGCCCATTAGCGAACAACAAAAAATAACTGAAATTGCCCGAGGAATTGATGAAATGATTGAGCTGAATCGGCGGATGAATGAGACTTTAGAAAAAATCGGCCAAACCCTTTTTAAACATTATTTTATAAACAACCCCGAAGCGGAGAAGTGGGAAAGAGGCATTTTGAGCGATATTATCGCGCTTAATCCACGCGAATCAATTCCAAAAAACTTTCCGGTGAGATACCTTGAAATGAAGAATGTGCCGGAAGTTGGCATGAGTGTTAAGGCAACTGAGATTCGTAACTTTACGGCCGGCATGAAATACAGGAATGGGGACACTTTGCTTGCACGAATTACGCCGTGTCTTGAAAATGGAAAAACTGCCTTTGTAGATTTTCTCGATCAGGATGAGGCCGGTTTCGGCTCTACAGAATATATTGTCATGAGACCAAAACAGGTTGAGCTGACGGAATATATTTATTTCCTTGCTAGGAGTAGTGTTTTTCGAGCATTTGCTATACAAAGCATGGTTGGTACATCAGGCAGGCAGCGCGTGCAAAACGATTCCGTCGCGGCATATGAAGTAGCTATCCCTGATGTAGATTTACTTGCTAAGTTTCATCAAAAAATGCAGAAGGCTTTTGCGCAAATCCGAAACAACGCTCGACAAATCCAAACCCTAACCATCCTCCGCGACACCCTCCTACCACACCTAATCTCCGGAAAGATAAAAGTATGAGCTTGAGCCAAGGGTGGATCACCCCCAAGTATGATCCGATAGAACAAATACCAAACCAACTAAACGCAGGCTTAGATAGTGTTGATATTTGCAGCCAGTTCACAGCTAGAGCTGTTAAAAATGGTTTTGCTAATTCTGGTCTTAAAGCAATTCAGGATGGGCCAAGAGCAAAAATATTTGTATCAGCCCTACACATACCTGATATAAAAGAGGGTACCTCGCATCATTTCAAATTAGACATTGTAAAGTTTACAAGACCGAATAAAGACACTCCGTGGAAAAGGATAAATTTTCAAACCATAGACAAAAAGGAGAGTATTGACCAGCTCATGACTTTCTTAAGAGAGCAGGCCTCTCTAGTTGGCGTGAAGATTGAAGACAATAAGCAATATCAAGCAATTGCTGTAAATAATAAGCTAGGCGTGACCATTGAAAAAGTTCAAGCTTTTGTTGCGGACGCTCTATCTGGAGATAAGGCGGTGGTTGAAAAAGAGATATTAAAAACTCTTAAACAACAAAGGAGCTCAAAAGAACAAATAAAGCAGTACGAGAATGATCTCGCTGAGTTCAAAAGACTTATAGCGGAACCGGGGACTACAGAGACAGATATGCAAAATTTTCTTTCAACTCGCTTCTGGTTCTTTGGCCTAGATTATATCCAGAGCCATCTTCGATCAAAACCAAAATTTAGCACTGGCTTGGGGTCTGAGTATGACTTTCTTCTAGAAGGCTTCAATCAAGTTTATGACATTGCAGAGCTCAAGGGGCCTAATGCAAAGTTAATCGATGAAGTTAAAGCTTCAGATCGAAAAGGCGCATTCGATCCAAGGGTTGATTATAAATATTCTAGCGATTTTGGACGAGCTCTTCATCAAGTAATTTCTTATTTGGATGAGTTTGAGCAAAATTTTGGAAAAATAGAGGAGAGCCAGCCATCTATAAAACGATTCAACTATCCCTCTGCTGTTATTGTTATATCAAAAAGAAGTTTGTTTCCTGAGGCCGGTAAAGATAGTAAAAAATATTTACATTTGCTCAATCGACAGTTTGCAAATATTGACATTCTTACATATGACGATTTGGCAGACAGAGCAGAAAATATAATAAAATTCATGAAAGAAGAGTCCTGACATGGACAAAGCGCAATTACTGACAAGACGACGAGCCTCACTTCTGTTTTTCCTAATGTCCGTAAAGCTAAAAGTATGATAAATATATCGGAAGAATTATTTATATCAACCATAGATTCTGGATTTTTTAGGCATATAAGAAAAAATAGTGTTTTACCTCAAGAGATAGATCAGACTCGTGAGGAATATCTAAAACAACTCTATAAGAAAGTTGTTACGGGCGAGTACTTCGTGGCAGGTCCGCGTGCTTTTAAAATAGAAAGTAAATCTCAAAAAGTTGCTCGGATTATACCTATGTTAACGGTTGCTGATTATTGCGTGTATTACTTTTGTGTCAAGCAGGTAGAGGATGAACTAGCCATTGATAGAGTAGCAAACACCTACGGAGCATTTAGCCTTGGAGGTATAATTAGGGATTCTGAAGAAGATCAACTAGACGCCATAAGCCTTGAATTACCATCAACTCCATCAAGAGCTTACAATATGCTGGGTTGGATTGAATCATGGAAAGACTTTCAGAAAAAAGTTTGGCTTACTGCAAGTTCTGCGAATACTTCTGAATTTCTGTTTTCTGATATTGCTAACTTTTATGACACCATTGACCTAGACAAGCTAGAGGCAAAAATTAGACATGCTGTTCCAAAGGATAAGCTTCCAGTAATACACTTATTGTTTTCATTTTTAAAAAACTGGAATAGAAAAATCTATGGATACGCCCATCAGACAAAGGGATTGCCCCAGGATGAGGTGGGCGATTGTTCGCGCTTATTGGCTAATTTTTACCTACAGAATTATGATGAGAAAATTAGTAAATATTGTGATGATATTAATGTGACTTATTTTAGATATGCTGATGATCAAATTTTCATGTCTAACTCTAAAAAAGACAATCTGAAGGCTCTATACAAGGCATCTGTGCTACTCCACAATGAAGGATTAAATTTTGGTGTTTCCAAAGTAAAAATTCAGGATGAAAGTGAATTCTCCATATATTGGGCATTTGAAATATTTGATCTTCTAGGAGATTCAAATGACAAAGCCAGGGTTACTCAAGGCACAGAAAAGTATATAGCGTGGTCTAGTGAATACGGAAAAGATAAGTTTAGATGGTGGTCGGTGTTACTAAGGATTATTAGTTGTGATATATCGAGCTTATCACCAGAACTAAGAGAAGGTATATTTACGGATCTGCTAAAAGAGGAATTTTTATTAGATCAATCATCATATGTTTTTAAGAGAATCCATAACGCTTTAGAGGAATCTAAACGCAAAGACTTTATCGAAGTTCTATACAGTCTATCAAAAGAGAGCAGGTTCAATGCTTATCTGTACGAACTTCTTGACTTACAAAGAAGAATTGAAGTCTTCACAAAGGAACAGATTACTAAGATAGAAGAAAGAATAGAGGAATTGTCTTTATGAATTATAGATTAGTAGCAAATCAAATAGGTGATTTATTGAAATATGCTACCACCTACAACGAAATAGAACGTGCAGCGAAGTCTATATTTACCTTTCAAAAAGAAAAATTCCCTAATGATTCAATAACATCTGTTAGGGCACAGGCTTTTCATGACTGGGTTTTAACTCTTGCAAAACAATCAATGACCAATGAAGATCGGAATGATTTGTTGGTTCAATTTGTTTCTATCGTTACGCCGGAAGATCTAGAAAACGATGTAGATAAAATCTTAAAGAAAGCAAAAATTGACCTTAAAGTAGGATCTGTTATCTCGGATGATTTTATGAGTAGAAACTTTCATGAAGAAATCCATAAACACTGTCGAAAACTATTCATTCAAGAAAATTATTTTCATGCAGTATTTGAAGCGGCAAAAGTCTATAACAAACTTGTCCAAAAAAAGTCCCAAAACCAAAGAGACGGACAAGGCTTAATGTTAGATGTTTTTTCTTTAAAGGGAGTACTGAAACTTAATACTGGACGCACTCAAACAGAAAAAAATGTACAGGAAAGCGTTAAATTTTTATCTGCCGGATTAATGCAAGCGATGCGTAATCCAACCGCTCATGAACCAGCGCTTGATTGGCCTATATCAAAAGAGGACTGTTTAGACATGCTCAGTTTTATATCTTATTTGTTTAGACAATTAGACAAAGCAATTTATTTTAAAAGTACTGCTAATTAAAAACGTTTGCGCCTTGCTACATTAATGAATTGTTCAAAACTTGTCATCTCCCTACGAGTCATAGGAATTTTGTCGAATACTCCGGTAGGAACTTTATCACTACCTTCAATTATTATTCCTTTTTCTACTTCTTTTGAGGAGTATTTATTTTCAAGTTGATCAATATATTCCTGATACTCTTGGTTATTTGATGCGAAAGATTTACTTTTTTCTTCTTTGCCATCACTTAATAAAACTAATAGGACCACCATTACATGCTTAATTGTAGCGGTCATTGTATACTAGTCAACAAATGACCGAAGATAAAGTAGAGCAAGAAGCGCTGAAAATACTAGCTAATTTAGGCTGGGAAGTTTTGAACGGACCGGAAATTGGCCCGGATGGCTCCGGCGAGCGACAATATCACGAAGTGTTTTTAGATAAAAAATTGACTGCTGCTGTACAAAAACTTAATCCGCAAATACCAAAAGAAGGCTTAGATAAAGTAAGAACTTTATTGAGCAGGAGTACCGCACCGACGCTACTAACTGATAATCATACCTTTCATAACCTTTTAGTTAATGGCCTGGATTATGAATACCGAAATAAAAACGGTGAAATAAGAACGGATAAAGTCTGGCTGTTTGACTTTGAAAACCTTGAAAATAACGAATTTGTGGCAGTAAACCAACTAACTGTTTTGCAAGGCGAGCATAACCGCCGGCCAGACATAGTGCTGTTTGTAAACGGCTTGCCGCTGGTAGTGATAGAGCTAAAAAATGCTGGGGATGCTAAGGCAGATGTGCGAGCGGCTTTTCGGCAAATACAGACATATAAAGACCAGATAAACGCGCTCTTTAGATTTAATGAACTGTGCGTGATAAGCGACGGGCTGGATGCACGGATGGGTACTATAAGCTCTGACTTTGAACGATTTATGACATGGAAAACCATAGACGGCGAGAAGGAAGTAGGAAATGTCCCAATGCTGGAAGTACTACTACGCGGCGCGTGCGATAAGTCCAGACTGCTTGATATAGTGCGGAACTTCATAGTGTTTGAGCGGTCTGATGTGAATGAACAGAACTATATAAAAAAGGTTGCGGCATACCACCAGTATTGGGCAGTTAAAAAAGCAGTAAACAGTACGGTAGGGGCGACTAAGCCAGATTCTGACCACCGAGCAGGTGTAGTCTGGCATACGCAAGGTTCTGGCAAGTCACTATCTATGGCGTTTTATGCAGGATTATTGACTGTATCGCCAGAGCTAAAGAACCCCACAATATTAGTTGTAACGGACAGAAATGATCTGGATGGACAGCTTTTTGGTACGTTTGCGGCTTGTCATGATTTACTGCGACAAGAACCTGTGCAGGCGCACACCCGAAAAGAACTGAGAGAACTGCTGAATAGAGAATCTGGCGGAGTGATCTTTACCACTATACAGAAATTCTCACCAGGTGAAGATGAAGATACGTTGCCAGTTTTGAGCCCAAGAAACAACATAATAGTCATAGCTGATGAAGCACACCGTAGCCAATACGGGCTAAAAGCTCGCGTGCGAGAAAGCGATGCACAGCTGGTGTATGGATATGCAAAATATATGCGTGATGCATTGCCGGGAGCTAGCTATATAGGCTTTACCGGAACGCCAATAGAGCGTGAAGATAAATCTACCCCAGCGGTTTTTGGCGAATACATAGACATATACGACATACAGCAGGCCGTAGAAGACCAAGCAACCGTGCCTATATATTATGAAAGCCGCCTGATAGACCTGGGCATGGATGAAACAACCAAAAAGTGGCTGGATAGTGAAGTAGAAAACCTGCTTGAGGGCGAAGAGCTATCACGCCAGGATAAGTTAAAGGCTGAATGGACACAAAAAGAAGCAATAGTGGGCAACACGGAGAGACTAAAGCTAATTGCCAAAGACATAGTTAAGCATTTTGAGGAACGTCAAACAGCGATAGAGGGCAAGGCCATGATTGTGACTATGAGCCGAAGGATTGCAGCTGCTTTGTATGATGAGATTATTAAGCTTAGGCCAGAGTGGCACAATGAAGATGACGACAAAGGTCTAATAAAAGTCGTTATGACTGGCTCGGCGTCTGATGAGCAGGCGCTACAAAAACATTTAAGAAGCAAAGATAAACAAAAGGCCCTGGCGGCGAGGATGAAAGATGTTGATTCTGAGCTAAAGCTAGTGATTGTGTGCGACATGTGGTTAACAGGATTTGACGTGCCGAATATGCATACAATGTATTTGGATAAACCATTAAAAGGGCATAACTTGATGCAAGCGATAGCAAGGGTAAACAGAGTTTATCCTGGGAAAATTGGCGGCTTGGTCGTGGACTATTTGGGAGTTGCAGCTGCACTACGTGAAGCAATGGCAGATTATACCGAAAGTGGCGGGGAAGGAACGCCTACTTTGGACCAAGACAAAGCCGTGAAGATCATGAAGCAGAAATATGAAATCGTTCGAGATATGTTCCATGGGTTTGATTACAAAAAATATTTTGATGCTGAAACCGGGGAGCAACTGCAGATTATTCTGGATGCCGAAGAACATATAACCGCCATGGATAATGGCCCGAAGAGATTGAAGCAACACGTTGTAGAACTGGGTAAAGCATTTGGTCTAGCTATGCCACGACCAGAGGCTCTGGAGCTGCGCGAGGAAGTAGCATTATTCCAGGCAGTCAATGCACGCCTAGAGAAAATAGATGGCCCTAGGGGTGGACCAACTGATGAAGATTACCGGATGGCAATAAAGCAAATTGTAGATAAAGCTATAGCCCCCGTGGGTGTAGTAGATATCTTTACTGCTGCAGGCCTAGAAAAGCCGAATTTGTCTATATTGTCTGATGAATTCTTGGCAGAAATGCGCAATATGGAGCGTAAAAATTTGGCGGCGATTGTTCTGCAGAAACTCTTAGACGATGAGATAAAAGTTAGGTTCAAACGAAATGCGGTAAAAACTCAGCAATTTTCAGAAATGCTGGAAGAGGCATTGGCTCGATATAAAAACGGAACCATTGAGGCTGCGCAGGTAGTAGAAGAACTTATAAAGATTGCAAGAAATGTCCGAGAAGAAGTAAAAGAAAACGAAGAAAGCGGGCTTAGCGAAGCGGAGTTAGCTTTTTATGATGCTTTGGTGGCTCATGGGACAGCCAGAGAAGTAATGGGAGATGAAAAGCTTAGAGAACTTTCTAGGTTGTTGGTGCAAAGGGTCCGAAATAATGTATCCATAGACTGGACAATGCGGGAATCGGCACAAGCGAGACTGCGTGTAGAAGTAAAGAAGCTCCTACGAGAGTTTGGCTACCCGCCTGATAATCAAGCAATTGCTACAAAGTTAGTACTTGAACAAGCAAGCCTGTTTGCTGAAGAAGAGATTAAATAAATTCAAGAGCTAGCTTTACTAAAGGATTTGAATAGCCTTGTAAATTATTAAGTTTTATTCTATAATAATACTTAATATGCCTATTGAAGTTTTGATGCGAGGTCCTAAAGGAGAAGTTGCTTTAGGTAAAATAGAATCTGGTATGCCAGGTACTTTTAGTGACTATTCTACTGAGCCGCCAATGGTTATATCGGCGATGTGTTCTTGGGATTCAAGTGAAGGCATGGTATATCACGTGCCTGGGAATACACAGGCTAAGTCAAAGCTAACTTTTATACCAGCATCGGCTTACAATGACGAGAATCTAGCCCAGAAGTTGACTTCAAAAGACAATACTTATGAAAAAGATATTATGAACAGTAATGGTAGGAAAGGCCGGCTGGTCTTAAGACTTACACAAAAATAAAAATTCTTAAAAACTAATGTTTAGTAGTTGGTTTTTTCGACAAAAGTCAGGGCGTTGCCTGCTTTTCCGGCACGGCCGGCACGGCCTATGCGGTGGATATAATCGTCGTAGCTGGCCGGAGTAGAATAGTTGATGACATGTGTGATATCGGTGACATCGATACCCCGTGCCGCGACATCGGTTGCCACCAAAACGGTAATATTATTTTCCCGAAAATGATTAAGCGCGCGCTGGCGAGAACCTTGAGTTTTGCCGCCGTGGATGGCGCCTGATTTGAAACCCCGGCTGGCAAGTTCTTTGCTGAGTCTTTCCACACTGCGCTGGGTGTCGTCAAAGACAAGAGCCTTTTTGACGTTTTCGTCTATTAAAAGATCATGGAGTTTGCCAATCTTTTCATTGGACGAGTTGTATTGAACGATATTCTGCTCGACAAAGTCGCTGGTGTCGCCTTGTTTGACTGAAACGGTCACCGGGCTATTCATAAATGTTTGTATCAGAGCGTTAATCTTCGCGTCAATTGTAGCGGAGAAGAATAGCGACTGCCGGTTTGGGCTGACTTGCCCAAGGATTGAACGAATATCGCCTATAAAGCCCATGTCCACCATGCGGTCGACTTCGTCCAGTACGACAATGTTGAACCTAGATAAATCGAGACTGCCGCGCTGTAAATGGTCCTTTATGCGTCCCGGGGTGCCGATGACTACATTCGGCCTTTCGCGAAGTCCGCGTAGCTGTTTGCCCATAGGCGAGCCGCCGATAAGAACAACGCCGCCAAGTCCGCTGCGCCGGGCAAACGAGATACATTCGTCCTCTATCTGCTGGGCCAGTTCGCGGGTTGGAGCTATGATGATAGCACGGGAGTTTTGGTCGACTATAAGGCGCTGAAGTATCGGTATAGCAAAGGCCGCGGTCTTTCCGGTACCGGTGTTGGCTATGCCGATAACATCTTTGCCGGCTAGCGCGTGCGGGATGGTTTGATCCTGGATAGGTGAAGGGGCTATGTAGCCTTTGGCTTTGATATTTTCTTTCAGTAGAGGGTGAATATCAAAATCATCAAAATTATGTGTGGGCTCGTAAGCCTCAGCTTGCACTTGTTTGGCGGCTTTTATAAATTTGCCGGGGTGGATGTATTGCTTCCGGCGCGAACCATAGCTTGGCCGGCGATTGCGAGTATTCCTAGAAGAATACGATGAATAAGACATAAAAAAAGAATCCTTTATTTCGTTAGTTATTTAGTCGGTTGATCAGTAATGAACAGCGAGTAAAAAACTACGAATGACCCGGATTCATTAGGTTGATGTAAACATTTTAACAGAAAAAAATGCTTATGTCAATGAGGATGTTCTTCTGACGAAGAACCAAGCCATTCCATTTTTGAGTCAGCAAAAACGGAATCCAAAAACTGACAGCAAGTTGAAAAAAACATGATGCTCGCTTTGTTGCGGTCTTGTCTGGCCTGCGGGACTCCTTCCAGTCGGCCATGAAGGCTGGTCCTCGGCCTGTTCCGACAAGACCGAAAGTCGCTCACTCAGTTTTTCAAATGCTGGGAATAAATCAGAATGCCTCGCAATACCCAACCCCAAAAAAACACAAGAGCCTGATTGCGAGCCAATCGGTCTGGCAAATGCTGAATCAAAGGATATTTGCTCAGGCTCAAGCAAAGCCGGAATAGCAAAAAGTTATCTTTCTAAATTAGAACGCTGGAAAAGCTGATTGCGCGTATTGTTCGTTAGAACATCTATTCGACAGATATTGTAAAAAATGTTAAAATGTTGGTAAATGGAAAACCAGGAGTCGGCGAAAAAGATAATGGATTTAAGCCCAGAAGGAGTCGACAGGGCTTGGGATTTGGCCTATGCGTCGAATGTGGCTTATGATTTTTTGGCCGATGCATTAGAACCTAAATTCTTTGTTAGAAAAGACCGGCTAAAAATCACAGCCAAGGAGCTACTGGCTGACATAGCGATAGACACGCATAACCATAGTGCAGGCGAACGCCGCGATATGTTCCGCCGGATGGTTGATTTTACAAGCGATTATGCCCATATGGAACACAGTCCATTCACAAGTACGCCCGAACATGGTGATCCGGCCGAAATATCAACTGAACCAGAAGTCGAAAATGATGGATCAGCTGCCGCAAAAGTGATTGAGCTAGCCTTATACCGGAAAAGCCATAAAGTAGAAACGGTTGAAGAAGAAACTCCTAACGAAGACGAGGATGATGAGCCGCTAATGGCTACCGGCAAACCTGTTTGGGAGGTAGAGCAACGTACCCAAGATATGGTAGATGCTTTTAAAAAAGAGCTGGACGACTTGCACCAAAGACACGGCACTGATAAAAAGATTCAATCCGCTGCCAAAAAACACTTGAGCCGAACAACAAAATTTTATATGCAAAAGGGCGGAATAAAGCTGGAAATGGAAGTGCGCAATCGTGAAGTTGCGACGGCTGACGAGAGATTGCAGCTACTGCTGTGGGTTGGCCAGGCAAACGGCCCACGGCAAGCACTGCTTAAGAACACCCCTGCAAAAAGGATGGATTATATACAAGAAATGATGAATGCCGGCAAACTGGACACAGAGACCCATCTCGACTCACAACAACTTGGCGAACTTATTGATCGGGCAGTCGAAGACGAACTTTTAGTTAACGGACATGAATTCGAAGATGATCCGAAACTGACAAGAAAAGGCATGCAATATATTTTGAAAGCCAAAATAGAGGATATAAAAGGCGAAAAACAGCGGCAGCAAGCAGGGAAACGCTGGAAATAAAACGGACTTAACTCACTTAGCTAAGCTTGCGGCTTAAGCTATATCTAGTTGAAAATGATTGAGCGCAAGAGGCGCAATATTGACAGGTTTATCATATTCGATAATTGTTTTCTCCGGAATATCACTGATAAACTGCGGGCCAACTACCAAAACCATGCCGGTATGTTCGACTGTTCTTGCCTGGCCAATTACCATGCCGCTGAATGCTTTTAGCTGGGCGATAACATTGGCGGTTGTTTGCTCATCGCTCTCTTGCAGGGTATTTTCACCTAACATGTGGCCCTGGCTGACTCCTTCGACAACGGAATGTTCTTGTATCCAAGGATTTTCTAACAAGGCGGATGCGGTTTCCATACTGTCAGGACTACCAGAAGAAATTACAACCAATCTGCCCGCTTCGGTAAGTATTTTTTTGATGCCTTTGACGTTTCTTTCAATTTTTGCCTGGCCTTTTTGATCAAAGTCAGAAGATTCGCCTTCTGTCATCCCAAAGACTTCAAACTTCGGTGTAACCGCTTGCTTAGTCTTTGCTGTCATTTGTATATATTATACCACACTTGTCAAGACCTGTAAAATCAAAGACTGCTTTGGCAAGATAATTCACGAACAGTGACAGTTTGACCGGGGTTCAATGTTTGCTTGGAATGATTTCTTGCTCGTCGAAGTATTTTATCTGGCCATTTAAAACAAACGAACTCATACATCGAAAACTAGTCTTTACTTTTTCCCCATCTCCTTCGGTCCAAGGCAATAAAACCACGCCGATTTCGCAGGCTTCCTGCATATCTTCTATGTCGCATTCCAGAACTTTGGCATCTTCTATAACTTCATTTGCCAGCTCTAAGCACGATTGGCGAAAGCAATACTGGCTTCAAGAGAATCATCTTCCGCCAGTAGCATCAGAGCTTCCCGTTCTTCTTGGGAAGTGTCACTTGCGATGTCTAGATACCTTGCCAGGTTGTCTTCAGTAATAATTTCTTCTTTAGATGCTTCGATGAGAAATCCGGCTTCAACTTGCATGGCCTGAAGTTTTATATCAAGCGATCGCCAAACCGGGCATTCAATATATTGGCCGGGACAAACTTCACTCATCGCAGTATAATAAACTAATTTTAGACAAAAAGTCCACAAAATGGTAGAAAAATAGAAACCGACGGCAGTGATTTTGTTTTATAATAAAGCGGCATGGCAGAAAAACTTGGCAGACGATGGCGCAAAGCTATAACCATCGCTACTTTTGTAGCATTGACGTTGCTTATATATTTTTCGTGGGAAGAAATAGTCGATACCTTCAAGCGCTTTAATGAAGTAAACGCCCCGATTTTGGCTTTGATAGTACTACTGCAATTTTTGAACCATCATTCCTATGCCAAGGTTTACCAGTCTTTGTTTAAAATAGTCGGTAAAACACTGAGGTATTGGCCGATGTTTCGGGTGTCGCTGGAAGTTAATTTCGTCAATAATGTGTTTCCGACAGGCGGCTTGACTGGCTTTTCGTATTTTGGCCTGAGGATGCAGCAGTTTGAGGTAAATGCTGGCAAATCCACACTGGTCCAGATGATGCGCTGGGTAGGTGTTTTCCTGTCCTTTCAGGTGCTGACACTGTTCGGGCTGGTTTCGCTGGCGGTGGAAGGCAAGGTCAATAACTTTACTATTTTGATAGCCAGCTCGCTGGTGACGTTGATTTTGGTCGGGACGATATTTATTACCTATATTGTGGGCAGCCGCCAGCGGATAGACGCGTTTTTTACCTGGATTACCAAAGCGATAAACCGGGTTATCCAAGTGGTGCGGCCGAAACATCCGGAAACTATCAATGTAGCATCGTCGCGGCAGATGTTCTTTGACTTGCATGAAGACTACAACATTATTAAAAAAAGCTATACCAAGCTTGGAGCTTGGTTTGTTTATTCACTATTGGCCAACGTGGTTGAGATTGCCAGCATCTACGCAATTTATCTAGCCTTTGGCGACGTGGTTAATCCGGGGGCGGTCATTTTGGCTTATATCATTGCCAGCTTTGCCGGCTTTATATCAGTTTTGCCGGGCGGCGTAGGTATATATGAAGGTTTGATGGTCGCGGTATTGGCTACTGCCGGAATATCTCCGGGTATAAGCATTCCGGCGACGGTGATGTACCGTGTGCTGACCTCGGCTATCCAGTTACCGCCGGGATATTATTTTTACCAAAAAGCGATAGATGATACCGGCTGGGAGAAACCGGACAAGGGAAAAAAATGATTGGCACGGATCCGACTTTTTCGGTCAGCGAATTCGTAGCGGTTTTTAA
This sequence comes from Candidatus Saccharimonadales bacterium, assembly GCA_025451045.1. Taxonomy (GTDB): domain Bacteria; phylum Patescibacteriota; class Saccharimonadia; order Saccharimonadales; family 2-12-FULL-41-12; genus JANWLD01. Next base: position 101,240 of record JANWLD010000003.1, read on the forward strand.
CCAGTCGATGGAAATGGTTTATCCAAGCGTCGGTATCACTGGCGAACTGGCCAATTTCCGGATTAGAAAAGGCCGCTGGTTGTATTTTGACCTTAAGGATGAAGATGCCAGCGTACCGTTCTTTGGCACAGTCCAGCAGCTGCCGGGGCCGCTGGAAGACGGGCTGAATCTGGAAATCTTCGGCCGGCCGCGCCTGCATCCGCAATTCGGCTTTACGGTCAATGTGACGAATATACAAGTGGTAGGCAAAGGTTCACTGAAAAAAGCCCAGGCGATGCTGGCTAAGAAACTCAAAGACGAGGGATTGTTTAGCGCCGAACGCAAACGACCGCTAGCGTACCCGCCGGAACGCATCGGGCTGATTACCTCTATAGAATCGGCCGCTTACGCTGATTTTGTGAAAATAATAAACCAGCGTTGGGGCAATATGAACATTGAACTGGCGGATTCTTTAGTACAGGGGATGGAAGCGCCGACGCAACTGGTGAATGCGATTGAATATTTTAACCAGCTGGCTAATCCGCCGGAGGTTTTGGTAATAATCCGCGGCGGCGGCAGTGCTGATGATTTGGCGGCTTTTTCTACCGAACAGGTAGTTCGGGCGGTAGCGGCCAGCCGTATACCGACACTTGTAGCCATCGGCCACGAAGTAGACATCAGTTTGGCCGAGTTGGCGGCCGACAAGCAGGCCAGCACGCCAAGCAATGCCGCCGAACTGCTAGCGCCAGATATTGGTAATGAGCGGGTCAATCTGGCTAGTTTGAAGAAGCATATGCACTATTCATTGCAGGCGGTTTATACGGATAAAAAACAGCAGACGGATGAAACGCGGGTTAAATTGGACGAAATTTTGAATAATATTATTACTCGTATAGAAACAGACCTCCAACAGAGGAGAATTTTACTCAAAACACTTGATCCAAAGGCGCCTTTGAGCCGCGGTTTTGCGCTAATCAGGGGGCCAAAAGGCGAGCTGATAAAGGCGGTAGCGGCGGCCAAGAGAGCCGGCCGGCTTTCAATAGATTTGCGCGACGGCACGATAAGTGCCAAAGTAGTGGACAAGGACTGAGATGGCAAAACAGGCAAAAACATATCGGCAATTAAAAGAAGAGTTGGACACGGTTTTGACTGAACTGGAAGCCGGCAGTGATGATATTGACAAGTCTATAGACCAGTACAAGAAGGGTCGGGAGCTGATTGCGCAAATTGAAAAGTATCTGAAACACGCCAAAGCGAAAATAGACATCTTAAAACCGCCAAAATAAGATGATTTATATATATCTGGCGGTGGTGTTGCTGACGGTATGCTTCTGCGGAGTGCTGTTGTTCGGCGCGCCGTATTTGCCGACTCTGGAAAAACAGCGGAAAACCGCGCTTGATTTGCTGGATTTGAAAAAGGGCCAGACACTTTTGGAGCCGGGTTCCGGCGACGGGCGGATATTGAAGCTGGCGGCCAAGCGGGGCATTAATGCGGTAGGCATCGAGCTTAACCCGATAATGTATTTGGTTTCACTATTGGTAACCTTCCGCTACCGCAAGAAAATCAAAATCGTCTGGGGTGATTTTTGGAAAGTCGATTGGCCGGAGGCAGATGGCATATTCCTGTTTTTAATCACCAGATACATGCCGAAATTCGATGAAAAAATGAAAACCGGCCGGAAAAAACCGGTCAAAGTCGCCAGCTTTGCCTTTCCTATACCGGGCAAAAAACCGGTCAAAGAAAAAGACGGCGTTTTCCTCTACGAATATAGATAAAGAGCAAGCATTTTTGTGTTACCATAAGGGTTATGAAAATCAGAGACAAACAAGCCGGTGAGGCCAATTTTCTGCTGATATCGCTGATTTTTGCCGCTGTATTATTGCTGGCGGCATTGAGCTTCGGTTTATGGGCGTTTATGTCGCGCCAAGACTATAAGAATAATTCTGACCAAAAGGCCGCTGCAGCCGCCGAAGTTGCTAGCCAGCAGACTGCGGCCCAAAAAGATAATGAATATCTGGAAAAAGAGAAATATCCGCTCAAAGCTTACCAAGGCCCGTCTAATCTGGGCTCGATTTCAATGAAATATCCGAAAACCTGGAGTGGTTATATATCATCTGCGGATGAAAACTCATTTATATTTAACCCGGATGTTATCAATGGGGCCGATAACACGTTGTATGCCCTAAAAATCAGCGTCAAAGAAGACCAATACAGCGATACGATAAGCCAATATGACAGCCAGGTTCAGGACGGGAAGCTGAGGGCTAAGGCTTACAGCTTGCCGAAAGTATCGTCGGTTATCGGCGTCCGCTTTGACGGTGAAATAGAAGACGGCAAGCCGGGAGCGCTGGTGGTTTTGCCGCTGCGCGACAAGACGATAACGATAGAGTGCCAAATTCCGGATAGGTTGAAGGACTTCAATAAGATTATTCTTCCGAATATCAGCTTTAATCCGTAATCGGACATTTCATTTTCGGGGCGGTTCTTTCAAAGAACCAAACCTTTCGGCAGGTACTTCGTACCTACCACCGACCCGCTTTTGGTGTCAAAAGCGGGACAAAACCACCGGGACTAGTTCAATATCTTTATTGTTTCATTGCCCAAGCCAACAACAGCCTGCGGAACTCCCCATCGCTCAAACAGTCCTCGGCTATTAGTTGTTGTTTAGACATTCACCAATCAGGATATCTCACAATGCCCGGACCCTTATTTTTAGCAAATGCTGGATAAGATAAAAAAGGGTTGTTTATAAAAACGCGATTTCATTTGTGCTAGAGCTTGCGGTCGTGTTGTTGGCCCATGCTAAGATTGAAAGGTATTTAAGTGGGGTAAAACGGTGCATAACCAACCGGAAGACAAAAACCTGCCATCCGAGGAAAAACTGCTCAGTGCTCTGGCAAAAGAGCTGAAAAACCCGCTGCTTTTGATTGCGCGGCAAGCCGAATTGGAGAAAACGGGTGATGCGGCCGGGGCTCTTCAATCTATACAAAAAACGGCCGAAAACACACTCCAGCTCGTTGACAATTACCTGCTGGCCGCCCGCTCCGAGTATGGCCAGCACCGCTTGCCGCTGGAAACAGTCGGTGTCGGCTCGGTGATTTACGAAGTAGCGAACGATATCGCGCCTTATGCCAAGGCCGGAAAGATTGATTTTGGCATGGAAGTGAAAGACGGTGAAGTAATGGCTAATCGCAAAGGGTTAAAAGCAGCAATTCGCTGCCTGTCCGAGCTGGTTATCGCCCAGCAGACCAAAGGAAAAGACGGCCGCCAAAAAGTCCGCATCCGGGCTGAAAGGGAAAAGGAAATAATCTCGGTTTCGGTACTCGGCAGTACGCTTGAGATTACCAACAAAGATATCGAGCTGGCCCGTCAGTTGCAGGGCAACGCACATTTGGCTGGCGGCAAGTTGTTTGACAGCGGCGTCCGGCTTGCTATTGCCGACATTCTGGCCGGGTCATTGGGAGCAAGCTTGCAGGTTAGGCAGATTGACGGGTTGAAAGGGCTTAACTTTGAGCTGGCGCGCAGTACCCAGCTTAGCCTGGTATAAATTATGAAAGCTACGGATATACTTATCATCGAACCGTTGGAAGACTTGGCCAAGGTGCTGGCTCGGGCTTTCAAACGCAGCGGGCTGAGTTCGGCAATCGCAACCACGGCGCAGGAAGCCATCCGGCTGGCGGACGAGAAAGCACCGAGATTGGTGGTTATCGAGCTGCTGATACCCGGGCATAACGGAATGGAATTTATTCATGAATTTCGTTCGTATCCGGAGTGGTTAAAAACCCCGATAATCTTATATAGCCATCTGGCACCGGAAGAATTAGGCTTAAGCGACGAAGCAATGCAGGATATGGGTATCGCCGGACATTTTTATAAGCCGACGACTTCCCTTGGTAAATTGGTCGGGGCGACGGAGTCTATCTTTGCGCGCGAACATAATTGATAAAGCCATAATACTGTCCCGGACTGATTACGGCGAAAAAGACCGGCTGATAACGGTGCTAACACCGAATCATGGCAAATTGCGGGCGATTGCCAAAAGCGTACGCTCGAGCAAAAGCCGGTTAGCTGGCGGTATCGAACTGTTCGCCGAGAACGAACTCGGATTGGTAGAAGGCCGCGGCGACCTATACACCGTGACGCATAGCCGGATGAAGCGCTATTTCGGCGATATCGCGAGAGATTTGGACCGCTCGATGTACGCTTACGAATGCTTGAAGGCGATAAATAAACTGGCTCCGGATCACGCGGGCGGGGATTATTATGATGATTTGAGCAAGCTGTTTGCGGCGCTTAGCGAGGACAAAGTGCCGTTTATGCAAATAAAGATATGGTACGGGCTGAAACTGCTGGAGACGATGGGCGCTTCGCCGAACCTGATAACCGGACCGGACGGCAAGAAACTGACAGCGGGTGAAAGCTACCAATATGATTTTGACAAACATTGCTTTTACAACGCATCAGAAGGGGCTTATGGCGCTGACCATATCAAAACCCTGCGCCATCTATCGACGGCCAGCCAGCCGAAAGAGATAGTGGGCCTTGATGAAAAGCTGGCCGGTTCTGCTGAGCATTTAGTTACGCTGGAAGTCAAAAACCACCTCAGTTAAATCTGGCTTACTGTTGACAAAAGTGGTATAATATAGATTGAAACAGGAGTTTTTCAATGGCGAATCCGGAAGTTTTGGTGCCTAACAATATAGATTACGACTTTGGCAGAGGCAATGTCATGCAAGTCGGACGTATATTTCTGGGAGAAAATGGTGCATTTGCGGCTGAGCCTATGAAGGTAGACATATCCGTTGAACGATACGACGAATTGGGCATGGGCATACCGCAGTATGGCTCAGCGGAATTCGTAGGACAGTATAAACAAAAATTAGTTGAGATCCGTGACAATCTGGAAATAATAGAGGATCCACAAACCGGCGATACTTTTGAAATCACCATCGTCAATAAAGATATTTTAGAAGACGGTGTGGGAGCGGTTGTGCAGATTTCTACGTCTAACTCAACGATTCCGGATAACCCCGGCAATGCTATTGAACTGGCGCAAAACGCCGTAATCAATCCGAACAGAGCAATTATTTATGTCGCCAGTCCCGGCAACGGCGGTTCAATCAGCTTGACTGACGAAGAATTATTGCATGCCAAGCAAGACGGTTTATTGGTCCAGAGAAGCAGTTGGCAGGGCCTAGATTCTCCTCCTCCAGCAGAATTATACGAAGCATTTCCAACGATACAGGCTTTGGCGAGGGCGTTGGGAACACTAGATGACAGAGTAACGCACTTGTCTTCCGATGCCAGCGGCGCGCATTATTCTTCGGCGCTTATGACGGCTTTGCCCGAAGGTCAATTGGAAGCGGCATTTTTATATAACCCGACAAATATATCTAGTCTCTCAGCATTGGGCTATAAGTTCAGGATGCTGAAGGAAATAGCCACCCAAGGACGCTACGGCGATGCGGCCGAACGTATGGCAGTAACTTCGGAAAGAATTGATGAAGCAAGACAGATAATGGGCAAAGATTTTGGCGCTAAAGCAACGCAATTGCGCTCAGGTACATTTCGATTGTCAAAAATGATGAATGAAGCGCAGATTTACCGCGGCGGCTGGGCCGGAGAACCCGGAAAAGCCGCAAAGACACACCTGACAATTGGCTTAAGCCGTCAGCCCGATGCGAAAGTTACTTACGCCTTTCCGGAGTTCAGCGCCAATTATAAAAGACCCAATGATATAGCTGAATTTATGAGAAGCGCATTGGATATCGGTGGTTTCTCATTAGATGCTGCCGGAGTCGAGGGCTACAAGTTGCCGGTAGGCCAGTATTGGCACAGCCATCATCCGTTTGCCCGTCTGGCCTTGCAAGACGAAGCTTTCAACAGATAGATTTACGTTAGCCTTTAAGCTATAATCAAGCCCAAGATGAGTGAAGTGAAGTTGGAAGATATTGTTTCTCTGTGCAAGCGCAGGGGTTTCATCTACCAGGGTTCCGAAGTTTACGGCGGCCTGGCCGGCACGTGGGATTACGGCCCGCTGGGCGTGGAGCTGAAGCGTAACATAATCCACCTATGGTGGAAGACATTCGTGCAAGACCGCGATGACATGTACGGTGTAGACGCGGCGATTTTGATGAACCAGAAAGTCTGGCAAGCAAGTGGCCACGCGACAGGCTTTAATGACCCAATGGTCGAATGCAAAAATTGTAAAGCAAGACTTCGCCAAGACCATGTTGAAAAAGACAAATGCCCGGTCTGCGGTACGGTCGGCAAATTCAGTGAGCCGCGCCAATTTAATATGATGTTCAAGACTAATGTCGGTCCGGTTGAGGATGATAGTTCTCTAAGTTATCTACGGCCGGAAACAGCACAGGGGATTTTTACCAATTACAAGAATGTGTTAGATAGTTTTTATCCGGATTTGCCATTTGGTATGGCACAGATTGGTAAGGCTTTTAGAAATGAAATAAGCCCGCGGGATTTTGTATTCCGCAGCCGCGAATTCGGCCAAATGGAGATAGAATATTTCATTAATCCGGATGATTGGAAGCCGGAATTTGAAAAATGGGTTAAAGAAATCCACGAGTTCTTGGACAAACTCGGTTTGCCGAAAAATATGGTCCATGAGCTGGAAGTGCCGGAAGCCGATAGGGCGCATTATTCCGAACGGACGATTGATTTTGAGTTTGATTATCCGCATAAACGCGACGAATTGCTCGGTCTGGCGTACCGCACCGATTTTGATTTAGGCAACATCGCAAAAGCTACCGGCAAGAATATGGAATACCGGCCAAAAGATGGTTCCAAGCCGTTTGTGCCGCATGTGATAGAGCCGAGTTTCGGCATAGAACGTGCTGTTATGGCCGTTTTGGTCAGCGCCTACAAGGAAGACGAAGTAGAAGGTGAGAAGCGCAGTTATTTGGCATTGCCGGAGCATCTGGCCCCCGTTAAAGTTGCTGTTAGTCCGCTACTAAAGAACAAACCGGAGCTGGTTAAAAAAGCCCATGAAGTTTACAAAACGCTGAAAAAAGAATTCGGTAACGTGATGTATGACGACAACGGTAATATAGGCAAGAGGTACCGTCGCCAGGACGAAATCGGCACGCCACATTGCGTAACCATCGACTTCGACACACTAGAAGACGGCACAGTAACTCTACGAAACCGCGACACCACCAAGCAAAACAGAATCAAAATAGCAGATTTAATTTCAGCAATAACTAATTAGCTGTAGCTTGTTGGGACGAGGGATCGGCTTCTAGTTCAACTTCGACTATTGGCTGAACTACGCGGGGAGCGATATCTTTTACGCCCTTTTTCCTTCGTGATTCAAGCCTGGTTTGTTGTCTATAATATCGACGATCTCTTGTCTTTATTTTGTCTGGGGCTCGCTGGGGAGTTTCATCAGGAAAAGCTTCTTCAGCCCAGTCTTGCCAATCACCATATGGATTATTGTTACCTGGATCACTTTCCTTAGACTGGCCAGAAAATTTTGATTGTGTCACTGAAAAATGATAATAGAATTGCTATTATTTTGGCAAGCATGAGGATTTATTAAAATAATAAAGTTGCTATGATTGAAGCACGGTAAGACGGGTGGAGAAAGTGAGCTATTTTGCCAGACTCAGGTTATTCGCCGGAAATGGATAAATTAGCAGTTGATGCTTGGCACAGCTTCAACTCCTTGAATAGTGGCTTTTTTACCTTGTCGCATTTTGAAAGAGGGAGCGTAGTCAAGGTTGATTTGGCTGGCGAACAGTCTGATGGCGTAATCTTGTCGGTGGATTCAGGTTTGAGTGGAATCCTTACGGAGCCACGTCATAATGTAATTCAACTTAAACATACCAATTGCCCGAATCTGGAGAATTTACACGGCCGGGAAATTGGGCTGGGCGCAAGCGGTCTCCTGCCAACGCCTATTGGCGAAGTAGGCATATCTTTACGCGCTATAAGGAAAGGTTTTGAAGCGGTTTATTATTTGCCAGAACAAGTCGGCGGCAAATATGACTGTCCAAGAGAAGATCAGTATCATCATTTAATGGCCAATTATGGCCGTATAAGCATCAACGGCACTGTGTTGTTCGACCAAAAAGACAACTCTTTCCTTTTCTGAATTGGATGTCCAAAATGCTATGATTTAGTTATGGAGAAGTTTAAGAAAGCTTTGGTTGTGGGTATAGATGAGGAGTCGCTAGACCAAGAATATTGGAGGCAAATAGATGGGCTAGTTGAGACAATTGTCAAAGTTCCGAAAGACGACCCGAGTATTCAAACCGAAATAGTTGATGTGGATTGTCTGCTTTTAGGCTTTCAGATTGATATTAACCGCGAACTTATAGAATCTGCCAAGGAACTGAAGTATATCGGGGTCATGGCAACGGCTTACGGCACAGTTGATACAGAAGCAGCGGCAGAAAAAGATATACCAGTTTGTAATTTGGCCGGATACAGCAGTGAGTCAGTGGCAGAGTTTACAATTGCGGTGATTCTTTCCAAAGTTCGCAAACTGGAAGAGGGTAGAAATATGGCGGCTAAAGGTGAATATTGGGATGCCAGCTTTTCGACAAAAGGATTAAAAGGTAATAATTTCGGAGTAGTCGGACTCGGCAGTATAGGCAACCGGGTTGCTGAATTGGCAGAGAGCTTCGGAGCAAATGTGTCTTATTGGTCGCGAAATGAAAAACAGACTGATTTTAAGAAAGTTGAGCTGGATGAACTATTATCAACTTCTGATTATATTTCACTAAACGTTGCGCAAACGGATGAAACGAACGGCTTGATTAATGCCGATAATCTTAAGTTAGTAAAGCAGGGTGCAATAATGGTGAGTACGGTTCCGCCGGAAGTCGTAGATACCGATGCTCTGGCAGAAAAATTAAAAACTGACAAAGATTTCATCTATATTACAGACCATCCGGATGAAATGGCAGAAGAAGATTTAGTAAAAATCAAAGACTTGCCGAACTGCATTATATATCCGGCCATAGCCTACACAACGGAAGAGGCAAAGCAGGTTAAGCAGGATATGTTCGTCGGTAATATCAAGGCTGCTTTAGCCGGCAGGCCCAAAAACAAAGTTAATTGATGAAAATAGTTGATTTGTCGGTTGCGGTTAATGAGGATACCCCGGCTTATCCGGGCGACCCGAAAATTAAGGCGTTCTTTGATCTTGTTCCTGGGCTATATCGTGGATAGCATCGAGATGTAAATCCTGCATAGCATCATCTAGTTCGGTAGGTTCAGGCTCCGGTTCCATCGCTGCTTCTTCCGGGGAAGGCAACTCACGAGATGGAGGAGGTTTACGCTTAGAGTCTTTAGCTTGCTTGTCCCATCTTTTATTAAGTTTGGCATTGGTTGTTCTATCTCTTTTCATCCTTATGTTGGGTGCCAAGGGCTGTTCAGGGTCTTCATCTTCCATCCAGCCCCACTCTTTCTCGTAAGGTGAATCCAGTTCGGGACCTAGGTCTATAGAAAAACGTTTGTTTGACATATTTTTTATTATATCATTTTTAACATTATTTGTAAATATTAGAAGTTCGTATGATAGCTTTAATCTACCAGATTCTTTTGTCCATTAAAATGTTATGATTTAGTTAAGGTCTACTTTGATTCGGAAGCTGGAAAGGTTTGCAGGTTGAATTTGATTGGCTTAGTTTGGGCAGGATTGAAAGTAATGACAGATAGTTCTTGTTTTGTTCCTAGCCATTGTTCATCCACGGAGTGCTCGTCTACGAGTTCCGTAATTATGCGACCGAACACATATTCGCGGTCGGTTAAGACGTCCGTATCGTGTATTCTTTCTGTTTCCGTATTGCCACCGGCTAAAGTCGTACCGCTGAGCCAGGCTTTCAGCTCCAAACTATCCCTTTCGATTTCTTTAAGCTGGTCAATCATGTCGTCAAAGCTTGCTCGGTCGCCATTGTGGCGCGAATGAGGCGAAGAGAAGTGGCCTAGATAACCTCTTCTCAAGCGCGGATTAACTACGGCAATAACTAGGCAGGAAGACACGCCAAGAGTGCCGAGCAGGCCGTCGGTTTTGGTGGCTTTCCATTCGCCTTGGGCTACTTCGGCAAAACCGTTAGGCAGTTCCGGCCGCCCTTCAACTAAACTCAAATCGCTCATTTTTATATTATAAAATACTTCAAACTTTTGGTAAAGATAAAAATAGACAAACATATCGTAATATTGTATAATCTAAGAAGTTATGAGTGCTCCAGTACCAGTTGAAGCCCTTGAGATTCTTCCAAACAGACTAAGCGTGGCTGAATTCAGTCCGCCGGAAGTGCATGCTATTGTTGGCGATGATCCGAAATTGCATAATTTCCGGACCGAAAGCTTCAATTGGATCGCATCCTATCTAGTTGAAGAGGCTGGGCTGTTTGAAAGTAACGTTGTGGATTGGTTTACTAACAGTGTGCCGGGCGATGGCGAGACACGGCCGATAGACCTTTGGGAAAACGAAGACGGACTGGAAGAGGTTTTTGAGCTGGCGCAGAAATTTAAACAAGAAAATGATGAATATCTTGCTGAAGACGACAAAAAATACGGTGTGAAAATCAAGCCGAGATCGCATGATGTCGCAAGCTATGCGCTAGGCATACTATATAAAAGTTTTAGCATAGCAGGAGCTGGCATTACTTACGATTGGCTGAACCCGGAAGATACTCAGATGCGTGCGATATTTAATCCTGACAATGACACAGGACCGGTTGTTCGCTGGAAAAGCAACAGTGTTCTTGAAGATTTTAGAATAACCATCAATCAAGGCGACAGGACGGGGATGTATTATGTAGTCCAACATGTAAGACCGAATGAAAAACCGCTTCATTTGCAATCCGGAGTAGTTGAACATTTCAAGGGAGAACCTTTTGGCGATTCGACAACTGATTCGGATTTGGACGGCCGTCCGCCTAGCGCTAATGACGTAGCGCCTTTTGTAATAGCTGTAGCAAACGAAACCCTCAATCATTCTTTGAAGCCTATGGCCGCGGCTGCCTAAATCTCTGATATGATTGTCGGCGGGATAATATTATTGAACATAGTTTGATGGGTAGGCGTATACTTAAGACAGAACAAAAATATCAAATTATTAATTAAACAAGCTCGCCGAAAATTTTTGATAAATTTAAGCGGGCAAGGAGGGGAAAATGTTAAGCGATTTTAACATTGCGCCGACGGTGGCGGTAAAAAACATAGAAGAGGCAAAAAAATTTTATGAAGGTAAGCTCGGCCTGAGCGGGGAATCCGATCCGGGCGGAATCAGGTACAAATGCGGCAGTACATACTTGTATGTGTATGAGTCGCAATACGCGGGTAGCAATAAGGCTACTTATGCGGGTTGGAATACCCCGGACTTGTCTGCGGTAGTCGAGGAGTTAAAATCGAAAGGCGTAACGTTTGAAAAATACGATATGCCGAACGTTACCTATGAAGGCGACATACACGTCCTGGAAGGTGCATACAGGGCCGTATGGTTCAAAGACCCGGATGGCAATATATTTGCCATTGACGAGCGTGAATAATCCAGTAGAATTACTGGAGCTTATGACAATAAAAGGGATAGTTATACCCAATAAACGCAATGGAACAAAATTTGGCTATCCGACGGCGAATATTACTTTCGGCGATCGGACCACCGACGGGCTATTTGTCGGCTATACTTCGCTTTTGACCACTGATAATGTGAAAGTTGCGGCGGCATTTATCAACCGTAAACTGCCGTCGATAATTTTTATCGGGGCGGCCGAAACTTTGAATGAGACCGAGCATAGGCTGGAGTCGCATATATTGGATTTTCCGTTGATTGATTTGTATGGCAGTGAAATAGAAGTTGAGGTGCTGGAAAGACTGCGTGACAACGTGAAATTTGAAAGCGTCGAAAAGCTGATAGAACAAATGAAACTCGATGAACAGAACACCCGCGCTTGGTTCAGCCAAAAGGACTGACTTAAGAGCTGGCGATTTGGTCAAGCAGGGCCATGCGGATATAAAGTCCGTTGCCGGCCTGCTCGAAATACTTGGCGCGCGGGTCTTTGTCTACTTCAGGGTCAATCTCGTCTACGCGGGGGAGAGGATGTAGGATTATGGCTTCTTTAGGTAATTTTGAAATATTATCTGCTGTCAGCGTAAATCCGCCGCTGTCTATCGAACCCGGGTTTTCCAGACGTTCTTTTTGCAAGCGGGTCCAGTAAACTACGTCAGTATCAGCAAAAACTTTGTTTACATCATCGGTTTCATCATAGGTTGTGCCGGATTTTTGTAGCAGTTGTTTTATATCGTCAGCCATTTGTAGTTCAGGGGTGGAGACAAAACTGACGTGGTTGCCGGGATATAAGGCAAGCAGGCGGCAAAGCGAACGGATAGTACGGCCATACTTGAGATCACCGCCGGCTACAACTTTGAGATTATCCAAGCGGCCGAAGTGTTTTTTGATGGTGTAGGCGTCTAGTAACGCCTGGGTTGGATGTTCGCCGGTGCCATCGCCGGCATTGATGATAGGCACCTTGCTGACAGAAGCGGCTTTCCCGGCGGCGCCGGTTTCAGTATGCCGGATAATTATCGCGCTTAGCCCGTAATTGTTAAGGACGTTTATAGTGTCTTCCAGCGTTTCGCCTTTGGCGGCAGAGGAAAACCCGGCGGCGTTTTCGGTGGAAACAACGCCCATACCGAGTTTCAAGCCGGCGGTTTCAAAACTCAAGCGCGTCCGGGTGGAAGGCTCATAAAACAGCGTACAAATCTGTTTGTCAAAGTGTTTCTGGGCCAGTTCCTTAGCGGCTTTTTTGTCTTTTAGTCTCCGTTCAATCGATTCAGCAAGGGAAAATATTTTTTCCAGTTGTTTTATATCAAATTGGTCAACCGACAAAACATCCATGTTCGATACACCATTCTGAGCCATAAGGATAATAAAATCAAGCATAACTGCTGTTATACTAGTTTTGATAATGAAAGAAGAAAAAAACGCCGAAATCTTTCCAAAACACTTTTTCTGGGGCGCCAGTATATCGGCCCATCAGGTCGAAGGCGACAATCACAACCAATGGACGGTCTGGGAGCTGGAGAACGCCTCAAGGCTGGCCCAAACCGCCCATATCCGCCTGAGCTGGCTGCCGACCTGGGCGAAGTTCAAAGATCAGGCCGAAGAGCCGTCGAACTACGTATCGGGGGAGGGTGTAGACCACTACCGCAGATATAAAGAGGATTTTGACCTGATTAAGAAGCTGAACCTGAATTCTTTGCGGTTTACGATTGAATGGTCGCGGATTGAGCCGGAAGAGGGCAAATGGGATGAAGAAGCGATAGAATACTACAAAAATTACGTTCGCGAGCTGAGAAAGCGTAAAATAGAGCCGTTTTTAAACATCTGGCATTGGACGCTTCCGGTATGGTTTGCCGAACTTGGAGGGTTTGAGAAAAAAGCCAATCTAAAACATTTCGACCGCTTTATCGAGAAAATCTGTAAAGCCGGACTGCTGGATGACATCGAATACGTGCTGACCATCAACGAACCAAGCAATTACGCCACTTTTTGCTATCTGTTAGGGGAGTGGCCGCCGCAAGATAAAAATATCTGGAAGTTTACCAAAGTTTACTGGTACATGACTAAAGTGCACAAGCGGAGCTATAAGATAATCAAAGCGCATAAGCCGTCGATACAGGTGGGGCTGGCGATGATTTTAGCCAACATTCAGGCCAAGCATCCTCATAACATACTGGATGAAACTTCGACCAAAATTATGCGCTATGTCTGGAACTGGTGGTTTTTGCGGCGGGTAAAGCGCCAGGTTGATTTTATAGGGGTGAATTATTATTTCAGCGACTATTACACCGGACTGGGGCGGCGGGATAACCCGAAAGTACCACTAAATGACCTCGGCTGGTATGCAGAGCCGGAGGGGCTTTATCCGATTTTGCTGCGTAGTTGGGCAAAGTTTAAAAAACCGTTGTTTGTTTCCGAAAGCGGTATTGCCGACAGTGATGACGGGTTAAGGCATTGGTGGATACAGGAGAATATAGTCGCTATGGAGCGGGCGCTCAGCGAAGGCGTGGATTTGCGCGGTTACTTCCATTGGAGCCTGCTGGATAATTTTGAATGGGCCTATGGATGGTGGCCGCAGTTCGGACTGATACATGTTGATAGAAAAAACGACATGAAGCGTATAATCCGGCCCAGTGCCTGGTGGTTCGCGCTGTGGATATCCAAGCTTAAAAAAGCCCAGGGCGAACAAGAATGATAAAAAATGTGTTCAGTAATTTAAAATAGCGTCATAAGGAGTAAATATGGACAGTATAACCGACAAATTACCGGAGCGCTTAGAGGAAGAAGGGCTGAAAGTTATAGTCGCTCAGGCACGCGACGTACCTGAAAAATATATCAAACAGGTTATCGAAAAATCCCGCCAGCCGCATGTGATGCAGTTTGAAGGGCATGAGGATGCCGGCGGGCGGTTCAAGGATTTGCCAGCCTATCAAAAATGGGCTGAGAAAGACCGATTAGTTTATCTGTTAATGAACAACGAAGATGTTGGCGGCATAATCTGGTTTGGCAGACGCCTAAACGAGCATATTGACCCCAAATATCAACTGACTTTCGGTATCCGGCTTTATGAAGGCTGCGTTGGCAAAGGGCTGGCAGTGCCGTTTATGAGGGTGACTCATGATGATTTGAAACGGTTTTATCCCGGAGAATCCATCTGGCTTGATTTTGCCGAAGATAATATAGCGGCCCGCAAAGCATACGAAAAGTTCGGCTATATACATCTGACAGAAGCCGAAGGGCGGGCAGTTATGGGTTATCATATAGGCAAATGAACGATAAAAAAATCGTCGTAATAGGAGGTGGACACGGTGCCAGCATAGTTCTGTCGGCGCTGGATGGCTCCGGCCTGAAACTATGCGGAGTATTGTCGATGGCTGATGACGGCGGTTCGACTGGCAGGCTTAGGAAAGAACTGGGGGTCTCCGCAGTCGGTGACATACGGCAATGCTTGGTTGCTTTGTCTGCTAAACCGGACATCGCTAGGCTGTTCGCCTACCGGTTTGACAGAGGGAACTTAAGCGGACACAGTTTAGGCAACCTGTTCTTAGCGGCCGGCGAACTGCAAACAGGCAGTATCGAAAAAAGCATTGAAGCGGCCAAGAAACCACTGGGCGTTAGCGTCGATATAGTACCTTCTACCGAAGATAAATGCGACCTAGTACTTAACCAGGGCGACAAAATGGTAGTAGGCGTCTATGATATTGCCAACACCGATTTTGGAAACGATAAACCGGATTTGGCACTAAAGCCTGCCGCCGCACTGTCAGCTTCGGCCAAAGCGGTGATTGAGGCGGCCGACTTAATCATCATCGCACCCGGCAATTTCTATTGTTCGATTATCCCGGTACTGCTGGTAGAAGGAATGGCCAGGGCGATAAATGATTCGAATGCAAAAGTTATTCAAATATGTAATCTGGTCAACCGGAGCGGGCAAACAGCAGGCTTTAGCGCTACTGACTATCCTCAGGAGATTAAGCGATTGGCCGGACCGATAAAGCTGGATACGCTTATTTATAACACTTCAGCTATCCCCTCTGATTGCTTGAGACAGGGCGAGGAGCCGGTGGCTGCCAGTAATGTAAAAGCAGCAGATTATAAAATACAGGGCAGCGAAATATCCGATAACCAAAAAGTCCCCGCAAATGAAAATGATAAAATTGCGCCGGTTCGCTCGCTGGTTCGGCATGATAAGGCTAAACTGGCCCAAGCTATCGCAGAAGCCGCAGAGGGGCTATAAATGACCGAAAACAGCGTTTTATACGTAATTGACTTGGATAGGACGCTGTTGAATGTAGATAAAGTAATGGAGTTGGTCGAAAAGGTCTGTATTCAAATCGACATTGATTACGAAAATATTAAAAAAGCTCAGCGTATTGTGGCCGAAGCCGGTAAATCATACAGCCCGATAGAAACCATCGGCGAACATGGGGAAGAAAAACTAGAACAATTCAGGGAAAAATTTGTCGAAACGGCCAACGCTAAAGAGTTAATTTACCCCGATGGAAAGCGCTACCTTGATAAGCTGGAAAGTGTTTCAGCACAGTATATTATTCTGACGTATGCCTTAAACGAAGAGTGGCAGAGGCTCAAGTTTGAAGCCGCGGAGCTGGCCCAGATACCGCATATCATCACTTTTTCTTCCGACAAAGACCGCCAACTGGCCAGCTGGCAAAGTGAGGATGGCGTATTCATGGCCCCTGTAACGGGAATCAAGCCGGCTCAGAAACTAGTATTTATCGATGACCGTCTAAGGGTTTTCCAAAATCTCCCGAAAAATTGCGAAGGCTACCGGATTAAAAGGTCGGATTCTTTGGATGAAGAAGGGGTTTTGCCGCATGGCGTGCGCCAAATCGCCAGCTTCGATGAAATAATTGACAAAGTGTAACACCGATTACACTAGTGTAGTGAATCAGCCATAAACGCTAGATGTGGTGTATTTTTTACCCCTGTGGAAAACTCTGAGGCTTTTCTCTATAAAAACAGTAAAAAACTCTTGTCTGTGGGAGATTGTGGGTAGTAAACTCATGTTAGTGGGTAATCGTAGGTAATCAAAAGCAATTATCAACGAACAGCTCGAACCTTTAAAACAGAGGTTTGAGGCAAAAATAAAAACCACTAGTATCACTAAATAACTTTTATGGCCACAGTAGACTACTTTGAGAGGAAACTAGATGAGAAACGGCGGTTAACTATACCGCCTGAACTTCGTCATCAGTTTGCGACCGGAGCAGTCGTGACCCGAGGGTTCGGCAAATACCTGCACCTATACCCGAAAGATGTATGGGATCGCCGGGTAGAACCCAGGCTCGACGGCGATATTCTCGATGAGAAGATTGCTGACTTGAACGTCCGGTTTAGGACGGGCAAAGTAGAAGCCGAGCCGGATGGGAAACAGGGGCGGATTACGCTGGAGCAGCATTTGCTGGACTACAGCGGAATCAACCGGGAAGTAGTAGCCGTAGGGGTTGGGCAGTATTGGCGCCTAATGTCGCCGAAAGAGGCTAATAAAGCCGCCGCCAAGTGATAGTACCTTAACAAATAATAGTTCCCCGTATTTTCAAGGGAAATACGAGGTCAGCTATTCGGCAGTCAGTAAGTGGAAATTAAAGGGTAACCACTGTAAAAACCCTCGCTCTTTCTATTTAAAACACCTCCCAAAACTCCACCTCACACATAAGTCTCTAAGAATCACAGTTTGTAAGAGCATCTATCGATAAACTTTAGAGAGTTTATCTGCTGTTACATCAAAACTGCGTTTCAAATAAAAACAAAAACAACCCAAAAACAAAAAACTGACTGCTGAGTAGGTGACCTTGTAAAACAAAAACAAAAAAACAAAAACAAACAAGAAGAATCACCTATGAAAAAACAAAAACATGTTCCGGTAATGGCACGCGAAGTACTAGAGTTATTTCAGCCAAAACCGGGCGAGCGGTATCTGGATCTGACAGCCGGTTATGGCGGGCACGCTTCAGCGGTGCTTGATTATATCGGTAAAGAAGGTTCAATGACGCTTGTCGACAGAGATGAAGAAGCCATTAGGGCGTTAACAGCTCTGTTTAAAGGAAATAAGCAGGTTGAAATAATCCACCAGGACTTTTTAACCGCTTCAAAGGCTCTGCTACAGCAGGGTAGCAAGTATGACATGATTTTGGCAGATTTAGGCGTATCGTCACCGCACCTTGACAATCCGGACCGAGGCTTTTCGTTTGCAAGCGAAGGACCGCTTGATATGCGTATGGACAGGACGCAGACGCTGAACGCGGCTGAGATAGTCAATACGTATGAAGCGGACCAACTGGCAAAGCTATTTCGTGATTACGGCGAAATAAGAAATGCGCATAAGTTGGCGCGCAGGCTTGTTGAACACAGACCATATAAAAGCACAAGCGAGTTGGCGAAAAAAATTGTTCAACTTCGCAGGAGTAAGAAGCGCAGACACCCGGCAACCGAAGTTTTTCAAGCACTGAGGATTGCGGTCAACGATGAGCTCGGACAACTTCAAAAAAGCCTGGACGTATGGATGGAACTATTGGCGGACCAGGGCAGGATAGGGGTCATATCGTTCCATAGTCTGGAAGACCGGCTGGTAAAGCAGGCCTTCAATGATTATGGCGGTAACCGGTATGACGCCAGACTGCACATTGTGACCAAAAAAGCGGTTACGGCAGCCGAAAAAGAAGTTGTTTTTAATCCACGTGCCCGAAGCGCTAAACTTCGGGTAGCGCAGCGAAAATAAAAACATAGAAAGGGAGACACGATGCCTATACAGGTAAAAAGTACCTCCCGAGCCTACAAAGTACACGTTCGCGTGTTATAGAGGTAGGCGAAGCCCTGCGGCGGGCCTTGGCCCGCCGGGCAGGGAAAAACAAAAATAAAAAAAGGACAAACATGACCTATTCAAGTTCAATAAGTATCGGACGCAGACGTTTTGCCACCCGGCATCAGAACGCGGTTTCGATGGCCGAACAGGCTCGTACTATCGGTCCGGTTAGCAACAGTATCGTACTAGTGATACTCACTTGTCTGCTGGGACTACTTTATTTAACGCAAGTCACCAAAACTAACTCCAGCGGTTATAAAATTGACCAGCTGAAAAAAGAGTACTCTCAACTACAGCGCGACCATGACGAGTTGGAACTGACAGCCGCCCGCCTGCAATCGATGGACAGGGTGGCTAAAAGCAACGCGGCCAAAGAGCTGGCTTCGGTAGCACCAACTGCAACCGTACGCTAAACGAGGATAAAAAATTGCCGCCACCTAGAAATAATCAGGCTAAAGTTTCAATCAGCAATCTGAGATTTGATATGTTCTACGGATTGCTTATTTTAATTTTCGCGGTGTTTATCGTGCGGCTATTTTATGTTCAAGTCATCAAACATGAGGACTATAAACAAGCGGCGCTTAGCGGCCAGTTGAAGCAATATAGTATTCCGGCGGAACGCGGCATAATCGAGGCTTATTCGGGTAATAGCGTCGTACCGATTGTTTTGAACGAGGAAGTCTATACGCTTTTTGCTGATCCGGTGTACGTGGCGGACAAAAAAGCTGTCGCGGAACAACTGTCTAAGATAACAGGAGACAAAGCTAAAGATTATCTGGCTAAAATGAGCAAGGATACACGCTACGCGGTGCTAGCCAAGAAATTAGACAATAAGAAGAAAACCGCGATTGAGAAACTAAAATTCAAGGGCGTGGGACTGAGAACCGAATCCATCCGGGCCTACCCGCAAGGCGATCTCGCGGCCCAATTGCTGGGCTTTGTCAATGACGGCGGGCAGGGTACTTATGGCATCGAACAGTTTATGGATAGCCAGCTGGCCGGAACTCCGGGTGAGTTAAAGGCGATTACCGACATTAGGGGCGTACCGCTGGTTGCCAGTAAAGACAATGTCCTTAAAGACCCTGTTAACGGCCAAAAAATCCGCCTGACAATTGAAATCGGCATGCAGAAAAAAGTTGAAGAATTGCTTAAAGAACACCTGCCAACCGTCAATTCCAAGTCCGGCAGCGCGATAGTGCTGGATCCGAATAACGGGGCGATAAAGGCGATTGCTAATTATCCCAGCTATAATCCAAGCCGGTATTTCGACGTTAAAGACGCGGCGTTATTTACCAATCCGGCGGTCAGCTCGCCGCTGGAAGTCGGTTCGATAATGAAGACCTTGACGGTAGCTACCGGTCTGAACAGCGGAGCTATCAAAGTGAACCAAACATTCTATGACCCGGCCCAATTCACGGTGGACGGCTATACAATCCATGACGTAGCCGAAGACGGCGGCGCCCAAACCCGTTCAATATCGGATATATTAAAATTTTCGCTTAATAGCGGCGCGACCTGGATAATGATGCAACTAGGCGGCGGCCAGATTAACGAAAAGGCTCGAAAGCTGGATTATGATTATTTGACTAACCATTATTTCTTCGGCCAAAAAACTGGAGTGGAACAAGGCTATGAAGCGCCCGGAGTAGTACCTGACCCAAGCGAGGGCTTCGGCCTTAATATAAAATACGCCAATATGGCTTTTGGCCAGGGCCTGACAGTAACGCCTTTACAGATGGCGGCGGCGTTCGCGGCGACCATAAACGGCGGCACTTACTATCAGCCGCATTTGGTGGATGACGGAAAGGGCGCGGCTTCAAAAATAAAAAAACAAAACATAATTAGCCCTAAAATCTCGGCCCAACTTCGGTCTTTGCACGAGAATAGCGTGAATACACATTACACCAGCTTGATACATCCCGGCTATAAAATCGGCGGCAAGACTGGTACGGCACAGATTGCCGGATCCAATGGCAAGTACCGCACGGACGTTTTTAACGGTACTTTTATCGGTTACATCGGCGGCGACAAACCGGCATACGTTATTATGATAAGAATCAACGAACCGCACGTCAGCTATTTTGCCGGGGCGGCCGCAGCGGCGCCTTTGTTCAAAAAAATATCAGACATGTTAATAGATAACTTCTCGATTCCAAGAGCCGATTAATCTATAATAAGAAAGTATTAATGCCAGATATGAAAACCAGAAACAAAAATTTAAATAACAGGATCAACCAATGAATGAAACTTTGCTGATATCACTGGACGGCAACCGGTTGCTGGAGATACTATTCATGGCTTTTGCCGGTTTCGCGCTAAGTATGATTCTAACCCCTGTTTATACCAACTTCGCTTATAAAAAGAAATGGTGGAAAAAACTAAGAAGCGATGCGACCACCGGGGAAAAAGCCAAGATTTTTACCAGTCTTCATGCTTCGAAGCATGCCCGTAATATACCGACAATGGCCGGCTTGATATTTTTGGTTTCGGTTACGGCCGTGACAATAGCGTTGAACCTATCACGCAGCCAGACCTGGTTGCCGCTGGCGGCTTTTTTGGGCGCAGGAATGGTTGGCCTGATTGACGACGTGGTTAATCTACGCGGCTCGGGTAATGGTACCGGCGGTTTGCCGGCCCGTCTCAAACTTGGGCTGATAACTTGCGTAGCGTTTATCGGCGGTATGTATTTCTATTACAAGCTGGATTATGCCAGCTTGCAGTTGCCGGGTATCGGTGACGTCAGTATCGGTGCTTTAATTGTCCCGCTGTTCGTGCTGGTGGTGGTTGCTACCGCCAACGCTGTAAATATCAGCGACGGTTTAGACGGTTTGGCCGGCGGCCTGACATCCTCAGCCTTTGGCGTTTATGCCATCATCGCCTTTATGCAGGGCCGTTTCGGTATCGCCGGTTTCTGCCTGACGATTGTCGGCGCATTACTCAGTTACACTTGGTTTAATATCTATCCGGCGCGTTTTTTCATGGGCGATGTCGGCTCGTTTGCGCTGGGTACGGCGCTGGGAGTGGTGGCAATGATTACCAATACGGTATTGCTACTACCGATTATTGGCGCCGTTTTTGTGGTAGAAGCCGGTTCTTCACTGATTCAGATAATGTCTAAAAAACTGCGCGGTGGCAAAAAAATCTTCAAGATCGCGCCAATACATCATCATTTCGAAGCCTCCGGCTGGCCGGAAACCAAAGTAACAATGCGGTTTTGGATACTTGGCCAGATATCGGCTTTTGTCGGGCTGATGATATTTATAATCGGAAATTACCATGTTTAAAAAAAGGCCCAGTCGCCGTAACTTTCCAACCAAGAGTCGTCGTCAGGGCAATATTTCAAGCGACGATTCGGCCGCTTTTCGCCGGCATAGGCCGGATTATTGGCTGTTGATTATCACGTTCTTCTTGATGCTGATGGGTATTGTGGTGGTTTATTCAATCAGCCCCGGCCTAGCCGCGGCGCAAGGTATCAGCGAACATTATTATGTAACTAAACAGCTTATAGCGTTAGCTTTGGGGCTGGCCGGTTTTGTCTTTTTTAGCAACCTGCCCATCGCGGCAGTGAAGCGGATGACCAAATCGCTCATCTGGCTGTCAGTGCTGATGATAGGCGCGGTGCAGATATTCGGGCAAGAGGCTAACGGTGCCTACCGTTGGGTACAGGTAGGCGGCTTTTCCTTTCAGGTAGCTGAACTGGTTAAGTTCGCGCTTGTTATCTGGCTGGCCGGTTTTTTGGTTGAACGTTTAAACCGGGGAGAGATGGAATCTACCAAAAAGACCCTGTATCCGCTGATAATAGCAGTCATGCTAATCGGCATTTTAATAGCGGGACTGGAGAGTGATTTGGGCTCAGCCGGGGTTATGATAGCAATAATCGCGGTAATGGGCTTTTCAGCCGGTTTGCCCCTGAAAAAAATCGGTATTATCGTCGGAATTATTACGCTTTTGGCGACTCTGGCGATTATGAGCACGCCTTATCGACGGGATAGACTGACTACTTTTTTGAATCCAACCGCTGATTGCCAAGCCGAGGGTTATCAGTCTTGTCAGGCACTGATAGCGGTCGGTAGCGGCGGTGTCTTCGGGTTGGGACTGGCTAATGGCGTACAGGAATACGGCTATCTTCCGGAAGCGGCCAACGATTCGATTTTCGCGATTTTAGGCGAGAAATTCGGTTTTGTCGGCACGACTATAGTCATTGGACTATACGGTGTGCTGTTTGCCCGGATGCGGCGGATAATCCAGCGGACACCGGATTTGTTTTCGCGGCTGGCAGTTATCGGTATAGTGGCGTGGCTGAGCGTGCAAGCAGTTATCAATATCGGCGCTATGATAGGCGTTTTGCCGCTCAAAGGCATAACTTTGCCACTGGTCAGCTATGGCGGCACCAGCTTAGTATTCATTTTGGCGGCTATCGGCCTGGTTTTTCAGATTTCACGCTACACCAGTTATTCAACTCTTAGAAACGTTTCTTTAAAAGACAAGGAAGGGGGCACAAGTGAAAGTTCTCCTCGTAGGCGGGGGCAGCGGCGGCCATATTACGCCGCTTCTGGCAATCGCTAGCGAACTTAAACGCGAGCATCCGGCCTGCAAAATCACCATTATATCCGAGCGGATGGGTGTGTTTAACCATCTGTTTGACGATGCCGAAGAAGGCGATGTTGACGATGTTTACTATATTAATGCCGGCAAATACCGGCGATATCACGGACAAGGACTGTTTGATAAGCTCTTTGATGTTAAAAGGGCGGCTTTGAACTTCCGCGATGTCTTCAAGCTGTTTATCGGTATTATTGAGAGTTTCTGGTTGCTGGTGCGTATCCGTCCGAACGTAGTTTTTATCAAAGGCGGCTATGTCGGCGTACCGGTTGGACTCGCCTGTCGGTTGCTAAAAATGCCTTACGTGACTCACGACTCCGACGCGCTACCGGGCCTGACCAATCGGCTGATTGCCAAAAAAGCCAAAGCCAACGCCGTTGGCATGCCGGTAAAATACTACAACTATCCCAGAAACAAGATGGTTTATGTCGGTATTCCGGTGACTAAAGATTTTATCAATATATCTGCCGAAATCAGAAGTAAAAAACGACGTGAGCTTGAACTTCAATCATCGGATTTCCTGTTACTTATTACCGGCGGAAGCAACGGCGCGCTTAGACTGGATAAACTGGTCCATGACTCGTTGCAGCCACTTTTAGAAAAGTATCCCAAGCTTAACATTGTCCATCAAGTCGGCAAGGAGAACGAAGAAGTTTACAGCGATTATCCGGCCCATCTGCACTCCAAACTGCGAATAGCCGCTTTTTTAAAACCTCTTTCTGCTTACATAGCGGCGGCTGATGCAGTAATTGCCCGGGCCGGCGCTACTTCGATAACAGAGGTAGCTTTGCAAGAAAAACCGCTGATTATAGTACCGAACCCTTACCTTAGCGGGGGGCACCAGCTGAAAAACGCGCTTGTTTATGAAGAGAAAAAAACGGCTATCGTCATCCATGAACATCAAGCGCAAAAAGATCCGAAAGTATTGGCCGACGCCTTGGAACGGCTTATGACCAATCCACAGCTGAGCAAATCTTTAGCAGAAAACCTGCACGGCATGGCTCGGACCGATTCAGCCGAGAAAATAGCCGGGTTACTGATAAATATCGCCCATAAGAAAGGCCTGCGCAGTTGAGCCGGTTACTTGGACCAAGACGGGCGAGAATCCGCAAAGCCAATAAAAATAATAAACCGCGGGTCTTTAATTACAGTTCTTCCCAGGATTTGGATGCTAAAGCCTCAGGCAGTCCGGCAAAAGCTCCATCTGCTGGCTTGCAAAAGAAGATATCAGTGTTTGTGAATTATCTTATTGGAGCGGCCATTCTTGGCGGCGTGCTTTATATGTGCGTACTCAATCCGTCGGCGCAAATAAAGGTAACAGGCGAGAAAGTTTATCCGAGGGAACGTAGTAGCTATGAACAAGGAGTAAACGACCGGCTGAAAGACTCCATTTTCTACCGCTTCAAGCCGACTTTTGACGGTGCTAAACTGACGGCGGCAATCAAGGCGGATTTTCCGGAGGTAAATGATGTTGACATCAGCATTTCACCATTCAGGCACCGGCCGATTATTGAGTTAGGTTTGGCTAAACCGACAGCCAAGCTGGTTACAGCCGACAAAACTTATATTTTAGACGAAGAGGGCAGGGCTTTATTTGATGAGAAGTATGCTTCTGCCAGTCTTAACGAGGCCGCCCTTTTAACTATCAACGATGTTTCAGGGCAAAATATACAACTTGGCAAGCCGGCGCTTACCCAAGCCCAGATCAGCTTTATCAGGGAGGTTATCGGACAAACCAAGGCCAAGGGTTTGAATCCGCGTACATTTACGCTTTCCGGCGGCGGTACGGCTCTGGACGTGCGGTTTGAGGGATTGGATTTCTTCGTCAAATTCAGCTTTTATGCCGACCCGAAACAGAGCAGCGGGGCTTTTATAGCGCTTTACGAACAGCTTAAAAGAGATGGCAGCCTACCAAGACAATACATCGACTTGCGGGTTCCGGAAAAAGCCTTCGTTAAATAATACTCCACTGCTCTTTCGTGTTCGTATTTTGTTCAGGTATAGCTATTTGCTTAGATTCTTAAAAAAATATATTTTTATATACAAATAATGAAAAGTCAAAAAAAGCAAAAAATCGGAAAAGGCAGGGGAGATTAAATAAAAAATATACAAGGCGTGAAATAGCGTGAAAAATCAAATCCACTTGTGGAAAACTTTTAATATGGTCTTAATATATTTTCGGACACTAGGGACTGGTTAGTGGTTAGTAATTAGTTGTTAGTAATTAGTGATTGATGGAGGAGCGATGCGCGGGAACGCATTAATGTTGCCGGAGCTGTAAATACTCCCCTAGCATAGGGGTATCGGAACACATCTGACATAGATATATTAAAGTCGCAAAATATACATTGTGCGACGTTATGTCTAACGCTCAGACTGGTGTTCTCTTGCCACTATCCTGCTTATGTTTTTCTTATTTTCCCTGTTTTTGGTTTTGAAATTTTTTGCTCCCCGCCACTCCGGATACCCCCGCCATAAAAATCCGCTTTTGTGCCACATACCCTTTTTTGTTTATTTTATGATGTTCGTATTTTGTTCAATATTCCTGAATATAATTTAGAGGTCTTTCGGTAGACGGATAGTCGGTACCGGTGTTTCGCTATTTTCAGGCACATGAGCATAGACTTGAGTCGCGTAGCCTTCGCGGCCTTTCTTTTTCTTCCGGCCCACATCAATGATTGTTACAGGGTTTTCCAGGTCATGGCCTTCAATTTCAAAGTTTTCTAAAGTTTCTTCGCCGGCATAGTGTATTGCATATTCCGCGACGAATTCAGCGGTAGCTTCAACCCAAGGCTTTCCGTCTTTTGGTAGCCCTTCTTCGTTTAAATCTTCCGGCTTGGGATCTTCGACTACTGGCCTGTCTGACTCATTGGCCACATAAACTTCAAAATCCTCACGGTTGACACCGAATTCTTTGGCCATAGCTTTGGCGGCCCACTTGGCAAACTTACGCTGTTTTTTACTAAGCTCTTTGAGTAGGGGGTCTTTTTCTGGTGCTTTTTCGTGTGAGGCCATTTTGTCAATATCCTGTTTTACTCGGCTAAGGCGTAAGTGGCTTTGGCGGTACGCTTGAACTGCGGTTTGCCTTGAAGATTAAGCAAAATCGTAGTTTCTTTGACGTAGCGGCTTTTTAGCACGCGCTTGACGATTTCGTCGCGGTGCAAAGGGCCGTCGGCTTCTTGAAGGACTTCAGCGATTATGTCGGCAACAGTTCCCTTTTTGTAACCCCATTCTTTGAGCGCGTAAATTCCCCGCCCGATCAAAACGAAACGACTATCTTTAATCAGCTCGTTATGGATGGCCTGAGTGGTGACATCTTTGCGCTTAAAGTCGGACCCTTTGATAGCATCGGCTATCTCGTTGAAATGCATGTGCCTGCCCTGCTCTTTTAAAATCACATAGATTTTGTCGCGGATATTCTTGGGGTTAACAGTCGGCCATTTGACCAGGCCCCACAGCCCATTAAGCGTGGCGAGGTGCTTGCTTGTGCTGGAAAGCGCTTCTACGTGCTTCGGATCGCTTTGCTCAACCTTTTCGGTAACTTTCTCTATTGGGCGGGGTTCGCCAAGTGATTTTATGGCGTCGATTATCTTGCTGACATATCCCTGCACTGCTTTGTGGTCGTGGACTTCTTTGATAGCAATGGACTGGTGGAAATGGTCATTTTCAGGGACTACGCTTAATACCGGGCTTAATTCGGCAAAAAACGCTACGCGGGACTGGTCCAGCTTGTTGCTTGGCTTGCCGATAACGGCGTCTGTCAGGTTGCTGACGCGGGCAACATTGCCAATATCGAGCAGTTTGGCCTTCAGAGAGGCTTCTATATCGGAAAGTCCCGGTATATCACCTTTCTCCCCGTCGGCTTTCAGCCGCAAAAGTACTGATTTTTCCAGTTGTCGTACCCGTTCGCGGGTAATGCCCAGAAGTTCACCGATTTGCTCTAAAGTTTCCCTTCTATCAAAAAGACCGAAACGGCGCGCAATTATCTCACGTTCCCTGTCCCGTTCAATAGTGGAAAGGATAGTTTTTACCTTTTGCTCAATGTCTTTCTCGGTCATTATTCTCTTCCCCGTGTAATCATTTATGCTTATTATATAACTTTAATTTTTAATAGTCAAGGATTATTGTTTTATAATATTACAACAACACTTTTCACCTCTTTTGTGAACATTAGTATAACACGCTAAACAAAATGTCCAAAATATACGTTAGCAGTATAAAGTAGCCTGCCTAAACAGTGGTGGCTTTACTTCTTGTTTCTTCTTTTTCCTCTGGCTGGAGCGGCTTCAATGAGCGATTTGGCCGCCTGTTCATCGATTTCTTCGGGTTTTGTGCCTTTTGGTATGCGGGCGTTCTTTTTCCCGTCAGTAATATATGGTCCGTAAGGGCCGCGGACTATCGCTAATTTACCGCTGAACTTCTTGATATAACGATTGGCTTCGGTCTCTTTTTTGGCTTTATATAGTTCTCTGGCGGCGGTTTCGTCAATAGTCATCGGATCATGCGGTTTTATAGAAACAAAAGTCTTACCTACCTTTATATAAGGCCCGAACCGGCCGATATTGGCGGTGATCTCTTCCCCATCTTCGGTCTTGCCGACGACTCTTGGCAGATTGAACATTTCCAGGGCTTGCTCGAATGTAACATTGTTTATGGTGGTATCAGCTGGCAGCGGCGCGAAAACCGGCTTTTCTTCATCTTCGGCGTTGCCCTTTTGCAGCATCGGGCCATAGCGGCCAAAACGGGCAAAAATCGGCTTGCCGGTCTTTGGATCGGTGCCAAGTTCGCGGGCTTGGGCGGTTTCCTGCCGGCTAACGGTTTCGGATTTTTTAACCAGTGGCGCGAAATCTTTATAAAAGTCGGCTATCATCTTATGCCAGATGACATCGCCATCGGCTATCTTGTCAAAATCGGCTTCGACGTGCGCTGTGAATTTGTAATCCAAAATTGGCGCGAAATGTCGTATCAAAAAGTCATTAGTCCTCTCAGCCAAGTGGGTCGGAACCAGTTTTTTCCGTTCTACCCCCGTATTTTCGGTGACGGAACCGCTTTTGATTTCCCCGCCCGAAAGTACAAGGGTCTTCAGCTCCCTTTCCTGGCCTTCGGAGTCGGTTTTTTCTACATAGCCGCGCGATTGGATGGTTGAGATGGTCGGCGCATAGGTGCTGGGCCGGCCGATACCGAGTTCTTCCAGCTTTTTTACCAATGATGCTTCGGAGTAACGGCTAGGCGGCCGGTCAAAGGACTGGATGGCTTTCATTTCCTGTAGCTCTAAGCCGGCGCCGACTTTGATGTCGGGCAATATGGTGTCTTCCTTGCCGCCTCCCCAAACTTTGATAAAGCCGTCGAATTTGAGTACCTCGCCCTTGGCAATCAGCTTTTCCGGGCGGGTCGAAATATCGATGTTAATCTGGGTCTTTTCCAGCTGGGCGGCGGCCATCTGACTGGCAATCGCCCGCTTCCAAATCAGCTGGTAGAGTTTTTCCTGCTGGTCATCATCACCGGCGGATTCAACGCTGAAATCAGTCGGTCGGATGGCCTCGTGGGCTTCTTGGGCACTAGCATTCTTGGTCTTGTATTGCCGCGATTCGTGATAATCTTTCCCGAATTTGCCTTCTATATATTTGCCAGCGGCGGCGATGGCTATGGTTGACAGGTTGGTGCTGTCGGTACGCATATAGGTAATCCGGCCGCTTTCGTACAGTCGTTGGGCTACCGACATGGTCTGGCGTACGCTGAAGCCGAGTTTTGTTGAGGCATCCTGCTGGAGGCTGCTGGTAGTGAATGGCGGGCTGGGGTTGCGAGTAGCGGATTTTTTGTCCGTACCGGCTACCTTATAATTAGCGTCTTTGCAGTCGCTTAAAAATCCTTTCGCTTCTTCTTCGTTTTCCAGCGGTTTTGGAAGTTCGGCTTTGATTTCGTGCCTATCTATACTAAAAGCCGCCTGCAGCTTGAAACTGGACTTTGGCTCGTGCGCGTCGATTTCCCGTTCGCGTTCAACTATTAAACGTACGGCTACAGACTGGACCCGGCCGGCAGAAAGTCCAGCCTGAACCTTTTTCCAGAGTACTGGCGATAGTTCATAACCGACTATCCGGTCCAGTACACGTCTTGCCTGCTGGGCATCGACCAGCTTTTGGTCTACATTGCGCGGATTTTTGACAGCTTGTTCAATCGCCGGCTTGGTGATTTCGTGAAAGACAATACGTTTAGTGGCTTTGGGATCAAGTTTAAGCGCATAGCAAAGATGCCAAGCGATGGCTTCCCCTTCCCGGTCTTCATCGCTGGCCAGCCAGACTAAAGTATCTTTATCGATTGATTTTTTTAGCTCGGCGACAATTTTTTTCTTATCAGCCGGAATCTCGTATTCGGGAGTAAAGTCGTTCTCTATATCTACCGACAAACCTTTTTTTGGCAGGTCGCGTATGTGGCCGAAGCTGCTTTTTACGGTGTAATCCGAACCCAAATACCGTTCAATGGTTTTGGCTTTGGCCGGGCTTTCTACTATAACTAAATTTTTGCTCATATATATAATGTGCCGTACCGCTCATGCTACTTGGCATGTCGTGCTTGGTCAAGCCCCGTAGTAGACTTTTGAGTTGGCTTCCTTTCAGGAAGCTAGCTTCCCGGCCACTTGGCCGAGAAGGTCTCAAAAGCTCACTACGGGGCAAGTTTCAAGACTAATTGGTTTCTTATATATATGCAAGAAAAATAATTTATTTCAGGTGCCATTGGTTGTTGCCCAAAGGACTTATGGCGCCTTTGATTTCAAGCATAGAAAGGGTTTGCTGAAAAAGCCGTATATTTAAATTACTCTGTGCCAGTAGTTCGTCGCCGCTGTTAATACCGTTGCTGAGTAAATTTAGTAGAACGGATTCTTGTTCATTGTCACCGTAAATATCAGTTTGCTCCATTTGCTTCGGCTTTATGCCTAAGGCTTCAAAAATATCCTGTCCGCTGGTTACCATTACCGCGCCGGTCTTTAGCAAGTTGTTGGTTCCGGTACTGGTCGGGCTGGTTATATTGCCCGGTACGGCTAGTACAGTCTTGCCTAGCTCCAGCGCGAAATTTGCAGTATATAAACTGCCGCTTTTCTCGGCTGCTTCGGTGACTAACAGAACATCTGACAAAGCGGCGATTATCCGATTGCGCTGGATGAAAGATTCTCTTCTTGGTCGAAAATCGTCTTCGTACTCGCTGACTAGCACGCCGTCTTTGGCGATAATGTTTCTAGCCAGTTGCCGGTGGCTGGCCGGATAAATTTCTTTGATGCCGCTAGGGAGAACGGCTACAGTTTTGCCTTTTGCTTTTAGCGTGCTCATGTGGGCGATACTATCAACGCCCAACGCCAAGCCGCTGATTATACAAATCCCCGCCCTTGCCAAGGAGCTGGCCATCTCTTCGGTTATACCGCGGCCATAACTGCTGACTTTACGCGAGCCAACTATACCGACGGTCGGCATATCAAGCAGTTTGTTGATATCACCTAGGACATTTAATTCCACCGGCGGCTTAGCTAATAGCTTAAGCCGTTGCGGGTAGGTTTTTGCCTTTTTGCTTATCCTTATTATCTTCATTTACACTTTTTTGATAAATGTACAATTTTATATTTAAGTATTGACATAAAGTAACATTTTTGCTAAAATTGCAACTTGTAAGTCCGCCTAGTCGGATTTAAGCACCTTACACCCTTCCGTTCCGCTGTATAGCGGATTTACGGAAAGTTAGATTGTTTTAGAGTGCAGGTTACCTGCTGGCTAAACTAAGTTGTTACCCTCCACTTAGTATAGCCTATCCGCTTATGTTAGCAGATGCTCTAAAGCAAGCTAACCCCTTTAACTATTGCAGTCACCCTCGGGTGGCAATTGCGGTACCCCGTTCAATGCGAGCCTAAACGGTTTGTTCGTTTAACGACGGAGAAAACACGATCCTTTACGAGTTTATGGGAATCGATGTTTCGCCGGGGTGGGTTGAAGGGTGTAATGAGTCTCTAGCGGTGCCCACCCCCTCTAGAGACTCTTTTTATTTTGCTTGATTATCACGGTTGACGCTTCGCTCGTGACTACATAAAAGTCCACCGGACTTTTATGCCCTCTAGAGACTCTTTTTATTTGCTATTTTGTTGTTAATATTGTAAAATTATCATAAATGAGAATTAGTGATATTGGAAAACTGGCTAAAGCCGAAGCCGATGATAATTTTGAGCTGAGGGTCTGGCTTATAAAACAACAACACAGTAAAGATACTGAAAGGCGCTGGAAAATAGAAAGAGATCTGAGAAATGGCGTTGGTGAAGACTATGATGTGCCCGAGCAACTGAACGCTATACTACTTAAAAGGATTTTTAACTTAATGAACGGACTATGGAACACGGAAAGTTATGGAACTTTTACCTCCGAAATAGCTATTGGCAGACCATCCAAAGAGAATCCTCGCCCTATGCTAGATAATTTAAGAGGTATTAGGTCTTCGCAAACATTTAAAATACCAGGTGTAGGCAAACCGGTCGTTATGGATCGGTGGGATGGATATCGCGTCTATGGCATAGGTGAAAGAGATGAGTTTACTACCAGCCTAGGGCTGAGAGGCCAGCTAGGCTCTTTTGCACTGGTGGGAGAGGGTAAGAGTTTTTACATGATGCCTGAGATAACCGAATCGCCTACAGAAACACAGCTTAGCGGTTTAGGCCGGACTGCAACTTATCAACGGGATATTGAAACTTTAGTTAATATATATTCCACGCTTGATTTAGATAAATCAATAATGCACGAAGAACCGGTAATCCAACCGGTTTAGACAATAAAACTGCGGGCCAGGTAGTGAGCTTTTGAGAATAACTCTGCCAAACGGCAGGGTTATTTAGTTCGCTTGAAAGAGCGAACTGCTCAAAAGTCTACTACTTGGCGGGTTTCGGCTGGGAGTTCCCCGCTGCCGTGGGCGTACTCGCTCAAGATACTGTTAGTTTCCTGGAGCAGTAGTTTCAGGTTTTCTTTTTGTTCTTTGCTGAATTTACCAAGAACGAAATCTTCGCTGGCGATTTTCTCAGGTGATTTCGGTCCGACGCCAATTCGCACCCGGCCAAAATCTTCACCGCAGTGTTCTATAAGCGATTTGATACCGTTATGGCCGGCAGATTTACCGCCGATACGTGTTCTGATAGACCCGAAGTCAATGTCCAGTTCGTCATGGACTACCAAAGTTTTTGAATTGTCTATCCGGTAAAAATGCTGGACAGCATGCAATGCTACCCCGCTGACGTTCATAAAAGTCGTCGGTTTTATCAAGATGATTTTGTTATTGCCCAGAGTATGTGAAGTAAGCTCGCACTTCAAATCTTTTTTGTTAATCCAGTCTGGGAAATCTTGTTTTTTAGCAAAATTATCTAAAGCATCAAAGCCGATGTTGTGACGCGTGCCAACGTAATTTTTACCGATATTACCAAGGCCAACAATCAAGAGCGTGTTGCCCAGCCCTAAGGTATAAAAAGGCGCGGATGATTCAATTACCGGTTTCTTTTGGAATAGCGACATTAGTGCAAGTATACCTTTATTTGCGGTCGAAGAACCAGAACTTAACAGGAGTTCCTTCAAAGCCGAACTGCACGCGAAGTTCTTTTTCCATGAAGCGCTTATAGCTCCAGTGCAGGAATTTGGTATCGCTGCCGTAGATCTTGAAAGTTGGGTCCGGGTTGTCTTCTTCCTGGACCATGTAGTGCAGTTTTGGCGTGCGGTTTTTTAATCCCGCTGGCGGATGCTTGGCTGATATGGCCTGAAGCCATCTGTTCAGCTCAGTAGTCCGGATTTTAGTTTGCCGCTTTTGGTCAATGTCCAGCAAAAGTTCGAATATCTTGGTCACGTTATGGCCACTGATACTGCTGGTAAAAATCAGCGGCGCCCAAGGCACAAAGGCAAAGTCATGGGCAATACGAGGTGCCAGCACATCGCGGGTGAAAGCGTCTTTGCCTTCAGCAATGTCCCATTTGGAAACGACTAATACCAATCCCCGGCCGGCTTCTTTGACCATGCCAGCGATTTTCTGGTCTAGCTGTACATTGAGTTCATTGACATCCATTAAAAGCAGGCAAACATCAGCCTCTTCGATAGCGGACAAGCTTCTAATGACGCTGAATTGTTCCACGCCTTGCTTTATCTTGCCGCTGCGGCGGATACCGGCGGTATCGAGCAATTCAATCTCTCTATTTTCGTATTTGACGACCACTCGGTTAACATCGCGGGTAGTACCAGCCCTGTCAGCGACTATTGCCTGCTGTTTTTTGGCCATGGCGTTAAATAGCGCCGATTTGCCGGCGTTGGGCCGTCCCAGTATTGCCAACCTCAAGCGGTCTTTTGACACCTTGATACTGGCTTTAGGGATGGACTTAGCAACGTGGTCTAGGACTTCGCTCAAGCCCCTGGACTGCGAAACGCTGGTCAGGAACACTTCTTTGATACCCAGTTTTTTGTATTGTTCCGGCTCAATCTTTTTTACCCGGTCAATCTTGTTGGCTATCAAAGCGACTGGCTTTTTAGTCCTGAGCATTTGCTTTGCCAATCTTCGGTCTTCATCGTTGATGGCGGCTCCGGCATCAATCATCATTAAAATTACATCGGCGCTGTCGGCAGCCTGAGCTATTTGTTCCTGGATGGTAAATTCAAATTCGTCTTCGGCTTCTTTGACACCTGCAGTGTCCACCAACCAAAAATCCTTGCCGCCATAGCTGGCCTTGGCCATGATGCTGTCGCGGGTGGTGCCCGGCTCATTGGCGGTTACCGCTTCGCGTTTTTTTATCGCGGCATTAAAAAAACTGGACTTACCAACATTAGCACGCCCGACTATCGCTACTATCCCGACTTTTGTTTTACTCACGCGGCTTATTATACCTGTTATCAGGTTATTTCTTTATATTGGCCTTTATCGACATTTAAAATGTATTTGCCGAATTGGGTTCTATGCAGGCTTTCAACTTTGTAGCCGAGGGCATTGAGAGTACGGCGGATTTGGCGGTTTTTGCCCTCACTCAGCGTTACTTCATAAATATTGTTTGAACAATCAGATAATCGAATAAATTTACTCAAGCCGTCGCTTAAGACTACTCCTGTTAAAAGCTTGTTTTTGTCGGTAGCGCTTATGTTTTTGTTCAATCGGGCGCGGTAGACCTTTTCTTTTTGGTATCTGGGGTGTGTCAGCTCGTTGGCCAGCTCGCCATCATCGCTAAGTAGGAGTAAGCCGGATGAATCCTTATCTAGTCTACCGACTGGCTTTAATTTGTGGTACTTTTTTGGCAGCAAGTCATATATTGTTTTACTGCCTTGGCCGTCTCTACTGACAACATAGCCGGCGGGTTTGTTGAGCATGATTGTCAGGGTCTTGACAGAAGGTGTAATAGCACCGTTGTCAAGGGTCAGGGTGTCGTTTTCTTTGACTTCATCGCCCAAGACCGCTATTTGGCCGTTGAGGTTTACCCGACCGGCTTTAATAGCGGCGTCAACCGAGCGTCGCGACATACCCGTAGCTCGGGCTAAATATTTGTTAATTCTCACCTAGAAATTATAACAGTTAAATCCCGCCAATTTTACGACGGCCGTCGAGATTTTGGCGGAAGATTCAACAAGTTATTTAAAGCGAGATTTTGCTGAAATCGTCCGGATGTTCAGGTGTTTGGTTCGGCTTTTCAACCCCGCCGGGCGGCGGCGGATTACCGCCTGTTTCTTTTGCTTCTTCCTTGGCAAGGAGTGCCTGAAGATCCGGGTCTTTGGTTGGATCATGAAGCGGTTGGATAACCTTTGTATTAGGATTTTCAGAATTTGAAACCGGGGCTGACGGGGCGGGTGTTGGTGGAGCTGGCGCCGGGGTTTCTGTAGCAGGCGCCTCTTGTGGTTTTATTACGGTCGAAGGAAGCGTGCCGCTAGGTTCGCTGGCGGGCGGATGCTTGGCATCACCGGTTTGCACCAGTGTTTTCTCTTCTTCGGCTAAGGCTTCAGCCAGATTCGGACCGATTGAAGGTTCATCGGATTTGTCATCGGCTTTATCATCAGCCTTCGGCTTTTCTTCGCCCGCACTGTCAGGCAGGGTAACTTCTATTTTTTTAGCCTCCGATTTAGGCGGTTCAGGAACGGGAGTGCTGGGCGCAGGTGCTGGTGGTGTTGGAGACGCTGCAGCTGCCGGCGCAGATGGAGCGACTGGTGGCGAGTCAGGCGGTTGGGCTTCTTTAGTACCCTCTTCCTGAGCAGGCGCTGGACTAGGCGGGGTCGGTTCGGCCGGAGCCGGTGTTTCAACCGGTTTAGCTTCCTCAGCCGCCGGCGCGGCAGTCGTTTCATTGCCCATAATCTTTTTAACTGAAGCGACAACATCCTCCAGCGTAACCTGGCTTTTTACCAGATAAAGGTCGGCCCCAAGCTTGTCGGCGCGCTCTTTGTCTTCAGCTTGCGAAAGAGCGGTCATCATAATGACTTTAGTATCTTTGGTCTCAGGGGCGTTGCGTAGGATGTCGAGCATGTCAAAGCCGCTGATTTTCGGCATCATGACATCGGTAATAATTAAAGCCGGCTTTTCTTTGACGGCGATAGCCAGCGCTTCTTCTCCGTCCGGCGCGGAGACTATTTCGTAGCCCTCCGCAGTCAGGCGCGCTTCATAGATTTCCCTTAAATTATTGTCGTCTTCTACAAGTAGAATTTTGGCCATCAGAAGCTCCCTCCGGTCGCTTTAGGGGTTAGGTTATAGGGGCTAGGGGTTAGAAAGTTTATCTTGGCTATAACCTGTAACCTATAACCTGTAACCTGATGTGAAATAGAATGGAACATCAAAATAATTGTATCATGTTTGTGCTTGTGCCGGTTTAATTTGGGCTTGGCTTTTGAGCTGTTGGGCTCTTTGGGCGCTCAAGCGTGGAAAGTTGATATAAAAGGTACTGCCTTCGCCCAGTTTACTTTCAGCCCAGATGTTACCGTTATAAAGCTCGACGATCTTCTTGCAGATGAACAGGCCGAGGCCGGTACCTCCGATGGCGCGGGTAGAAGAATTATCAACCCGGTAGAATTTTTGAAACAGATGCGGCACATCTTCTTCCGGTATGCCCGGGCCAGTGTCGGAAATCTTTATCTGCACTACCTGATCGTTGCCGGTAATCCCGATTATCACCTGCCCTTCAGTCGTATATTTGACGGCGTTGTCAAAAACATTAGTAATCACTTCGCGGACGCGGTCCGGATCGATATTGGTGTAGTAAAGCGGTTGTATGGTCTTCATGCCGCCGCTGGTATCGATGACGCCGGAAGAATTGGCGTTGGAGTTGATGACCAGCTCCATTTTCAGGCCTTTCTTCTCGGCGCTGAAACGCAGATCCTCAGCCAGCTGGGTGACGAAACCGCCCATCTCTATGATGTCCGGATGGCTGGTTAACCGGCCATCTTCGGCCTTGGCGCTGGTCAGTAAGTCCTGAAATAGTTTGCCCAAATGTTGAGTGCTCAGATGGGCTTTGGCCAGAAATTCCCGCGCGTTGTTGTCAATCTTGCTGACCTTGTCATTTAAGGCCAAGGCCAGGTAGCCCTCAATGGCGGCAACCGGCGTGCGCATCTCGTGGCTGGCGGTACTGATGAAGTCGGCTCGCTGTTGTTCCTCGGCTTTCTCTTTACTGACATCGCGGAAAACGGCTACAGCGCCAACCAGCTGGTTGTTCTTGGGTAAAATAACCGGCGAAATTGCCAATGAAATGAATATATTTTTGTTCTGGCGGTTTATAAGCTGTAATGTTTCTTTAACCTGTTGCTGGCGGGTAATGACTGAATTAAACGGATGTTCACTTTCGGGGATAACCGCACCGGATTTGGTGTCTTGTACCAGCTTCAAAACCGGCCGGACATCAAGGCCTAGCGCTTCGGCCACCGGCCAGCCAGTCAGCTGGGAGGCGGCGTTGTTTATCAGGGTTATTTTGCCTTGAGTGTCCACGGCTATTATTCCATCGGTAATTGATTGGACCAGTATTTCAGACTGCTGCTCATTGCTTTTAAGCATTCCGGAAAGTTTGTTGACCTGCCTGGATGATTCGGTGATAAATTTATTCCGCCAGAAGAAATAAGCAATAATTAAAACGACCACTGCGCTAATTAGCAGGATGGTGTAGTGGGAGGTCAGGTTGGCGATGTCGAACTGTATCTCCATCAGCAGATAAATAAAAGTCACTAAAAGCGTACCGATAAGAATCGGTATACCGTACATCCCCTCCAAAAAGCCCACGCCAAGCCATGTAACCAAGTAGATAAGCAAGCCGCTGTTGGTCTGGTCCATTACATCAAGCAGCGGCAACACAATCATGAACGAAGCGGCAAAGGTGGCCAAGGTCAGGCTAACGCGGGCAACGAACCAATAAACTATCAGCAGGTAAAGCAAGTTGATACCAGCCAAAACCAGCAACGCGTCATTAAGGCCATATTTGTCTGCCAACTGGGTGTTATCAGTAAAACGGGTGAACAAATACCCGCCCAAAAGCAACGCGTTTACGGCGGTAAGGACTATATAATGCAACCGGTACCAAAACTTCGGAACGTGCTCTAGCAACTCATCGAGAATCATTAAGACAAATTATACTCCAAATGCTTATGCTTGAGCCAATCTGTTATACTAAAGTCCTAAAAATAGTAGTTGTGGTCGCATCGTCTAACGGCTAGGACACCAGGTTCTCATCCTGGCAATCGGGGTTCGATTCCCCGTGCGATCACCACAAATCCAACGACGCTTCGCTCGTGACTACATAAATGTCCCCCGGACATTTATGGGTTCGATTCCCCGTGCGATCACCAAGCTTGACCTATATTGGGTCTTTTTTGAGTTTGAGCCTGTAGCCTATGTAGCTTGATATTAAATGCATTAAGAACCAAACAATTATAATTAAAATGTATTGCTCAAGGCTTAAAATTATAACGATAGAACTAAAAAGTAATCCGCCAACAATATAATCCAGCTGGTCAAACGGAAACCAGCTTTTACCCGAGTCCACATTAAGTTGCCTTTTGACAAAGCTTTTGACCAAATCGCCGAATAACGCGCCAAAGCTTAGCAATACACCAAGCCAGATTGTCAGCTCGCTATAATCTAAGCCCCCTGCCGTTCCGCCGATTTGAGTCTGAAGATAAAATACCCAACTGCCCATCAATGTTCCTGCAACGATGCCGCGGATAGTTTTGTGCGGTCCGAGCAACGGCTTGCCCCGAAATTTGCGGCCAAAGTCCAGCGGAGCGTTTAGCTCGCGTAAAACCGGTAGCTTAGCCGTGAAAATGGGCGTCATATTGGCGATACCGGCCGGTAAGAAAAACCACAGACTGAACAAAAGGTCAGACATCATACCCTATCCCCGATAAAACGGATGCGCTCGAAGATGGAAATGGTCCCAAGTATCGCTACTATGGCGGAGGCGAACAAGACTTGGCCTGCGAACATGCCGACGATGATTATTAGGATGCGGATTTCAAACGGCACCAGGCCCTCGTTGTACAAGCGGTTCACTTTATGGTGGTCGTCCGGCTTGTGGTTTATGGCGTAAGCTACCTCGCCCTTAGCTTTTATATAAGTGACGGTCAGGGTGCTGCCCAGTGCGAGCATCGGCACCCAGGCCCAGGAGTAATATGCGCCTTGGGATAGATAATACGCAACACCGCTGTAAATCAGAGTTTCCTTTACTCTGTCGGTCGAAGCGTCCAGCATCATGCCGCGCGGGCTGGCAATTTTTTTATACCGGGCCAGTTCCCCATCCAAGACGTCAAACAGTCCGAAAATTATCATAAGTATGCCAGCCAGCTCCAGTTTGCCATATGCTATCAAAAGCGCTATCGGCAAATGAGCGGCTACGCTGACCCACGTCACCATATCCGGGGTAATGCGTCCACCGCTCGCTTTGTCCAGACTTTTGGCTAATTTCGCCATGTTACGCCGGATAATCCCCCGCAAGGCATCAAGCACTTTCATCTGACAATTGTAACACTGGCTTTTTAAAAGATGATACCCTTTGAGGCCTCTTTCAAAACATCCTCTACGCCCCAAAGCTGCCCTTCCTTGCTATAACTATCCAAAATTTTCTAACCATATCTAGAGATATGCTGATAAAATTGTTAAATGGTTACATCAAGAAATCATCAGCTTTGGAATCGAAGCAGAGTCTTGAAAGAGGCCTAGCATGAAATATACCCTTCATACGGCCAAGATTGCCGATTGGGAGAAGTCCACGAAAGACCCGCATAATTTCTGGCAGAAAGTTGCCATCCGGTCGCATGGCGTTCTAACGCCCGCCAACATTGCCAGTGTAATAGGCGGCCTGCTGGCGCTTTACGGGCTTTGGATAATTTTAGACGGTGAAACAGTAAAAGGACTTGGTTTTATTGCTGCTGGCCGGATAGCTGATGTCGCCGACGGGATAATCGCCGAACGGACTAAGACCAAAAGTCCGCTTGGCGAAACAATTGATGCTACGGTGGATAAAATAGTCATAGGCGCAACGCTTTTGGTGCTGGGGGCGATGGAATTGGTACCTTGGTTAATCATCGGTATAGTAGCGCTGCAAAACATTGCTAATGTGATTATCAGCGTTGTCGCTAAGCTCAGGGATAAGACCATTCATCCCTCGCGGCTCGGTAAAGTTTCGGCGGCTTTCAGCTGGGTGACGATTATCCTCTATCCGCTCGGCCAACATTTGCAGGAACAAGCCTATTACGGCATAGGTAGATTTCTGGTTGTGTTATCGCTGGCCAGCTTTGTCATTTATGTGGTTATGGGGCTTCAGGCCAGCTTGAGTTACGGATTGGTCATATACAAAGAGCCCGCCCGCCGGCTGTATAGATTATTTAGATAAAAACTCCTAGAATATAAGAATTATGGCAGAGAGTTTGATTGCCGGGGATAACCTATTACTTAAGTTTGATAAATTTGTCATTTTTTATAATCCGCTCAGTACTAATTCGCGCCGTTCACGCAAGCGGATTACCGAATTAAAAGAATTGTTCCCTTCCAAAGACGTCCAGATAATTGAGACTTCGCCGGACGGATTGGCGGCCAACAAAAAATTAGTCGCCCGCGCAGCAAAAAAGTTTGATCAGCAAACGCTTGTCTGCATTGCCGCCGGCGACGGGACGGTCAGCGCGGTACTGGACGCTCTTTTTGCGAATGATTCCACCGTATCAGACCAAGCCAAGAAGGTTCCTATCCTGCCGCTCTGGGGCGGTAATGCCAATGACTTGGCCTATATGATAAACGGCCGGCCAAAAGGCCTTAGCCTGAAAAATATATTCGAAAAAGGCCAAATTGTGCCTATATATCCACTAACTATAAAATTAAGCTCAAACGAAGGCACGGACAAAAGAATCGCCGCCTGTTATGTCAGCTTCGGCGCTTCGGCTTATGTCGCCAGCCAGCTGGACCTGCCTAGGCATCGGAGGATGACAACCCGTTTATTGCCCGGCGCCCGTTTAGTTGCCGAGTTTTTAATAACTACCCGCTCACTTATAAAAGCCCCGGCGTTTACTATAAGCACCGGACATAGTCAGGAGCCGGTTTATGAGCGGATATTCATCAATGGGTCGCGTATTGCCAAGATTGACCGCTTGCCTTCGCGCCTTAACGAAAAAGCGTTTTATGAAGCTACGCTGGAACGCAAGCATCCGAAAAGCCTGATTTCCCTGCTTTCGGCGCTGAAAATATTGCGCAACCGGACTTACGGCGAAATTACTGAAAAGGATCGTTCTTTCAGCCTGAACGATGACACTTGGGCCCAAGTAGACGGCGAAGTAATGAAACTGCCAAAAAATATGAAGGTAGAAATAAGCCTTAGCGAGACGCCTTTTTACGTTGTCAGCACAAAATTAGGATAAATAGTTAGCGCCTTAAATATTTTGCTATACTGTTGCTATATGAAGGAGTTAAGAGGTGGTATGAGCACGGACCAGCAAGCCGCCAATGTAATCCGAATCCTCTCGGCCGCTATGGTTGAGCGAGCAGGCAGCGGCCACCCCGGCGGCGCTATGGGCGCCGCCGATTTTATTCATGTCCTGTTTTCCGAATTCATGGTCGAAGACCCGGACAATCCGAAATGGCCTTGGCGTGATAGGTTTTTCCTCGATGCCGGGCATATGTCGCCGATGATTTACAGTATCCTCACCCTGACTGGCCGGATGCCAATGGAGGAAATAAAAAACTTCCGGCAATGGGGCAGCAAAACTCCCGGTCACCCGGAACGGGATTTGGACCT
Source organism: Candidatus Saccharimonadales bacterium (assembly GCA_025451045.1). Lineage (GTDB taxonomy): Bacteria > Patescibacteriota > Saccharimonadia > Saccharimonadales > 2-12-FULL-41-12 > JANWLD01. Next base: position 142,410 of record JANWLD010000003.1, read on the forward strand.
TGGGATAGAAAATACCAGCGGGCCACTCGGCCAAGGCCATGTCTTTGGTGTCGGTGCGGCCATCGCGGCCAAATTCCTACAGGCTCGCTTTGGCGATTGGCAGGACCACACCATCTATTGCTTCATCAGCGACGGCGGTATCCAGGAAGAAATCAGCCAAGGCGCTGGGCGTATAGCGGGCAATCTGGGTTTGTCTAATTTGGTAATGTTCTATGACAGCAACCAAATTCAATTGTCGACCGAAACCAAAGCCGCGACTAGTGAAGATACTGCCAAAAAGTACGAAGCTTGGGGCTGGCGAACAATTACCATTGAGGGTAATAATCAGGACGAAATAAGAAAGGCGCTAAAAGCCGCCAAGGCTGAAAAATCCAAACCTACATTGATTATTGGCAACACTGTCATGGGCAAATTCGCGCTGGACGAACATGGTAAGAAATTCGAACATCAAGTCAGCATGCACGGTATGCCGATTTCCGGCGCTGGCGGCTCGTATGAGAAAACTATTAAGAATCTTGGCGGCGACGTAGCTAATCCTTTTGTAATTCCCGATTCAGTTAAAGAGCTTTACGGGCAGTCGGCTGAGCGAAAAAAACAGGATGTTGCCGCTAGCAAAAAAGCGGAGTCGGAGTGGCGCAAAAATAATCTGGACAAAGCCAAGGATTTGGATTTTTACCTGTCCGGCCAACCGCCAAAGCTTGATTGGGGAAAAATTGCAAAAGAGCAAAAAGCAGATGCCGCAACCCGCGCAACCAGCAGCTATGTGTTGAGCCAGTTTGCTGAAAATATCGGAAATATGATTGTCATGAGCGCGGACCTAGCTAACAGCGATAAAACTGACGGCTTTTTAAAGAAATCTAAACCGTTTGTTCATGGTGATTTTTCCGGCGCTTTTTTGCACTGCGGCGTCTCTGAGTTCACCATGGGCGCTCTGTCTATTGGTATGGCATTGCATGGCGGTGTGATTCCGGTTTGCGGTACGTTCTTTGCCTTTTCTGATTATATGAAGCCAACGCTTCGTTTGGCGGCGCTGATGGAAGTTCCGGTCAAGTTTATGTGGACGCACGATGCTTTTCGCGTCGGCGAAGACGGCCCTACCCACCAGCCGGTTGAACAGGAAGCCCAATTGCGCCTGCTAGAGAAAGTTCATAACCATAGCGGCAAGCCCGGCTTCTTGGCGCTTCGTCCGGCAGATGGCGCTGAAACGACCGTTGCCTGGAAGATGGCTCTAGAAAATACTTCCACGCCAACGGGGCTTATCTTTACCCGCCAAAATATAGTTGATGTTACGGATTACAAACTGGCTCTAAACGCCGAGAAAGGCGCATACATTGCCCATGAGCCTAAAGGAAAGCCAGAGCTGGTAATTGTAGCTAACGGCAGCGAAGTCGGCTCGGCTTACGCCGCCATAAAGATGATTAAAGGAAAAAATATCCGTCTTGTGTCTGTTCCGAGCGAAGGCTTGTTCCGTGAACAACCCAAGGCTTACCAAGATTCAATCCTGCCAAGAGATGTCCCCCGATTCGGCGTGACAGCTGGCTTGGCTGTAAACCTGCTAGGACTTGTCGGTGATATAGATAGAATCCACAGTCTTGAGCATTTCGGCTTCAGCGCGCCTTATCAAAAGCTGGACGAAGAATTCGGCTTCACCCCAAAAGCCCTCGCTAAAGAAATCAAAGAGCTGGTTTAAGCTCGGCCTAATCTCAGTTGTAGTTCATGGCGCTGTGTAGAAAGAGCGCTTGCTCCAAGTTCTACCATGCTGGATTCTACAGCTTCGGCTTGAGCTTCGCTGAATTCTTTATACGCTCCGACAAACTTTTCCAAGAAAGCTATGGATTTATCCCCTATACCTTCTACGCCCATAGTTCCATCTTTTAGCTTTTCTACCAACTCTGCTATTTTCTCAGCCTTAAAACCCGAAGTGTAAAAATGGATATATCCATTTTGAGGATAAGAATCTTTCTGTACATAGCTTTCATCTGTGTCATCCGGTAGATTCCGAGCTAGTGTATTAAACGTATAAGTAGCCATTTTTACCTGCATAGACTGGTTACTATCTGCAGCGTAAGCTTCGTATAGCGCAAAACTCTTTAAACAATCTTTCGTTACAAGCTCTACAATTCCATCTTCGGCTTCAAAAGCTTCAGTAAAAGTAGGCTCTGCTGGCGGTTTAGGTGTGTCATCTTCTAGGGGAACTACCGATATATTTGCCCGAGCTGCAAGATCCATATCCGCTATTTCAGCCACCAATGTCGAAGCGTCCTTTTCAGGCAATGCAACGCGCACTTCGGTCATATTGAGGTCCGCTTCTGTCATAAGTTTAAATAATAACACAAAATAACCACATTGTCTAATTTATAGGCTTATCTAACTGTCTTTGAAGAGGAGGTCGAGGTATTTGGTGCCGGTGAATGGTATCTTCTGTTTGACGATATGTTTGCCTTTGAGTGTGTTGAGCGAGTGGATGACGAAGTTGCCATAGCGTTGGTTGAGTTCGTCTACCGCTTCGGTTAGCCATTCCTGCTTATTTACCTCTTCAAACAGGCTGGGTTGATTTCTGGTAGTCGGCGTCAGGTTGTAACATGTTATCCCCATGATGGTCAGGTTGGTATGCCGCGGACGAGCTTGGAAAAGCTTTAGCGCCCGAGCGTAAATTTCTTTGTCGGTATAAAAACTTTCTTTGTAGGTACGCTTGGCGTGCCAGCGCTCGCCGGTTGCTAATCCGGCCCAGACTACTATGCTGCGGGCATCAGCGCCGTTGTATCGTAGTTTCTTGCCGGTAGTTTCGCATAGATAGTGAAAGCGTGGCAGAAGCTCCTCGTCCTTGTTGGTTCGCTTATCCAGCGCGAATTGTCGGCCCACCTGCCCTAACCGTGTCGGTTCATCATCTACTTCATAACCGCGCAGGCGCTGATACCATTCATCACCAACGATTCCATGAAAGACTAATCTGCGCAGAGTATCGGCGCTAGCGTTTAAAAAATCCAGGGGCGTGAAGATATCGACAGAATTCAACCGGGCTTTGTAATGTCTGGCTATTCCCGGCAAGTCGGTCAGCTCCAGCGAATCATAAATTTCCATAAGATTTGTGTGGTCGATGGTGTCCAGCCCGTCCGGTTTGTGAAGGCTGGCTGCCGTTTTGGCCAAAAAGCGATTCTGGCCGATACCGATATTGACCTTTATCCAATGCCCCAGCTCGCTTTTAAGCCGGGCTTTTATCCCCAGGGCAATTTCATGAAGCGGACGCGGATTAACTATGTTTCGAGTGCCATGAAAATCAATTAACCCCTCATCTATACTGCGCATTTTTACGTTCGGCGAATAGCTTTTCATAATATTTGCCAGCTTTTGGTGAACATAAAGATATTTGGGCGGGTCGGTTTCAAGCAGTACCAGCTCTGGTACGAGTTGTCTGGCTTCAATAAGTCCCATGCCGACTTTCACCCCGCGGTTCTTGGCTTCGTAGCTGGCGGCGATAATGCAGCAATTTTTGGAAATGCGGTTGGTCATGCCAAGCGGTTTTCCCCGCAAGCTCGGCCTTGCCTGCTGTTCGGTCATAGCGAACGCGCTGTTGAGATCGATATGCATGATTTGTGCCGGCTCTCTACTAATCGGCAGATGCCCCCATTTCAAGTCTTGCGAGCGCTGGGTTTTCATCCCGTAGTGAGCCTCCAAGTTGCTACGCAAAAGTCCAACGAAAGTTCTTGGAGATCTACTACGGGATTCATGACTCGCCCTCGATTATTGTTACCAGCTTCCAAGTAAGCATCTCGGCGTCGAATTCCAGCCGGTAATCATTTGCCCCGTCGCTCATGTCAAAAACATGTACCATTCGCTGTCCCTTAGTCGTCGGGTGGCGCAGACCAAGCTCGGTAAAGGCTATTTCCTTTTTGCCCCACCGCATCTTAACAGGCATTATCATATAAGCCGGATCCCCGTGGGATGCGAACCGGGTTATGACTTCTACCCTGTCGTTTATCTCTATAAAATTCATATACAAACCTTCCGGATAAGTTACTTACAAGAACGGGTTTTAGAGTGTGGGTATCAAGGTTAGAGTAAGCTTACCGTTCAAAACTTTCTCGTTACCAAGAAACCGGTTTGTATATGAGGATTCGCAGGGACCGTAGTATGCGTTCCTGTTGTCTATTATAACAAAAAGCTTTAGGTGGTTTTGAGGCTGTTTAGGAACTGGACGAGTTGTTTTGGCGTGATTTCGGCTTTGATGAAATAGGCGTCGGCCTGCCGTTCTATGTCTTCGCGGGCTTCGTCGCTTTCCTGCAGGTTGGTGGTTATGACGATTTTGGCTTTGAGGTCTGGCATTTCGTGCCGCAGGGTTTTGAGTACGTCAACGCCAAGAATGTCAGGAATCATCAGGTCGAGCAGGATAATGTCATAGGTGTTGGTTTTAGCCTGGGCCAATCCCTCCACCCCGCTTTTAGCGATGCGTACCTCGTAGCCTTCTTTTTCCAGCGCGCGGGAATAAAGCTCGCTGATGAAGTCTTCATCTTCGATGCATAGAACTTTGATTGGTGTATCAGATATTTGCATATTGTTATCTTGTTACTGCCTCGAAAGCGAATGGTTCTTTATCCAGCCATGAGCGCTCCTGGTTATGTCACTATTATCGCCTGACTTGTCTTTGTCCGCAAGGTTGGTATAAGGCAGAATGGTAAAGCCGAAGATGGTACCCTCGTTCTCTTTAGAGCGGACCCAGATATTACCGCCGTGCGCGGCAACCAGCGCCTTGCTCAGATATAAGCCCAACCCGGTACCTGCAATATAGGAGCGGTTGCGGTGGTTGCGCGAATATTTTTCAAACAGATGCGGCATAACGGTTTCCGGTATGCCGACGCCGAAGTCCTCTATGGTAGTCTCAACAAGATTATCCTTGGTCATGGCTACGTTGACCTTGATTAGGGTCTTGTCGTGCGGGCTGTATTTGATGGCGTTATCCAGCAAGTTGATTACTACTTCGGCGATGCTGACTTTATCAATACCGACTGGCGGCAGGCCTTCGGGTATGGTTAGCTGAATCACTTTGCCGTGGACCTTGGCGCGCATCTGCATGGTATTAACCACGTTGGTTAGCGTATCTTTCCAGTTTTCTTCAGTTAGCTTCAGGCTAAGCTGGTTTTGTTCAATACGCGCCACGTTTAAGATATTACCGACAAAAGCCGTCAGGTTCTCGGCCGCGGCTTGCATTTTCTGCATGAAACTTTGCATTTCCGGATTCAGGCCGGGCCCGAGCTCTTCCTCAAAAACTTCGACATAACCCTTTAAAATCGTAAGCGGCGTACGTAGTTCATGGACGGCCAGCGCGATAAAGCTCAGTTCTTGCTCTTCGCCGCTATAAGCTTCGGTTTCGTCAAACGCTACCAAGACCACTTCGGCATTATTCTGCCCGACCTGCTTGGTGTAACTGGCCGCCAAATCACAATAGCGGGCCTCTTCGCCGTAAGATGTCATGCGGACACCGTGCCAAACCTTCTGCGCGGTGACGGCACTAGCGCGGCACTGCTTTATCCAATCTTCCAGAGTTATGTCGTGTTTGAACATGATGTCAAACTGGCTATAAAGGCTTTTCCCGGCTAAGGCTTCTTTCGTCTTGGCATACTCCTGGGCTTTAGGATTGGCAAAGACAATATTCGCGTCACTGCCGATGCCAATTACGCAGACCGGTAACTGTTGAATGCTCGTAGCGGCCGGTGTGGACTGGGTCTGCAAAGTAGGATCGGCTGAATGTGAAGCATACTCATAGACTTGATGCGTAAGGTTGGTAACCAGCTCTTTGGCAAGCCCGAGTTTTTCTACCTCAGGCGCTGGAATTGGCAGCGGCGACGGCGAAACGTGCATGATGGCCTGAGCCAGCGCGGTCAACGGCTTGGTAACCTGTTTTGCTATGAAAGTACCAACAATAAGCGACACAAGTATCCATGTACCTGCCAAAAAGCCTAGGGTTACCAAAGGTTTTTCGTCCAGCCAAGTGATACTTGCCCACCATAAACCGAGCAAAATTACGCCGCTCAGCAGCAGCCAGCCTATCAGATATAACCTGATTGCTTTTTGAGCTTTCTCTAAATATCCCGGTCCACCCATATTTTGTTTAGCGGCCGTACTTTACATCACTCGGACTTTTTACTAGAGTTACCCAAGTCTGGCCGGGGTCAAGCGCAAGTTTGTTGCCGTCGGCATCATAGAAAGTAAACTGTTCGTTGCTTTTACCTTTTTTCCAAGTGCCTTTTTGAACCTGTCCGTCCTGGAATACAAACATTTTGCCCGGTCCCCTGGTTCCATATACTGAGTATATGCCGTTCTGCGAATATGGCATTACCAGCGCGATTACCACTTTGGGCGTTAGCTGTTTGTGGGATTTGTAGTCGTTATGCGGCCTGCCGCCTTCGCTTCGTTTATAAACATTTGACTTCGGCGCGTAATCATAATGGACGTTATAAAGCGGCCCGGAGAGAATGAAATCTATTTTGGTTGCTTTAGGGGTTTTTCCGGATTCTTCCGGTTTTCTCAGCCAGCTGGTGAAATTGCTGGAAGTAAAGCCTCGTTTTTTGCTGGCCGCATCAAGCCCGTTCATTGAGGTGTAGAGATTATGCGGAGCAAAACGATTGCTCACTCTGTGGTAAGCGCTAAAATTCTTGAAATAATCAAGATCTTTTACATGCAGCCTGCCTAGTTTGGCTAAGCCTGCCCCGCTGCCGCCGGCGTGGGCGATTGCGGCATCAAATGGCAGGAATAAATCGATGTAATATGGCCTGACGGATCGGACAGGGCCGATATAATCCGGACGGGATTCTAAAAATAGCGCGTTAAATCGGGTAATTCCCCCCTCTGCTATGGCTTCGAAGACTATTCCGGCGTCTTTTAGGCCCGATTGCGGCCGGGCGTCCGGACTGTTTTCTATCATTATTGCCGTTACCGCCCGTTTATTCAGTTTTTTGGATATTTCAACACCGGTCAGTCTTGAAGGTTCGGTATCTTTTTCTTCAAATTTACCGACAATTGCCGAATTGGGGTCGGAGCTTCTGCTCAAGGCCTTGGCAAGGGCATATATTCCAGTGCCGCCGGCTATGAGCAAAACTGCCATTATCAGGCCGCCGCCAAGTTTTTGGTTCTTACTGCTGGGCCAAAGGGCCATCCCTACGCTTAAGAACTTATGGGCATGGCGTTTGATTATGCCTTTTTGGCCGGACGGTCTTATGCTGCCCGAATCGTTGGCTACTAATGAGTCAACCTGATTTTGGGTGTTTTGGTTTAAAGCGTTTTTGTTTTTGTTCTCCCAAGGAGAACCCTCGTTTTCATTCATAAGAAGAATATACCATATTTAACAGGTCTTTAACAGATGATTTTACAAGTCCTGCAACTGTTTTCCAAGCCGATTCAGGCAGGTCTTTTGGCCCAGTACTTCCATTGTCTCAGCCAACCCCGGGCTTGAGGCGGCTTGCGTAGTGGCGATGCGTATCAGGCTGAAGAGCACCGCCGGCTTTTCACCGGTGGTTTGAAGCAGCCCATTCAATGTTTCCTGAAGTTTATCGGCTTTAAACCCAGCTAGCTTTTCCAGCTCGGTTTTAGTAATTTCCAGCAGTTCTTTGAGCTGGCTTTTGTCGTATTTTTTTAGTTGCTTGTGTTCGCTTATCAGCTTTGGATTTACTGGCAAATCCTCAAAGAAAAAGCCCGTCAACTCTGGCAATTCGGCAAAAAATTTAAGCCGCTGCTGGACCAATGAAAGCACTTTATTTTTATATTCTTCATCATAATTTTCGGCAGTTTTGGGCCAAAAACCACTCACCTTTTTATAAAGTTCATCAAGTTTCATGTGCCGGATATGCGCGCCATTGAGCCAGCTCAATCGCCGTTCGTCGAAATGCGCGCCGCTTTTTTGAATTCGGTTCAGGCTGAATTTTTTAATCAGTTCGTCAATGGTAAATACTTCCTGCTCTGTGCCGTCGTTCCAGCCCAGTGCGGCTAAAAAGTTTATCATCGCTTCGGGCAGATAACCTTGCTCGCGATATTCTAAAATATCCTTGGCGCCGTCGCGCTTGGACAGCTTTTTGTTGCCCTGTTCGTTTAATATATGCGGCACAGTTACAAAAGTTGGAGGGTTTTCGCCTAGGGCCTCGTGCAGGTTGCGGTAATTCGGCAAGCTAGCTAAAAACTCCTGCCCGCGGATAACGTGGCTTATCTTCATCTCCAGATCGTCGACCACATGGGCAAAATTATAGGTTGGAAAGCCATCGGATTTTATCAGGATAAAGTCATCAATTACTTCGGGACCGGTCTTAAGCTCCCCCATTACTTCGTCATGTGTGGTGTAATCTTTGGGCTCGGATTTGAACCTTAACGGCGTCTTGCCGTCCCAAGCGGGTGGGTTTTCCGGCCGGTGGTTCCGGTACAAAAACGGCTTTTTCTCGGCTTGGGCTTGCTCGCGGAATTTTTGAACTTCCTGTGGACTGTATGGGTCGCTGTAAGCTCTGCCGGCTTCAATCAGCCTGCCGGCGTATTGTCTGTACAGTTCCAGCCTCTCACTTTGAAAGAAAGGCCCTTCGTCAGGGTTTAGATTAAGCCACTCCAGGCAATCTCTGATGTGTTGCTCTGCTCCGTCGACTTTGCGCTTCTGGTCGGTATCTTCTATCCGCAAGATAAACTGGCCGCCGGCTTGTTTTGCGACCAGCCACGCGAACAGAGCGGTGCGCATGCCGCCGGCGTGTAAAAAGCCCGTTGGGCTCGGCGCAAACCTCGTATGAACATTTTTTGACATTAAATGTATTTTAACAGTGTTCTTTATCAAAAGAACATAAGTTTGATGATATTCTAAAGAATTTTATAAACTGTTGGCTAGTTTGACGAGTTGGTCGTCGCTAAGACGGGCGTTGCCTTCGACTTTGTACCATTTGCCGCTGTCCACCCAAGTCGCATCGGCGTTATTGTATGTGTAGATAGTGTGCCCGGCGCCTTCGACGGTCTGGTAATCTTTGTTTAATGAATCCAGGAAGTTAGCGACGAGCGCTTGGCTGTTCCAGCCGCTGGGCGATTGGATTAGTTCAAAACCTTTATCGTCAGTCCGGGATTTGTAAGACAAAGTAACTTTGCCATAATCGGCCACAATCGGGTCGGCAAGGCCGAAACCTGCCGGACTGTAGGCTGGCAGATCAGCCGAGAAACCGGCTTTGTTGCTAGCCATCTTGACTTTGGCAACCGGCAAAAAATGGTAGACTCCATAACTTGCCAAAAGTAGGATTGATAAGCAGGCCACCGAGTAAGCCAGTTTGCGGCTTTTTTTGGATTTGGCGGTCTTTTCGACAAAAGTTTCGAGATGCGAAGAGGCTTCATGCATGGCCTTTTCAAACTGGTCGATAACCGGCCAATTATTGACTGGCGGAACAGCCTTCGGCCGATGAATCTTAGCGGATTGTTCTTTGACCTCCAGTTTGGTAAGTTTCGGCGTAATGCCTGCTTGTTTCGCGGAATGAACCGGATGAAACTTTTTGACCTTACTGCTTTTTGGCGTATGCTTTGCCCGCCACAACCGGTTTTTGTTGACCGGTTTGACTTGTGCCGCCGACGCTATGTGTTTTTCGGCTTGGTTATTTTGGGCAGGCTTTTTAACCGCCGGGCGCATCAATGTGGCCGACTTTTCGGGCTTGCGGGCTATATCGGCGTGGGGTTCAGCGTGTATATGTTCTTTTTTAGTTTCCGGTTCATCCGTTTTGACTTCCACCCTAACCTTAATCGGTTTAGCTTTAGGCTCAGCTGGCCGAGGCCGGCCAATCGGTAAATTATCAAGGGCCAATATATCATTTACCAACTGGGCCGGATCCATGCTGATGGCTCCTGCTTCGTCAGATAACAGATTGCCGGTGGCCGCGTTATACTGGCGTCCGTTTATTTCGATTACTTTTTTTGCTGGGCTCAAAGTTCCGCCTTTTAAAGTATTTTTGCTTTCTTTGGGATAATCCTTATGTAATTAGTGTAAAACGATGCCCTCATGCGCGTCAATAAGATAAAATAGTGACATGGATTTTCTAGATCCGAGGAAAAAGCGCTCCCGTAATATAAGATTGACCATCGGCCACAGCCTGATGGTGGTTTTAGTGCTCATAGCTACTTATATATTAGTTTTCCGGGCTTATGGCTATGATTATGACCCGAAGACCGGCCAAGTCGTCCAAGACGGGCTGGTCTATATAGATAGTGCGCCGGACGGAGCGGCTATAAAGCTCAATGGCCAGGACTACAAATCCCAGACCAATACCCGGCTAGCCCTGCCGGAAGGCAGGTACGAGATGGAAATCAGCAAAAATGGTTATCAGACCTGGAAGCGAAGCTTCGATTTGGACGGCGGCGAAGTATTGCGTTTTGCCTATCCGCTACTATTTCCGGATAAGCTGGATACTGCCCATTTGCAGGATTTTAAAACCCCTGTTAGCTTTGCCAGCCAGAGTCCAGACCGGCGGTGGATTATTCTGGAGGAAAAAGACAAGCTTAACGCGATGACGCTGCTTGATCTGGAGAAACGCAGTAATGACAAACCGACCAAAAAGACACTCAATTTTCCAACCGGCCTGTTCCACGCTGCCTCTGGAAGGCACATTATAAAATTGGTGGAGTGGTCAACCGACAACCGCCATTTACTAGTGAAACATCAGTATAAAGGCGGCTTTGAGTTTTTGGTGATGGATATCCAGCAACCGACGCTGTCTTATAATGTTGAAAACACATTCAGCCGCGAAGCAGACAGAGTTACCCTGTTTGACAAAAAATTCGACAAGCTGTTTTTATACAATGCCAAGTCAAAGTCGCTGTTAAGGGCAGATGTCAAAGGCAAGGCGGTTCAGTCGTTTGCCAACGGTGTTATTAGCTATAAATCACACGGTGATGACACTTTGCTTTATTCGCGGCCGAATACAACCGATAAGACCAAAGCCGACGTGGTGATGCGCCAAAACAATAAGGATTACGTGATTAAGAAAATACCGCGCTCTGACGACATACCGCTGGATATCGCCAGATATAGCGGGAGTTGGTATATCGTTGTCGGCGTGCAGAGCGAGCATCGCTCATATGTATACCGCGACCCGGTGGATTTAGTACTTAACCGGGGCGAAAGTATTGAGTCGGTTCGGGCCATAGTGCTTAGAAACATCGGTAATATAGACGAAGTTTCCTTTTCCCAGAATGCGCGATTTATTCTTAGCCATAGCGGCCAGAACTTCAGTATCTATGATGCTGAACTGCAGCAACATTTCAGCTATACGCTTAGTCAGGAGCTGGACCTTTCCCAGGAGCCATTTTGGATGGACGGCCATCGGCTTATATCAAACAGCGGCGGCAAGATGTTAATATTCGATTATGATGGTATCAATCGGCGCAGTCTGATAAAAGCCGACGCGGCCTTGCCGGTAATGTTTGACCGCGATTATAAGGAAATGTACAGCCTGAATTCTTCAAAAAAGGGTAAATCCAGCTTGCTGCTCACCCAGCTTAGATTGCCTGCTGATAGATAAATAGAGGGGGTTCTTTTTCAAAGAACCAATATGTTCTTGTGGCCAAGAACCAAACCATTCCATTTTTGAGTCAGCAAAAACGGAATCCAAAAACTGACAGCAGGTTGCGAAACGCTGTTGTCTCCAAGTACCAGACCGGCTTGTGAAGCAAAGGACTCCCTTTGGTCGCCCAGCCCCAGTTATCTAAAGGAGGGGGGCTGGGTTTAGTTTTGCTTCAATGATTCAAACCGGTCTGACTGCACCCAACCGGTTTCACAAATGCTGAAAACCAGAACATTTCACAATGTCCGGACGAAATAATGATAAAAGTATTTTTATCTAAGCCAGTCGGTGAGGCGTTGCCAGAGGCTTGGTGAATTGCCGCCCAATTCAGCCGGTTTGGTTTGGTCATAAACGTCTACGCTGCTGGCTTTGTCTTTGGCCGGGTCCGGGTATATCTGCTCTCCCTGGATTATCATGCGGTTGACTGACAATCCCGGCGGATCACAGGTAATCAATGTGACGGTAGCTGTCCGGTCAGTCGGATTGAGTACGGATAAGTCCGTCGGGCTGGTGACGTATTTGTTGAAAACTTTATAAACGTAGCGTTTGCCATTTTTTTGGACGTAGAAAAGATCGCCATTATCCAAACTTTTCAGCAGTAAAAAGGCGAATTTATAACTGCCGCTGTTGAAAATATTACTGCTGGAATGACCGACAATTACCGCGTTGCCCTTCTCGCCCGGATTTGGCGTTATCGAGTAGTGCACTACGCCTCGTTCCAAACCCTTTTGCACCGATTCTTCGCTTAGGGCATTCGCGTCATAAACCACCGGCGCTTCGACATTAATCTTCGGTATGATGATTTTTGACTGCTTGCCGACATTGCCGGTGCTGGTCGGGTCGGTGATTATCGAAGTGGCGCTGACATTCTGGTTGGGCCGGATAAAGGGCGTGATGAACCGTTCGTTGAAAAAACTGAACAAGATGATGAAAAGAAATAACGTGCCCACGCCAAGGCCAAACAGCAACGCGTGGGCGTGGGATTTTTTCTGGTTTTTACGGGCTTGCTCGGCTACATGTTGCAAAAGCTCCTGCTTTTTCGAAGAGACAGACCTGCCGGCTTTGTTCTCTTCTTCGCGGGCTTTTCTTTCTTTTTCTACTTTCTCAGTCTGGGCGCTTATATCATGTTGGTGCGTGGGGCGGCGCTTCTTCGCGTTCTTTTCGTAAAACTCTTGCCAGACGGCATGCTTTTCGCCGTCAGGCAGTTTCTGGTAATAATCGTGCCAGGCGGTCTGGATTTCGGCCAAACTGCGTCCGGACTTTTCCAGCTCTTCCATGTACTGCTGGTGTTTGGACAGAGCAGACTGATTATTTTTGAGTTTTTTAATCTCGGATAGTTCTTCGGACGCGTTCGGTTCGCTTTTGTAAAGCGACTGAAGCTTGGCACGCGCTATATTAGCGGCAGCTTCTTTTTGCTGCTTGATTTTATCTGAGTCTGATTTCCTTTTTTCGGCTGGATCCATAAAGCTACATGCTTAAGTATACACCTTAAGAACACGAATTTTCTCCTTTAGCTATGTTACAATTATCTGGTTAATGTTCCTTTGGGCGAGTGGCGGAACTGGCAGACGCGCCGGACTCAAAATCCTGTGTCCTTTTGGACGTGTGGGTTCGACTCCCACCTCGCCCACCACGTCAGACCTAATATCAACCCTGCTAGATTTTGCGGGGACCCCGATTTGTTATTATTTAAGTAAGTGATTGTAGATATTATTGGTTGGGTTGGGACTTTGTTGGTAGTTTTGGCTTATTTCTTAGTAAGTACGGAGAAGTTAAAGCCTGTTGAAGCGGCTTATAATTTAATGAATTTTTTCGGTGCAATATTTATTGGAATAAACGTATACCATAATCATGCGTGGCCGGCATTTGGGCTCCAAATTGTATGGGGAGGGGTCGCGATTATAAGCTTGCTTAAGGCAAGGAAGTTGAAAACTCAAAGCAGGCGGTAGCGAGGGCCTCGAGGGGCTTGGACGAGTTCTGCATCAGCCAGACGGCAGAGGCTGCGGATAATTTAGTATTATCGATAGTTTTTGCGCGAGTGCTTACCACATTGCCCGCCACTGCTACCCAAATTTGCCCCTCATCTTGGATAACCAAATTTGCCTTGTTCCCTACTGATATTTGATGGATTATTTCTGCTAGACGAGCCGATGGCGTGGTGGATTTTATCGGTACGCTAAGCCCCAGCGCGATGCCTATTTTTTGCAGCAAAGCACGGTCGATTACCAGAGTTAAAGGCATTTTTACCAGTTGCTCGAGATTGATACCAACGCTTAAGATAGCTTCGAGGTTGAGCGTAACTGGCCGCACGGCGCGCAACAAAAAACCATCGATAATAGTCGTGGTTTCACTGTTTTTGCCAAAATCTCCGGCCAAAAGCACATGTTCTGCCCATTCGCTGCCATTGAACCACTCAGCTAACGCTGTGCGGGCAAAACTGCCGCTTTTGTTGCTTGGCGCAAATTCTACCTCTGGGATTATCTGGGCAAGTTTACGCAGGCTTTCCGGCAAAAGTACCCGAATATGTCCGGCACCGGCCTTATCTGCCGCCTCGAAAGCACTGGCAACATGGGCGAACTCGCCGCTTTGCCCGCCGATTATCAGTAGCTTGCCGGCATATTTTTTATTCTCCGGCTTGCTCCAAATCAAATCCTCAAATAACGGTTTTTCACTTTGTTTCTGCCAAAATTCCATAACTGCCCTATAAGCATAGGCGATTATAGACAAAAATAGAAATTCATGCTATAATATACCCTTTATGGCCTCAGAACCTAATTCACCGGAGCTTATGCACCCAGGCGAGGACTTTTCTCGTTTTGGGCATGCTGTTATTGGCGATCATAAAAATGCTTCAGAGCCTTCCTATAGCTTTCCTCAAGAAGGGCCGGACGACGGTATATTCCCCTGGCCTGAAGGGGGCTCTGGTACTACTGCAATTCGCTACATCTTTTGGAGACATATAGAGGAAAACGGGGAGGAGCTTGCCAAAGCCATTCAAGGAGCGGATGTGGTGGCTCTTGAAGCGGTAGCAACAGCCGACCCGAATGACCCGGATTTATCTAACAAAAAAGTCGAAATTCGTACAGATAGAATAATTACAAACCATTTATTGGGAGCGGAATTAACTCCTGATGAGGAGCATGTAATAAAAAGAGCGACTAAAAGCGGCCAAGTGCCACCAGAGGAAGAGCGCAAAGCATGGTTTGAAGATTTTGGCCACATTGGCCCAGCATATATTAGCTTAATCGGCTCGGGGGTAAGGTGTGAATGGCTGAATGTCGAATATAGGCATTCTTCTAAGATTAGCCGGTTAGAGCAGGAGGAAGAATCTACACGGCACAAATTCTCGGATCATGTTGTTAACAGCGGTGCAAGTTTTAATAGGTTGATGAATATATCATTTGACGGTATACGGGCACAGTTTGCTCCACTGGCTTTTCGTGAAAAAATAACAGAAAAACAACTTGAAAAAATAACCCAAAGGTACGCGGGAGCTAATATCGCTGTGGTTTACGGAGCCGCTCATACTCTTATGAGCCGCATGATAACTATGCCCAATGTGCATATGCAAAGATTATTCCTGCCTGATCATGAAAAACCCAGCCCATATGAATCAATATATAAAAATACCCATGCAATTCGTGACATAGTACGTGTTACCGATGTGGCTCCCGAAATCCCGCTTCGCTATCACGTACTCGATAGAATCGTCCTTTATGAGTTCTCTGGGCGCAGGAAACGTGCAAAAAAGGAAAAATATATCGAGCGTTATAATCGGCTAACCCCTGAAGATAAAGAGAATCTTTTAGAACAAGTCATGCAGTTATGGCAGGATGAGATTCCTGAAAATAAGCCGGGGTATTATCTAAAAATTCTCAAAAGACACAAGGCTACCAAGAAAATAATAAAAGCTACAATTTGATTTCTTAAATAAGCTGGGAAAGTAGGGCGCGGAGGGTGTCGTAGTTACCGCGGTCAGAGGTGGAATGGCCGGCGACGGTCCAGAATATCTCGCTATCCGGAAGCTTCTGGTGCAAGTCGTAAGCGGCTTTCGGCGGAGTGACAAAATCATAACGTCCTTGAACAATTTTGACTGGAACATTAATCTTGGAAGCGTTATCTAAGATGTAATTTTCCGGCAAAAACACGTCGTGCTTGAAATATTCGAATTCAATCTTAAGCGGCGTGTCATCGTATTTTTCGCGGTCTAGCGGATAATATCTGTCGTCCAGCCGATAAAACTGGATAAAAGCCGAGCTGTAAGCAAAGAAATCAATCTTGTCTTTTTTCTGTTTAAGCTGGTTGTATCTTTCCCACGCATCCGGGTAGAACATACGGTACTTTCCTTCGGTCAGCCATTCAATCTCTTCTTTACTGCACAGCCAAATACCGCCAATGACCATCGATTTGATTTGTGCAGAGTGCTTAATAGCGTAGCACAGCGCCAAAGTTGAACCCCACGAAGTACCGTGCACATGCCACTTGTCGATTTTGAGCTTGCCGCGGACAAGCTCGATATCTTCAACCAGCTTCGGCGTAGTATTTTCTTTAAGCGAGCCATATGGCGTGCTGTTGCCCGACCCGCGTTGGTCTAAGAATATTACACGGTGCTTTTTTGGGTTAAAAAAGCTTTTGAACTTATCCCTGCAGCCAACGCCCGGACCGCCGTGCAGGAATAATATGGGTATTCCATCCGGGCTGCCCCACTCCTGGACATATAGCTTGTGCAAGCCATCAGCGGTCTTTATATGATGCTCGGCAATAGTAAATTCGTCTTTACTCAGGACCTCGGCCATATGTTTATTATAAAGCAATACGGGTCTTGGCGGCTTGCGCCAAAGTTTCCAGCATCCGCGCGGTGGTATCCAGCCCGACACATCCGTCGGTGACGGATTGGCCATAGACTAGTTTCTTGCCGGGTTCAAGTTTTTGAGCTCCTTCTACAAGATTGCTCTCTATCATTACGCCGCAGATATCAGGACTACCTTCGCTTACCTGACGGGCGACATTTTCAAGGACGGCTTCCTGATTACGGTAATCTTTGTTGCTGTTAGCATGCGAACAATCAATCATTATCGAAGTATTAAGGCCATTAGCGCGAAGTTTGTCCGTGGTCTCTTTGACATGGCTTTTGTCATAATTCGCTCCTTTGCTGCTGCCACGCAGGACAATATGGCAATACGGGTTGCCTTTGGTCTTGATAGAGGCTGATTTACCCTTGAGATCTATACCTGGGAAAACATGCGATTCTTTGGAGGCGGCAATAGCATCAATGGCTATCTGTACACTGCCGCCGGTGCCGTTTTTGTATCCGACAGGGAATGATACCCCGGAAACAAGTTCGCGGTGCAACTGGCTCTCAGTGGTACGGGCACCGATTGCGCCCCATGATACCAAATCGGAGACGTATTGCGGCGTACGGGTGCTTAACAGTTCGTAAGATACCGGCAAGCCAAGTTCGGTTATGTCGGCCAGAAGTTTTCGCGAAACCCTAAACCCCTTGTTGACATGGTAACTGCCGTCAAGGTCAGGGTCGTTAATAATTCCTTTCCAGCCGACCGTAGTACGTGGTTTTTCCAGGTATGTACGCATGACGATTTCTAACGTATCAGCGTATTTATCGCGCTGGCCTTTTAAGAAACGGGCGTATTCCATAGCCGCATCAGCGTCATGGATAGAACATGGGCCAACCACTACCAATAGCCTGCTATCTTTCCGTTCCGGTCCGACTATTTTTTCTATCGCCCGGCGGCTATTTATCACTGTTTCAGCTGATTTTTCGGATTGCGGGAATTCGCCGATGACTTGCTCAGGGCTGTCCAGCGGCAATATTTGTTCAATCCTACTATCTGTAAGTATCTGCTCTCTCATACTTTTTCTCTTAATAGATTGTACCTCATCCTCACGGATATCGTAGGGGCGATCGGCAACCAATTCCGTTTTTGGTGCTTCTCGCGGCTTGTCTTCGGTTAAAGTTTCCATAAATTTCTCCTTATAAAATAAAAATCGCCCGCTCTTCAGCGGACGAGGTGCTTTTTCTTAGTAGTTTATTTAAAACGCAAATTGAGCACTGTCCGCGCTAAGCGGCATAAAGTAAGTGCTAAACCAATACTGTTTTAAATATGTTTTCACGATTACTACTATACTACATTTATTTTGCTAATGCAAACCTATCTTTTGAATTTGCGCTTGCCCGACCCGCGAAGTCTTCTCGCGGCTCTAGTGATCATATCCAGCTCAGGACCCTGTCTTGCCGGCGGCGTTTTCTTATCTTCTTTACGCCGTCCTTTTGGTTCTTCTGAGGCTTCCGAGGCGTCAGGTTCGGTCGAATCCTTGGCAACTATATCTTCGGCTTCGCCCGTGCTGCCTCTGACTTCAATATCATCATTCCCCAGCATTTCCATATCTATATTATAGCGCACTGCTCGAGATATTTACGGAGTATAGTGGTTAGCTGAATAACTCCTTCGGCGTCCACCCACTCGCTGTCAGCATGCCGCCCGCCGCCGTTAGGCTGGATAACGACACAAGGTATATTATGGGCACAAAAATACCGCGCGTCGGTTGAGCCGACAGAATGGCTCTTGGGGATTTTCCGGCCCAGCACTGTTTCGGCAGTCCGGATAAAGTCGATTATTTCCGGTTTTTCGGTATCTACGTTTATGCACGAGAAAAGTTCGATGTTTTTACTGTCCACGCCATGTTTTAGGCATATCTTCTCCACTTGAGCCTTGAGACTTTCATATATTTCACTGGTTTTGAACCGGATGTCTAAAACAGCTTCGGCGTGGTCGGGAATCTGGTTCATGGCTTTGCCGGAGCTGATTTTCGTAAGCGACAGTGTCAATTCTTCGTCAGAGTAGTCTTCGCGGAGTTTGTGAAGTTCGTGTATCGTTCGGGTCAAGATTTCCGCGGCGTTTATTCCTTTGTGAGGGACAGAGCCATGGGCGTTCTTGCCGGTTTTTGAAAGTTTGACGAACCAGGCGCCGTTGCCGGTCGACTCCAAGTGCCAGTCTTTGCCGGAATCCGGCAGAATACAAACATTGGCGCCGTAGCCTTGGTTGAGCAAGGCTTCAACGCCGTTGTGGCCGCCGATTTCTTCGTCAAAACTGAGCATAATACC
Source organism: Candidatus Saccharimonadales bacterium (assembly GCA_025451045.1). Classification (GTDB taxonomy): domain Bacteria; phylum Patescibacteriota; class Saccharimonadia; order Saccharimonadales; family 2-12-FULL-41-12; genus JANWLD01. The sequence continues at coordinate 161,091 of JANWLD010000003.1, forward strand.
AAAATCGTATTTGGAGGTGTCTTTTCCAAGGTCATTAATTAGCTTCATATAGCTAGCGCAAGCGAATTTCATATCGAAAGTACCCCGGCCTTTCAGCTTACCGTCTTCTCTTTTCATTTTAAAAAGCTTGTCACCCGCTGGTACGACATCCATATGGCATTGAAGCATTACTTTCGGTTTTTTGGTCTTTTGAGCGGTAGCAACGACATTAGGATAACCGTCGGACTCTATTAGCTTGGTATGCAGGCCGTGAGATTTGAAAAATTCAGCGCAATGCTCAGCGCAGGCTTTTGAGGCCTTTTTATCGGCTGTAACCGAAGCAAAGGCCACCAGTTCTTCCAGATAGTCAGCTTCACTCTTCATGCCCATATTATAGGCTAAATCCGGGTAAATCGCTTCCTTAGGCCGCTTGCTGTATTTCGACCGGCTCAACTGTTTGAGCGGTTGATGCTCTGCCCAAGTCCTTCTCTACGTCAAGTTCGGACAGCCGATCATGCAGATTGTGCGGAAGCTCATGGACAAGCTGGACATAATTAGTAATGGGCATGCGGATAATTGGTTTGCCTTCGGCTACCTTTATCCATGCCGCGGGCTTGCCGCGTTCCTGTTTTGCTTTGGCAAAAGTGTCGTTACGCTTGGTAAGTACCGTGCTATTCGGGTCGAAAGTGCCATCTTCGTATACATAGCGTTCAACGCCGTTTTGCATGGTCGTAACCCTCATCCTTGGCCCTTCGTATGATTCCGGATAACCCAGTAATTTCTTGCCGTCAGGATAAATTTTTCTTTGCGGCGGTTTGTACATCTTTTTGTTCATTTCTCACTCCTCTCTAAATTAAAAACTCCCGCTTGGTTAGCGGGAGCTCATTTTCTTAGGTTAATTACAAGCTTACCCGCTGGTCTCCGGGGCCACTACTACTGCGATTGCGAGTATTAATGATTTGCTCATAATTCCACCTTACGCCTCTCTGTTAATGTTGTCAAGCAGCTTTCTTAGCTTCAGCTTTTTGGACTCGTTCTTCGGCACGGTCAATTACATTGACAGCATGCATCAAAGCCTCAACTCCAGCTCTTTCTGAAACTTTTGATTTGGCGTGGGTGTCTATTTCGTATCCGTTATGTTTGACGGTCGCGAATATTCTGACCGCAGCATCTGAACCTTCTTCCAGATCATCAACGTGCCAGCCGCCAATATCAAACTCAAAACCTACGATAAACTGCATCACCTGCTTTGCGGCATCTACTACGCCGCCTTCTGATTTGACAGTCTTTTTCTGTCCGTTGATGGTGAGGGTTGCCTCGCAAATCCCCTCTGTGTCTCCGCTGAAAGAGAAAGTCTCAAGATTGAACTTGTCTTCCATCTTCTCCCCGGTCACTCCGCTAGCAAGTTTTTCGAGGTCATTGTGGCCGAGATTTCTGTCTTCATTTGTTGAGAGGTCTTTAACAGCTTCCGTTACCCTCAATAGTTCATCGTCACCCACATTTACATTTAGTCTGGAAAGTTCGTATCGGACCCCGGCTTTGCCGCTTTGGTCATTTATCTTGAACTCAAAAGGCTTATCAAAACCGAATGTCGAAGAAGGAAAGTTCTTAAAGGTTCCCTCGTCTTTGATTACGCCGTCCTGATGCATGCCGGAACCGTGCACATAGCTTTTGCGGCCAATGAACGGTTGAGTTTCTGCAACACGTACGCCAAGTGCCCGCGGCGCTACGCTATGGGTCAGATTACGCAATTTCAACGGGTCGACATTTGTCCTAAGACCCAGTTCTGGCTGGACGGCTATATTACCGACCACCAGTTCTAAAGGAGTGTTGCCATTGCGCTCACCGACTCCGCCGATTGTTACCTCAACCTGTTCGGCACCGCCGAAACGCAAGGCATCCACGCTATTCATTACCGATTGCCCCAAGTCATTGTGGCAATGGGCTGCGATGACTACATCTTTAAAGCCCTGGCTGTCCAGTTCTTCACGTACTGCCAATAGTCTTTCGGAGTATTCTCTTGGCAACATAGCCCCTACGGTATCAGGAAGCATCATAGTTGTTGCACCAGTGTTGGCTACGGCAAGAACCGTTTTTTTCAAAAACTCCAAGTCAGCCCTTGTTGAATCTTCAAACGAGAATTCTACGTCATGCGTATGTTCCTTCGCCTGTTTGGTTGATTTAACTGCGAGTTCAAGCAGGCTTTTTCTGCCCATGCCGAGACGTTCTTTTATGTGCAAATCACTGACCGGCGCGCAAACGTTAATCCGAGCCCTATCACCGGCCGGTTCCAACGCCCGGCCGGCTTGTTCTATATCTTCAGGCAGTGTTCGAGCAAAAGCGGCTATGATAGGACCGTTTACTTTATCTGCGATATTTCGAACGGTTGCAAAATTGCCGCGGCTGGATCCGGGAAAACCGGCTTCAATCACATCCGTACCGGCTTCCGCCAAGCTTTCGGCAATGTATAAGGCGTTTTCCTTATTGGCGCTTGCATCGGGTGATTGGACTCCGTCGCGAAGCGTGGTATCAAAAATTATCACATTGGTTGGTTCTTTAAGTTGTTCTCCGCCTTGCTCTCTCATTCTTCTCCTTATAAATTAAAAACTCCCGCTTTCGCGGGAGCTTAGCTTTCAAAAACAAAAAGTAAACTTACCCGCGTGCCTCCGGGATAATAATTATTGTGTCAATAATCTGTTTACTCATCGTCTGAGATTGTATAACCTTGAGAATTAGTTGTCAACTTTTGGTTATTTATAATATGAACTTTGGAACATCTTTGTCATGGATCTTTTATGTATTTCTCTTTGGTGGCGCCATTCAGCCCTTTTTATAAGGTTAACTGCTTTGATATAGGCGTGGATGGTGGCGTTGTTCAGGCTGGTGCCTTCGCTGTATGCAGTTACGGTCACGCCTTTATAAGCCACCTTGACTATAGCTCCTGCTTCAGAATCGGAGCCGCTATGAAGGGCAAAAGGTTTCGCATCTTCAATATCCCCGCTAAAGTCAAGTATCTTACCGATGGCGATTCTGGCGGCATCTACTTCCCCCTTGTTGCTCGTGGCTTTTTCTGTTCGTCTCTTGCCGTCTATATTTAAAGTTATTTTGGCATAGTCATCATTTTCCTTCCCGTGGGATTTTGCGTGCAGTTCACTATCTGTCATTTTTATAGCGTCGTCCTGCCCGTGGAATAACTGTTCAAGCGCGAAGGCCTCGATTTCTAGATCGGTTATGGGCTGTTTCCTTGTTTTTGAAACGGTGTTGGAGTTGATAACTATTTGTTCTATATCAAGCTTAGCTACATCAAAGGCTAGATCGGTTAATCTTTTCACGGTTTCTTCCGAATTAATTACCAATTCTGACTTGTAGATGTCCGTACCGCCAAGATTGGCCCGACCAGCTTTACCTTGGTACTTCCCATCTTCCAATATAGCCGCGACGGGATGTCCGAAGCCTCGGTTGTCTACAGCGGCGTAGGTCGCGGCCCCTCCTTTATTAATAGCATCCGAATGAACGCCCGAGCGGTGAACTATAGTATGGAAACCGGTGACGGGGGTATCGGGGTCAAGCTCCAATCCGGCGGCGTCTAATAGGCCTTCTGCTACGGCTTTCAACTTGGTTGTATCCACCGTAATTACTACGGGCGCGGCAAACTCATCCCGATCGGTCAGAACGTTGCGTACATAAGGCGCTAAATACATATTGCCGTTGCGTTCGCCTTTGCCGGGAGCGCTGACTGACTCCACTTGAAAGTCCGGTATAGCTGAACTTCTTGCTAACGCGGCGTTTATTACCGCATGCATTGAAGATATGGTGTTTTGAACGGCTCTCTGGCCATCATCGTGGTTGTGGCTCGATATCGTAATCTCTTCCACCCTGCCTTCGTCAATCATCCAGTTTGTCGCGGCGTCGAATATTTTGGCCATGCGGATAGGACTGGCAGCTCCTAGAGTGTCGGGCAGGTTAATTACATTTATATCTTCCTGCAGTGCGGTTCTGACTGCTCTTTCTAAGAAGACCATATCAGTTGTAGAAGCTGCTTCGCAGGAAAACTCTACCGTACCATCAGGTCCTATTGCATCTCGGGCTCTGCGTATACTGTCCACGCCCATTTCAAGTACTTCTTCCCTGGTCATGGCAGGGTGTTTTGCGCGCATGTGTTCTTCGGCGGTGGCGATAAATACATGTATTCCGGGTCTGTCAGCTTCTTCTACGGCTCTGGCTGCTTGCTCAATTCCTGCCGGATTAGCCAGAGTAAGTCCGGTAATGACAGGCGTCCAGATTTTTGGCGGCAAGTCTACCCAGTTACCATTTTCAATAGACTTCGGTAATATCTGGTACTGGGTTTGCCCGACTGTTCTGGCTACTTCAGCTATTTCTTCTTCATCGCCCATACTGGCTGGAAAGCCAGCTTCGATTACGTCTACTCCCTGGCTTACTATCAACTCCGCCAGCTCGACTTTTGAGCCTTCAGGGAATTGATTCTCCTGAGGCAAAGACTGCGCCCCGTCGCGTAGCGTAGTGTCGAATATCTCTATTTTCATTGCCGCCGGATCAAATTCCGGTTTAGAAGGCAGTGTTTCTACTTGGCTTTGTATCATTTTTTCTCCATTAAATTAAAAATAGGCTTCTTGGTTGAAGCCTGATGCTTTGGGCTGTACTGTGGCTCCGATACCCTCGGAACTAGGCTTCAACCATGCTGAAGCACAGCCCTTTAAGGCTGAGTAGGAGGTCCAAGTGCTTCGCTATGTATGAAACCATATCAAAATAACGATAACCCGCTTTAGGTCTTTTGTCAAACCCCGTAGTGAGCTTTCGTGACTCTCTCGGCCAAGTGGCCGGGAAACTTTAGCCGCCCCTTTGGGCGGCTAAACTCGAAAGTCTACTACAGGGTCAAACCAGTTTGTATTCACCGTCTGATTCTTCAAGATGATAAACTTGGCTTTTGCGCTCAATGATTATCGGCCACTTTTTGGCTTTTGCATGTTCAAGCAGGGTTTTGTTAGGGTTGAAGGCTATGGGTTTCTCAACCAGTTCCAACATTGGTATATCACCCTCGGTATCGCCGACTCCTATGCTTCCTTCCAGCGACAAACCTTTCGCGTCAATAATTTTTTGCAAGGTCTTGCCCTTCGCCCCTGCCGGGAAGCTGGCATAGCCGCCGAATTTATCGCCAGACTTTTTGTATTTGGTACCGGTCCATTCGTCAAAACCGTAATATTTGGAAACTTTTTCAACTATTTCGTACTGCGAGCCGGAAATCGCTATCAGATAGTATCCTTTGTCTTTCAGCTCAGCTACCAAGTCGCGCGTGTAGGTATAGACTTGGTCTTTATATTTTGCGAATACTTTGTCGACTGCTTTAGAAAATACGGATATATTCAGCTGGCTTACGTGCTTGTCGAATATCTCAATCGATTTATTCGCGTAGTTCTCGTAGGCTTTTTCCGAGCTGCGGGCTTTCCAGGAATCAAACAGGTTATGTACTTCCCGGTAATCTTCATTATCTATCAGTCCTTCGATTGCCAGTTCATAGAAAACGGCCATGAAAAGCTGCCAGCGGATAAGCGTTCCGTCAAAATCAAACACCGCAAACCTTTTGCTCATAGGACTAACTCTATGCTTACCGGGCAGTGGTCGGAGCCCATGACGTCGGCGTGGATTTCAGCCAATTTGACCTTGTCTTTTAACGAGTCGGAAACCAGGAAATAATCAATCCGCCAGCCGACGTTGCGTGCTCGGGCATTAGCCCAATGCGTCCACCAGGTGTAATGGCCGTTGCCACTAGTAAACATTCTAAAAGTATCAACAAAACCGGCGTCTAAAAAGTTCTGGAAGCCTTCGCGCTCCTCGTCGGTAAAGCCCTTTTTGCCGATGTTCGGTTTTGGCCGTGCCAGGTCTTCCTCTGTATGTGCAACATTTAGATCCCCACAAAAAATAACCGGTTTTTTCTGTTCCAACTCTTTGCAATAGGCCAAAAAGGCCGGATCCCACTGCTTGTGGCGCAGAGGTACGCGGGATAAATCATCCTTGGCGTTCGGAGTATAGACAGTAACGACATAGAATTTATCGAATTCGGCGGCGATTACCCTGCCTTCTTTGCTCGGGTCGCCGTAATTGTCGGCTACCAAGCCGTATTTATTGGCGATATGTACGGGTAATCCGTTGATAACGGCTTTGGGCTTTATCTTAGTAAAAATCGCAGTGCCGGAGTAGCCCTTTTTTTCGGCAGAGTTCCAGTATTCTTCATAGTCTGGCAAATCTACTTCCGATTGTCCCTGTTGGGCCTTGGTTTCCTGCAGACACAGAATATCCGGTTTATGTTTTTCGGCAAACGGCATAAATAACTTCTTATTATGGACGGCTCTTATACCATTCACATTCCAGCTATATATTTTCATAAACTCACTTAGGCGGGTTTAGCTTCGAGCCGGTTGATTCGTTTTTCGTGATTTTGAACTTGATGATTTGTATCGGTAACTGCTGCTTTGACAGTTTTCATATCCGTTTTAAGTTCCGATATATCATCAGCCACTGGAGCCAGTTTTTTATCAATCAACACACCATTGTTTTCTAAAAAGATTGCAAACTTGCGGTCTAGTTCTTCTAATATTAACGCAGTTTTGTCCTCAAAAGCCCGCAATATTGCCTGTTTATCGTCTTCACTCATAGCTTTTAGTTTAGCATTTTTGATATACTAGGCGTCAATGGCTTACAAAAGAGTATTACTCAAAATCTCAGGTGAACAGCTGGCCGGCAAATATGACAGTGGTTTTGATACCGAACATGCCGAATGGCTGGCTCGTGAAGTCAAAAAAGTAGTAGAAAAAGGACAGCAAGTCGCCATTATGGTGGGCGGCGGCAATATTGTCCGCGGCGCGCAGATTGCCGGACACGGTATACACCGAGTCACGGCTGACCATATGGGGATGCTCGCGACCATGATAAACGCTCTTGCTCTGACAGATGTTTTTGAGAACGAGGGACTCAAAACCCGCTGTCTGAGCAATATCTTTTCCGACCAGGTAGCTGAAAAATTCATCCACCGGCTGGCTAACAAGCACTTCCAAAAAGACCGTGTAGTTATCTTGGCCGGCGGTACTGGGCGGCCATATGTGACGACAGATACTGCCGCAGTCAATCTGGCGTTGGAGCTGGACTGCGATATTGTGCTCAAAGCAACCAAGGTAGACGGTGTTTATGATGCCGACCCGGCTAAAAATTCCGGCGCAAAGAAATTCGAAAGCCTTACCTTCCAGCAAGCTGTTGAGAATCCATCAATAAAAGTTATGGACAAGGCCGCGTTGGCTCTGGCAATGGAGCATGGCATACCGATACTTATCTTTGATGCATTAAAGCAAGGCAATATCGAAGCCGCCATCAAAGGCGAGTCTGTTGGTACGAAAATAAGTTAAGGAGCTACTTATGGCCAAAGAATATGACTTTACGGGGCTCAAAGCCCTTTTTATAAACTGCACGCTTAAAAAATCGCCGGAAAAAAGCCATACCCAACTTCTTGTAGATATCAGCCAAAAAATTATGGAAAAGCACGGGGTTAAAACTGATGTTATCAGGGCGCTTGACCACGATATTGCCATTGGTGTCTATCCTGATATGCGCGAGCACGGCTGGAAAAAAGATGAATGGCCGGTTTTGTTTAAAAAAGTCGCAGAGGCTGACATCCTGGTTATTGCGGGCCCGATTTGGCTGGGCGATAACAGCTCGGTAACCAAAATGATTATCGAACGATTATATGCTCATTCCGGCGATTTTAACGACAAAGGCCAATATGTTTATTACGGCAAAGCCGGCGGCGCGCTGATAACCGGCAATGAGGACGGCATTAAACACTGCGCGATGAATATTCTCTATTCTCTCCAGCACATTGGTTATTCTATCCCGCCAGCAGCCGATGCTGGATGGATTGGCGAAGCCGGTCCCGGACCGAGCTATGGCGACAAGCTCGATGATGGCACCATTGTTGGCAAAGACAATGATTTTACCAATCGAAACACAACCTTTATGACCTGGAACTTGATGCACTTGGCTAAGATGCTAAAAGATAACGGCGGCTTTCCAGCTTATGGGAATTTACGCAAAGAATGGGACGCCGGTACGCACTTCGACTTCGAAAACCCGGAATACAGGTAGGATAATAAATTACTATGACATTGATTATTTCAAAAGACGGGAAAGATGCTCGACGCCTAAATCCAACCCAGATAGACAAAGAAGATTATCTTCAACAATATATTTATGACAACCCTGATGCGGTGCCAGTCTATGAAATTGATGAGGACATCCGTTTACTTATTCTGGCCCGGGAATTTGGCACGGCCAGCGGGCCGATTGATGCACTTGGTATAGACCAGCATGGCGATATTTACTTGATTGAAACAAAGCTATACAAGAATCCTGATAAACGCACTGTCGTTGCTCAAGTACTTGATTACGGAGCCTCGCTTTGGCGGAGTTCTATAGATTTTAATGACTTCACGTTGCAACTGGATAAGCATGTTGCAAAACAGTTTAACGCAAGCCTGATTGAAAAACTTCAAGAATTTTTCGACCTTGATGATAATGCTACTGATTCACTGCTGGACAATATGAAATCAAATCTTGCTGGTGGCACCTTCAAGTTTGTGGTGTTGATGGATAACCTGGAGCGTCGGCTCAAAGACCTGATCCTGTTTGTTAATCGCAATAGCCAGTTTGATGTCTACGCGGTTGAACTTGAATATTATAAACATCAGGATTTTGAAATTATTATTCCGAAGCTGTACGGAGCTGAGATTAAAAAAGAGGTGACCGGGACTAGGATTTCTCAGCGGACGCTAACTGTGGAAGAATTCTGGGGTGGGCTGGCTGGTAATGTTCCTGCAGAGCAATTCGATGCATTAAAATCGCTGATAGAAAATCTCATCTCAAAAGCAGATGAGGTAAGGACGGGCACTAAAAGCATTGGATTGGTTTTTAATAAGTTTACTGATAACAAACCTCTGTTCGGTTTTTACACTGCCGGAAGTGTATCGCTAAATTTTGGACATATAATCCAACAGGAAAAGAAAGAGTTGCTTCAATCACTGCTTAAAAAGTACCTGCCTGAGGTCTGGAAAATACCGAAGTTTCAAAGATAAGACTTATTTAAAACGTTTCCAGGGCTTTCAGCAAACGAAAATGTTGAAGGATTACAAAAAGTATTCGATGAATTATTAAAATGAGCCAATCTCAAATAATAAATATTAACCACAAAAACCCGGAATATAGGTAGATGCTCGAAGTTATCGGTGCGGTTATTGCCGGATTTTGCGGAGGCTTGATCGGTACGATAAGCGGCGGAGGCGGTCTGATAACCATACCCTATTTACTCTTTACTGGTCTGCCTATTGATGTTGCGATAGCTACTTCGCGATTATCGGCGTTTGGAATTGGCGCCGGCTCATTCCGAAATTTTTATGTTAATAAAAAGATAAAATGGAAATTTGTACCCTATTTTGTAGTTGTTGCTATCATTGGAGCAATCATAGGCGCGCTACTGGTGGTACATCTTGACAATGAGATTTTAGAGAAAATTGCCGGCGCGGTATTACTGCTGCTGTTACCGACACTGTTTGTAAATAAAGACTTCGGGCTAAAAGAGCTAAAAACCGGCAGGATTAAAAAAGTCTCGGGAATGTTCGTTTATCTCGCAGCGATGATTTATGGCGGGTTTTTTGGTCCCGGTGCCGGAGTATTTTTAGTGTATATTTTGGCTTATTTTTTTGGATTAACTTTTATCCGTGCAATGGCAACTAATTTAGTAGCTTGGATGGCTTTGACCGTCGTAGCTTTTACCATCTTTGCTGTCCATGGCCTAATAGATTACCGTTTGGGACTAGCTATGTTAGTAGGGGTTACATTGGGTGGCTATGTAGGCTCAAAATTGGCCATTGAAAAAGGCGAAGGGTTTGTAAAGTTGGTACTTACCATAGTTATTTTAGCTACCAGTGCCAAACTGCTCTTGTTTTAATTACCAGGCAAACGTTCGACTGGTATATCAAAACCCGCAGTGTCGCACTGTACTACGACTAAGTCGCTGCTTATGTAGGGGATGCTCTTGGTCGGCACAAGGTCTTCGCCAAGCTTGATTACCACCTTCCCGCAAGATACAGCATTGACATCTTCCGGTGGCACTTGAAAGGCCTTTAAGCTGGCGGCTTTGTCGCTGGCTTCACGGGCGGTGGCCGGGATTTTGATAGGCTCTACCTCGTCTACAGCGCCTATCTGAGCATTTATGCCAACGAGAGCACCGCCTCCAAGCAGAACAAGTAGTGCTGCCGCTGCCTTTCCTTTAAGGCCTATTTTTTCACCAAAGGTTTCATTACCCATTCAACAGATGATAACAGAGATAATCTGACTAACCACGAGCATTTATTAAAAATCCTGGCTTTTGCGGCCACCCTTTAGGTAGTCCTGCCGGAATTTTTTGACCATTTCTATGTAGTCGGTTAAATAATTTTCCCCGAAACCGTCACGGTCCCATTCCTCAGTCGTCGTAAATTTTAGGTTTTCTTCGGGAACAATGTAAACAAGAGCCTGTATTTTGTTGCCATTTTCTAACTTGATTTCAGTTTTAAATTTTTTATAAAAATCATCTTCAAAAGTGTCCAAAAGTTCTAATTCTTCAGGTGTAATATCTGTGTGGACCATGCCGGATACGGACGATTCGCTGTTAGTAACGACAAGACCCGGGTAGCGTTTATCTTTAATTCTTATTCTTTTGAAGCCGGTTATCGTACCTGAAATACCCTCAAGAGGTCGGCCAAGTAATGCAGATACTATCTCGCCAAAACTAAGTGTGCCATAAACAAAAATTGTGCTGAGTGATGTATTCATAATTCTGAATCTGGCGGAGAGAACAGGATTTGAACCTGCGAGAGACTTGCGCCTCAACACGCTTTCCAAGCGTGCGCCTTAAACCACTCGGCCACCTCTCCTTAGTGTGAATGTCAGATAAATAAATTATAGCGAAAAAAGGTGTAAAAAACACCTTGCCCCGTAGTAGACTTTTCATTGGTCAAACCGGTAATTTTGAGGCCAAAATTATATGAAAAGCTCACTACGGGGCTTGCAAGCAGTAGACAGAACAACGTAAAATATTATTTAACTGGCCTCACCCTCTCGCGCTTTAACGCTTGCGTTTGCCGTCGGGCTGGTTTTAGACAACCTTAATAAACAAAACCCATGTCACTAATAAAGCTCAAAGACGTTAGCAAACTCTATGGCCTTGGAGAAGCTACTACGGTAGCCCTCGAAGACGTTGAGTTAGTTATCGAAAAGGGCGAATTCGTCGCTATTATGGGCCCGAGCGGTTCGGGGAAAACGACACTGCTCAATGTTATCGGGTTACTTGACCGCCCCAGCCATGGCCTATATCAACTCGATACTCGCTCTGTCGAACGGCTTAAGCCTAATGCCCGAGCCAAAGTCCGCAGGGATAAAATCGGTTTCGTCTTCCAATCATCCAACCTATTGCCGCGTATGACGGTGCTGGATAACGTTGCCCTGCCCTTGGTTTACAAAGGCCGGTTGGCCACCCGGCGGGTTAAGATAGCCGAGAAAATGCTGGATCGGGTCGGTTTGACCGACCGGCAGTACTTTTATCCGCATCAACTTAGCGGCGGCCAGATCCAGCGGGTGGCAATTGCCCGCGCCCTTATAAATGACCCGGCCATTATCATCGCGGATGAGCCGACGGGCAACCTTGACAGCATAGCTTCACGGGTAGTTATGGAGCTGCTAAGGGATATTAACAAGCTGGGCAATACCGTACTGATGGTTACCCATAATCCGGAGCTGACCAGATACGCCAGCCGGGTGCTTTATATGCATGACGGGGCTATTCGCCATGACGTGCAAAAAGAGGTCGGTGTGGCCGCGACTACCCGGGAAACCAAACTATTCGCGCCGGAAGGCTCGGTTGAGGATGATCTTCAGAGCGTGTCTGCCAAGATGGCGCTGGAAGAAGAAAAGGAGTCCAAGAAACCAGCCAAGAAGCAAAAGAGCCGCAAACCGAAACTAAAAACCAAGCCGAGGAAGAAAAATGCTAAGCGATAACTTGCGCATGGCCATCACCTCGATACGCTCCAATCGCCTAAGGAGCTTCCTGACTTCGCTGGGCATCATTATCGGTGTATTTTGCGTAGTGACCAGCATAAGTCTGGCCGACGGCGTGAAAAACCAAGTCATCAGTGAGACTAGCAAGCTGGGCAACGATGTTCTGACTATCCGACCGGGGAAGCCTCTTCATAGCGGTGAAAAAGGAATTATTTCTGAAGTTAATATCTTAGGTACGGCCTCTACCGGCGCGGTGTTAAGCGAAAAAGATTTGGTAATCGTACGTGATAATAGTGAGCTCAGGGAGATTGCGCCGCTTAACCTTGTCTCAGCCGAACCGGTATTTAGTAACAAAACCTTAAAAGAAGCAGTCATTATCGGTACTACTCCGGAACTGCCGGACATATTTAGTCAGGAAATAGAGTTTGGCTCGTTCTTCGGGGCCGCTGATAAAGACAGGAATGTAGCTGTTGTAGGAGCCGGCGTAGCCGAAAAACTGTTTGGTGAAAATGTACCGATAGGCCAGCACTTCACTATCCGCGGCCAGACTTTCGCCGTACAAGGTGTTTTTGAACGGTATAAGACCGCTTCTGTTTCCCAGGGGATTGATTTCAATAACGCAATTTTCGTCCCTTATCATCCGGCAAAAGCAGTAAACGGCGACTCAGCCAATTCTTATGAAATACTGGCTAAAGTTAATGACGTAAACCGGATTGATGAGGCCGAAACCTCAATCAAAAACGACCTATTGCAGGCTCACGGCGGCTTGGAAGATTTTACAATATTTCAGTCCGGCGATACCCAGTCGGTTACCGGCAGTGTGCTCGATCTTATTACTACCATGGTACTGGGCATAGCAATTATCGCGATACTGGTTGGCGGTATAGGCATCATGGATATTATGCTGGTTTCGGTGTCTGAGCGGACCCGCGAAATCGGCATCCGAAAAGCCGTCGGCGCGACTAATCACCAGATAAGAAAACAGTTCCTCCTGGAAGCGATAGTCTTGAGCGCTTGGGGTGCTATAATCGGCGTAATAATATCAATAATCTTTAACGTCGTTATTCGAGTTACAACCAATCTGCAGCCGTCTATCCCGTGGCCGGTAGTACTTTTTTCGGTAGTAGCTTCAATCATCTTTGGGGTAATATTCGGTACCGCGCCAGCTGTCAAGGCATCACAAAAAGACCCGATAGACGCTCTGCGCAGCGGCTTTTAGCCTAAAGTTCTTGTCCTATAGCGCTTACCAACTGGTCCATTGTCGGTCGGTTCTGTGGATGGGGGTTAAGGGCTGACTGGATGACAATCCGCATACCTGTTGGCGTAAAACTGGGAAAATCTCCTGTTAGCTCGGGCGGTGCCGCGGGGTCTAGTCGACCCATAAATTCCTCGTATTCAACTGTTGGTCCCAAGTCCGTTCCGCGCAGCGCATACAGCAAAGTACGGGCAGCCTCGTAAACGTCGCTTTTGCTGTTGGGACTGGAGCCATTTATTACTTCCGGCGCAGTGAAAGCCGGTTCAACGTGAGGTCTATGGGCCTCTCCAGCCTGCGCTCCGATTAAAACAGCTTTCAGGCTTGGTATGGCAAGGGCTTTTTCGTCAATTACCGTGTTATAAAAACCGGAAACCGCGCCGGTTTCATGAGTTCTGTCGATAAATATCGTTTTCGGGTTAATATCGCCATGGGCCTCTATTTCCTTGTCCTCATGCATTTCGCTGACCAGTCTCAATGCGTCCAGAGTTACTTGGGTAGCCTCTATCCAATCTATTGCTCCGGCTTCTATAGCCTTTTCAAGCGAGCCGTCGGTTAGCTCTGTATTTACCCTATAAATAGCCAGTCCGGATTGGGTTATAGTGATTTCGTCTACCGGTACTATGCCGTGGCGCTCCAGTCCGGCGTCTATTATTTCCAACCCATTATCGAACTCCCCAGTGGCTTCGGGGCTTTCGGATACTTTTAATTGTGGTTGTGTGAGGTCAGTTTTCATCGTTAAATTGTTAAATACTTACATCTACACCGTAACACCTTAAATTTGTGTTTTTTGCTAATTTACAGTTTTAGTCATATGAATTTTTGAAAATATGTCAAATATATCATATGTGATAACTTTATGCTTATGTTTAGCTGAAAATCGTTGTACTATTTACGCCTGATTTTTCGGTAAACTTTGCGGCTGGTCAAACGCAGGTACTCTCCGCCGAGGTAATAGTATGGAAAGACGGTAACTACAAGGAAGGTGCTGGACAGCAGGCCAAAGATAAGTACCACGGTCAAGCCTTCCCAGAACGGGCTGGTTATGGCTAGCGGAATCAGCGAGACTACGGCAGTCAGGCTGGTGGCTATCAGCGGGCGGAACCGTTCGGCTAACGCCTCATGGATAGCATCTACCGGCCGGCTACCCCGCCGCCGCGCTTGGTTGGCATAATCCGTCAGTAGAATCGTATTTTTCAGGCTCAGGCCGATTAACGCGAAGAAGCCGAGCATCGCGAAGAAGCTAAAGGCGTTATCGGTGATGTAAAGTCCAAGAGTGATGCCAAAAAGACTGAATGGTATCGCCATAAAGATGAGAAGCGGCTGAAGCAGGCTTTTGAACTGCACGGCCAACAATATGTAGATTGCCAGCAGCACTAGCGGAAATGCGATGGCCAGGGTTTTGAAGCTGTCCTGGTTTTCGTCTTCTTGGCCAAAGTTAAAGCTCAGGCTGTTGCTAGCCAGGCCATAGGAAGCGACTTTCGACGGCGGGAATTCTTTTTCGACGGCATCTTTAGCCAGCGTAACCAGCGTAGTAGTGTCGTTGTCGACAAAATCGGCTGAGACCTCGACGTATTGTTTGTTATCCTCACGGTTATAAATGTCGCTGTTACTGCCAAGTACTGACTTTATCTTGGCCGTGCTACCGTCTATTCGTTTGAGCTCGGCGTGTTCTAGGTAAGTTTTGATGTCATCGCGCAGTTTCAGCGCGGCTTCGCGGTTCTTGCTGGAATCAACCCGGGCCGCAAAGGCCGAAGCCGGCGGTCCAGCATCAACCTGGGCTACATTCACTTGGGCGTCATTAAAACCGACAAACTTTTGATTCAGCTGATCTACCAGTTCAGGCGCTTTTACTTCCCTGTTTTTATAGTCGGTTATGTCTAAGCTAAGCATGGCTGTTTTTATGTCAGCCGCTCCATAGTAAGACGCTTTTTCAAAATTTTGGCCAATCGTGCCGCCGATAATTTTGTCGGCATTATCGGCTACGGCTTCCGCTTTTGTAATGTTGGTTCCCGGAGGGAAATTGAGCGTTACGCCCAGCTGGTTGGAATCTTTGCTAGGCGGGAAGATGTTAAAGGTTACCTTTTGGAAAAGAAAGCCGCTAGCACCGATAAAAAGAAAGCCGATGAGCACCGCTATCAACCCTACGCCGAAGAGCTTCTTTTTAGAATTTTTAGCAAGCAACATCGGTTTGGCCACAAGTTCGGCCAGTTTGTGCTCAAAGTTAAAGGCTCCGGATGCCGATTTTTTACCAAGCTGGTTTTTGCCTAGTAGCAGGAACCGGGCAAAAAGCGGAATAAAAACGAAAGCGATAATCAGGCTTACCATCAGCGCCGAGATGATGGTTATAGGAATTGCGCGAATAAACTTACCGAGAATTCCGCCGACAAAAATAAGCGGCGAGAAGCTTAATGCCGCCGTCAGCGTCGCGGCTACCATTGCCCGGCTGACTTTGCCAACGGCCACTTCCACGGCTTTGGACGCGGATTTCACCCGCCGGCGCTGGGCATCAAGCGCTTCGACCATGATTATCGTATCGTCAATAATCAATGACAAAGCAAGAATCAAAGAAAACAGAGTGATGGTATTGAGCGTGTAGCCTATCAAATACAGCAGCCCGTTGACGATTGCCAGCACCGTAATCATTGAAATAACGGTTAAAAGTGAAGCCCGGATGGCAATAACAATCGAGCCGATAACCAGTACTGCCAACAGCCCTTCCAGAAGTACATGCTGCAATTCGTTTATCTGGGCTTTTATCTGCGGGGCATAACTGCCGCTGATTTTGGCCTGATAACCAGAGAACTCTGCGTTGTGGTTCAGGTCGTTGACCGCCGATTGTATCTGCGCGTCCAGTTCAAGGCTGTCCACGTCTTTATTGGCCTTAAACCCTATAATTACGGAGTTATAAAAATTATTCTCGCTATCTTCGCGCTGGCCAAAGCGGTCAAAAAGTTGTTGGGTCGGCTCAGACTTGCCGGTTTGGGTGTTGGTGGCGGCTTTGTAAGGGTCAATTATTGAAACGCTGTTTACCAGCGAAAGGTTTTTCGACTTAAAGTACTCGGCCGCGCCTTTGGCTTTGGCGGTCAGCTCGGCAGTCGGAACTGCTTTGGCCGAATAAAAAGATACTACGAGGTCATCACCGCGGGAAGTAAAACCAAATTTATAAGGGTCAAATTGCAGCGATGCTTGGCTAGGCAGCAGTTTTTTCGAATCGATATCGGTTTTTAATTTGGCAGATTCGCTGTCGGCATTAACGCCGTCATTGTAGGAAACTATAACTGAATAAAAATTATCCTGGGACTGGGATTGGATGGTTTTGACTTCCGGTTGCTTGAGGAGGTATTCGCTTAGCGGCGCGGCTATTTGCTTATCAACTTTAGCCGGGTTGTTTACCAGGTATGTTCCCTGCGCTACGGCAAACGGCGTTTCAATCGCCGGGAAACCTTCGCGGTTGAGTAAAGTGGTGTAGCAGGTAGCGCCGAACAGCGTTAGAACCAGCCAAAGCAACGCTGTTTTTCGCGGATGGCTAAAGAACAGCATTGTCAATTTCTGCAACGGTTTAAGCGAATTTGTTTTCTTTTTCAACTGTATTTTCCCCCTAGTTTGTTTTTATTAGTTTAACGGCATTTTTGTCGCGGGTAAAATAAAAACCCTTAACAACCGATAGGAATTTAACCGCTTAAGAGGTATAATACTCTTTTAATAAAGATGACTGACAAGACTTCCGACTACAAAATTGCGACTCTTGGGAGCCATTCCGCGCTTCAGATACTAAAAGGCGCGCGCGACGAAGGCTTTAAAACAATGATAATCGCCCTCAAGGGACGGACTCAGCCGTATGAGTCTTTCAAAGTTGCCGATGAGATAATTGAGCTGGAATCATTCAAGGACCTCCCCGGTTTGGAACAGCGGCTGATTGATGAGAATGTGATTTTAGTACCGCACGGCTCATTTTTTAGCGCCTATACCGATTTGGAGGCATTAAACCAATCCGACGCGCTTTACTTCGGTAATAAAAAGATTTTGCCATGGGAACAAAGCCGGACTAAACAGCGTGAATGGCTGAAAAAAGCCGGACTGACCCTGCCGAAGATTTATGATAAGCCCGAAGATATCGACGGCCCTTGCATCATCAAGTTTTATGGTGCTGGCGGCGGCAAAGGATACTTTTTGGCCAAGACCGCCGAAGAGTTTTATGAAAAAATCAAACCTCATAAAGACAAGAGATACATAATCCAGCAATACATCGTCGGAGCGCCGCTGTATGTACATTACTTCTACTCGCCGCTAACAGGCGAGCTCGAAGTGATGAGCATGGACAAGCGTTACGAGACCAACGTCGATTCCATCGGGCGTATAAGCGCCAAAGACCAACTGGATTTGAATATCGAAAGCTCTTACAACATCATGGGCAACCTGCCGGTGGTAGTACGCGAATCGATGTTGCCGCAGATATTTTCTATGGGTGAAGAGGTCGTTAAGGTTTCCAAGAAACTGGAGCCGGGCGGACTCACCGGACCGTTTTGCCTGGAAACAATAGTCACGCCGGAACTGGAATTTTATGTATTTGAAATTTCCGCCCGCATCGTCGCGGGGACTAATCCGTACATCAACGGCTCGCCCTATACTGATCTTCGTTACAAAGAACCAATGAGTACCGGTCGCCGCGTAGCACGAGAGATAAAGCTAGCATTAGAAAGTGATGAAATAGAAAAGGTTTTGATAAATGGCAATTGACAGCAGCAAACTACTAGACGGTTATGACTTGAATAACATTCGCATTGCTACGCTCGGCGGACATAGCGCGCTGGACGTATGCCGCGGCGCGAAGAGCGAAGGGTTCGAAACGGTCGTTGTAGCCCAAAAAGACCGCGCCAAGACTTTTACCGATTATTACAAAACCCGCGGTAACAAAGGCTGTGTCGACCATGTCATCTTGGTAGATGATTTCGCGGACGTAGCCAAGCCGGAAATCCAGAAACAACTACGCGAATTAAACGCGGTATTCGTACATAGCCGTTACTTTTGGGTTTACTGCGATATCAACCAGATTGAAAATGATTTTAACGTGCCGATTATCGGCAACCGGGTGCTGGTGCGCAAAGAAGAGCGCGACGAAGAAAAAAACCAGTACTTCCTACTCAAAGAAGCCGGTATAAATATCCCGAAACAGTTTGCTGATCCAAAAGACATTGACCGTCAGGTTATCGTCAAGGCTGCCGAAGCGAACCGTAAGTATGAGCGGGCCTTTTTCTTGGTGCATAGCTATGAAGACTATCTGGCCGAGTCCAAGAAACGTTTGGACAGCGGCGCTATAGATAAGCAGTCTTTAGACAATGCGATTATCGAAGAATTTGTTCTTGGTCCGCAATTGAACTTGAATTTCTTTTATTCGCCAGTTACGGATGAGCTGGAGCTACTGGGAACTGACACTCGCCGCCAGACTAATATAGATGGTCTCTTGCGCCTGACCGCAACTGAGCAGACTGAAGTATTGAAGCACGTCCGGCCGCAATATATCGAGAACGGACATATAGCCGTCACTATAAAAGAATCTTTGCTGGAAAAGGCATATGAAGCCGGCGAGAAGTTTGTTGAGTCGGTTGCCAAGCATTATCCGCCCGGTATGATTGGCCCGTTTGCCCTCCAAGGCGCGATTACCCCCGGCCCGCCAAAAGAAAAATTGTTTGTTTTTGACGTGAGCATGCGCATTCCCGGCAGTCCCGGTACAATGTTTACGCCCTACTCCGGCTATATGTACGGTGAAAATATGAGCGTTGGCAAGCGCCTGGCCATGGAAGTCAAACAAGCCATAGCCGAAAATAAATTAGATCTATTAATTACTTAACTAATAAATGTAGCAGCTTCACCGGGCTCCAGGCTCTGTATGGTGTCAGCTAGTTTACTGGCCTGCTCGCTTCTTTCCCCGCGATGATACTCCCTTGCAAATAGATCATGATCCAATGGCTGTGTTCTAAGCTGTTCGCAAACATCTTCAAGTTCGTCTTCTCTTATTACTAGCAGTGGTATGCGGTGAGCGCCTCTTACAAAGCGTCCAATTCTTTCTTCTAGAGACAAGGCTTTAATTGCCGACAAATCTTCTGCGTTTGGCAGTGCTCCGGCATCTATCATTGCCTTGGCTTGTTTGTTAGCATCGGGCTGTCTCTTCCCAGCGTTAGGGGGATCTATAAAGCTGCCTGAAGCTTTATCAAGAGCGGAATTAATTAAATACACACTCCCAGGGTCACCTAGAGTCTTATTGTCAAAAATTAAGTTCCCAAACCTGTCTTTTTCCATAATTATTCTACCGGTACTACTTCTGCCTGAAGAGCGTTTATTTCGCCTAAAAGTTCTGTGAATCGCGTAGGACGAGCTTCAGGTACAAATCTTTCATCGCTTTTTTCAAGCGCCTTTTTAACTTCTTCCAGTTCGTCAGGCCTTATTGCGACAACAGGATCTAATTCTCCTGAGGAAGGTACCATATAAGCGCGGTTAAACTCTGAGTAATGACCTTCTTTATCATGGTACAGATTCATTGATTTTAGTCTATTTGTATAGTCATGAAGCCTATCACGAAGAGGGATAGCTCTTATTTCACCTATATCGATTTGACGGATGTCAGCACCAGCAACACCAGCTTCTAATAATGCGGCGGCGGCAAGCAAGGCTTGGCGATTATCCCTCGTATCCTCTGCGGTATGTTCAAAAGCACCTGGCTCAACTTCAAAAAGTTGAGGTGAATCCTCATATTCTATGGACAAATCTATAACCTCGACTTTTTCATGGTCGCTTTGATCCAAAATTAAATACTCGCCTTGTAAATGCATAACTACCTATAATACCATACTTTGTATTTTATTGCAAAGATTTTATTAACGGTATTGGTTGATTTGGGTTTTTAGGTCTTCAGCGGCTTGAGCCGGATTTTCGGCGTAAATTATGCCGCGGGAAGAATTAATAATCAGGCCTTTGCTCTCAGAAGTTAGTCCGGCTTTAAGCATTGGCTCAAGTTCGCCGCCCTGAGCGCCGATGCCAGGCACTAGTATGGGTGTATCATCCCCGGCTATTTCCCGGATTCTTTTCAACTCTTCAGGGTATGTAGCCCCGACAATAAACATTACGTTCCCTATTTTAAGCGCGGTTTCAGCGACAATCTCATAAAGCGGCTTTCCATCTACTTTCAGGTTTTGAAATTCCTCGGAGCCTTTGTTTGAGCCTTTTACCCAAATAAAAATACCTTTGTCTTTATATTCAAAATATGGCTCAAGCTCTTGGATGCCTTGATAAGGCTGAAGCGTAACTGCATCAGCACCTAAATATTCAAAGGCGAACTCGGCGTATTTATTGTTCGTATTGCCTATGTCGCCCCGCTTGAAGTCCAAGATTATTGGAATATCCGGGCAGGTTGATTTGATATAATCACAAGTCTCTTTAAGCTGAGCGATGCCATCCGCGCCCAACGCTTCATAAAAAGCCGAATTGGGCTTGTAAGCACAAACCAGATTATGTGTTGAATCAATTATCGATTTATTAAACTCAAACAATGTCTTGCTGGATTTATCCGTATCCGGATCCAGCCCAACGCAGACAAGCGAATTATTTTTGGCTGCTGCTATGTTTAATTTCTCGGTAAAACTCATTTTATTATCAAATCCTCACGATTAGGGCCAATACCAATCATTGTAACGGGTATGTTTAAATAGTTTT
Organism: Candidatus Saccharimonadales bacterium; assembly: GCA_025451045.1. Classification (GTDB taxonomy): domain Bacteria; phylum Patescibacteriota; class Saccharimonadia; order Saccharimonadales; family 2-12-FULL-41-12; genus JANWLD01. Next base: position 182,128 of record JANWLD010000003.1, read on the forward strand.
CGATGAATTTCAGATAATTTTCGGCTTCAGCTGAGCTGTCGTCCTGCCAAGTGGGTAATTCTTTATATACCGGTTCGCATTGTACTAGCTCCTCGGCAGAACTGGGCGGACTGGATATTTCTTGCCCGCTTAATTTATAAGCCACAGCTAGTTTAGTAGTTTCGCCGTGGCGGTTGATACAGTCAAATTTAGTTAAAGCTATTTCATCTATGCCATTGACTTCGACCGCGCGTTTTAAAGCGACCAAATCCAGATAGCCGACTTCACGTTCACGCCCGGTAGTCGCTCCGAATTCGCTGTCGACCTTGCCTTTTTCGCCGCGCGTTTGGGCGGCGATTTGCTCATCTGTAATTTTGCTTACAAATGGTCCGCCGCCGACTTTTGACGGTGTAGCCTTGGCAACTCCTATTACTCTGCCGACTTGTTTGTAGTTGATGCCGCTGCCGCTCATTAGGCCGGCAACAGTGGTGTCGGAAGATGTTACAAACGGATATTTGCCATGGTTGATATCCAGCCCAAAAGCTTGAGCGCCTTCAACCAATACGTTTTTACCCGAACTTATAGACTCTTGGATTAATGCGACGCTATCGCACAGATAGTCCTTTAGCTGGGCAGAGGCTTCAGTAAACTGTTTATCGCCGATTTTGGCAAGCTCATCTTGGTTTTCGATTATTTCCGCCCTTACCCCCTCGCGCAAAGCTTTATCGGCGGCGGTAAAAGCAATGCCTGCTTTGGTGCTGCCCTGCCCTTTATTACCGCTCTCGCGCTGTTCGTCTTTTTGTTTATGAATCGGCAATACTAGATGGACTGTTTTACTGATAAATAAATTCTTTGGAGATATTTCTACGCCTTTGGACTTGGCATTTTCAATTTCTTCAACTAGTTTCACCGGGTCCAGAAAACAGCCGTTGCCGATTATGTTCACAATATTTTTATAAGTTATGCCGGAGGGTATCTGGTGCAGGGCTAAAGTTTCACCGTTTTGGAGTACTATCGTATGTCCGGCATTGGCGCCGCCGTTACCGCGGATGACAACATCGGACTTTTCGGCAAGATAATCGACAATCTTTCCCTTGCCTTCGTCGCCGTATTGCAGGCCGACCACGAAAGTAGCTTTAGTTTGCATTTCTACCTTAAGCTTACGCTAACAGGGGCAAAATCGCAAACTTAAACCTTTTAAACGACGAATTCTATTTCGACAACACGTACTTGCTCGAGAAATTCAGGGAATGCATCCGGAGGTCCAGCTACACGGAACGGGGTTTTGCCATCCACGCGAGCTTTCAAGGCGTCACTATATAGCTTTTTTCTGTATCCTCGAGCCGCATGGCTATTAGAGGATAATCCTATACTTTCGGCTTTCGTCCCTCCGGCGCCCATGCTCCATTGGCTATCTTCTCTTTTCCCAAATACCTTAAGGTTTAATCTAGCCGAAGCCGCCGGTTCTTCCAGTTGCCCGGCTTGCTCTTGGTCAACAAAACCGTAACGTATTAAAGTTTTTATTTCTGGTGAATCTGGCATCATAATTTTCCTTTAAAGCTCTATACGGCTGAAACGCATAAGATTAGCGAAGTCATGCATCTCGTCTATAAGTTTTCCTGTTTCCGAAAAAGTCGATGCTGCGAGTGCTATTGCTGGCAATACAACAATTTTTTTATCAGGATTTTCAAATAATTTCTTAGACGCTAACGCTGTTCCAGCAGCCAGTCCGCCTATTAGCGCGGCTTTACCGGTTAGTTCGGCTAGGGTTGGCTGAGATGGGTCGGAGCTTCGATTATAGCCCCAGACAACAGCTCTGTGGACTTCGCGCAAATCACTTCTTAATCCATTTAACATAGCTAAAAATATTAACCTAAATTGTATATTTTGTCAAAATCATTCCCATTCGATGGTGCCGGGCGGTTTGGACGTAATGTCATAAACCACTCGGTTGACGCCGCGGACTTCGCTGACTATCCGGCTGCTGATCTTGTCCAGTAGCTCATAGGGCAGTTTTGCCCAATCGGCAGTCATACCGTCGGTAGACTCAACGGCACGAATAGCTATGACTTGTTCGTGTGTCCGGCCATCGCCCATTACTCCGACGGTCTTTACGGGCAGTAGCACCGCAAAATACTGCCACAGAGGATTATTGGCCTTAGCATTTATGACTTCTTCACGGACTATGGCGTCGGCTTCCTGCAAGACACCGATTGCTTCAGGGGTAATTTTGTCTATTATCCGCACGGCCAGTCCCGGTCCGGGGAACGGCTGCCTTTGGGTAACTTTATCTGGCAGACCCAACTTGGCGCCTATTTCGCGGACTTCATCCTTGAACAGTTCCCTTAAAGGTTCTATCAGCTTGAGGTTCATTTTCTCCGGCAGGCCGCCAACGTTATGGTGTGATTTGATGGTTACTGAAGGGCCGTTGACCGAAACGGATTCAATTACATCGGGGTAAAGCGTACCTTGCACCAGATACTCGACATTTGCTATCTTTGAAGCTTCTTCCTCGAATATTGCAATAAATTCATTGCCGATTATCTTGCGTTTTTCTTCAGGGTCGCTGATGTCTTTCAGCTTTGAAAAGAATCTTTCGCCTGCCTGAATAGGAACTATGTTTAGCCCTTGGCCTTTGTATATATCCAGCACTTCCTCATATTCATCTTTTCGAAGCAGGCCGGTGTCTACGAATATACAAGTCTGCTTGTCGCCGACGGCTTTGTTCACTAGCGTTGCCGCTACGGATGAATCCACTCCGCCAGACAGCGCGCAGATGACGTTAGTATCACCAACTGCCTCTTTGATTTTTTGGACTTGTTCGTCGATTATCGAGCTGGCCGACCAATCTTTTGAAAAATCGCAAATGCTCACAAATGCTTCCAGTATTTCGCGGCCGTGCTCGCTATGCGCGACTTCCGGGTGGAACTGCAAGCCGTATATTTTCTTTTCTGAATTCTCAATTTCGGCTATGGTATCGCCGCTCGTCGCAGTGACGCTAAAGCCCTTCGGCGGTTTGCTGACATGGGTGCCGTGGCTCATCCAGACCGTACTTTTATCAAATGTTTTGTCAATTAGTTCGCTGTTAGATTTGAGCGTAATAGTAGCTTTACCATATTCGCGGGTTTTGGATTCTTCCACTTCACCGCCGAATTTCTGGGCTATCAACTGCATACCGTAGCAAACACCTAGAACTGGTATGTCTTGCTCCAAAATACCTTCTGTCAATGCCGGCGCGCCTTTGTCGAATACAGAATTTGGGCCGCCGGAAAGGACTATGCCTTTTGGATTGTATTTTTTTATATCATCTAAACTAGCGCTAAACGGCAGGATAATACTGTAAACGCCCAGTTCGCGTCCTCTGCGGGCAATTAACTGAGTATATTGAGAACCATAGTCCAAAATCACAAGAGCTTCATGCATTTACATATATTTTAACAGAGCGGTAGGAGGTTTATGAAATATAGGAGTACTATGTTCTTGACATTGAGTAAATTTAAAAGTAAATTAATCAAACATATGTTTTACGGATTAGCCGAAAAAAGTATAGAGCTACGCGAAGGAGAAAAACTTTTTAGCACTAGGATGCAAAAAGCTTTTTTTGATAATCTCGGCCATCGCCCGTTCAGAGGAAGTCAGCACATAAATGGCGCCGGGTATCTGCTTGAGCCGGATACTGGTTGCGTTCGTATTGTCGTTGATGTGGCTACGACATACGGAAGCGGCAAAACCATCAATAAATCTATTGGAACAGCTCGTGCGGCCGACATTAATGATGCCGAAAAACTTGTCGAGGCGATGAATGAGCCGCCGACACTTCAAAGGGCCAATCGTGCCATAGAGGCTGTCCATCCGGTGGCGGCTAATGCTGGCAATATTGCCGTCTATGCCACTGCGGCGGGATGTGCCCTGGCTGCAGTGATAATGTAGTTATTTAGCGGTGAAAGCGAAGCGTTCGGTAAAGATGTGTTCTTTCGGTACGCCGAGCTCTATCAGCGCCTGCTCGACAGCGCTCATCATTCCCGGCGGGCCGCAGAGCGCAACTTTGCGTTTTTTTACGTCCTTGACTAATTTCGCCACTAACTGCTTGTCAATAATACCTTTATAGCCGCTTTTAGGCGCGTTTTCGCTGAAGATATAGTGTATTTTGGCGCCTGTCCGCTTCGATATTTCCTCCAGTTCGCTTGATAATGCCAAATCCCCAGGGCTTCTGACGCTATATAAGACAATGGCGTCTTTTGCTTTATCTCCCAGCCCTTCCAGCATGGCCCGGATAGGCGTGATGCCGATGCCGCCGGCTATAAATAACGGCTTGGCGCCTTCCAGCCGCTCAGTCGTAAAAACACCGTGCGGCCCGTCAAAGAACAGTTTCGTCCCCGGTTTTATCTTTTGCAGATCCGTCGTGTAATCCCCCACCGCTTTTGGCGTAAGCCTCAAACCATTCTTCGGACTGCCGGTCGAAATGGTGAAAGGATGCGTCTGCCACCAGAGTTTCTTGGCAAAAAACCGCCAAATGCCAAACTGCCCCGGTATGAAAAAATCATCCGGCAATGGTTTTTTGGACGAGATATAGATAGAAACTACGCCTCCGGCGGCTTTTTCGACCTTTGATACAGTGAAATCATAGATGAAATAGCGCATGACCAACCGTCCGAACCGGTACCAACCGATAGTTCCCAAAACTACTATATAAAGCGCGTACCAGTAGGCTCTGAACACATCATTGCTAAGCAGGTCCAAGCCGTTATTTATCTGGTGCCAGAACGCTGAAAGAACTGCGATATAAACCGACAAATGGATAAGATACCAATATTCATAGCGCAGTTTAGAACGAACCATGGTTATCGACATCGCTATCACACCGATAAGTATTACTGCGGCAATGTAGGCCAGCCAGACCCATGGGTAATGCTCGAACTGGCTAACGGTCTGGTCGATGAAGTTGAGATTGTGCAGATGCTGGTGCCCGAAAGTCACGAAAAAGATATGCGCCAGCAGTAGATAAAAGATTAAATATCCATTAAGTCGATGCAATCTTTGTTGTAATACCGTACCAACATAACGCTCCATGACTGGCAGGCGGCTTTGCAGGACGAACTGGTGCAGTACGGACAAGGCTAGAAACAGACCAAGCAAATCGCCGATAGAAACCAGCCTTAAGTCCGCTGGCGCATTCTGCCAATTGTTAGTGAGCCAGAACAAGAATATCCCAAAGGCGTTAAGAAAAATGACAGAGAAAAATAATGTCCGAATAGTTTCCTGTTTTTTATCCGCCCATGTTTTAGCCATTAAGAAAATTATATCTTAATAAACGAATAGTATAATCCGATAAATTAATTAAAAACGCATTGAAAGAAAAAAGACGCCGAACCATAGCAGTGATTCTCTTAGCTGTTTTATCAGCGGTGTTTATTTTTAATATTAATTCTGCGCAAGCGCCCCCGGTAGCATACAAGCAAACCGTAGAACAACCCCAATCAGGCGCGATAAACGTACTTGCGGCGCTGGAGCGCGTTGAAGTCAAAGGCCGGGCGCCCAAGACTGGATATACCCGCGCCCAGTTTTTGAGCGATTGGGGCGAGGCCGGCGGCTGTGACCTGCGAAACCTGATTTTGCAGAGGGATTTGTCGGATACTTTTGTTGACCCTGTCGGCAAATGCGTGGTTATCAGAGGCAGGTTGGATGATCCGTACACCGGCAAAGTCATTGAATTCAAACGAGGCCAAGGCACGTCAGATGCTGTTCAGATAGACCATGTGGTCGCGTTGTCCGATGCTTGGCAAAAAGGCGCGCAACAGCTTGGTTTTGACGTGCGAAACCGGTTCGGCAACGATCCGCTTAATCTGCTGGCAGTCGACGGGCCGGCTAACCAAAACAAAAGCGACGCTGACGCGGCTACCTGGTTGCCAGCGAACAAAGGCTATCGCTGCCGTTACGTTGCACGGCAAACCGCTGTTAAGCTTAAATATCATCTCTGGATGACAGCCGCGGAAAAAGACGCGATCAAACTTCAGTTGCGCCGCTGCCCTGACCAAGTACTGCCAATAGAAGGCGGCAAACCGTGAAGAAAAAATTCCACGTTTCATGGCTGGTGGCTTGGGCCAGTCTGGGGGTTTTGTGCGGTGTGCTGCTGTCTTTCTCCACCAAGGACTATTTCATCGGCTCGACATGGCTGCTTACAGGCTTGAGCCTGCTTTTCATTTCATTGCTGAATCGCAAGCCGGCTATGATACTTCTGGCCGTTTGCGCTGGTCTTTTGGTAGGGCTATGGCGCGGCAGCCAGATTTATCCTTCGCAAGTTGTTTACTCTCAATTCATAAGCAAACAAGTCGCTATATCCGGAACGGTCAGCGAGGATATAGCTTATGCTCAAGACGGCGCTATGCAAATCAAACTCAAAAACATAAGACTTTATGACCAGCCTATAGCCGGACAAATCTGGCTGAGTTCACAGCAAAACCTGCCGATAAAACGTAGCGACAGGCTTGCGATAAGTGGTAAATTGAGCAAGGGTTTCGGTAACTTTTCAGCCGCTATTTATCGGGCAGGAATTGTCAAGGCCGGTCGTATCAAGCATGGCGACGTAGCGCTGGAAGCGCGAGATTGGTTTTCTGATTCGATCCGACGGGCCATTAAAGAGCCGGAGGCCAGTTTGGGCATCGGCTTTTTGACCGGACAGCATTCTACTTTGCCAGAGAGCTTGGTTAATAACCTGCGGCTGTTGGGACTGACTCATATCATTGTTGCCAGCGGCTATAATTTGACCATACTTGTCCGATTTGCCCGGCGCGGGCTGGCCGGTATATCGAAATACTCTGCCATGCTCGGCTCGTCGCTGCTGATAATCGGTTTTATTATGGTGACTGGTGCCAGTCCGTCGATGGTCCGGGCTGGTTTGATAACCGGGCTTAGTTTGGCGGCTTGGTACTGGGGCCGGAAAATCCATCCATTGGTGTTGATTTTATTTTCGGCGGCAGTGACAGTGCTTTTTAACCCGTCATATCTGCATGGTGATTTGGGCTGGTATCTATCGTTCGCGGCTTTTTGCGGAGTTATCATCCTTTCGCCATTGCTACTTAATTATTTTTGGGGTAAGAATGAACCGAATGCCTTGCTTCGAGTAGTGGTTGAGACTTTGTCCGCCCAGATTCTGACCGCACCGATAATCGCTTTTTCTTTTGGCCAGTATGCACCGTTGGCGCTTATTGCCAACGTATTGATACTGCCGTTGATACCTCTGGCGATGGTGTTTACTTTCACTGCCGGTATCGGTGGATTTTTATCCGCCATCCTTGTCGGCATACTTGCTTTTCCGGGCCAGCTAATTTTAAGCTATATGACATTTACCGTAACAAGGCTTGCCGGTTTGCCGATGGCTCACGGCGAGATCAAATTCCCTGCTGCTTACCTGGCAATTTCTTATATGCTTATCCTAGTTTTGTGCCTGTGGTTGTGGCGGCGGACCGGACATGATTTTGCCGAAGATTCGATAATTGAATAGTGCGTTATACTGGTCTTATAAAACGAGGTTATTTTGAAAACTTTACCCCATTATTTATTAGCGCATCTGGAGGGCAATGAGCGCCAGATTGAGCTGAACTTGATAATCGCCGATATTGCTGACGCTGGAAAGAAGATAGCGCATGAAGTCCAGCGCTCAGGATTGCTTGATTTACACGGTGCGGCCGGCGGCCAAAATGTCCATGACGATGAAGTGCAAAAACTGGATGAACACAGCAATAGCATTATGAAGGACATCTTATCGGCGAATGAACATATAATTGGCTTAGCAAGTGAAGAGGAAGAAGACGTCGTGGATGTTTCAAACGGCAAAGACCACGGCTATCTGGTAGCTTTTGACCCGCTGGATGGTTCCAGCAATATAGATATCAACATGCCCGTAGGAACTATTTTTTCTGTCTTGCCTTCCGCGGGCGATATTAAAGAGGATTTTCTCCAGCCAGCCGGTAAGCAAGTGGCGGCCGGGTATGTTCTCTATGGTTCAAGCACGGTAATGGTGTTTAGTCTCGGCAACGGTGTCCATGAGTTTACTCTTGACCCGGATAACGGCGAATTCGTCCTGACCACCGAGAATATAAAAATGCTGGAAAACACCGGCTACATTGCCTATAACCCCTATGTCTTGCCAAATATGGATCCGAAAAAAGCCGAGGCTTATCGACAACTATGCGACCAGACAGCTCGCTCGATGCGTTGGATAGGCGCGATGGTCGCCGATGTGCACCGCACATTGTTTAAGGGCGGCTTTTTTGCCTACCCGTCAGTCGGAAAAGGTGGAAATTATAAAGGCAAGCTACGGATGCAGTACGAGGCCAAGCCGCTTGGATGGCTGGTTGAACAAGCTGGCGGCAAAGCAATCTTAGATGACAAGCCCATCAATGATTTGACATCAAGTGACCTACACCAAAAAGTATCAGTCGAGCTCGGCGACGCCGGCACAATGAGGTTGTTTGAAAGCTTCCTATGAGATTAACTTTGATACGGCTTTAGTTTTTTGTCTCGGGAAGAGCTCTCTACAGGTTTCGCTCTGCTCAAGCCTGTGGCGTTTGCGACTCTCCCGATACAAGCTAAAGCCAGACAGGTTGTCTTGCCAGGTGAGTCTGTGAAGGCCAAGTGCAGCACGTGATATGATTTTTTATCACGTGCGAAACGCTCACCTGGAAGATAATTTGTCTGGCTCTTACTTAACGGAGGCGTCGCAGATACTTTGGATTGAAGTATCTAAAGTTTGGTTGAACTGCTCATCGCTTTGCTGTGCGCTTAAACCTTCAGTCAGAGCGCGCGAGAAACTGGCGATAACCCCGGGGTTCTTGGCCAGCTCGGCATTTGCCTTTTCTCGGCTATAACCTCCGGAAAGCGCGACTACTCGGACTACTTTTGGATTATCAACGAATTCCTGATAAAAACCGGGTACGTCCGGCAAAGTCAGCTTCAGCATTATCAGCTGGTCGTCGCTTAAGCTATTTATTTGAGATAACATTTCGGCCTTAACCAATTCTTCGGCTTGGGCTTTCTCGGGACTGTTAATATCGACTTCCGGCTCGATAATCGGTACTAGGCCTTTGGCTATAATCTGCTTGGAAGTTTCAAACTGCTGGGCTACAACTGCTTTTATACCTTCGGGGTTAGCCAACTTGATGACGCTGCGCATCTTGGTGCCGAAGATACCGGCGGCTTTGGCTTTATCCAGAAACTCGTCCAAGCCCGGATTTGGCTTCATAACTTGCACGCCGTTTTCTTCGTCTGCTAGCCCTTTGTCTATTTTAAGAAATGGCACTATTTGTTTCTTTTCCCAGAGATACTGAGCAGTCGGCATATCTTCTACCTGCCGGTCCATGGTCATCTCAAATAAGATTGCCCCCAAAATCCGTTCGCCGGTAAAAACCGGACTGGCGATAATCCTACTGCGCATGGTGTGGACTAAGTCAAACATCTCAGCTTCACTGCTATAAACGTTTTCTTCAATGCCATACAGTTTCAAAGCTTTCGGCGTAGAGCCGCCGCTTTGGTCCAGGGCCGCTACGAAACCGTTGCCACTTTTCATTTTTGCTAACTGATCTGTGTCCATAAACCCTCCAAATTATGGGTAGAATTGTAGACAAAATCGAATAATGTCGCAAGCTTTGATTAACAGATTATTAAAAACTGAACTAGATTGATTTGACCAAGAGTCGTTGCTTGGGCTAATTTGGAGTAGTTACCCAAAATATAAATGCTAAAACTACAAAGAATACTGCTGCTAATACTCAGCGCGACTTTATTTTTACCTATTTTTCAGCTTAGCGTTGGTGCTGTTGCGCCATCGGCCAAAGTAATAATTACTGAGGTTAAGCTGGGCGGCGGCGATGACGTGATTTTTGCTGACAGTAGCAAGGCCAAGGATTTCGTTACGCTTTATAATCAAAGCTCCGAACCCGTTTCTCTTGATGGCTGGTCGCTTCAATACGCAAAAGCCGGCGCAGGTTTCGCGGATTGTAATGCCCAGTTTGCCGCTGGCAATATCACTCAGCTGAGCGGTACGTTGCTACCGGGCACTATTAGTCTGCCGATTAAACGTTCTATGAACGACGCGACTGATGGCGCTCTTCGGCTGATTGACACTGGCGGCGTGATTAACGACTTAATTGGCTGGGGCGTAACGACAAAATGCTATGATGGTTCGCCCAGCTCTACTCCTGCCAATGGTAAAAGCTTGCAAAGATATCTAGATTGCGATACGAACCTACCGGTGGATACTGACAATAATTCAGCCGATTTTGCCCTTAGCGATATACCAAGCCCGGGAGTTTTGGCTGGCCCGCTGACGGCTGATTGCGCGCCTCCACCACCTCCAGAAGATCCGGGCGATGATGATAATCCTGGCTCAGAAGATACTACCAGCGGGCAAGGAACGGGTCCAGCCTCAAGCTGCGGAGGAGTAATAATCAGCGAACTTTTGCCAAATCCGGCCGGATCTGACGCAGGACATGAGCTTATTGAACTTTTCAATCCGACTGGTCATGACATTTCCCTTGCCGGTTGCAAACTGCAAACCACGGCCAATTCCAAGCTATTTGCCTTTACGGATGAAGAAATGGCGGCCGGCCAATACAAAGCTTTTTATAATGATACAACTGGATTGACACTGGCAAATTCCGGCGGCGGCTCGGTCTTTTTGATAGATACGGACAATAGTGAAATTGACCAGGCGGATTACGCGGCAGATTTGGATGACGATGTGTCGTGGTCACTGATTAACGGCGATTGGCGGCAAACTTTCACTATTACCCCGGAGACAGCCAATGAACTGTTAGAGCTAAAGCCTTGTCCTGCGGGGCAAATGCGCAACCCTGACACTAACAGGTGTATAAATATTGTTACCGCGGCTGTTGGATTGGGTCCATGCGCCCCGGGTAAAGAACGCAATCCTGATACTCATCGCTGTCGTAACATCGCTTCGCTGGCCTCAGTACTTAAAGCCTGCGCTGCTGACCAGTTCCGCAATCCGGCAACAAACCGCTGTAAAAAAGTTTCAAGCAGCTCTTTAGCACCCTGCAAGGCGGGTCAGGAGAGGAATCCGGCTACCAACCGCTGCAAGAAAACTCTTGCAGGTTCATCTTATGCTGACGGTAATATAAATGACGTTAAAGATGTATTGTCATCTTCATCGCCGGTCGATAGATCCAGCTGGGCTATGGCCGGTATCAGCGTGTTGGGCGCTATGCTATATGCCGCTTGGGAGTGGCGCAGTGAAATAACCCAGCAACTGGGTATTTTAAGGAGTAAATTTTCTGTCTGAAAAGCGAAAACAGGTCCGCAGACCTGTTTTCTGAGAAAAGCATTTTGGATTGACCTCACACTTTTCCTGTACATAAATTTACTCTCATACAATGAGCGTGTCAACAATAATTTTCTTTTGTGTGGACAACATGTTCACAAACCTGTGGATATAAGAGGAGTATGTAGTCAGAGCAAGTAAATTTACCTGCTTGAAGTAGCGTTGTTTTGTGGCGATCTAAGATCTGTCACTAACTCCCCTGCTTCTTCTATCATAAGTCCGGCTCGGGCAAGAAGGTATCTAGCCTGCTTGACTCTAACATCCGGAAAGTCAAATACCCTTGTTTCGTATGCCCGGCGCACCAAATGAGGACGATTGTTGGCCTCAAGCTTATCTTTAGCAGTCTCTACATGGTTGGTTACAGTGTTCTTATGAACTTTGAGTCTCTTTGATATCTTTTGGTTTGTTATCCCCTGCGCAATTAAGGATAGGATTTTAAAAGTTCTTGGCTTTATATGGGGGACCGGTTCTTCCTGGCCTATTAACTTTATCGGCAGAATGCCCTCGACTATGACTATGTTGACAGCATGCGACATGGATTTAGCACCTAATTTATCAAGTATGTCCGAACGATGCCTTACAACTGTCATGTGATGGCGGTTAGTATCGGCGGCTTGTACTTTTGCCAGCTTGCCAAGAGAAGCCTTTTCCAGCTCCTGGAACTGTACAGGTGTTAAATCTGGAATTTCTAATCTTGGCCGGTCTAAGACAGCTTCCACATCGCTGGCTGCTTTTTCCATATCTTTATGGGCATCATAAATCTCCTGACCAGCTTGCACAGATAGAATTTCTGCACCGGACTCAATTGATGTGGTTGGCGGGGTTGTTTTATCCATTTATTTACCTATAATACTATAAAAATGCAAATATGTCTAGTTTTTGAGACCTGACCGATTTAATCTATAATCTAACTAACCTTATAAAAATAAGAGGAAATAACCGGTAAATGGCCAGGATTAATGAGAATTATAAGAAGCTTCAGGAAGGGTACCTTTTTCCCGAGATATATAAGCGTACGGTCGCGTTCCAAAAGAATAACCCCGGCGTTGAGCTGATTAAACTTGGTATTGGCGATACGACCCGGCCGCTAACGATGGCAGTGGTCAAGCATTTGCACGAAGTAGCTGATGAAATGGCCGACGAAAGTACTTATCGGGGGTATGATGCCGAACAAGGCATTATGGAACTGAGAGAAGCCCTGGCAAAACATTACAAAAAATACGGTGTAAATCTAAAAGCAGACGAAGTGTTTATAAATGACGGGGCGAAGCCTGATCTTGCCAACCTGCAGTCAATCTTCGCAGGCAATAGCGTAGTAGCAGTACAGGACCCGGTCTATCCGGCATATGTAGACAGTACGGTTATCAGCGGTAAGACCACCGGCTATAAGGATGGAAAATATGAGGGCATAGTTTATATGGATTGCACCGAGGAGAACGGCTTTTTCCCTGACTTGCCTAAACAAAACGTAGACTTGATATATCTTTGCAGCCCGAACAACCCGACCGGCGCGGTGGCAACACACGAGCAGTTGAAAAAATTCGTCGACTACGCCCAAGAAAAAAAGGCGGTTATTATCTTTGACGCGGCTTATAGCGCATTTATATCCGACGTGGGCCTGCCTCGTTCGATTTATGAAGTCGATGGCGCGAAAACCTGCGCGATTGAGGTAAACAGTTTCTCCAAGCTCGCCGGCTTTACCGGTGTGCGTCTGGGGTGGACAGTTGTACCGCATGAACTCTGCGCAGAAGGTACAAAGCCCGGTGAAGTCCAAGCGCTCTGGGACCGGCGCCAAACAACGATGTTTAACGGCGCGTCCAATATAGCCCAGCTGGCCGGAATTGCCGTGCTTTCAGAAGAGGGCCAGGAGGAAGTCCGCGAAGTAATTGATTACTATATGCACAACGCCAAGATTATCCGTGACGGATTAGCTGAAGTTGGCCTTGAAGTTTCGGGCGGCACGAACGCGCCGTATATCTGGGCGAAGACGCCAAATGGCCTTGATTCTTGGGAATTTTTTGACAAAGCTTTGAATGAAGCCCATGTGGTGGTAACGCCCGGCGCCGGTTTTGGACAGCGCGGCGAAGGCCATTTCCGTCTCAGTGCTTTCGGCAAACGGGAAAATATTGAAAAAGCGGTAGATAATATAAAAAAGAATTTGAAGATATGAGCAAAAACCTGCCCTTTGACGAGAAAAAACTACGGGAAATCGCCGGTAAATACCCTACACCGTTCCATATTTATGACGAGGCCGGTATCAGGAAGACCGCGAAAGCCCTGAATGCCTGTTTTGATTGGTCGGAAAACTATATTAATTATTTCGCGGTCAAGGCTACGCCGAACCCATATATTATGTCTATTCTTAAAGAAGAAGGTATGGGTGCCGACGCCAGCTCCCTGCCCGAACTGCTTTTATCCGAAGCCGCGGGCCTTTCCGGCGAGCAGATTATGTTCACTTCCAATAACACCCCGCCTGAGGAGTACAAGAAGGCTTATGAACTCGGCGCGGTCATCAATCTGGATGATATCAGCCAGATAGAAGTGCTTCACCAAACTCTCGGTGGTAAATTCCCTGAGCTCATTAGTTTTCGCTACAATCCCGGGCCGGATAGGGTGACGGATAAAGGCAATGTCATAGGTAATCCGCAGGATGCCAAATACGGGGTGACGACCGAACAGCTGCCGGAAGCTTATGCCAAAGCGCGCAGTCTTGGCGCTAAACGCTTTGGTTTGCACACAATGGTAATTTCCAATGAGCGCAAAGAAGAGGGCCATATCCAAACCGCTGAGATGTTATTTGAAATGGCTGTGAAATTAAAGCAGGAAAAAGATATACGGATAGAAACGGTAAATTTTGGCGGAGGACTAGGTATTCCCTACAAGCCGGATGAACAGCCGATTGACCTTGATAAGCTCAAAGAAGGCATAAAAAACAAATACGAAGAAATCGTAGTAAAAAACGGCCTAGAGCCTATACGGATAGTTACTGAAAATGGCCGGTTCGTGACCGGACCGAACGGCTATCTGGTAACGACCGTCAGAAGCTTGAAGCATACCTACCATGATTTCGCGGGGGTTGATGCGACGATGGCCGATCTTATGCGGCCGGGTATGTACAGCGCCTACCATCATCTAACGGTTCCCGGAAAAGAAGGTACCCCTACCAAGCCGCAGCGGGTTACCGGCAGTTTGTGTGAAAATAACGATATCTTTACCGGTCCGAGCGACCGGCTGCTACCGGAGCTTGCCGTCGGTGATTTGGTTGTGATTCACGACACCGGAGCGCACGGCCATGCCATGGGTTTTAACTACAATGGCAAACTAAGGCACTCGGAACTTCTGCTCAAAGAAGACGGTTCTATCCAGCAGATCCGCCGTAGCGAGACTGTCGCTGATTACTTCAAAACGTTAGATTTTCCCGGCTTGAATTCCGCTTAAATTTAACAACAGATTCGCGCAAAGTTAGTTGTTATACTGCAATTGTAACGTTGGGAAAACAAGACAAATATGAGGGTATATAACTTCAGCGCCGGTCCGGCAATGCTTGCGGAAGAGGTACTCCAGCAAGCGGCCGATGAGATATTGGACTTTGAAGGCCATGGCATGAGCGTAATGGAGATGAGCCATCGCAGCACTGAATTTATCCGTATTGCTGAGGAAACCGAAGCGGACCTGCGCGAGCTGATGAAGATACCAAAAAATTATAAAGTGCTGTTTTTACAGGGCGGCGCGACCGGACAATTCGCGGCGATTCCGATGAACCTATCAAAAAAGACTGACACGGCAGATTACATCCTTACCGGACTTTGGGGCAAAAAGGCCATCAAGGAAGCCGAGAAATACTTAAGCGTCAACATAGCGGCTAAAACTGAACCGTTCACGACTATACCGGAATTAACGGCATGGAATCTCTCAAAAAATGCGGCTTATGTGCATATAACCCAGAACGAGACGATAAACGGCGTGGCTTTTAACTACACGCCAAAAACCGATGCGCCGCTGGTGGCCGACATTAGCTCAATGATTTTGTCCGAACCTATTGATGTATCTAAATACGGCGTGCTTTATGCCGGCGCGCAGAAGAATATCGGGCCGGCTGGCCTGACAATTGTTATTGTTCGCGATGATCTTATGGGCAAAGCCCGGTCGTACACGCCGATGGTCTGGAACTGGTCGGAAAAATCAGTTTCCGGCTCAATGCTTAACACCCCGCCAACCTACAGCTGGTACCTGGCCGGGTTGGTCTGCAAATGGCTGAAGCGCCAAGGCGGCGTTGAGGGAATCGCCAAAATTAACGATAAAAAAGCCGAGAAACTCTATAAGTTCATAGATCAATCAGGCTTTTACAAGAACGATGTGGACAAAAAATACCGCTCAAAGATGAACATAGTCTTTACCCTTCCCGACAATGAACTGGATAAGGCTTTTGCCGAACAGGCTCATGCGATGGGGCTGAAAAATCTGGAAGGCCACCGTAGTATCGGCGGGATGCGAGCCAGTATCTACAACGCCATGCCGGAAGCCGGCGTGGATGCCCTGATAAAATTCATGAAGGAGTTTGAATCTAAAAATGGCTAAGCAAAACTACTCTGTCAGGACTTATAACAAGATTGCCAATATCGGCATCAAACGGTTTAAAACTAACTACAAAGTTTCCGAAAACGAAAAAAATCCTGACGCGATAATGTTGCGCTCATATAATTTGCACGATGAATTGATCCCGGATTCAGTGATTGCTGTCGGCCGAGCTGGCGCCGGAGTTAACAATATCCCGATTGACGAGCTTTCAACTCGTGGCGTAGCCGTGTTCAATGCACCCGGCGCAAACGCCAATTCGGTCAAAGAGCTGGTACTGGCCGGCATGTTATTGTCCAGCCGCAATATATACGAAGCGCTTGAATACACCAAAAGCCTGTCGTCTGAAAACATGAAGGAAAACGTCGAAGCTGGCAAGAAAAAATTCGCCGGGCATGAACTGCGCGGCAAGACACTGGGTGTTATCGGACTGGGGGCTATTGGTTATAGGGTTGCTAATGCCGGACTAGACTTGGGGATGAAAGTCATCGGCTGTGACCCGTCCTTGAGCCTGCCAAACGCGCGGCAACTATCTTCTGCCGTATCAATGGTCGAGGATATTGACGAGCTTTTAATCGAATCCGACTATATAACTATCCATGTGCCCTTGCTTCCGTCTACCAAAGGAATGATTAGTAAAGACAAGATAGCCAAACTAAAAAAGAACTCAGTACTGATTAACTTTTCCCGCGATGAACTGGTAGATGAAGAAGAACTGCTGGAGGCATTGAATAAGGGTAAGATTTACAGGTATGTATCGGATTTTCCTAACCCGACCGTAAATGGCCATGATAAAGTAATCACTTTGCCGCACCTTGGCGCGTCAACGTCTGAAGCCGAAGATAACTGCGCGGTTATGATAGCCGACCAACTGCAAGATTATCTGGAGAACGGCAATATTCAAAACGCGGTCAACTTGCCTAACACCGTATTGTCGCGTAAAGGCAATCTGCGCCTAACCTTGGTACATAAGAACAAGCCGGGCGTGGTCGCCCAAATTAGTAACATCTTAAGTAAACAGAATATTAATATTATGGATCTTTTAAACCGTAGCCGCGACAAGCTGGCCTACACTATGGTGGATATCAGCGAAAAAGAAATCTCGCCGAAAATTCAGAAAGAGCTGGAGGATATTACCGAAGTCTTCAAGCTCAGAGTACTATCCTAAGCCGTTTCAATTGTATGGATCCGTCTTGTTTGACTCTCCCAAACATACAATGGATCACCTTTATGGATTCGAGAAGTTAAATAAACCCGGCGTTTAGCAGTCCTCTTCTCCGCGCCAACACCACTGTGGCGGTGTCCGGTTACAAAAATTCGGGAATCAACTGTCTCGGGCACGGCTTGAGCTCCTGATAGCTTATGAGTGGAATCGCATATTTGAATAGGCGCCGAAAAAGTGCTTCCATTTGGCTTGGCTTGTTTTTTGATTTTTTTGCGCTGAACATCCCAGGGCTCGTCTAGTTTTGGTCCGGCATGCACCATTACAGTCTCTTCGCTTTCATAAAATGGAGGCAAAGCTTCCATCCAGGATAGATGGCCTTCTTCAGTCATGGCTTGGGTGAGATTTGTAGCATCTTCCAGCAGATTGCCTTCTCGTTCTACACTGTATGATTTCATCATTTCTTTTAAATAGCGCCTGCCTTTTGGATATATGAAGTGGCCGTTTTTTATAGCGACTAAAATATTCAAAAAGAACAGTTCGTGGTTACCAAGAATTGTCGTGCCATTTTCACAGGCCAGTTCAACCGTTCCTTTAACATTGGGCCCCTGCCGGCCTATTAAATCACCCAAAAATACCGGAGTTGCCTCTAGCTTACTTGCCAAATCAACTGCTCTTTTGCCGATTTCCAGTTCCCCGTGCAAATCAGGTATTGCCAGAAAATCTTCTTGGGCCGGTCTGGTTTCCGCCTTGCTCATCTGGTTTCAATTATTATTAATTTATTAAATTACGCAAGCTTAAACATTTTTAAGCTTAAAAACACATAGTACGAATCCAAGGCCAAAAAAGATATGCTGGCCGACAATTAACCAGCCGAAAGAATCAAACTCGGAATAATAAGCGATGGTTACAACAGAAGCAATTAAAAGCGTGCTTAGATTTCCCCAGACGGCGAATTCCTGCATATGGCGGTTCTTGTCCAGGCTGGCAAGCATATTAAGTACCGAATAGCCGATAAGGGTCGAGCCGGTTATTCGGGCAAAGAACTCGGTTTGGACAGATATATCGTTAAAAAATATTTCACTGACGGCCGAGGGCCAAAGAAGCAGCAAGAGCCCCAAAATAGCGGTAATTACACCAACTATACGCAGATAATACCGAACAAAATCAATCTGGTTCATCAAGTAAGTATTTTACAGAACAAACACCGGAGCTCCTAGAAGCTAAGTTTACTGCCGTTAAGAGTTGTCAGCTATACTGTAAGAGGTAGGTTTATGGCCAAGAAGAAGTTCATCGTTGTTTCCAACCGTTTACCGGTTAGTGTGACAAGGGGTAAAGACGGGATAATCTTTAGCCCCAGTTCCGGTGGGTTGGCCACTGCCATTGCCCGCTTTTATCGTGACAAGCCTGATAGCATATGGATAGGTTGGCCCGGTATTTGCGAGGAGGATACTACGGCTGCCGAGCGCCGTATGATTGTTAAAAAACTTAAAAGTTACGGATGCCACCCGATTTTTCTGACCCGTCATCAGGTACGCCAATATTACGACGGCTACTGTAACGATACTATCTGGCCGCTGTTCCATTATTTTCAGACGTATGTGAAAAACGAACCGGGGTATTGGAGCGTCTATAAAAAGGTCAACCAGCTTTTTGCCGATAAGGTAGTGAAGTTCGCCGCTAAAGACAGTACGATTTGGGTGCATGATTACCATTTGATGTTGCTTCCTGATAAACTGCGGCAAAAATTGCCGGAGGTAGCTATTGGCTTTTTCCTGCATGTGCCGTTTCCGTCTTATGAAATTTTCCGGCTGTTGCCGAATCGGGCGGATATCCTGCGCGGTTTACTTGGCGCCGATTTGATAGGTTTTCATGTTTATGACTATGCCCGGCACTTCTTGTCCAGTTTGCTGCGCACCATGGGGCTGGAAGCTGCCAACGGTACGCTGACATTCGGAAAACGGCTGGTTAGGATAGATGCTTTTCCTATAGGAATTGATTATGAGAAGTTTGCCTCTAGCAAAACTGACAAAAAAGTCGCCAAAGAACTGGCGGCCATTGAAAAGTACTACAAAGGCAAGAAAGTGATTCTGTCTATGGACAGGCTGGATTATTCAAAGGGGATTTTAGGCCGTCTGCGAGCCTTTGAGCAGTTTTTGAGTAAGTATCCGAAATACCTGCAAAAAGTAGTGCTGGTAATGGTGGCCGTGCCCTCGCGGGTGGAAGTACCGGCTTATAAAAATCTGAAAAAAGAAATTGAGCGGATGATAAGCCGTATAAACGGCAAATACTCTACAGTAAGCTGGAGCCCTATAGCCTATCAGTTCAAAAACCTGCCGTTCGAGCAGGTTGCCGCCTTGCTTACCAGGGCTGACGTGGCATTGCTTACACCATTACGCGACGGAATGAATTTGGTTGCCAAAGAATATATAGCTACCAAGCAAGGCCAACCGGGAGTATTGATTCTAAGCGAAATGACCGGCGCTATAGACGAAATGCCGGAAGCCATTCGAGTCAACCCGAACGATATTAGCGATATACAGCGTAGTATTAAGGCGGCGTTGGAGATGCCAAAAAATTTGCAAAAACAGAAAATTAACCTGATGCAAAAACGCTTGAGCCACTACACCATCAACCGCTGGGCCGAGGACTTCACCCAGCAGTTGCAAAAATTTAAAAACCGCCAGCACGGCCAGATTGATAAGCTGCTGGACAAGCCAAGGGAGCAGCGGATAATCCGTAGTTTTAAAAGGGCTTCCCGTCGTCTAATACTGCTGGATTACGATGGGACTATCACCAATTTGGCTTCTACCCATCATCCTGAAAAGACCAAGCCTTCCCCGCAGCTGCTTGAACTGCTAAAGAAAATTAACAATCTGGAAAACACTACGCTGGGTATAGTCAGCGGCCGGCCGAAGAAAGTTTTAGACTCATGGTTCAAGGATATCCCAATGGCTCTGTCAGCCGAACACGGCATATGGGTCAAAACTGATAACATCTGGTCGCGCCGTGAAGTATCACTGGGTAAATCCAGGGAGAAAGTTATCCGATTACTCGAGCAATACGCTGATCGGACACCGGGCGCGGTTATCGAGAAAAAAGATTTTGGCGTAGTCTGGCATTACCGCAACGTTCCGCCCGAATTAGCACAAGCTCGCAATGCCGGCATCGAGTATGAGCTAAGGGATATATTGAGAAACTCGGACTTCTCTATTATGCGCGGTTCAAAAACCTTGGAGATAAAGCCGACGCATATTAACAAAGGCGTAGTAGCCGAGGAGCTGATAGCGATGAACAATCCGGATTTTATCCTTTGTATAGGCGATGACAACACCGATGAGGATATGTTCCAGGCAATGCCGGAAAAAGCCTTTACCATAAAGGTTGGTTTGAGCGAAACTCATGCCCGTTTTCAACTAATTGAAGTAAGCGAAGTCTTAAAACTACTGGAAAAACTTATAAAATAACGGCTACGACCGTGCTTTAAACCAGCCGTTGATAGCAGTATCGGACTTTTTAACTATTTCTATATCCGGCATGTCTTTTTGGCTCAGCGGCAAGCGGACGCTGTTTGAACTGATTATTCCCGTGGCATGCATCAGTGCTTTGACTGGCACCGGATTACTGGCGCAAAACAGGGATTGTATGGCAGATTCCCAGATGCTGTTGTCTTTGAAGCTGCCATTTGCGCACTGCTCGGCATAAAGCTTTGTAGCTTGTGGCCAGACATTGCTGGCAACCGAAACTACTCCTTTAGCTCCCAGTTTAGAAAAAGCCGGCAGCATCAGGTCATCGCCGCTCATCATTAAGGCTTCCGGCACGGTTTTAACGTATTTGGCAAATTCTTCTTCCGAACCGCTGGCCTCTTTAATGGCCCAGAAGTTCTGGTGGCTTTTGAGCATGCTCAGCGTCCCAAACTCCAAATTCTTGGCCGTCCGGCCGGGGATGTTATAGAGCATGCAAGGCTTGTCGGCCTCATTTAAAAGCGCCTTAAACCAGCCATACTGGCCATGTACGCCGGGCTTGGCATACAGCGGCACTACCATCAGGTAACAATCCAGCTCCAGCGTATTCAGGTATTTTACCCAATCAAGCTGGGTGTGCAGGTTAATTCCGCCGACACCGGCCATTAGAGGTACTGACAGCTTCAGCCCGATGGCAAAATCAAGAACCTTCTTTTTTTCGTCCTCGTCGATATTCAGCGCTTCGCCGGTACTGCCCAGCAGAGTGATCGCATTGCCAGCCGACTCTTGCTGTTTAAGGATTTTTTCAAAATCAGCGTAGTTGATAGAGCCGTCTTGGTTCATCGGCGTGATTATCGCCGTCCATACTTTGTAGGAGTTTAAATCTTTCATAGTCCCAATTCCTTTTGCATTATCTCCTCAAGGTCGTGCAGACCGGGGGCTATCTCGCCGCTAGCTAGTTTTTTAGCGGTCCAAATAGCTCCCTGCGCAAAAATTTTGCGGTCTTTGCTTTTGTGCTCTACGGAAATATCTTCATATTGAGTGACTAAAGTCAGTTTATGCTCGCCCGGGTTATCGCCTTCACGCTCGCTGGTAATGTCGGCTTTCTGGCCCAGCCATTTTTGCCAGGCCAAAGCCGTGCCGCTGGGTTTGTCTTTCTTGTGGATATGGTGGATTTCGCGCAATTTAAAATCGAACTCGTCAAAGAGCTCAGGGGTCTTGGACATAACCTTTATCATGCCGCGCACCAAGTTCATGCCTAAACTGAAATTTGAGGCGGTTATCCACGCAACGCCTTTGGCTTTGAGCCGGCTATCAATGTCCTTAGGCCATTCAAAGCCGGTACTGCCGGTCGCCAGCGGCAAGCCGCTATCAACCAAAAGCTCAAGGTGTTCTAATAAGGCCGGACCGGGCAAAAATGATATCGCCACGTCGCAGCTTTTCAGTTTATCAAGCGTTGGCAGATTGGTCTCGTCAAAGGCAACGACGTTTTCAACGCCTAAAATGTCTCTCACTCTGCCGCCGGTTCTGCCGGTACCAAGTAAAGCTACTTTCATATTATTTACCTATAAATTCCTCGTGAAGTTTGCGCACAGATTCTTCGCCATATTTTCCTTCTACTACAAAACAAAAATTGTGTTTACTGGCGCCCTGACAAATCATCCTGATAGCAATTTTACTATCTTTTGTTTCCAGGCAGGCAAAGATTTTGTTGGCCAGTCCCGGCGTGTTGTTAATATCGTTGCCGATGAGCGAGACTAAACTCATGCCGTTCTCAATAGTTACATCACCGAGCTCACGCAGTTCGCCGAGCATCTGCGCGTGCGATGATAAATAACCATCAAGCGTAAAAGCCACGGCGATTTCACTAGTGCTTATCTGGTTGATGCTAACTTTATGCCTGGCAAAGATTGCGAAAATCTTAGCCAAATAACCGAATTCCTGGCTCATTTGCTCCGTTGTCAACGTAACCAAACTTTGCTTCGGTTTAAGCGATACGGCGGTCGCCAATGGTTTTTTACTGCTGGATTTTTCAATCCGCGTACCCGGCGTGTCAGGTTGGAAAGTGTGTCCGACGTATACCGGTATATTGGCCCGGCGCATCGGAATTATCGTCTTGGGATAAAGTATCTTCGCGCCGGCGGTAGCTAGCTCCGCCGCTTCCTGAAAGGTCAAAAGGTCGATTTGACGGGTATTTTTAACAATCCGCGGATCGGCGGTAGCCACGCCCGGAACATCACTCCAAATCTGCAGTTCATCGGCATTCAGCGCTTCGGCGAACAGCGCGGCGCTGTAGTCGCTACCGCCCCTGCCCAGCGTGGTGGTACTGCTGTCCGGCGCGCGGCCGATAAAGCCTTGGGTGACGACCGTTTTCCCGTTTTTTACTTCGGGTACCAGCAATTCTTCGGTGTGGAATCTGATTTCATCAACCAGCGGTGTCGCAAAGCGATGGTTCCTATCGGTCTTGATGATTTTGCGGGCATCGACTACCGTCGTTTTGGCTCCGGCTTTTTCCAGCGCGTCGGCCATCAGTACAGAAGAAATTCTTTCGCCATAGCTGAGGACATGGTCGCTTATCCGTTTTGGATAGCGGTTCAGGGAACTGCCGTCCAAAGTACTGGGGATATCCTTTATGCGTTGTCGGTAGACATGGCGCATGCTCGGATAAAGTTCTTTGAGCGCCGATGGGTAATCCTTTGCAATAATACTCAGGGCCAAGTTGTTAAGGCGCGTAAATAGCGCGTCCAGATTTTTTGTAGCGTGAGCCGACAGCTTGAGGCCGCTGGCAATCTTTTGATGTTTTATCTTCAAGCTTTCTATTGTTTTGAGCGATTCTATCGACGGCTTTTTGGTGAGGCTTTCTGCTAGCCTCAGAAGTTCATCGGTAGTGCCTGAGGTAGCGGACACCACCACCACCGAGACATTATGGAGTATTGCTACCTTAGCCGACTGTCTGATAGCTTCAGCGTCAGCCAAAGATGTACCGCCAAACTTAGCAACAGTTAGTTTTTTACTCATTTTCAGCTATTTATTGTAACAGATATAAGGCCTCTGGAAGGATGTTATTATGTACTCTATGAGTAAAATGCAAGTCGGTTTCCCCGGATATCGCGGAATGGTTGGTTCCGTACTTCAGGAACGCATGATTGAAGAAGGCGATTTTAAAGAATTTGACCCGATATTCCTCTCAACATCGCAGGCCGGTCAGCCGGGCCCTGAAGTTAATGGCGAGCCAACCGTACTGGCTGACGCTTACGACATCGCAGCGTTGAGCGGGCTAGATGCAATTGTCAGCTGCCATGGTAGTGAATATACCGAAAAAGTCCACACCGAGCTGAGAAGCAAAGGCTGGGATGGTTTTTGGATAGACTCAGCCAGCCATTTGAGAAATGAGCCTTCATCGGTGTTAGTACTTGACCCGGTCAACGCGGGGGTCATAGATAAAGCTTTGGAGGATGGCAAAAAAGACCTAATTGGTGCTAATTGTACGGTCAGCGTGATGCTGATGGGCCTCGCCGGATTGTTCAAGTCCGGGCTTGTTGAATACGCTTCAATTGCTACCTATCAAGCGGTTTCCGGTGCCGGCTCGAAAAACGTAATCGAACTGCTTAAGCAGGCCGGGTCGCTTGGAAGCGTTGTTTCCGAAGATTTGGACAACCCGGCCAAAACTATTCTTGAAATTGACAAAAAAACCAAAGAACATCTTATTTCCAGCGATTTGCCTACAGATGAATTCGGCTTCCCGATAATGGGCAATGTCCTGCCTTGGATTGACAGCAAGGTCGAAAACGGCCAGTCGCGCGAGGAACAAAAAGGCCTGATTGAGACCAATGGGATATTAGGACTCGAACCTGATACCATAATTACCGATAGCTTATGCGCGCGCGTTGGCAGTATGCGTTCGCACGGCGAAGCCCTTTTTATTGACCTCAAAAAAGATCTTCCGATGGATGAGCTGGAAGAGATAATTAAATCGGCGCACCAGTGGGTCAAGCTTGTCCCGAACACGAAAGAAGACACCTTGACCAACTTAACGCCTGTGGCTACCAGCGGTACGCTGGAAGTCGCCGTAGGCCGGCTTAGAAAGCTTAACAAAGGGCCGAAACATCTTGGCGCTTTCGTAGTCGGCGACCAGTTGCTCTGGGGGGCTGCCGAGCCTCTAAGGCGAGCCTTACAGATAGTTATTTCCAGATAAAGCTTATTGATTTAGGCGTTTTACCAAATCCTGGATTTGGCTGTAGTCGTTTACGCCACCTAATGGGATCAAGGCGGATTGACCAGTTGGCGTGCGATAACTTGTCAGCAGATTGATTTTCTTTTTTTCATCACGCAAACCGACGGATTTGAGCTGATTGTCGGGAACGCTGTTGAACAACTTATAAAACGGCAAAATATTATTTAGGCCAAGGTCGGTCTTTATATTGCTGGCTATGGCATCTAAAATCGGTTCATTCTTTCTTGGATCAAGCAGAAGTTGCCAGGTAATTTTCTCCTTAATACCCTTTATAACTGTTCGTTGGTTCTTGGCCCTGTCAAAATCCGATTGGCTAAGGCCGTAAGATTTGTAGGTTGAACCGCGGGCCCGGGTCAGCCTTAGCGCGGTTTTGGCATCAATTTTTTGCTTGCCGTTCTTTAGTCTCAAAGGGCCACCCTCAATCTTCTTAAAGTTTCCATCATAAATACCGCGCGGGTCATTGCTGTCAATAGTGACGGTTATGCCGTGCAGGGCTTTCACAGTGTCCTTCACTGCCCCATAGTTAATAAGCACGTAATAATCAAACTTAATACCAAAATCTCGCGAAATCACTTTCTCCAGCATCCCCATACCGCCCTTGGCGTAGCCGGGTTCTTTGAATCTAGCCGTTTCACCGTCTTGATAAGCCTCGTTTATCTTAGCTTGTCCAAAACCGGGGATGTTGACATATAGATCGCGCGGAATGCTTAGCATATATCCGGTCTTGCTGTCTTTATCCAAGCTCATGACCATTATAGAGTCAGTCAATTTAGCGCCGGCATGGCCCGGGTCATCAGCCGAGAAACCGGCCATCAGGACATTGGTTCGCCCATCTTGGCTTTTAAGGTTATTTGGCGGCAGAGCGGCCAGAATATAGCTGGAACCGAACATCTTTTGGCTAGCTTTGGAAAAATTACGGTAATCCCAGATACCGAAGTACAACAAAGGTATAAGAATAATGACAAAAACTAAAAGCAACGCTTTTTTCCAGGTAAAACGGCGTTTTTTCCTGCCCGACTTAGCTTCGTCCGGAGGCAGGTTTAATTCGGCTGATACCGGAGGTTTGTATTTGCGTTCGGAACTTTGCAGTGTGCGGTGGACATCAAATTTCTTTGGCTGATGCCGCTTTCGCGGTTTTGGCATAGAATAATCATACCAAAAACCGCTTCAAATAAGGTAATTTACAAGACTATCTTAATTACGGGCTGGAAGAGTGCTGTTGTATGTAGGAGGTGAAGTTTTGGGTAACTTGCTCTATTTGGTCTTTTGTGGTTGAGTAATTGCCTTTGTCGTTTACGAAGGTCAAGTAGTAAGTAGCTGAAGATGTAGGAATAACAATTAAGGTTCCTTCCTCGTTTTTTGAACTGGCGTCACTATATCTGACCTGCACGGCATCATAGGCGCCTATCTTTAAAGTACCCTTGGATATTAAATGGAAGCCAGGGGTTTCTTTTTTAAGCTTGACAACTAATTTATCTGGTAGTTCGTCAATTTTAACGCCTTTGCTGAGTTTTCCCACAAGGTTACGTGCTTTTAGCGATATATGGGGATTGTTCCGCCCGGCCTTTATGATAACTCCGGACTGTTGTTCTATCTGGTCCGGTTTGAGCTCAATCCAGCCCTCGGGGTATTGGATAGTAGTATTAGCCGCGGAGTTGCTGGCTTGCTTATCGTTATCCGTGGCATTCTTGTATATAAGGAATCCGCCACCGATAAATAGCAATATTATTACTACCAAACCGACTAAGCGCAGACCGCCGCCCCTCTTGGTTTTTTTGTGTCCCGACTTAACGTTATAAGATTCTTCCATGTTTAAAAATTGTACTATACAAGCTCAATCGGTTCAATTTTTGCCATAAGTAAGATGGTTCAGTTGATTTGGAGGCTGTTTTGGAGGCTTTGTGCGTCCGAATCGGCTTTCGGCTGGTCAGTAGACTGTACGGTTGCGTAATATGCGTCATTGCCGGCTGGAATTATAAAGAAATGCATGTACAAGATTGTTTTGCCATCGGTGCCAGTGTATGTAAAAGTTATTTTCGAAGCGTCATGCCCGGCAATGCTTATACGCTTGGTTTGTTCCAGCTTGTAGCCTTTGTAGCGCACTGGAAAGCCTCTCGCGGCACTGCTTTCCAAAAAATCAAGGAAGTTTTTATTAGTACTGTTTGCTCCAACAATCGCGCCGGTTTCTTTAGCAACTTCAATAATTCTTATAGGGTTGTCTTCGGCAAGCTTGACTATACTATTGGCCTGGTTAACCTGCGCCTTTGGCTTTGGCTGCTGCATATACCCTTCCGGATATTTGAAAGATATCCCACCTTCACTAAATTGCTGCAGGTTTGTTTGGGCTTGCGGAGGGGTAGTATTGTTGTCTTGGGTTATGACAAAAATACCAACAGCTATGACAAGTATTGTTACGCAAGCAATAATTATTTTCTTGGATTTGAGAAACGGCAAGCTAGGCATGAGTACTTTCAATTATATCAAAAAGAGCCTCCGTGAAGAGACTCTTTTCTTTAAAAGCTAGCTTCTATTAGTTGTTAGAAGTAGCAGTTTCGACCCATCGGTCGGTAGCGTAGCGGTAGCCTAAGCTATCCCACTGTCCGAGAACTACTGAACCAGTAGTTTCGCTCAGACCGCTGGTGTCAGCAAAGGTGGAAACACCTGCCGCTTCAACGATTGACAATGTGTCGCCCGTTGTTGCGCTGCCTTCACCTAATGTTACTGTACATCCGTCACTGTCTGAACAAGTTACTTCAACGTATGAGCTGGTTGGTGTCAGCGTGCCAGTTGCGGCTGTGCCGCCACCGTTGTCAGCTATTGAGAAGCTTTGTTTGCCAAGCGTCTCGATGCCGGATACTGATACGTTAGTACCTACGACTGCGCCAGTGTGAGTACCGGCACTGTTACCGGTTAGGCTTGCAGTAATAGTTCCAGCTGAGAAGTTACCACTTCCATCACGGGCTACGATAGCGCTTGCAGTGTTAGCAGAAGCGGCTGTTGTAGCGGCATTACCTACGGCTGCACAGGTTAGCGCACCACTTGCTGCAATAGTAGTAGCAAAGGTGTTTGCCGCACAGTCAGCAGGGTTAGCTGCCAAAGCTGTGGCTGTGTCCGCGTTACCTACGAATCCGCCGGTAGCTGTGATAGTACCGTCAGTCGTGATGTTGGTATTGAATGAACCGTTAGTGTTGCCAAAGTTAACTGTTACGTTGGCTGCACCTAAGTCAGCAGCAGCGCTTTGTAGCTTAGGAGCTGTAACAGCGCCAGAAGCTATGTCAGCGGCAGCTATGGTGCCATCGTTAATTTCGCTTGTACCTACTGCGCTGGCTACAATTTCTGCAGAACCTACTGCGTCAGTCGCGATTTCTGAAGAAGAAACAGCGTCCGGAGCAATCTCTGCAGTGTTGACCGCGTCAGTTGCAATCTCGCTTGCTCCAACAGAGTCAGCAGCTAAGCTGGATGCTGAAAGGCTGTTATCTACAACAGCTCCATCACCGACTGAGTTGTCGGCAAGTTCAGCTGAGGTAACAGCATTTGTAGCGATATCAGCAGCTGTAACAGCGCCATTTACTATGTCGCCGCTATTCACACAATTACTACACGACAGCGCCGATGTTTTCGGTGCAGAAAGCATCGCAATAGCTAACAGCAAAGCAACTACCACACCCAGGGTTCCTAGCCCTAATTTAATTACTTGTTTTTCTACCATATGTTTAATTCCTCCTACGGAATACTTTAGTTTATATGACCTCATTATTATAGTACGGCTTATGCTTAATGCAAATAACTTTGTACAATCTGTGGATAACCCTAAATCGGCTATGAAAGGCAATGTTTAATAGGATGATGCAGAAATTTTCCGGAAATGCGGTAAGGATTATCCGAAAGACTGCTTTAGGCCTAGTGCGGTTTTACGAACGTCCACCAATAAATGAACACGTATGCCCCGCTGGCAAAGAATATACCGGCTACCATCCAGCGTTTATAGACTTTCCGATCGAGCTCGAGCAGATACACGGCAGACGTCGATATCAGTACCCCCGGGAAAATCGGGCACAGGAATGAAAAGAGCCTCAAGCCGTGCTTATTGATAAGAACGCGGGCCTTCATGACTTTTTTGTTATCATCCCCTTGCTCAAAAACAGTGACAATTTTTTTACCAACCCGGCGCTTGCTAACCTTGCCTTTGAACTGGTCGCTGGTTATACGGTTGCCGATAGCAATGACAACAAGCGCGGAGAGTAGTGAGCCGAGCGCGTTGCCGAACCACACGATTAGCGGGTTACTATTCACTTCAAAACTTATCGGGATAGAAACACTACCGAAAACAACACAAAGGACAGCGATTCTTAGAATATCTGAAAGCACAATGTCATTACTGTAGCACGTGCTCGTCCAGTTCGTATCTTGGGTTGCCTTGCTAAATAACTGGTCGTATGAGACAGTAAGACCAGCTATATAATTAGCATAAAGGAGGTGTTATGTTTTTTGTCATTCTAGGGATCGTGCTTTGGATAGCCATTGCGTTATGGCCCGCCTCCATCGCCAGACGAAAGGGCTATAGCTTTTTGCTTTTTTTCCTTATAAGTTTATTTTTCTGGTGGATTACGTTGTTCGTAACCTTGTTCATGAAGCCCAAAAACCAGCAGGCTTCCAGCCCTCCGCCGCCTCAAGCCGGTTAATGTCAGCTATATCATTGGCCGCTACCTCATCTATTTGAAATAAAACACCACAAAAGTGGTATCGAGTGAGTAGAAAATATATTTGAAAAAATATGAAAAAAGTTATATTATAATAATATTTTTTATGGAAAACTCAATAGAATCTATGCGCGCGGCGGGCGAAGCCTGTCCTGATAGTTCAGATACAGGAGCTGGTACGGTTTTAGACCCTGTGTCGCCTTTTGTTAAGGCCGAAGCGGCGGAAAGGTTCGCTCACAGGTTTCAGCACAGTTATAGCCAGGCGGGTTCTTTTGGCAAAACATTGCTGGAAGCGGCCGCCCAGACCCTGCCGTTGGGGAGCGGCGCGGAAAAGATCGTTTATGAGTTTGGTGCCAACAAAGTAGCCGCTATATTGGCTCCATATTCACCCGAGCACTCAAATAAAGATTATTCCCCGGAAGTCATGAAAAGAAAGTTTTATGAAAGAAAACTTCTGAATTTACTGGCGCCGGAGAGCATACCGGACATACATATGGCCGGTACATCGCCGCCGATGCTTATCCTAGATCGCGTGCACCGGGCAGGGTCCCGCGACGAGGTGGCGGTGGCAATAGAAAGAAAAACGCGGTTTGGCAGAAAAGATCCGCAGAGCGAGCTTTCTGCCTTGGGCCTAAGGATTGACCCTACCGGGGATAACTTGATACTGGATAAGGGTGGTAATACGGTTTATGTAGATAATCCTATGGGCAAGTTAAACAAACAAGCTTTAGTGGAAGCCATAGATGCATTGTCGGATTTGGACAAGAAGAGAGCCTTAAAATATTTAAGCCGTCTTAAGGAGCATGGTGCCGAGTTCGCCGCGGATGAAGAGAATGAAAATCTGGAACTCGCTGCTTAAGATTTACCATTGAGGTACTTGCCGGCTACGCTTAGCGCGAATGAAGACAGTATGACGAAGACAGTAACCATGAAGAGCTTGCCTATTACTTTCTCGAGGCCGGTATCACCCTCGCCAGGGTCAGTGTTGGTAAGCACCATGATAATACCTAGTACCCCAAACAGAACTGAAGCACATATAAATATTTTTGTAGCTATTTTTTGCATGAGTTGATTATACCAAAAACTTTAAGGACGATATTATTTAGACTTGGATTGTTTATCGAGCGCCCATTGCACCGACGGGCTTATCGGTTTATCCGTGCGGTGAATACAGCCAATCCAGCAGCAAGGGCGGCGTTTTCCCTCTTTCAACTCCGTAATAGTCCGCTCAATGTGGTTTTTCCTCGTTTCCGGCTTTTTGGTCATAACAGTCCAGCATATCCATTCATTGCGCGCCAGCGGAGTAAGGTCTTCCCATCTTTCCAGGGCAGATTCATCACTCGTCAGGGCTTTATGTAAATCTGCCGGTACTTCATGTACCACTCCGGTTGCGATTGTTTTAGTCGCCATACCTATATTTTACATCCCCTGACAAGTTTTGGCTCCCGGGGCCGGACTCGAACCGGCAACCTTGAAGTTAACAGCTTCCTGCTCCACCATTGAGCTACCCGGGAATAAGACTTATCTATTCTAACTTCGAAGCCTGTTTCAGTAAATACCACTTAGTTGACACTTATTCGCTTCACTCTTATTATAAAGGCAAGATAAACTTAAGCGAAAAGTGGATATGGACAATCAAACACAAGACAATCAAAAATTAAATGATGTAGCACCGCCAGCATCAAATAACAAACCCGAAGAAGAATCTTCGGATACATCGGCCCAACGGCCTAATATTCCCCAGGTTATCTCCAACAACCATAAGCCAAAGAAAAAGTGGCCAAAGATATTGGCGGCCATACTTATCCTGCTTTTAGCCGCAGGCGGCTGGTATTTGTATGACCAAAACAAGAAAGATAATAACCAATCAGCCGGATCAGTTACCCAGAATAAAGATATAGAGCAGTTGAACATAGGCTTATTAACAGCTGATTATGGCAAGTTATACCCTGATTGGTCAGTACCTAGCAGCTATTCCTATCTAACCAATGGCCAGATGTTTGAAGGGCTAGTTCGTTATGAAAATAAGAGCAAAATCGCACCCTTACTGGTCACGGATTGGACTAATCCGGATGATAATACATGGGTTTTTAACCTCAAGTCCGGTGTGAAATTCCACGACGGCAACACAATGCAGGCCGATGACGTCAAG
Source organism: Candidatus Saccharimonadales bacterium (assembly GCA_025451045.1). Classification (GTDB taxonomy): domain Bacteria; phylum Patescibacteriota; class Saccharimonadia; order Saccharimonadales; family 2-12-FULL-41-12; genus JANWLD01. The sequence continues at coordinate 213,732 of JANWLD010000003.1, forward strand.
TATAGTCTGGACAAAATAAGAACCGACGAAACGGATTTTGCCGGTATCTTTACTTCAACCATCAAATCGGTCAAAGCCATGAACGATAATCAGGTTGAAATCAAAACCAGCGAAGCTGACCCTACCCTGCTGAATAAACTGGCGTTTCTCTACATTATTGACGCCCAGCTGCCAAAGAATAGCGAGCCAAGCCAAGCAGGCACAGGCCCTTACCAGATAAAACCCGGAACCAAACCGACTACAAAAGAACTTCAAATGGTCGCCTTTGATGGTTACCATGGCAACAGGCCAACTACTCGGGCCGTTAACTTTGGCAGCGAACCTACTGACAAGGATCTGGTTAAGGCATTTCAGGATGGTAAATATAATATTGTCGGGCCTATGGGCATCGAAGACGTAGCGAAATCAGACGCTATAAAGTTTGTAACATCAGAACCGGAAGTCTCGTTTATCGGCTTTAACACTCTAAAACCCGGGCCGCTGCAGAAAGCGAAAGTTCGTGAAGCTGTCCGTTACGCGGTGGATCCGGCCAAACTAGGCGAAGCCCAAGGAGACAAGGTAACGCCAATCAGCCAAATCGTCCCGGAATCTATACCGGGCTACAATCCGGCCATCATGCCCTATAAGCAGGATTTTGCTAAAGCCCGCGCTTTGCTTAAAGAAGCTGGTTATCCAAATGGCCTGACTATGGAACTCTCCTACAGCAGCGATAAAGCCTTTGCAGAAGAACTAGCCAGCGAACTCAAGCAGGCGAATATCAAGGCCAACCTTAAATTTTATGACGACTTTGGTGCGTTTTTAGATAATTTTTTGGCTGGCAATGCGGAAATGTTTACCGTGGTATACTCCAGCGATGTCTTGGACGGACTTGATGTTTATCAATCCACTGTCAATGGTACAGGTAATTATGAGAGCAAAGATTTAGACAAAACACTAGCCGAGGTCGCCAAAACTGTCGATCCTGAAAAGAGGCTCAAACTGTTGCAAGACGCGGCTGTTATTGTAGATAAGGACGTCGCAGTGGTTCCTCTTAGTACGCGAGATACATTGTGGCTGATGGATGAAGATTACAATATCACTCAAGACATGCCCAGTGCTTACCTCTCAGCATATCTATACAAAACAAGCCAAAAGTAACGAAAGTTTTTGATGCGTCTGAGCATTCGAGCGAAAGTCCTGATGGTTGTCAGCTTGTCGCTGATATTGATATTCACCCTTATTATCTATATTTTGGTGCGCCAGAACACAAACAATCTACGCTCCAGCCTTAATGAACACTCCAAATCCTTTGCCTCTCTTGCGACCAAACCTATCGGCGCCACCTTTGTTTTGTACAAGGACTCCGGCCGCATCCGCATAACCCAGCAGGTAGATAAGTTTCTAGATCTTGATCCGGATGTTACCGCTATAAGAGTCGTAGGGGTTGACGGCACCGAGCTTTTCAGCAGTCTTGAAAAGCCAAGTCCGCCGCTGGATAAGGATCTTGCGGCCTCGTTTGAGGCAAAGTTCGTGACCAATGATAAAGGATACATTGATAAAGTAATCCAACCATATTTTGAAGATTCCGGGGCGCACCGTTATTCGGTAGTTTATCGAATTTCAACTAAACGCGTTGAACAGAACGTCCGCGAAGTGGTCAGGCTTATTCTGTATGCCGGAGCGGTAATACTGGCAATAACGATCTTTGCAACTGTCTTTATGCTCAACAGCTTTTTCATAAAACCTTTGAAAAAAGTCAGTGAATCGGCAAATATCATCAGCTCGGGCGATTTTGACCACAAGATTACAAGCAAGCGCCATGATGAGATTGGCGATTTGGCTGCCTCAGTTGAGAAAATGGCTGACTTTTTGAAGGCGGATATTGTCAAGCTGCGCGAGCTGGACAAGCTTAAAAGTGAGTTCATGATGATAACCTCGCATAACTTGCGTACGCCGATAACTATCATCCAAGGCTATATTGACTTAGCCAGAGAAGTTGAGTCATCCAAAGAGCTGAAAAACATCATCGGCACTATACAGGAAAGCGTCATGCGCTTACACCTGCTTGCCGAAAATGTGCTGACTATCTCCACGCTTGAGGCCGGTAAAACTACTATGAGTAAATCGTCTACTCCAATTGCTAGCTTTATAAATGCCATAAGCAAAGAATTTGGCCTGTTGGCCGAAAAAAAGAATCTAAAATGGAATTTTATAAATAGCGTTCCGGATGAAACCAGTTTGGCGATAAATTCAACAAACATGCGCAGCGCATTGGGCAATCTGATTGACAACGCAATCAAATTTACTAAAACTGGCGGCAGTGTTTCGGTTGAATCCAAGATAGAAAATGGCCAGCTTGTCTTCCGTGTTTCCGACACGGGGATTGGAATCAGCCCGGATGAAATGACCAAATTATTCACGAAGTTTCACAGAGGTACGAGTACGATGAGCTACGACTATGAAGGTATCGGAATCGGCCTGTATCTTAGTAAATTAATAGTCGAGCAGCACGGCGGCCGGGTAGAAGCTTCCAGCGAGCTGAACAAAGGCTCCGTCTTCACTGTAACCCTACCTCTTAGCGCGTAGTTCTCTCTGTGTATCCCTATCTTGGTCGCGTTTTTTTCGGCTACGCCTAATAAGACACCCTTTCAGGGTTTCTCATCGTGCGGGGCGCGGAATGAATCCGACGCTCCGACTGCTCTTCCCGATTAGATATTTTTGAGTTCTCTCTGTGTATCCCTATCTTGGTCGCGTTTTTTGATAAGCTGGCGTTTGTCGTAGCGTTTTCTGCCCTTGCCTACCGATAATTTCAATTTTATAAAGCGGCCTTTGGTTAAAAGCTCCAAAGGGACAATAGTCTTGCCCTCGTCCTTTGATTTTAAAAGTGCTGTAAGTTCACGTTTTTTGACAAGGAGTTTGCGCGGGCGGGTCTGTTCGGATGCGTCAATAAGGTAGCCGTTAGCGCTGGTAATGGTCGCGTTAATCAGCCAAAGCTCGCTGTCTTTTACAGTTACATAAGCGCCTTTTAAGTGGCCATGGCCAAGCCTGAGGGACTTAGTTTCCCGTCCGCTCAATGAAATTCCGGCAATGAGGGAATCACCGAGCTCGTAATCATACTTAGCCCGTCGGTTGGAGATGGATTTAACCGGTGATTTCTTTGACTTCTTAGCCATAGTTAGTTCTTAGTATTTAGTCGTTAGTTTTTAGTAATTAACTTTTAGACTTAAGCTTTTAGCTCAGTTTAAGTATGAAGTATATTGCAATAATTTACAATATGTTGCGTAGTATTACTTTTGATTATTATACTGTTCGATTTTGGCCTTGGCGATATCCCACAGGCTAGGGTCGTGGGCAGCTACTTTACGCCAATACCACCACTCTACGCCCCAGACGTCGATAGTACGCATTCCGGTGGCCACGCCGTAATCAAACCTCGGTCCGAGGCTTTGGGCGTTTAAGGATTTGTTCTGCTCGGGTATAGAGTCTATATCATTCATCTTTGGTATGGTTTTGCCGAACCCTTTGCTATCCGGCAACCAGGCTTCAGCCTGCAGTTCATGGATGAAGGTGTTATGCCCGGTGGTTAGCTCCTCCCCGCCGGCCAAAAACGCGTAAAACCAAGCCGGAAGCGGATACTCAAAATAGCGGTTAGTTACAGTCTTGTCCCAGACGCGTTTATAGATGGACGCGCCGTTGATATCAGCTCTCGGTTCGCCAATAGGCCAGCTGGGGACGGCATTATTGCTTCTGGTTACAATGACCGGTTTGCTAGCATCCTTGGATTTGACAAAATTAAACTCGTCAACGAGTCGAGCTTTACTGTGGTCAGGACATTTGCCGAAGACACTCAGGAAATATTCGTTCTCAAGCTGGTAGCTTACTAAAGAGGGGCTGTTTTTGTACCGGTCAATCACTTTACCCATATAAGTTTTTAGTTCTTTTGCCCATACGTCTTTCGGCTGAGATTGAGCCCATTTGGGCATATGGCATTCCGGCCAGCGCGGTTGGCGCAAGCCAATAGCCAAGCTGACCTGTACATGATTCTGCTCGGCTTTTTTAAATTGCCAGTCCAGCTCCGAAAAGTCATATTTACCCGGTTTAGGCTCCCCGTTATCCCAATAACTAACCAGCCGCAGGCGCTTGACGCCCAAGTCGTGGATAACGGCATCCATGGTCTGTTTCGGATCCAGGCCGAACCCTTTGGCGTAATCCGGTGAAAAAGTAGCGCCGATAACCAGCGGTTCGCTGGCGTGCTTGGCAATATACCAGCGCGCGATACCGTACATACCGCTGATTATAAGAAAAACGGCTACTATAAACCCGTACAGAAGACCTCGCAGAACTTTTTGTTTGGGCCGGGCAAAACCAAACCAATTTAGTATAATTCCGGCTAATCCGCGGTTGCTTTCTTTTCGGCCAGATTTCTTCTTTTGCTTCGGCATTTGAATAAAATTTGTTAAGATGTCTTTAGTGGTTAAAAAACAAAAAACGCTTTCGCTTATAATACCAGTTTACAACGAGGAAAACTATTTACTTGGTTGCCTGGAATCCATAGCTCAGCAGACTATTATGCCGCTGGAAGTCATCGTGGTAGATAACAATTCCACCGACAGTACCCCCGATATAGCTAAAAGTTTCAATTTCGTAAGGCTGGTCCGGGAAAAACGCCAGCACCAATCTTACGCGCAGCACACCGGTTTTTCTCTTGCCAAAGGTGATATTTTAGGCCGGATAGATGCTGATACCGTTTTGCCGCCGACGTGGGTTGAGCGCAGTCTGGCCGAGTTTGAAAAGAATCCAAAGATGCTTGGCTTTTGTGGTAGCGGATGGGCTTATGATATCGCCTTGCAACGGTTCGGCAAGTTTATCTATGGGTTGTATTTTGGCGTTGCTAACACCTTCGCCGGTGTTCAGCTGATCTGGGGTTCCAACTCGGTTTTCAAAGCTTCCGCCTGGAAAGATATAAAAAATGAAGTGGCGCTGCGCGATGATATCTGGGAAGATTATGATCTTGCTTTTTGTCTGGGTAAGCACGGTCGGATTGGCAAGATGGACAACGACGTATCGGTATCTTATCGGGCTATTCACCGTTCGCCGCTCAAACAGTTGCGCTACCAAACCCGTTCAATTCGGACTTTCCTGCTTCATCGCAATCATCCGACGGCCATTCTTTTCGGTACGCTGTGGTTCAGTATGATAGTTTTGGGCCCGATAGTAATGTTTGATTATTATGTACTTCGGCCGCTTAAAGACACGCGGCCGTTCAAGCTACTGCTAGAAGCTGCCTTCCCCGATATCTAGGTTTTAATTCAGGGCTTTTTTGATAGTTTTGGCGTCTATTTTATTACCGTTTATGATTATTGATTTTTCACTGTTTTTCGGCGGTTCTATCTGGTTGATTAAACGCTCAAATACTTTTGGCTCCATATTACCAAACGGCCGGTGGGCCGGATAACTCTTAGCTTCGACGGTGGCTCTTTTGCGGGCTTCATTCTCGTCGGTTTTGACCCATATCAGCCGGGCCTTGGCGCCGCTGAGCGCCGCGATATCGTACTTTTCTTTACGGTGGGCGTAACGGTTAAGGTTGGCATCATAAATTACGCTTTTGCCGCTCCCCAGCGTCTGCTTGGTGATGTGGTCAAGCATCCGATACATATTCTCGTGTTCGGTTTCGGATATTTCCAGCGGATTTTTAAACATGTTCAATCTGAATTGGTCGCTGTTAAGGTGTACCGCGCCGGTCAGTTGGGCAATATATTCGGCAACGGTTGTCTTGCCCGCTCCCGGATAACCCAGCATCAGATATAAAGTTGGTTTTATCATACAATTAGCCTACCCTATTTGCGTAAAACGCCCCACTCATCAAGCGCTCAAAGTTCTTCAAACAGGTTTTTTGCCATGCTGGCTACCATCTTGTAGGCTTGGCTATATTCGGAGGGCATCTTTTCATTGGTGAACAGCGGATTAAGATAACGAAGGGTTTTTTTGAAATATTTTTTAATATTATTGACGACTTTTACTGACGGGTCAGAATTGGCTAAAAGTACCAGGTCGACAATATGGTTTTGTAATCTATCTGGTAATTTTATGAAAGGCGCCATAGTATTTTCTTCCAGCTGTTTGGCATAGGCGAGACGCCTTTCGTTAGAGTTTTTTATATGTCCGGGAGATGACAGGGCGTCAACGGTGTCGGCTATTCTATCGCCGAAGAGGGATTGTATCCGAACTCTCATTTCACCGCGATCTTCTTCCTCTATGTCTTCGATAATATCGTGGAGCAAGGCAATAACTATGGTGTCGGACAAAAACCGGCTGGAATCTTTGCTATCCCAGTGCCTCGCGGATAGGGATGCCATCAAACCGGCGTGAAAAGCTACCGGCAATAGATGTCCTTCCATTTGGCCGATACCGCCGCGCCGTAGTGGCAAGTCTTGACTCATAACTAGATTAATCGCATTTTGTATTTGTTCATCATTGTCCAGTGTTGGGTCAAGTTGGCTGACCATCCACTTGAAATCTTCCAGATTCAAATATGAAGGAGGTAAAAATATGTTACCGCTGAATTCTGATCCTTCAAGCGCTTCGGAAACAAACCCGGCAATTTCATGAGGGACCATGAATCTTGCACCATCTTTCTCGACTAATTTATAAGTTCGGTTTACGGGCGAGTTCAAATTAGGCAGCTGTTTTGCTATATCAATCCAGGTACTGGGAATAAGTTCCTGGTTTAAAGGCTTGTTCTTCAAATGTTCTGACCGTTTGCCCATATGGACAAGGTCGTCGATACGACTGGACGAAGGCTCGCTATCAGTCTTTCGCAAAACCTCACTGGCTTTTGCGTAGGTATGAAGCCACTCCTGCTCTTGGGTGACGGTTTGTATCTCAAATGGTACTGTATCGCCATCAATTTCAGCCATAAACACTACATGGTGGCTTTTATATCCGGAGGGTTTAGGGTTATTAATATAATCCTCTTCAGCCGGTTCGTTAGGATGAGGGTGGGCTACTCTTATTGAGATACCCTCTTTATTATCAGCACCATAAACATCAGAGATTACCTGCTTCATCTTTTGTCCTATTTTTATAGCTCCTACTCCGCCTAATAAGTTCGGAACAATTATCCTAAAACCGATTGAATCGGGTAATAATTCCACGCTTTTGTCTTTGTACCTCGGCGATAATAGTTTTTTAGTTGCTGACCCTATCGTTTTTGGCCTTCCTTCTTGTTCAATACTCGAGGCTTGAATAGAGCCTTTTAGCTCAGGTATTGTTCCCATTGCTATGTCTTGTTTTCTTTCAGTTTCCAGTTGGACTATTGATTGGCCCAGCGCATCATTAAAAATTTCTTCAATCTGATTAAAATGACGCGACGCCACGCGGTTTTGTTCCTGCGCTTTGCTATATTCCGGCTCGTTTTTGTGGAACCATTCCAAAGCTTCGCCTCGGAGTTCGGTGGCTAACTTTTTAGCCCCGAAAAATATTAAAGCCGAGTAATAACAACTTAGGGCTTCTATGCAATCCCGCCATACCGCCCTTGAATCAGGGGGCGGGTTACGAAGATTGTCAAGAAGTTCTATGCCGCCATTAATGAACCCTTCTATATTTTGGGTTTCCATAGCGTGTTTTATTGAAGAAGTATCAAGCTCATAAACACCAGCCGATCTAAGTACTTTTTCATCGACCTTTACAGAATCATCTTTGTAAATTGCCGCGGCCAACTGTTTCTTTTCTTCTTTGGGCCTGTCGGAGTATCCTTCAATTCCAGCGTGCCGCCAGTTCTCGGCTACAGTTTCTTCAATTTGGCTTTGACTAAGAGCGCAGCCTAAAGCGTAATATAGCTGCCCGGTGTCGCTGACCCGTTCCCACAAATCATAAATTAGCATCTGTACTCTGGTTTTTGTTTCTTCGTCCTTTGGGTTGCTCAAGCCATGATCTACTAAATCATGAAGAGCAACGGTCATTTCCATACCGGGAGTTCTTGTGTCAAACTTCTCATGCAGTTCCAGCATCCGTTGGTTATGCTCGGGATAACGGACTTCGCCTAAGAAGTAATTTGCGGTACGTAAAGCTAAGTCTAGGTCGGTGGGCTGAGATAAATTTTTACTTTCCGGACCTAATTCGAAAGGTGTATATTCGCCAACAGGAATCATTAGTATATTATATCAAAAAACAGCCTAAAAGTCAATACCGGGGTTAGCTAAATAACCCCTATCGAAATGATGTTTTAGCTTAGCCATATCGGTTGCAATATCAACTTTATCCAGCAGTTTCTTAGGAAAGTTCCGGCCGGTCAGGCAAAGGCTGGTCTTTTTATGCTTGGAATCAATCAATTTTTTCAAATCTTTTTCAGATAAAAGTCCGTCATGGACGGCATTATTTATTTCATCGCAAATAACCAGCTCGTATTTGCCGCTTGAAACGGCGTTCAATGCTTCGGAGTAAGTTTCTTTAGCGGCTTGTTTATGCTGTTTTTCACTTATGTTTTCGGCGCTGAGCTCCCCGGCGTCATAAAAACCCTTACCCCCTTTGTAAAAATACAGCTGGTCTTTGAACAGGTCCTGAATGTCATGGATAAATACGTGCTCGCCGACGCCCCAGTATTTGATGAATTGGATGAAAGCGACATTATGGCGATTGCCCAAGGCGCGAGCTAGTAAGCCCAAAGAAGCGCTAGTCTTGCCCTTGCCATCGCCGGTAAAAACCAACACAAGCGATTGTTTGTTCTTGTATTCTTCCAAACCCATAGTCGCCAGTATACTGGCTCTAATTATCAATTTCCATTTTTCAATTATCAAAAATATAAAGCGAAAGCATTTTTCTTGATGAGCGAAACCTGTGATAATTGCAATCCATGAGCGCACACATCTTTCCGCCAAAACACTTTAAAACTGCTGAGAAACTTAATGTTGAAAGGTTCGAAAATCCTGAAGTCGAAATAATGATGGAGTTGGCGTCGACTCTGCCGGTCCTGAAAAAAGAGAATGGTGTATTGGGGTTCAACTTCGACGAACTGTCAGCTTATCACATGCTACATTATGGAGCTAACAGATTATTGGTTGAAGAAGTTGGCCGGAGTCTGAAAGAGGAAAAATACGCTGCGGTTTTGCCCTTGGGCTCTATAAAAAACAGAGTCAAGAAGCTTGAAGAGATTTTAATAGCCGCGCTTGAAATAGGAGAACTGCAAAGTCCGATGACGTTAGGCAGACTTGCGATAAGAGAAGGTTTTGCCCTACCGGCGAAGATGAAAGAGTTTACAGAAGAAACGAGGATTTATCCTCACGCTACCAGTTCAGCTGTTAGGTACGAGAGGTTTTTATATCCGTCATCGCAAACGAGGATATCAATGAGTTATATGGGGATAGTACCCACTTGGAACGAAGCCGATGTGAACCGCGTAGCGGAAGCACATCCGCCGTTGCAGGATTACGTTAGTAAGATGCCATATGCCGAGATAGATTTTCATGAGATTAGAATAAGACGAGGCGATGAGCGAAACTCTTTCTTAACAGTGTCTTCTTTTGAGCAAATCGACAGTATTGAGAATCAAATGGGTGGCATAGCCGCATTTACTCCGGAAGATTTCCAGGACTTATACCAGCATTACGAAGATTAATACCTTAAGCAATTTTCTTAGCCTTAATAAGCTGGGATAATAAGCGTCCATGAGCGCGCATATATTTCCGGAGAGCCATTTTAATACAGCTGAGAAATTCGATGTCGATGGATTTGATGGAGAGGACATGGAAATAGTCGCCGAGTTGGCAGAAACGTTGCCAAAGCTGCTGGACAATAATGGCGTACTTGGCTTTAGCGCAAACGAATTAGCATCTTATCACCTGATACATTACGGAGCTGACCGCTTGCTTACCAAAGCGCTGGCAGAAACCCTTAACCAGGAAGTTTTAGATGAGGATTGGATGCAAAGCTTGCCCGGTAATACGGCTAGCAAGGTGAAAAATTTAGTAAACGTCGTGAAAACCGGTTTGGAAGCCGGGGGTTTGAAGGGCGGCAGCCTAGCTTTGGGTAGAATTGCGTTAAGCCAGATATATCAGGATGACATTGATATACCGGATGAGCTTTCTGGGTTAACCACGGCAAAAACTATACCTGAGGATCCTTCAGAGACCAGGCGGCCGGGAAAATTTTTATATCCCAAACAAGATGTTGCTATGAGTTATATAGGCCAAATGCAAACAGTGGATAATAAATTTGTTGACTATCTGAGAGGCGAATCCCCTATAAGGGAGTTTGTTAAAGATAAACCGGCGTATGACGTCTTTTTTGATGAAATCCATGTTAGGTCAAAAGACCGCAGAGAATTCTTTGTAATAGTGTCTTCTGCTCACCATATAGGGGCGATAGTACCTTTTGAGTAATACTGCTAGATAAGTTTCTTTTCCTAGGCATAAACACTTTGTTTTAGTTCGCTACGGTGTATTATTAGCATAATGGGGGTTTTATGAGTCAACCAACATCACCGGAATTTTATGATGCTGCAAAACATTATGGCGTAGAGCATTTTTCAGATACTCAATCTCAAGTTTCTGCTGAATTAAGCCTGATGCTAAGAGGTGTAAGAGAGAATGACCCCGACGTTCGGTTTAGGAGTCAGGATTTAGCCGGATATCACTTCCTGCATTTTGGTGGTGATCCGGAGATTGTAGAGGAGGTAATAGAGAGTCGTCTTGCTGGCGCGGATGATAAGCCTTGGAACATTGAGACCCGGGAGCATTTGCGTAATACGATAATTGAAGCCGAGCCAAACTGGGAGCATGTATTGCCCGTCGGTAGAATAGCCATAGATGCGACTACCGAATTAGATTCATTAATCCAAGTGGATTTTCACAGAGGCGACAAATTTCTATATCCCGGAAACATGTTTCGAGAAGACCTTGCAATATATCTTGGCAGAAGCAGTTTTGATTATGATACGACAATGTATCTTGGGGAGGATAGGTTTGAGTATGGTAAAGAAAGAATTTATATTGATAGCATCAAGATTGAAGGTCGCTATGTGGATACGCTGATCCAGGCTATTTCTGCTAATTCAAAAATGCTGAAAATAAATAGACAATCTCTTCTGCGTTCCTCAAAGAAGGAAGCTTAAGTTTTAGATAAGTTTCTTCTCGCGGAGTAGCAGGTCAAGATGCGGGCGGTTGAAGCCGATAATCACCTCGCCGTCAAAATCTATCACCGGTACGCCGAGTTGGCCGGATTTTTCAATCAACTTTTGGGCGCCGCCGGGAATTTCGTCAACCTTTACTTCTTCATAGGGAACCTTCAGGCCGCTCAAGTACTGCTTGGCCGCGTGGCAAAAGCCGCAAGTGCGCGTTGAATAAATCGTTATCATACCGCTAATTATTATAACATTTTGCGGATTTGGTATTGATGTCGGCCAACAGGGGTGATATACTGGCATTAAATGATGGCAAAAGCCGCCGAAAAGGCGACTAATACTGATACGAAAACTAAAAAAGCTAAACGATTATTTTACGCCGGATTGTTTGATTTGAGTTGGCGATTGAGCGCGGCAATAATATTACCTGTCCTATTCGGTAGTTATTTGGACAAGCGATTTGATAAAGATTCGCTATTTACAGTATTAGGATTATTAATTGGATTTGTACTGGCCGCACTGGTTATTCGCGGAGTAGTTATTAAGCTTCAAAAGGAGACAGATGTTTAGTTTGTTTGCGGCCGAAGAGCTAAAGGTGGTGATAGCGCCGGAAACATTGTTCACTATAGGTAGTTACCAGATTACTAATTCGATGTTTTATGGCTGGATTTGCTCGGTAGTTATTATTGTATTGCTTTATCGAGCCCGAACAAGGATTACTCTGGCCGGTACGAAGGGCTTTAGCCAGCTTGTAGATGCCGGCGCCGAATTTATTGTTGACACTGTCAGTAACAGTCTCGGCAGCCGTAAACTGGCGCTTAAATACGCCCCGTTGTTCGCCAGCTTGTTCTTCTTCATTTTAATAAGCAATTGGTTCGGCCTGATCCCGGGCGTGGGCCATTCAGTCCAATACAACCACGTGGCATTGTTCCGGCCGTTTACTGCTGACTTGAACGCAACCCTAGCCATGGCTTTGTTCGGAATGGTTGTCGTTCAAATCATTGCCCTAAAAGAATCCGGTTTGCGCGGTTATAGCAAACACTATTTCCCCGGTAAATTAACCAACCCGGCGACATATTTGATAGGCGCTTTTGAAATTTTCTCTGAGTTTACCCGCTTGTTAACGCTTGGGCTTCGGTTATTCTTCAATGTAGCCATCGGAGAAGTCTTGATTTCGGTCTTTGCTACTTTGGCTGGCTACGCCGGGCCGTTAGCCGCCCTGCCCTTCACTCTGCTCGAACTATTTGTCGGATTGCTTCAGGCGTTCATCTTTGTCGTGCTGTGCGCTTCATATTTATCATTAGCGATTTCACACCAGGAACATACCGAGGAGGCCGCCTAGAGGAATATTAATTTGTTAGCAACCATTAGGATATGTAATTATAAAAGTAAAGGAGGAAGATAAATGGAAATATTAGCAGAAGCAGTAAACACAACAGTAATTGCCAAAGGAATCCTGCTTGGATTCGGCGGTATCGGTCCGGCCATCGCCATCGGCTTGATGGGGGCTTCATATATGACAGCTGTCAGCCGCAACCCGGAGTCGTCCAAGTTCCTTGGCCAGCTATTCATTTTTATCGGTATAGCCGAGGTTTTTGGAATTTTGGCGATAGCTGGATTCTTTATAGTTCAGTAGGTGGTTAAAAGTATATAGATGATTGAAACCTTGATAACAAAATTCGCAAGCGAAGAAACTGGCAGCGCGTCAGGCTTAGGGGCATTAGGCCTTGATTTTAAGGCTTTTATCATCCAGCTGATTACCTTTTTACTGGTGTTTTATATATTGAAGCGGTTTGTCTTTGAAAAAGTCGTTGAACTGTTGGAAAAACGCCGCAAGACAATAGAAGAAGGTATCAGCCTGACGACCCGGATGCAGGCCGAAAAGGAAAAGCTTGACGAGGAAATAGCACTAGCCCATAAAGAAGTCAGAAAAGAGGCGGACGAATTGATTGCGGCCGCCCAAGAGCAGGCTACGGATATTCTCAAGCAAGCGGAAGAATCGGCACAGTCCAAGACCGAACGGCTGATTACTGAGGCCCGCGAAAAAATCAAAGAAGAAACCCAAAAAGCCAAGCGCGACCTGGAAAAAGACGTAGTTGATTTGGTGATTTCTACGACCGAACAGGTAACCCGCGAAAAACTGACTGGTACCAAGGACCGTACGCTTATTAGCAATACCCTGAGGGAGCAGATATGAGTTTTTCCAGAACTTCTCTTGCAGGTGAGATTGCCAAACGCCTGAGCGGCAAACAGCCGAGAAAACTGGCTAAAGAAGTCGCCGCTTATCTGATAGAAAATAACAAGGCGGCTGAGCTTAATTCCTTGGAGCGGGATATCATGGAAGAAAGAGGTGCTAAAAACGGTATTATTGAACTTACCGCTATCAGCGTCCATCAGCTGGAGTCAGCCCAAATTACGAATATCGAGCGGTTGGTCAAGAAACTTTATCCGAATTGCAAGCAAGTTATTGTAGACCAGGTATTGGACGAATCAATAACCGGCGGTGTCAGATTAGAGTTTGCCAACCAGTTGTTGGATCTTTCTGCCGGGGCAAAATTAAACAGATTAAGAAAACTAACCGCTAAATAAGGAGAAGTGAAAAACAAACTATGAGTCAGATATCAGTCAAGGAACTATCAGCAGACATAAGAAAAGCGATCGATCAGCTGAAAAATCGACCAGAAATAGAAAACGTCGGTGTTGTTACTCGCAGCGCGGATGGAATCGCCTGGATATACGGTCTTCGGGCTTGCGGTGCCAATGAAGTGGTAGAGATAGAAGGAACCGACGGTAGCATGGTCCAGGCTTTCGCATTGAACTTAAGTGAGAATGAAATCGGCGCGGTATTGCTTGGCAGCGAGGAAAAAGTCAAGGCCGGAGCCAGGGTCAAGTTGACTGGAAAAGTCCAGCAGGTACCAGTCGGACCGGAATTAGTCGGCCGGGTGGTTGATCCGTTGGGACGGCCGTTGGACGACAAAGGTCCGATAAAGGCCAAGAAATTTAACAACATTGAACAGCCTGCCCCGGGTGTTTTGGACAGAAAAAGCGTTCATGAACCGCTGATGACCGGTATTACCGCTATTGACGCGATGGTGCCTATCGGCCGCGGCCAGCGTGAACTTATCATCGGTGACCGCCAGACCGGTAAAACCGCGATTGCCATTGATACGATGATAAATCAGTTTCGCCAAAAAACCGGGGTAATTAATATCTTCGTCGCTATCGGCCAAAAATCCAGCAAGACGGCTCGGATGGTTGAGCGGCTGAAGCGTGAAGGCGTCATGGGGCAAACCATCGTGGTCGCGACTTCCCCTTCCGACCCGGCCAGCTTGCAGTTCATCGCGCCATATGCCGGAGCGGCTATCGGCGAGTATTTCCGAGATAACAAACAGCATGCGCTTATCATTTATGATGACCTTTCAAAGCATGCCAACGCTTATCGCCAGATGAGTTTGCTGCTTCGGCGCCCGCCGGGGCGCGAAGCCTTCCCTGGCGACGTGTTCTATCTCCACTCGCGTTTGCTTGAGCGCTCGGCCAAATTATCCGATAGTCTTGGCGGCGGCAGTTTAACCGCTTTGCCGATTATTGAGACCCAGGCTGGTGATGTCAGCGCGTTTATCCCGACCAATGTCATTTCAATAACCGACGGCCAGATTTATCTTGAAACCGATTTGTTCTATCAAGGTATAAGGCCGGCTATCTCGGTAGGTCTTTCCGTTTCGCGTGTTGGCGGCGCGGCCCAGACCAAAGCGGTAAAAAGCGTAGCCGGCAGTTTGCGTTTGAATTTGGCGCAATACCGCGAACTGGCGGCTTTTGCCCAGTTTTCGACTGATTTGGACGCTGAAACCAAACAACAGCTTGACAGGGGCCAACGGCTGACCGAACTGTTAAAACAACCTCAATATTCGCCTTATTCTATCTGGGAGCAGACCTCGATGCTGCTAGCCGCCACTGAGGGCGCTTTTGACAAAGTTCCGGTACGCGATATCAAAAAGGCCGTCAATGCCCTGCTAAGCGAACTGAATCACAAGCACAAAAAAGCAATGGATAAATTAAACGAGGGTGACAAGCCCGATGACAAGCTAAAGAATACAATTTTGACCGCCGCGAAATCGATCGCTAAAGATTACAAGGAATCCGATAAATAATGAGGGATAAACCGAGGCGAAATGTCTAATACCACTGCCCTAAAACGCCGCATCGGCAGCGTCAAAAACACTCGCCAGATTACCAAGGCGATGGAGCTGGTCGCGGCAAGCAAGATGAAACGGGCCCAAGCCCAAGCCCAAGCCACCCGAGAATACCGAGTTTCTGCCCAGGGAATCTTAAGCCGTTTGGCCGGTATTACGGACGTATCTAATAACCCGCTTTTCAGTGTGCGCGATACCAAGACCCACATGGTAATGCTGATATCCAGCGATTTGGGCCTGGCCGGCGGTTATGATGCCAATGTTTTTAAAAAATTTACCGCGATGATGAAAGAAAACAGCAAGCACAAGGTCAAAACCATTGCCGTTGGCAAGAAAGCCGGCCAGTTCGTCTCTCGTCTTAAGGAAGTTGATATGGCCAGCGCTTACGGAATGTTCTCGGATCACCCCTCGCCTGCCGATATCCGACCGGCTATTACAGACATATTGAAGCGGTATGAAGAAGGCAGTATCGACAAAGCCAGCATCATTTATACCGAATTCATTTCCAACCTTACCCAGGAAGTCAGGGTTATCGACCTGCTGCCAGCCAAGGTAGAAAAACAGGAAAAAGTATCCGAATTGGAAGTTGCTATCTTTGAACCGAATATTGATGAAATCGTCGAGGATGCAGTACTCCGCCTTATTGAAGTTCAGGTCTGGCAGGCGGTACTGGAAAGCTTGGCCTCTGAGTATTCGATGCGGATGGTAGCGATGAAAAACGCGTCGGATAACGCCAAAGACATCATAGATGATTTGACGCTGGAATATAACACCGCTCGCCAATCAGTAATAACCCAGGAAATAGCGGAAATAGTCGGCGGCGCCGAAGCAGTAAGCCAATTATAATAACAGAATAAAGGAGAGATATGGCAACAGCAACCAAAACAAAGTCCAAAGGAGTTATAAACCAGGTCGTTGGCGTGGTCGTTGACGTAGAATTCAGTGGCGGTACCCTACCGGCTATCAATGATGCCCTGCGGGTTGAAAGAAAATCAGGCGTGTTGTTGCTGGAAGTCGCCGGACATCTGAGCGAAACCAGCGTACGGGCTATTGCCCTTGGTTCCACCGAAGGACTGCGCCGCGGCGAAGAAGTCGCAAATACCGGCGCGCCGATACAAATGCCGGTCGGCAAAGACACTTTAGGACGGATGTTTAACGTTATTGGCGAGCCGATTGACGGAAAAGGAGGCAGTTTTAAATCATTTTCTTCGATTCATCGAGAGCCGCCGGTTTTGAGCGAACAGAATGAAAAGGTGGAAATACTGGAAACCGGTATCAAGATTATTGATTTGATAGCCCCTATCGCCAAAGGCGGCAAGGTCGGGTTGTTCGGCGGCGCTGGCGTGGGTAAGACAGTATTAATCCAGGAGCTTATCAATAACATAGCCAAATTCCACAGCGGCAATTCAGTATTCGCTGGCGTTGGTGAACGTACCCGCGAAGGCAATGACCTATACTTTGAAATGCAAGAATCGGGAGTGCTTACTAATACCAGCTTGGTTTTCGGTCAAATGAACGAACCGCCGGGCGCCCGTCTGCGGGTCGGACTCTCAGGGTTAACTATTGCCGAAAGCTTCCGCGACGAAGGCAAAGATGTATTGCTGTTTATTGATAACATCTTCCGTTTCACTCAGGCCGGTTCGGAAGTGTCGGCTCTTTTGGGACGGATGCCTAGTGCTGTCGGTTACCAGCCTAACTTAGCTCAGGAAATGGGAGGTTTGCAAGAGCGGATTACTTCTACCAAGAAAGGCTCGGTGACATCGGTACAAGCGGTGTTTGTACCGGCTGACGACCTGACCGACCCGGCTCCGGCTACAGCTTTTGCCCACCTTGATAGTACTATCGTGCTGAGCCGCGCATTGACCGAACTTGGACTTTATCCGGCAGTTGACCCGCTTGATAGCTCGTCTACCCTGCTTGATCCGGAAATTGTCGGCGAGGAACATTACAACGTAGCTCGCGAAGTTCAGCGCATTTTACAGAGGTATAAGGATCTTCAGGACATCATCGCCATCTTGGGCATGGAAGAATTATCCGAAGAGGATAAGCAGACCGTTTCTCGCGCCCGCAGGATACAGCGCTTTTTGACCCAGCCATTCTTTGTTGCTGAGCAGTTTACCGGTAATAAGGGCCAATACGTGGCCCTGAAGGACACCATCGTTGGCTTCAAAGAGATACTTGACGGCAAGCATGATTCTAAGCCGGAAAACGCGTTTTATATGAAAGGCTCTATCAAAGAAGTAAAATGATACGGCTCAAACTAATTGCGCTCAGCGGCGTCCATTTTGACGAGGACGTCTATGAGGCGATGATACCGACTAAAGCCGGAGAAATAGCCGTTTACGAAGGCCACACACCGCTTTTGAGCGTCGCGGCCCCCGGCCTTGTAGCTATCCGCAAAAGCAAATCAATCAAAGACGCCGACCGCCAATTCGTAGCCATCTACGGTGGGACTGTAGAAGTGTTGAACAATGTTATCCAAGTGTTAGTGGATGAGGTTGATACCGAGCAGTCCGTTAGCGTAGCCGAGGCTGAAAACTCCTATAAACGAGCCCAGGAATTAAAAAACAAAGCCAAAGATTCGGTTTCTCTAGCTGAAGCCCAAGCTATGATAGACCGGAGTTCTGTCAGGTTGCGTTTGGCCGGAATCAAAAAACACAGCAGGCGCAAGTACTAATCGTTGCATAACGACTTGCAAATAATTAGCATTTGTGTCATTATTACATTATCATGAATGGTGAGTACGATTTGGAAGGATTTAGACAAAACATTGGCCGAACTAGCCAGGGTATGAAGCTACCTGAGACTATACCTGCGGCCGTTAGAAAGATAGCCTTGGTAACGACTACTATGGTGCTGCCTGTAGAGGGCGAAAGAAGCCGCTCGGTAAAATACGTGACTTTATCAAACGAAGACGTAGCCTTAAGCGGTGACGAAGAAGACATTACCGTACATTTTCCGGTAAGAAAAGATTCTGAAACAACTGAAGAGATGAAAGCAGGTATTGTCCAGCCAGCACCAGACGAAGCCGACAGCGTGGAGCCTATTCTTGTGGTACTTCGCCAACCAAAAGAACAATATGTTGCTAAAGGCAAAGCCGTAGATTATAAAGCGGAAGTTGAAAACAGGATTGCAGCAGAATTTGTGCTAGATCATTTGGATCAATTTCCGGCTAGATCCCTCTTTGAAGACGGCTAAATCTGAATACCTGCCAAGACCCCTTGATTTAATGCTCCGACAGGAGTATATTATTTTACTGTTTGAATAATATAAATAGCTAATCAGAGGAAAGGACTGAGGCACAGAATAAGCGGTGCGGGATTTTTTGGTGCGTCAAGATAAATGGAAACCAGAGGAAATATAGGACTCGAAATGAACGAACAAGATAAAACTTCAGAATATAAAGTAACCTGCTTATTACCTGAAGGGCTGGGTTACGGAGAAGGAAGCATTTCGGTTGAGCAAAGGTTGAACGACCCAAACGATCCCCTTACGTCTGAAATAATAGATAAAGTCGATACGATAATAGCTGGCGGAGAGATATTAGTAGCAAGACAGGGTTCGGATGACGGCTGCCCTGACGGCAGACGGGCTGGCCGTTTTATGAAAGGGCTTAAGTTTTTGGAGCACGCCTATAACCGTGTTAAAACATTTGGCGGTGGCCTTACGCAGAGTGTCGCTTCTCAGGTAGGACTTGGGCGGGCAAAAAGTGGTTTGAGAAAACTATTTAAGAGTGAAGCAGACGAGCTTGAAAAAGCCGGCATAGATTATGGCGCACATACCCACAAGAACGCATCAGGTGACGAATCTGGCTGCGGCGCAATCGATCAGGCCCCGTTAATCGTGTCAAATGTAGGGGTATTTAGAAAACAAATAAAGCAAACCATAGGTGGGCTCAAGGATTTGCTTGGAAGAAACGGCGTCGATGCATCCGATGAAAATTCTAACGAAGTGCTGGATAATTTTGAAGACTATGCCAAAGAGCATCCAAATGATGATTACACGGGTAGGTCGGTGATAGAAAATGTCCTTGAAAAGGAAAGAGTAGTTGCTGAGCTTGAAGACGACCATCTTGAGGTTGCAATAGTTATAAACCTGGTTGAAGGTATGACTGTCGACCAGGAACTGATCCGATCCGTTACCGAAGATGTTGCTCAGGTTTTCCCCATAGACCTACCGAGAAAAATGGAAATCGCGGATAAACGTTATGATGACGAGGATGATAGCGTCAAGTCAAAAGCTGTTTTATCAATGCTTGCTTATGCGCTTTCTACTTCGGCTACCCTTACTGATGGTACTTTGCGCGTTTATGTCATCGAACCTGTCGAAGAAAGCCAGAAGATGCCTGAACCGGCTTTAGTTTAAATTTTCCCGTCTACCAAGTCTTTTTCAAATTGCTTTATGCCGGATAAATTCTTAGGATATTTGGATATATCCGGAAAGTTAAGATCCATAATATGATCCCAGACTGTTTTTATCAGCCGACTGAAATCAGCCAGCTCTTTAACGTCAAATTGCAGGCCCAAACTGTTTGTTAGCCGGCCGTTTTCATCAGGCTCAATGAACTCAAGCATACCTCTGCTTACTGTCTGCCGGCCGCTAAAGCTGGCAGAATTTTCAATCAGGAGCTTATAAAAGAGCAACTGTCGGCGGTATTTATGAAGTTTGATTTTTTCGTACTCGTCTTTGCCTTTCCAGCCTTTAGCCGGCTTGCCGGTCTTAAAATCCGTTACTTCAAGCGTGTTTTTGTCCGTAAAATGTATTTTGTCCACTTTTCCGCTCAAACGTGCTTGGCTTATGGCTACACCTTCGTTGTTAAAGCTGCGTTCCAGCATATCTTGGCCTGACAAATTCTTACCTTTTTCTTTTAAATAAAGTTTCAAGGCTTCCCGTCCGCGCTTATCCATTTTTTTATATTCAGAACTTTTTAAATGGCTGCGGCTCAACATATCCACAAAATAATTTTCCACTTTGGCAGTTCTCGGCAATTTGGCGGTGGTTTTTAGCTCAAGATGTACCCATTGAAGCGTTTTATGAACAGCGTCGCCATAAGCTGCTGACGGGGTCAATGCTTGGGGAAAACGCAGCAGGTTATGAACCAAAAAATAATCCGGTCCGCCTCCAGATACATCGATAAAATTATTTAAATGGGTAACACTGAGTTTGTAATTAACTAAAATTGGTTCAAATAGGGCTTTTTTATCCGCAATGACTTGCCGGAAGCGGTAGGTGAAGTCCGTAGACAAAATTTCAAGCGCGTCCGGAGGCGCTGGCCGGTCAATAATTTTTTCTTCCAAGCCGTTGTCTTCCAAAAAGCTCAGGCTCGGCGAAAGCTTATTCTCCATTGTATGGCTGTAACCAGTGATGTGCAGGGTGTGCTTGGCCCGCGTCATAGCTACAAACAGCAATCTAAGCTTGTCGTTATCCCCTTGGCCGGCCGGTTCTATAGGCAGGTTCTTTGGCAAAGAAATTCTTGCCGTCTGTGTTCGTGCGGTTGGCCCCCATACTTCATCTTGAGCGTTAATCACAAATACTATGTCAAATTCCAAGCCTTTGGCTTTATAAGCTGTCATTACCTGCACGGCGCTTGTGGTTTGGGTGTGGGGGTTGGTATCAACAATTTTAAGGTTTGCCGCCTGGTGAAGTCGGGTAAACTCAATTAAGTCTTTTATATAGATAGTTCGGTTGGGTTTCCAGAGCCGCAAACGATGGCGCAATGTCGATAGCTGGCCGAGAAGGGCCAAATAAGTATCGGTTGCCTGTTCATAACGCTTTGAGTTGAAATAGTATTGCCTCATCGGCGATATAAATTTATTATCCTTGGCCTCCGGCAATAGCAAATCGTCATATTCACTATCAGTACCTTTTTTGGCGGCACCAAGCAGTTGGTCAAGCATATACTCCATAGGCTCCAAGCGGCTGCGCTTTGCCAATCGTACGAACCATCTTGTAATTTGCTTTAAGTTTTTATCTTTTTGAGAATTTAAAACCGGTAGCCAATGCAAATGCTCGTTATAACATTCTAAACTAAGCTTTATAAGTTGCTCATTGGAAATACCCCAAAAATCATAGCCTAAAACCTGGCTAAACAAATTATCTACGGCGTCTTGGTTGTTTTCGGCTATCGCAACTACCAATTCGGACATTGTTAAAAGTTGCAGGATTAAGGGCGCTTCTAAAATATTTTCACGCCGCTCATAAGCCACCGGTAGTTTTTCACTGCCCAAATACGGCATAAGTCTTTCCAGGTATTTATGCCGAGGTGCTATGACGGCAATTTTTTCCGGTTTTATTCCATTTTTTAATGATTTTTTAATTTCTTTTGATAGCCAGTCATATTGTGAAAGCTCGCTATTGAATGTCAGCCGGTCTAGAACACCGGTCTTATATTTTTGTTTGGCGATTAAATTTTTATGGGCACCCTTCACCACTGAATCCAGACGATCAGTGATTTGTTCGGCTACCGCCTCGCCCGTTTTCAGTATTGGTTCGCTACTGCGGTAATTGTCTTCAAGGGCAATCAGCTTAGGCTCGTCATACATTTTGGCAAAAACAGCCATGTTGGAAACTTCAGCTCCCTGAAAAGCGTATATTGCTTGATTATCATCCCCGACAGCCATAATGTTGGGCTTGTTTTCATGTACCGGATTGTCGCCTAGCGCTGCCAACATTCGAAGCTGGGCTTTATTAGTATCCTGAAATTCATCCACCAAGATATACTGGTAGCGTTCCTGCAGGTTGTAGCGTAGTTCATCATTGTTTTCCATAGCATGCACGGCCTCAATTACCATGTCGTCAAAGTCATATAAGCCCTGGGCCGACATGTTATCAAGCATCATCCGGTAAACGTTGCCAATGGCATGCATTTTGCGGTAGTTTTGCCCGCCATCCTTCCAAACATATTGGCTGGAGGCGTCTTTTTTGCACCAACTGTTACGCCACTCGGTGATTTTGGGAGCAAACCGGCCGGACGAATCAGTTTGTTCAATAGCCGTTTTAAGTTCTAAAGCGCACCCTTTTGCATACCCAGCAAAGCCAAAAAGTTTTTTGCCGCCGACAAGACTTTCTATTTTTTTCAAAAATTTATTATAAATTGCCAATTGTTTGGGAGACGGTGTTTGTGAAAAAACTTCAGCTAACTCAGCGGACGTATTATCCGTAAACTTTTTGTTATCATTTAGGATTTCATGTAATTCTTCCGGTATCAGGGCGTTTTGCTTCAACCAGCTGATTATATTAAGGGCTGGCTTGAGATTTATAAAATTATCGCCTACTTTTGCGCTAAGCGGATTGCTATGCGGCAGCTCTTCAAAAACATTGCCCAGCAGTTCATATCTGCCTAGTTCGTCAATCTGCTGCAGTAATTGCCGCCGGATAAAATAATCCGGATATTGATTGATGACATCTACCCCGAAACTATGAAAAGTATGGATAGCCACATGATAGGCTGGCTGGCCGATAATACTGCTCAGACGTTCGCGCATATTTCGTGCGGCATTATCGGTAAAGGTCAAACACAGTATATTACCGGGCAATATGTCATTTTTATGCAAAATATTAGCTACGCGCATACTTAGAAGCTGTGTTTTGCCGGTTCCCGGGCCAGCCATCACCAACATTGGGCCTTCAGTGATGTCAACAGCTTTCTTCTGCCCCGGGTTAAGCTTTTTGTATTCTGTTTCAAATTTGGACATTTATAATATTGTAACCCAGGGATGTTTATCCACAGAAACAAGCAACGGCTATTGAACTTGAATCACGCCGGCTGTATGCTTAAAAGCAATAAAGTTAAAGGGAGAGCTTGCAATGTCACAAGCAAAATTAGAAAAAACAATGGATGAATATTTTGTTGATAAAGCGCCGTTTCAAATACCGGCTAACGGCAAAAAAGCTCTGGTAGAATGGTTGCCTTGGATTTCATTAATATTTGGCGTGTTATCGTTATTGGCAGCTTTGGGTTTGTGGCATGCCGGCCACACGGTGAATATATTAGTTGATTACGCCAACACTATATCGCAAGCGTACGGCGGAGAAACGGTAAGCCTAGGCTTTATGTATTACATAGCTCTTCTCGCACTGGTTGTAGAAGGGGCGCTGATGTTGATAGCTTTTCCGGGGCTTCGGGCAAAAAGTAAAAAAAGAGGTTGGGACATACTGCTGTTGAGTACGTTGTTAAACTTCATTTATGGTATTTTTGTAGCTTTCACCGACTACGGCAGTATCGGAAACATCATCGGTTCGCTGATTGGCGTGGTCATCGGGCTTTACATACTGGCCCAGATAAAAAGCCACTACAAGAAATAAAGGCTACTGCAGATACTTGCTTGCGAAATAGCTAAATACGGAGTTAGTCCAGCCAAAGCCGGTCTGAGAAGGATACAGTCCCTTTTCCGGCGGGTTTTCCGGTGTTACGACGTTATACTTTTCCAAAAAAACACCATGCTTGTTGAACCAGTCGAGGTTGGTTTTTAGCCATTTAAGCGCTATCCGCTTGGCATCTTCATGATAACCGTAGTTTTCCAACCCGATAACAACCAGATAATGCAGCGGCGCCCAGCCATTAGGATAAGCCCATTGGGTAGGCGTCATAGTCACGCCCGGTACAAATTTGGTCAACTGGATAGTATCAGTGGTAGCCAGGCCGCCGTCATGTTCAAACCGGCGCAGTGATTTAACCAGGCGTTTAGCCTGTTCTTTGCTGGCCATCTTGGTCCATAACGGATAATAACTGGCTAGCGAGCTGACCGTGCCGCGGCGCTTCTTAATGTAATTGTAATCATAAAAAAGCGATTTGATGTTATTCCACATCAAGCTGTTGATTTCGCGCTTGCGTTTGTCGGCGCGGTTTTTCCAGTCTTCACTTGTCTTATGTTTGCCAATCAATTCATAGTAACGGGCAAAATCCATTTCGTATTTATATAACAGCGTATTTAAGTCTATTGGCAGATAATCCAGCGCCTTGCGGCTAAAACGCGGCGTCATGTCCCAGCCGCTTTCGGTCTCGGCGATGTCATTGAGGTAGTTAAAGTCATAGTAACGGCTTAAACCCTTGTAAACTTGGCGGGCATTAGGCTTTTGGGTTCCCATCCAGACGGTTTCGTATTCTCTTTCAGCAACTTTGATTTTCTTGCTCAGCCATTTTTTATCCATGCCGTAAGCATCGTATATATCCCATATAAAGCTGGTCAAAAAGGGCGGTTGCGAGCGGCTGGTCAAATACAAGCGCGAAGCATTCGGGATTATGTTGAACCGCTCAAACAGATAGATAATATTGTCTAATATACCCAGCACCAGGTCTTTGTGTTTTTCATCCAGCAGGCCCTGAATCATAAAATAACTATCCCAGTAATAAAGTTCGTTGTAGTCAAACTCATGTCCGGCTTCAAATGATGGTACCAAAAAGTTTTTAGGCAAGCCTATCAGGTTTCCTTCGTCTTTCGGGTGAAAGCGTTCCAGCTTGTGCCAGTAGGCTTGAATATAGTCGAGCGCTGTCTCGGCGTCGACTTTCGTCAGCCGCATATGACTGTCGTCAAATACTATTTGTTGCAGCTTGGCTTTAATTTGTTTTGCCCTGCCTTTTGCTTTGTCTATGACCATCTGTTTAGACTAAGGTTTGTGGAGCGGTTTCGTCAAGGAATTAGTTATTTTCAACCCAAGCCCGGGCATTTTTAAACATTTCAAGCCATGGGCTGCGAGCCGGCCAATCATCCGGATGCCAGGAGTGTTGATAAGTCAAAAAGGCTCGTTCAGGATGGGGCATCATGATAAGCGCCCTGCCGTCGGTAGAACTCAAAGCGGTAATTCCTGACCCTGAGCCGTTGGGATTAAGCGGATAAGTTTCACTAACCTTGTGGCGATTGTCTACGAATTGCAGAGGTACGAGCTTATCGCCGAGCGCTGATTTGAGTACTTGAGGGGTTTCAAACACTGCCCGGCCTTCGCCGTGGGCTATCGGAATCGGCAGGACGGAACCAGCCATACCCTTAAAGAAAATCGATGGACTGTCGTTTATTCTTACGCTTACTTGTCGGGCCTCGAATTGCTCGGAGCGGTTTTTGAGGAACTTTGGCCAACGTTTTGCGCCGGGGATTATCTCTTTAAGCGCTGATAGCATCTGGCAGCCGTTGCAAACGCCCAGGCTAAAAGTATCTTTCCTTTCAAAAAATTCTTTAAACATGGACCGAAGATTGTCATTGATGAGTATGCCTTTGGCCCAGCCTTGGCCAGCCCCCAGTACGTCGCCGTAGCTGAAGCCGCCGCAAACGGCCAATCCATTAAAATCATTCAAATTAGCTTCTCCATCAATCAAGTCTTTCATATGCACATCCACCGAAGTGAAACCCGCCAGATGAAAAGCGCCGGCCATCTCATTTTGGCCGTTCACGCCTTCTTCGCGCAGGATGGCTACTCTCGGTCTTGTAGTAAAATTTAAGTCCTTAGGCATAAAGCTAAGCTTTGGAGTGATACCGGGGTCGTTATCATCATTTATCAGCGCATATTCTTCATCGGCGCAAGCTGAGTTATCCCTTATTTTTTGTATCTGGTGACTAGTTGCGGCCCACAACGACTCAAGCTCTCGCCTAGGCTGATTAACAAACATTTTAGGGCCGTCTTTGATAGTAATCATCTGGTCTTGGCTTGGCGAGCCTATCTCATAAAAGCCTGTCTTTAGATATTTTTTGAGCATTTTGATTGCCATGGACAAGTCAGCCTTATTTATCTGTATGATAGCTCCGGCTTCTTCGTTGAAAAGTTTTTCCAAATTTGTGCCGGGCAATTCGTCCAGGTCAACATCCAGGCCGCAGTGGCCGGCGAATGACATCTCGACTAGGCTAGCCAGCAATCCGCCGTCCGAACGGTCATGGTAAGCTGTGATTAAACCTTGTTGATTCATAGACTGGATGCAGTCAAAAAACTGTTTCAACAGCTGAGAGTTGTCAATGTCCGGCACTTCACTGCCAAGGCGATTGTAAGCTTGGGCCAAAGCCGAACCGCCCAAGCGGGTCTTACCGCCGGAAAGGTCGATAAATACAAGCACTGACCGTTCAGCGGTTTGAAGCTGAGCTGTCAGCGTCCGGTTGATATTCGAGACAGGCGCAAAGGCACTTATTATCAAGGATACGGGCGAAATTACTGATTTAGTTTTATTTTTATCCTGCCAGATAGTACGCATGCTAAGTGAATCCTTGCCAACCGGAATAGTCAGGTCCAGGTCAGGACAAAATTCTTCACCTACGGCTTTGACAGCTTCATATAAGTTGTAATCTTCCTTCTGTTGGCCGGAAGCGGCCATCCAGTTGGCTGAGAGCTTTATATCTGACAATTTCTCTATTTTTGCGGCGGCAATATTGGTTATAGCTTCGGCGATGGCCATCCGGGCGGAAGCCGGGGCATTTACCGTTGCCAATGGCGTCCTTTCCCCCATCGCCATGGCTTCACCGGTTTTTCCAGCATAGCCGGTAGCTGAAACCGCTACATCGCTGACTGGGATCTGCCATGGCCCGACCATTTGATCGCGAGCAATCAAGCCGCCGACAGTCCTATCGCCGATAGTAATCAGAAATTTTTTGCTGCCCACAGCCGGCACTTGAAGCACTCGTTTAATAGCTTCTTCCATGTCTATGCCTGATTCATCAAATGAAGTGTTTTTATAATCCTGGGCGGAAATTTCTTTGCTAATTTTAGGCGGACCGCCGAATAGCAGCGACATCGGGATGTCAGCCGGACGGTTGTTAAATAGCGAATCATTAATAATCAATTGCCGATTTTTGGTGGTTTCACCAACCACTTTGTAGGGACATCTTTCCCTCGCGCAGATTTGGTCAAAAAGCTCCAAATCCTCAGTTTTGACGGCCAAGACATACCTTTCCTGCGCTTCGTTGCACCAGATTTCCATCGGACTGAGACCCGGTTCAGCACAGTCAATATCCCTTAGTTCAAACTTCGCCCCCAAACCAGAATCGTGCACCAGCTCGGTCAAAGCATTAGACAGTCCTCCCGCGCCGACGTCATGTACAGATATCACAGGATTACCTTTTTCCAAGCTGGCACAGGCATCAATGACTTCAAAAGCCCGCCGTTGAATCTCGGCATTACCACGCTGTACCGAAGCAAAATCAAGCTCAGCATCGCTCTCGCCGGAGTCCATGCTGGAAGCCGCTCCGCCAGCCAAGCCTATCAGCATAGCCGGACCGCCCAAGACAATCAGCTTTGCACCTTGAGGTATCGTCCGTTTGTCGGTATTGTCGTCCTTTATGGAGCCAACGCCGCCAGCTATCATAATAGGTTTGTGATAACCCCACAGCTCATTGGTGTTATCCGACTGTTTTAAGTTCTCATAAGTGCGGAAATACCCTGCGGTGTTTGGCCGGCCGAATTCATTGTTAAAGGCGGCGCCGCCAAGAGGGGCTTTTATCATGATGTCAAGCGGCGATGATATGCGCTCCGGCTTATCGGACGCACCCTCCCACGGCTGGCTAAAGCCCGGAATGTTCAGGTTTGAAACACAGAAGCCGGTCAATCCCATCTTAGTCCGGGCACCGCGTCCGGTAGCATTCTCATCGCGTATCTCCCCGCCAGAGCCTGTAGCCGCTCCGGGAAACGGCGCAATGGCCGTTGGATGGTTATGTGTTTCAACTTTGGCTACCAGATGGGTTTGTTCGATTTTTTCCTCATAAGTACGGTTCTCAGGGTTAATTCTCAACTGCTTTTCCTTATGGCCGTTTAAAATGGCAGAGTTATCGCTGTAAGCGCTGATAACACCATTCGGATACTTTTCGTAGGTGTTTTTTATCATTTTAAACAAGCTTTTCGGCTGTTTCTGCCCGTCTATGTACCAATCAGCATTAAATATCTTATGCCGGCAGTGTTCGCTGTTAACCACGCCAAACATCATTAGTTCCAAGTCGGTCGGGTTGCGGCCTATTACCCGGTATGAATCATACAAATAGTTAATTTCTTCTTCGGAAAGTGCCAGACCCATTGTTTTGTCAGCTTTCTTCAGGGCGCCAATACCGTCTTTTTGTATATCGATAGTAACCAGCGGCCGCGGCTTTTCGGCCTTGAATAACAGTTCGGAAGCCTCTAGGCTATCAAAGACGTTTTCCGTCATCCGGTCATGCAGATAACCGGCTACTAAATCATGGTTAGCTGTGCCGGAAAACTTTAGGTAGTAGGCTATGCCGCGCTCAATGCGTCTTACGCCGAGCCCTGAGTTGTGGGCGATTGAAGTAGCTTTTGACGACCAGGGCGATATGGTGCCAGGCCGCGGAACTACAAAAAACAACTCGCCATCGCGAGCGCCTTTATAAGCGGTATCGTAAGTTAGTAGTTTTTCAAGTATTTTTTTCTGGTTGCTGGCGGGCGGTTTAACACTTTCCACCAAATGAATATATTCGGCGGATAGTCCAACAACCTCAGGACAAGTCTGTTGAATCCGGCTCAAAAGCTGCTTCGCGCGGAAGTCGCTGATTGCACAAACACCTTTGAACCTTAAAAGCATGCGTTTTGAATGTCTACCCTGTTAATAACTATATACTACACTGTTAACGGCTTTGGATTCAACCAGTGTTATATTATCGTACGGCTAGGCTATCGCCGGCAAAATTTATATTTTTAGGAATTATCTGAAGCTGTTTGTTACCAGACTCAACTTTTCCGGCTACAAGAGCGTCAATGCCGCAAGCTTTTGATATCTCAACAGCTTTTTGAGCTTGGCCAGCCGGCAGATAAATAGCGTAACCCGCGCCCATATTGTAGTTGCCATACATTTCAGTTTCATCATTACCGCTCTTTTCGGCAATAAAATCAAAAATCTCTTGAACGGCAGGAATATCTTCAATTACATATTTAAAGTTAGCATTAGCGCGCATAATCTTACGCCAGCCGTGGCCGGTGATGTTAGACAAGTAATGCACGTCAAGCCCCGCGCTAAAGATTTGCCGCACCACATTTGAGTAAAGATGCGTTGGTACTAGCAAGGCTTCGCCGTAAGTTACGCCGGACTTAAGAGGGGTTTGGTAGCCGTCTGCTAGGTTTTCGGCAATTTGGCGGGTAAGGCTGATGCCGTTGGCATGGACGCCGCTTGAAGCCAACAGGACTATCGCGTCGCCAGCCTTAAGCTTTGATTCCTGAACTAGTTCCGATTTGGGACTTATAACGCCGAAGGCCGAACCGGCAAGTTCGATTGCGTCATCTTTGATGATACCGTTGAGCGATTGGGTTTCACCTCCGCCCCAGACAATTTTTGCTTCGTCGCAGGCTTCCTGCCAGCCATTTATAAAATCCTCAGTAAGTTGTTTATCGCCCAGCCAATCATAGGATCCGGCTGACCAATAAGCATTGGTAACGACCGGTGTCGCGCCTACGCTGATAAGGTCATTGATAAAAGTCGCTACGGTATCTTTAGCAATCTGTTTAAAATAGGATTTTCCGATGTCTTTGTAGATACTTTGGGCAATCAGGCTCTTGGTACCCAGACCCTCCTGGACCAGCGCGCCATAGTGTTCGCCCATATCAAAAACGTAAGCTGATTCCCCGCGGGTGCCGTTGACCTCAGAAAATCCGAACGGTAGATTCTTGGCAGTTAAGGCCGCCTGCTTTTGGGCCAATACCTTGGCTGGGTCGGCGATATCATAGTTAACGTGAGCGTGGTACGAAAGTTTTTTGCCCATTTAGATATAGCTTATCTGCTAATAAGATTATCTGCAAAAATATTTAAGTTATAAACGCCGCGGTTTGTGCTAAAATCAAAAGAAATCGCTTGATAATCTTTAGGGAGGAATGTTTGAACCAGACCGGTAACAGAAAACTTCAAATATTTGCCGGAAGCCACCATCCGGAATTAGCCATGATGGTAGCCAAACGCCTCGGTATCAGCCTGTCTGATACAGGTATCGAGAAATTCGCCAACGGGGAGATAAAATGTCATTTGGAAGAGTCGGTTCGCGGGGCCGACGTTTTTGTTTTTCAAGCCCATAATGATTCTGTTGCTGAAGCGATTATGGAACAGGCGATTATCATAGATGCGGCCAAGCGGGCTTCAGCGCGGCACATTACGGCCGTTTGCCCGTTCTTGGGTTATGCCCGACAAGACAGAAAGTCGTCCGGCCGGGAGCCGATTACCGCCCGCGTGGTGATTGATATCCTAGCCGTTGCCGGTGCTAACCGTATTGCTTGCGTGGACTTGCATGCTGGCCAGATACAAGGGTTTTTTAACGGGCCGTTTGACCACCTGATAGCTTTGCCGGTGCTAGTTGACCATCTTAAGAAAAAGTTTTCCGGAGAAGATTTGGTGATAGTTTCACCTGACGCCGGACGGGTTAAACTAACCGAGCGCTATGCGTCGAGAATGAATGCCGATATAGCTATTGTCCATAAACGCCGGTCGCGCAAAAACGAAGCCGAGGCGATTGATATCATCGGAAATATCAAAGGCAAAAGGTGCATCATCATAGATGACATGATTGATACCGCCGGTACTTTGTGTGCCGCCGCCGAGCTGTTGATGGATAATGGGGCTAAGGCTGTCTCGGCCGTAGCCACACACGGTATCTTTTCTGATCCGGCAATCGAACGGATTAAAAAGTCGCCTATAGACCACTTGGCAGTAACTAATACCCTACCGTTACCGAAAAAAAGCAAGACCTTGAACTCTATAGAAGTAGTCTCGGTAGTTGACTTAATTGCCGATGCTATAAAGGCTATTTTTGAGCAGCAATCCGTTTCAGCTTTGTTCGACGGCCTTAACCAATCCCTTTAGGCGTTTCCCTTTTTCCAATATCCTTTCGGTAGTGCATACCTTCAAAATGTATTTGATTTACCGCCCCATAAGCTTTTGATATTGCTTCTTCTAATGTATCGCCGTAAGCCGTTACGTTCATCACCCGGCCGCCTGAAGTCAGCAGTTTACCGTTCTGCAGCTTGGTTCCGGCGTGAAATAATTCTATATTTTCTATCTGTTGGGCGTTTTTCACGCCGGTTATTTCGATATTTTTTTGGTAATCGCCCGGGTATCCGCCGGAGGCTAAAACGACTGTTACAGCGTATCCTAGTTTCCACTTGACGGTATCAGGTTTCAAATTGCCCGTAGCGCAGGCGTAAAGCAGCTCAAACAAGTCACTGTCCAGCAGCCGGACATAAATTTCAGTTTCCGGGTCGCCAAAACGTGCATTATACTCCAGTGTCTTTGGCCCTTGTGGAGTAATCATAAGTCCCGGATATAAACAGCCGTAAAACGGACTGCCAGCTTCGGCCAAACCTTCCAGCGCTGGCTTGATGACTGTTTCATCGACTTCATCTTTCAGCGCGTCGGAAACCCAGCTTATTGGTCCAAAAGCACCCATACCGCCCGTGTTAGGGCCTTTGTCCCCGTCAAAAACCTGCTTATGGTCTTGGCTGGTTGGAAAAATGGCGTAATTTTTGCCGTCAGACAATACATGAAACGATACTTCGCTCCCGGTCAGGAACTCTTCGATTATGATAGTTTCTCCAGCGGATTTGAAAGCTTTTTTTAGCATTATAAGCTCAATCGCTTTTTCCGCTTCATCAAAATTTTGGCAGATAATCACGCCTTTACCCAGAGCAAGTCCGCTGGCTTTAACCACTAGCGGGTAGTTCTGTTTCTTAGCGTACCCCGCGGCTTTATTCGCATCGGTAAAAGTTTCATAGCTGGAGGTGGGTATCTTTTTTTTCTTCATCAAATCTTTAGCAAAAGCTTTGGAGGCTTCTATTTGAGCCGCTTTTTTAGAAGGACCGAAAGTCGCGAGACCAGCTTGTTTGAATTTATCGGCCAATCCGGAGGCCAGCAAGTCATCCGGCCCGATGACTGCCAAGTCGACAGAGTGGGTTTTACAAAAATCGATTAATTTATCCGTTTCATTGGGCTGAATATCAACATTCTCGCCGACTTCACCAGTACCGCCATTACCCGGTGCGATGTAAACTTTCTCAACTTGGCTTGATCTTGATAGCTTCCATGCCAAAGCATGTTCTCTGCCGCCGGTTCCGCCTATAACGATAACTTTTTTGCCCATATAACTTATTTGTCCTTCAGATATTCCTTCTGCTCGCTTATGAACCGGTCAATATCACGCGCCAGGTTATCCCGTTCGGACTTTTTGACCCGTTCAAACAATATTTCCGGCGTATCCGAAGCCATCACTACTACCTTATGTTTGGCAATCACCGGCCCATCGTCGTAACTGGCATCAACAACGAATAGGCAGTTGCCAGCTTCCAGATTTTCTTTCAGTACAGTTTCCTGGACATGTATGCCATAGAGCCCTTTGGTGGCCGGAAGCAGGCCGGGATGCGTATTTATCATCCGCCCCTGGTAGATTGACTGATAGTCTTCACGCCAGCCGTAAGCGTCAACTATGCTTTTGCCTATCAGCTTCATATAGCCCAGCAGTAGGACCAAATCAATTTTTTCATTATTAAGCTCAGCCAGTATGGCTTGCTCTTCGGCTTTGGTCTGGCGGCCATATTCAACTTCCTCATCTGCTGTGGGCGGATAATTGTTTTTGCCAATGTGGACGCCCTTGATATCCAGATTGTATTTTCGGTTCAAATCCTTGAGCTTATCAAAGACACCGGCATTTTTGTTGTTCGCAATCAACAGGGTGACTTTTGCGTCAACCTGCCGCTCGGCCGCGGCTTTAATAAAAGCTTCGGCAGTCGTACCGTTACCGGACGCCAATATAGCTATCCTAACAGATGCCATTTGTTAAACAAGCACCTCCACTGAGCTTGCCAGTTTGGAATTTTTTTTATAGTTTTGAGCTTTGCTTTGCCGGGATTTTTTGACTACCGGCCGTGAATTTATGTAGCTAATACCTTCGGCTCTTTTGCCAATTGGAATCGGATAAACTCCATTAAAGCATGAAGTGCAAAAGAGGCGTTCCGGCAGCTCGGTGGCTTTTATCATGCCGTCATAAGATAGGTAGTTTAGCGAATCGGCTCCCATGTGCTTACAGATTTCCGGTATACTCATCCTTGAAGCAATCAGGTCGCTTTGCGACGGCGTGTTAATGCCGTAAAAATCGGGGTACATCACCGGCGGCGAACTTATCATCAAGTGTACTTTTTTAGCACCGGCTTTTTTTAGCATCACCACCACTTGCTTGAGCGTAGTGCCGCGGACAATTGAATCGTCTACCAAAATAACATCCTTGCCTTTCAGCAGTTCAACTACCGGATTGAGCTTCATCATAAGATCCCGCCGCCGCAGCTCGTCGGTCGGGCGGATGAAAGTGCGGTTAATATAGCGGTTCTTAACCAAGCCGAGCTCCAACGGTATACCGCTTTTCTTTGAGTAGCCCAAGGCTGAAGGTATCGAGGAATCTGGTACCGGCACTACTATGTCGCCTTTGACCGGATATTCTTTGGCCAGCTGACGTCCCATGTTTATCCTTACCTGGCTCACGCTCTTGCCGAGCAGTATGCTGTCCGGCCGGGCAAAGTAGACGAATTCGAAGATATCGAGCTTTTGTTCGCCTTTAGCCAGCTGGTGCGCATGCAGGCCGTCTTTGTCGATTACTATCATTTCGCCGGGCAGGACATCCCGCAAGAACTCCGCGCCAATAGTTTCAAACGCGCTGGTCTCGGAAGCTACGACATAACCGCCATCCAGCTTAGCGACGGAAAGCGGCCTGATACCGTTTCTGTCCCTGAACGCCACCAAACAGTCCTTGTCCATTGCAACGGATGAAAAAACCCCCTGGAAGAGGGGGTATGCAAGTTTGATCGCTTGAGGGAGGTTGGAACCAGCCTGCATGTGATAGTCGATTGCTGCGGCCATCATTCCCGAATCGTTCAGCTTGTCGACATCGACTTCCTTGCTTGTCAGGAAAGTTTCGAGCTTGTCGGTAATCGGCAGGTTGCCATTATGGGCAAAAGCGAAACTGCGGGCACGGTTTACCAATGGCTGATTATATATAGCATCACGGCCGCCGGACGTAGAATAGCGGTTATGGCCGATAGCGATGTGTCCCGGCAATTCGCTTAAGTCTTCATCGCGATAAACATTGGCTACCAGTCCGAAATCAGCGAAATTGTAAATATCTTCCCCGTCAGAAGTGGCAATTCCCGAGCTCTCCTGTCCTCTGTGCTGCAATGTCCAAAGGCTGTAATAAGCCAATCTTGATGCTTCCGTGCTGGCCCCATAGGTCCCGACGACCGCGCACTTTTCTTTAAGCTTGTCTTCAATATGCATAGCTAACCGGCTTTTACTCCTGTTTTTATTGTAAATTATTTAAGGTTTTTTTCAAGTTGGTTTTTGGGTTTGCCCTAGATAAGCGTCTAAAGTATTTTTAAGCAAAATGGCAGTAGTTACCGGTCCTACACCGCCGGGAACCGGAGTAATAGCTTTTACAGCTTTTTCAACCGGTTCAAAATCCACATCTCCGACCAACTCATTTTGATCATTGAAATTTGTGCCGACATCAATCACAACCGTATTTGGCCCGACCTGTTTGTCATTTATTAAGTTGGCCTTGCCCGCGGCCACGACCAAAATATCGGCATTTTGAGCGTAAGGAGTTAAATCCGGCGTACCTGAGTGACAGATAGTAACTGTGGCGTTCAAATCCAGCAACATATGCGCAACTGGTTTGCCAACTATCCGGCTGCGGCCGACTACAACAGCGTGTTTGCCAGAAGTTTCAATCTGATAATATTTGAGTATTTCAATCACAGCAGAGGCGGTTGCCGGCGCGAAAGATTCCAAATTGCTAAACAGCTTGCCGGCGCTTAAAGGATTAGCACCGTCAATGTCTTTTTCAAGAGGTATCAGCGAGCGGGCTTCGTCAATATCAATATCTTTTGGAGTCGGCGTCTGGATAATGATCCCATGGGTTTTTGTGTCCTCTGACAAATTTTTAACGGCCGCCATAAGCTCGTCATGACCGACGTTTTCGCTAAGATCTATGATATTTGCTTTTATCCCAACCTTTTCGGCGGCTTTTTGAATAATT
Source organism: Candidatus Saccharimonadales bacterium (assembly GCA_025451045.1). Taxonomy (GTDB): domain Bacteria; phylum Patescibacteriota; class Saccharimonadia; order Saccharimonadales; family 2-12-FULL-41-12; genus JANWLD01. The sequence continues at coordinate 248,990 of JANWLD010000003.1, forward strand.
CGCACATATGTAGAGGCACTTTCGTTTTTAGTTGCCAAGACAATCGCTAAAACCGGTTTTTCGCCCAAAGCCTCGATTTTACTTTTAACTTCATCGCGTATCTGCTTGGATATCTCTTTGCCGTCAAGAATTTGCGCCATTAACTACCCTCTTCCTGTTTACGGCGGGCTGAGTTAAACAACCTGTCCGCATCGCCAAACAATTTTTCCGCTTCAACGACTGAAGCTTGCAGGCTTGCCCTAAGCGTCTCATCTTTAACCAGCTTTAGGTTTATCTCAATGTTAACTACTGCGGACTGAAGGGCCGCTTTGGCATTAGCCGCGCTGACAGCTACATCCGAAAGCAGGTTTTTATTGGATTTGTCTAAAATTTCTTCGGTAATTTCAAGTATCTTCCCTACTGTTTTTATGGTGCCGACTGCCGGTTCTACCGCTGCCTGCAAGGCCAACTCTATAGCATCTGGCCGCCCGGAACTATCTTTTGGAATGGTAAAAGCTTCGCGCAGTTTCGAGTACGCCTTTTCGTCATTTTCAGCTTGAGCTAAAGCCTCCTCTGCTAACCCGGCCAATTTTTCAGCAGACTCTTTCATTAAGGCTTCGTTTGCCGCATATTTCGGTCCTGTGCTATATTCACAGACCATTTTAAGCGTCGCGGCAGAAATAGCGGCATTAAGTCCGGCTACGGCGCCGCCGCCGGGCACAGGAACTTTGCTGCCTAACTCACTCAGCCACTTGTCTATAGATGAGGATTTCACCCCCAAATTGTAGCATCAATTACAGATTGTTTATATTCTTGTCGTCTTGCAAAACGGCGTCGTGCATCTTTTGCCGGTATGAGGCGTATTTACTCCGTAAATCCGTGTCATTAACAGCCAGTATCTCAATAGCCAAAAGAGCGGCGTTAACAGCGCCATTCTCCGGCATTGTCGCCAACGGTACGCCCGGCGGCATCTTGATGTTTGACCAAAGAGCCTCGTGGTCGTTTTCATTCCTTTTAATCGGGACAGCAATGACTGGCAATGTAGTGTGTGAAGCCGTCATCCCCGGCAAATGCGCTGAACCGCCGGCACCGGCGATAATTACGTTTAAGCCTCTTTCAGCCGCGGTTAAAGCGTATTCGCTCATCTCATCAGGAGTACGATGAGCCGAAACTATCCGTATTTCATAAGTAATATTAAATTCATCCAAAATTTCAGCGGCTTTGTCCATGATGTCCTTGTCAGACTTTGAACCCATGATTATGCCAACTTTGATATCACTCATTAAATATTGATTAACTTTCTAGCCTCTCTAGCCTTTTGTTTTGCCTCTTCTATTGTACCTGCTGTTGCGTTGATATGTCCCATTTTTCTATCAATCTTAGTCGGTTTTTTGCCATAGATATAAACATTTACCCCTTCAATCTTCCGGGCTTCATCTACTCCGCTGAGCTGGACCGGCCCGTCGCGTTCACCGAGTATATTGACCATACAGCAATATTTGGCTTTTGGCTTGGGCGCAGCCAGTTTTTGTCCGGTTATAGCCAGGATATGCTGCTTAAACTGGGAAACGTCGAACATATCCATAGTGTAGTGGCCGGAATTATGTACTCTTGGAGCTATCTCATTAATCAAAATTTCATTATTTTCACTTAGGAAAAGTTCAACGCCGTACATTCCGGCTCCTTTCAAGCTTGAAACTACGCTTTCTGCAATTTTTACGGCCTTTTCAGCAATTTCCTGACCAATATCAGCTGTCGTGTAGGTTGCCGTGCATATATTGCGTTCATGCATGGTTTCGGTAAGCGGATAGCTGCTGACATTGCCGTCTACGTCTTTGGCTACCATCATGGCTAATTCTTTTTTGAAATTAATTAGTTTTTCCGCGTAAATACCTTTGGTTTTAAACTTTTCCAGAATTTCGCTTATTTGTGATTTTTCTATCACGACTGCATTGCCACGGCCGTCAAAAGCATCAGTTTTAGACTTGAGTATCATTTTTTCGCCCCATTTATCGTAAGCTTGCTCGGCATCTTCTTTTTTATTAATTTCAACAAATTCCGCTGTCGGAAAGCCGTTTTGCCTTAAAAACCGCTTTTGGCCTAATTTATCCTGGATCAATCTGATTGTCGCGGTAGCGGGACTGACCGGTTTATTTTTCTCGACTGTTGCCAGTACGTCGGTGTTAATATGCTCAAATTCAATCGTGATAAAATCTGATTTTTCAGCCAGACGCAGCAATGCTTCGCCGTCTTTATAATCGGCGACAATTTGTTCAGCTCCGACTTGTTTGGCCGGACAGTCAGGCACCGGGTCAATTACAACTACGTTATAGCCGAGTTTTATAGCCGGTTCGGTTAGCATCCTGCCAAGCTGGCCGCCGCCGACTATACCTATGGTCTGGGACATATGAATCTATTGTACTGCATTTAAGCTATAATAGAGGTAAGATGCTACCTACTCTTGAAAATACGGAGTATAATTTTGACGACCAAACAGGCCTATATCATGGCAAAGTGCGCGACGTTTATACGATAAAAGATAAATATCTGCTGTCGGTAGCAACGGATAGGATTTCGGCTTTTGACCGCATTTTACCCCGGCCGATACCGCACAAAGGGCAAGTGCTTAATCAGATGGCAGCTTATTTTTTAGAAGCTACCAAGGGCATTGCCCCAAATTGGCTGATAAACGTACCTGACGAGAATGCCAGCCTGGGTTACAGATGCGAACCGTTCAAAGTCGAATTGGTTGTAAGAGGCATGCTAGTAGGACATGCCTGGCGCGAATACAAGGCTGGAAAACGCGAAATCTGCGGCCAGTCGATGGTAGACGGCTTAAGTGAATACGATTTGTTTGCTGAACCTATAATTACACCTACAACCAAAGCTAGCGCCGGCCATGATGAAGACATAACCGCCGAAGAAATAGTGGATAGCGGCCTGGCTACTCAAGAACAGTTTGAGAAGATGTGCGACATTGGGCTCAAGCTGTTTGACAAGGGCCAAACAATGGCAAAAGAAAAAGGCCTGCTTTTAGCCGATACCAAATACGAATTCGGCTTGCTAGATGGCAAAATTATTGTTATTGATGAAATCCACACGCCTGACTCATCACGCTATTTTTACTTGGAAAGTTATGAAAACCGCCAGAACCAGCCGCCGAAACACCTTTCAAAGGAGTTTTTGCGCAACTGGCTGATGGAAAACGGCTTTTCCGGCCATCAAGGCCAAAACATGCCGGAGATGACCGACCAAGTCGCAAATGACATATCAAACCGCTATATCGAACTATATGAACAGATAACCGGCCAAGGGTTTAAAAAGCCTAAAGAGGTGGATATTGTTGCCAGAATCAAGGATAATGTAGATAAAGCAATCGGGGGTTTAGCGTAGTTATGTTAAAAAAGTTTGACTTGCCAGATATATCACACCCGGGATATGGGACAATCGACCCGTTTGATAACCGTTATTTTGATGCTGAGGTGTCAAAATACCTGTCAGAACAGTCACGGATAATATACCAAGCCTATATGGAGGCGGCGTTAGCTCATAGTCTGGCAGAAGCCGGGCTTTGCTCTTCGCAAATAGCTGAGGAAATTGAGAAATCTGCTAGAAGTGTCGATATAAACAAGGTTTACGAAGAAGAAAAGATAACTCGTCATGACATCAAGGCATTGGTAAACACTATAAAGGCTGGTATTTCCGACGGGGCAAAACCGTACGTTCATTTTGCAGCTACATCATACGATATTATTGCGAATGCGCAGGTACTGCAGCTTAAGGACGCCACCGAACAAATTATCCTTCCCCGCCTCGCTAATCTGATAAAAATCTTGGCAGAATTGGCCGAGAAATACGCTGACACGCCCCAGATAGGCCGGACCCATGGCCAGCATGGAATACCTATAACCTTTGGTTTTGCCATAGCCGAGTATGTATCCAGGCTAAACAATTCCTACGCGGCGTTGAAAGATTTATCAAATGAGCTGAAAGGTAAATTTTCCGGAGCAGTCGGGGCCTATAACGCGCTTAGCATATTCGTTGATGAGCCACTGAAGTTTGAAGCTTCGGTTTTGGATAAAGTAGGACTGCTACCAACCGAATACTCGACCCAGATAGCCCCGCCGGAACAGCTTATCCGCCTTTTGGACGAATACGCGGTTGTTTCCGGCATAATGTCTAATTTTGGCCATGATATGCGTCATTTGCAACGTTCTGAGATTGCCGAAATACGTGAAAAATTTAGTGAAGGCCAAGCCGGTTCATCTACTATGGCCCAAAAACGCAATCCGTGGAATTTTGAAAATATCGTCAGCATGCATAAGCAAGTCTTGGCTCAAGCCATGAACGCAAACCAGAACATAGCCAGCGAGCACCAGCGTGACCTTACAGATTCGGCGTCTTCACGATTTTATGTACTGGTACCTGCAATAGTCGCTAATATGCTGAACCGGCTAAACAAAGTAATGCCGAACATCGAAGTGGACGAGCAGTCGATGCAGCGCAACCTTAAGCAAAGCCAGGGTGCTATCGCCGCCGAGCCGCTTTATCTCCTGCTGGAAAAATACGGCCATACATCGGCGCATGAAAAGTCCAAACAGCTGGCCCAGCAAGCTTTAGCTGAAGGAAAATCCCTGGTTGAGTTAGCTTCAACGGATTCAGAAATAGCTGATTTTTGGGCTAAATTTACAGATAGCGAAAAAGAAATTATTAAATCGCCGGAAAGCCATTATTTAGGTTTGGCCGCAGAAAAAACCAAAAACGTCATAGCCAACCTGAAAATCTAGTTATATTCGTCCCAGGACTTTATTTTAACTTTTTCCAAGCTTTTGTCGCTTAGACAGCGCAACAACAGACGCGCGGTTTCAGGATTGGTCATCAGGGGTATGTGATGGTCGATGGTCAGCCGCCTTATCTCATAAGCATCCTGTTCGTTTTGTTCATATTTATCAGGTACGCAGACTACCAAGTCCAGTTTTCGCTTGGAGATATAGTCTGCCAGTGAACGGGACTTATGTTCTTTTATCTTGCTCAGGCGTTTCGCGGCTATATCATGCTCGCGAAGAAATTTATAAGTACCGGGCGTAGCATATAGGTTATACCCGCGGTGGGCTAATTCTTCCAGTTCATCGACAAATTTGAACTTTTGGTCATCCGGCAGACTGACACAGATGTTTTTACCGCTTACTTCCTGGTCGGTAGCCAGCCATGATTTATAAAAGGCTTCATTTAGGTCTTCTCCGAAACAAGCCACTTCTCCGGTTGATGCCATTTCCACCGTCGCAACCGGATCGGCACCCTTTAATCGGTTATAAGAAAATTGTGGATTTTTAACCGCTACATATCCGGGTTCAGGCACGCCATAATCGCCTGGTTTTAGTTTATTTAGCATGGCACGGGTAGCTACAGCGATAAAATTACGTTTTGTAACTTTGGAAACAAACGGGAAACTGCGCGATGCCCGGACGTTGCACTCGATAACCTTTATCTGGTTATCTTTGGCTAAGAACTGGATATTGAACGGTCCGGTTATGTCCAATTCTTTAATGATTTTCTCTGTTATTCGATTAATTTTACGCAGCGTTTCCAAATAAAGAGATTGGGCCGGCAGTACCACGGTCGCGTCGCCGGAATGCACGCCGGCATTTTCAATATGCTCGCTGATGATATGAACGACAAGTTTGCCATCTTTAGCTACGCCGTCAATCTCTATCTCTTTGGCTTGGGTGATGAAATCTGAGATCACCACCGGATGTTCGGGCGACAGAGTTGTCGCTTTATCGAGATAATATTTCATCTCCGAATCAGAATGGACAATACTCATAGCCCCGCCGGATAGCACGTATGACGGCCTTATTAATACTGGGTACTCGACCTTTTTAGCAAATTTCTTGGCGCTGGCAAGTGTCGTTACTTGTTGCCAGTCCGGCTGGTCAACATTCAGTTTTTGCAGCATTGAAGAAAACAACTGCCGGTTTTCGGCATTGTTAATGTTTTCTGGGCTAGTACCGAGAATTTTAAAGCCTGTTTTGTCCAGCAGTGGCGCCAAGTTGTTGGCTATCTGGCCGCCAACCGATACGACCAATGGCGTGCCTTTTTCAAACTCTGCTATATCGGCTACCCGCTCATAGGTCAGCTCATCAAAGTATAATCGGTCTGAAATATCAAAGTCAGTAGAAACAGTCTCGGGATTTGAGTTAATAATTACAGTTCCGTAACCGCTATCTTTAAGCGTTTTTACGGTGTTAACCGCGCACCAGTCAAATTCGACGGATGAGCCAATAGAATACGGGCCTGAGCCAAGCGTAATCACGCTTTTTTTAAGCGGTTTGATGTCAGAAAAGCGGGCATTATAGGTTAAATAAAGATAGTTGGTTTCGGCTTCAAACTCACCTGCCAGCGTGTCAATCAGCTTTATGTATGGTCTAATCCCATATTTTTGCCTAAGTTGTCTGATTTTTTGGTCGTTTGAACCAGTCAGATAGGCAATAGCCTTGTCGGAAAATCCAAGTTTTTTGGCCTGTGCCAGCAGTTCTTCGTTTAAGTTTTTTGAAGATTTTAGCTTAATTTCTACTTCAAAGACTCTATAAATTTGACCGAGGAACCAATCATCAACGTTACTAAGCTTTTTAATCTTTGAAACGGGCTGTTTGTTCTTCAAGGCGTGGTAGATGGCGAAAATTCGGCGATAAGTCGGATTACTTATTTCGTCCAAATAATTCTTAGCAAATTTGTGCGGATGAAGGGTGAAGCCGTCACATCCGGTATTTTGCATGCGTATGGCCTTTTGCAGAGCTTCAGGAAATGACCGGGCAATAGCCATTACTTCACCTACGCTTTTCATTTCCGAGCCGATGCGGTAGTCGGATTTTTTTAGCTTGGTTAGATCCCAGCGGGGCATTTTGACCGCAACATAGTCCAGCGCCGGTTCAAAAAAGGCCGAAGTACTGCCGGTAACAGAATTTTTGAGCTCATGTAGTTTCTTGCCTAGTATCAATTTGGCGGCAACATAAGCCAACGGATAACCGGTAGCTTTGGAGGCTAATGCGCTGGAACGGCTAAGCCTTGCGTTGACTTCGATTACCCTATATTCGCCGGTGTGGGAATTTAGCGCGTATTGGATATTGCATTCGCCGATTATATTGAGATGTTTGATAGTTTTTATCGCGATTTCGCGAAGCATGTGGTACTCGTGGTTTGTTAGCGTCTGCGAGGGCGCGACAACAATGCTTTCACCGGTGTGGACACCCATTGGGTCCAGGTTTTCCATGTTGCAAACGGTAATAGTGTTATCGCCTGAATCACGGACTACTTCATATTCAATTTCCTTCCATCCTTCCAGGTATTCCTCTATCAAGACCTGGTTTACTTTATGAAAAGCCTCTCCGCAGCGCTTTTCCAGCTCAGTCTCGTTGTCTATCCTTCCGGAACCCAATCCGCCCAAACTGAAGCCGGAACGCATCATTATGGGATAACCGATAGCTTTGGCTGCTTTTTTAGCCTCATTAACTGAATAAGTTGCCCGGCTAACCGCGGTCTTAACATCAATTTGTTTAAGCGCTTGTTTAAATAATTCCCTGTCCTCGGTAACTTTTATTGACTCAATAGAAGTACCCAGTGGCTTGACCTTATATTTGGCTAAGACGCCCGTTTCCTCCAGTTGAAGACCCAGATTCAAAGCAGTCTGACCGCCAAAACTGAGCAAAATTCCGTCTGGTTTCTCCTTTTTAATCACTTCTTCGGCATAATCTTTATTTAAGGGCAGAAAATAAACTTTGTCGGCCATATCCTCATCTGTCTGAACCGTAGCAATATTCGGATTAATAAGGACTGTTTTGATACCTTCTTCTTTCAACGCCTTGATAGCCTGCGAACCAGAATAATCAAACTCGCCAGCCTGGCCTATCTTCAACCCCCCGGAACCTAAAATTAAAACTTTGCGCAATTTCATTTATTACCTCGAAATAGTCGCAAACGCCACAGGCTTGAGCATAGCGAAACCTGTAAAGAGCTATTGAGAGGGAAAGAATGAAATTTTAATTCCGTCATAGCAGCTCCGTGAACTTATCAAACAGCCACTCTGTATCAGTTGGGCCGGGACAGGCTTCAGGGTGGAACTGAACGGAAAAGAATGGTTTATTTTTGTGAGCTATACCCTCCACCGAACCATCGTTCAGGTTGCTAAAATAAATCTGCCAGTTTTTAGGCATAGTGGATTTATCAACCGCATAACCGTGGTTCTGGCTGGTGATATAGCATTTTCCGGTCAACTCATCGCGGCATGGCTGGTTGTGGCCGCGGTGGCCAAATTTAAGCTTGTAGGTCTTAGCGCCGGCGGCCAATGACATCAGCTGGCTGCCGAGGCAAATACCAAAGACCGGCTTGTTTCCTTCGATTAATCTTTTAATACTAGCAATAGCCGGCTGGTAATCAGTAGGGTCGCCGGGCCCGTTGGATAGCATCACTCCGTCATATTTTTCCTTTGATAAATCATAATCATGCGGCACGCGCAGCACGTTAAGTTTCCTGTTTTGAAGTGAGCGTACGATGTTTTCTTTGGCGCCGCAATCAAGCAACACGACGGTTTTAGTCGCACTCTTGGTCTTGTATAAGATCGGCTTGTCAATTGAAACTAGGGGCTTTTTAGTGGTGAGGTCAGGTTTGGCTGTTTTGTTGGAGCTTATAACCCCGTTCACTACGCCTTTTGAGCGTAAATGCCTGGTCAGTTCGCGCGTGTCTACGTCGTGGATTATCGATACGTTCTGCCCTTTTAACCACTGGAGAAAGGACTCTTCTGATTGCGGATGGCTCCAGCCTATGGTCTGCTCGGACACCACTACGCCCTTGGCATAGATACGTTTGGACTCCCAGCGGTCTTTATGTACGCCATAATTGCCAATTAGCGGGTAGGTAAAGACTAGTATCTGCTCGGAATACGAAGGGTCAGTCAATGACTCGACATAACCTGTCATACCGGTGTTAAAAACGACTTCGCCAGTTTCTGATTGTTTCTGCCAAATGGGAATCTGTCCTTTGAACCTCAGGCCGTTTTGCAGTATCAGTTCGCCGTTTTTTGACTTAAAAAAATCGCCCGACTGGGGGCGATTCGTCCTTTTAGCGTTGATGTTTTTTTCTCTCACTTTATTCACGCCTCGATATACACTATCAGGCAATATATTTATATGCAAGGCTCAGTCGCCGGAACGCAGAAGCTGAGCTAACAAGCCGGCCGAAAGCAACATGATTAAGGAGTAAAAGCCGACCTCACCGTATAATTCGACCTTGTATCCTTCGTTAAAATTAAGCACAAAATAACTTACCGCGGTCAGCGAATACGCGGCTGCTGACAATATAGCTGTCGCGTACAGCGCGCTTCGGCTGGCCAACAGCCCGGAAATGATAATCGGTATCACAAAGAGAAATACCGCGCGGCTAGCCATCCCGCGCTCCTCATATACCAAAAAAGAAGCAAAGGCTATGTCTGAGAGTATCATCAGTCCGAGAAGGGATTTATATAGGTGTATGTGCCCGGAGCGGGATTTTACCAAATACCAAATAATTCCATCGACAGCCATTAGTCCGGATATCGCTACCCACCTCTTTAGCACCGATTCCGGGGTAATTAACTGGGAAGCGTCATAGATAATAGTCTGGCCAATTAGAGCCAAAATAAGTACGAAATGTAGTTTGCAAAAACCAATTAGCCCGCTTCGAAGGCGTGTTTCCGTAGGTTTATTGTTTCTTTTTGCCATAAGTTAGCCTTAAGCATTATAGCAAGCCGTTTTTCAATTGATAAATTGCGAAGCCGCTACCAACAAGATGGTGATTAAAAGAGCAATTGTCGCGGACTTTTTAGTCAGTTGGTGAGCATACTTCTTGTCTTTGTCGCGTTTATTCTGGCTAAGCACGTTCTGGGTGATTCCCTGCTCGCTTGTCATGTTGTAGCGGCCGCTGCGGGCGTAATTGGTGCAAAAGCCGTATTTAGCCTCATTAAGGCCGTGAACGGATATAAAAATAGGCACTATTATAATCGCGTACAGCCATATGGGTACATTAAAGAAAACCAGCATGGTATAAAGAGCGACGCTAACCAAACCGACGCCATAGCCAACTACCCGCTTGCGATACTTAATTTCTGATTCGCCGATATTACATTTACCGGCTTGATATTCTTTGGACATATCCACCTATTATAACCGTTAGTTGCTTAAGTCTGTGGTTCGGTAATTGGCCGGCGGAGGTAATTCAAAAAGCCAGCCGGTTGTTTTAAGCCGTTTGAATACAGGAGCTACTTTTTGAACCCTTACGGCTCTTTCCACGGCTTGGGCTATGCCTTCAAGAATGGAATCGTTATCTGGCACTAGTGTTTCTTCACCGCCCACTACTTCAACTTTGTAGCCGCTGCCTAGTACTTCGCCATCTTTCATAATTGAGTAAATAATGTCATATGAATGGTCTTAAGTCAAAATTTTTAGTTTAAAAAGTAATTCCTCGCAAGTACTTAATTTGTAAATTATTAAACAATATTGTATTATTTAACAATAGTGTTAGCTAAGTTTTATAAATTAAGCCATATCAACCAAGGTATTATCATCGGGTGCCTGCTGGTAATTGCTTTGGCTTGTGCTATCCCGGTTCGGCTGATTTATTCGCTAAACCATATTGGCCCGACTACCATTCAGCAGCCAGCAGTCAAGCCTTACTCCGCGCCTAAAAGCAGCATTTCTGGCAAGCCAGTTGATCTTAACATCCCTTCCTTGCAAATTCATCTGCCGGTAATCGACGGCCAGTATAATCCAAACACGAACGGATGGACACTAACAGATGGTAATGTCCAATATTTAGTCGATAGCGCCCAACCTAATAATCTAGGCGGCAAGACTTTCATCTATGGCCACGCCCTCAGAAGTGTTTTTGGAAGGCTGCAATACATTCAGCCTGACGCGGTATTATCATTAACTACCAACAACGGCTACCAGTTCAATTATCGGTTTAAATCTAGTTTCGCAACCTCGCCATCGGATCTTTCGGTCCTTCATAATACTAAAAAGCCCGTACTTTACGTACAAACTTGCTCGGGTGTTTTCTCCCAGCATCGTCAAATATTCAACTTCGAGTACGTCGGCTACGAAAAAATTAAAACTTAGGCAGCCGAAACTTCAATACCCTCGCGCGTACCCCAACCGGTACGTCTGCAAGTAGCGATGGCATACCACCTAATTATCCGAAGTACGAAATATGCCCACAGAGACGACGGCAAGGCTGTCGCGTAGGTTAACATCTGTGACTTAAACGTTTCATCGCTACGTTTAATAGTCAGATAGAACAGGGCCTGACCATAACCAACAAGAATTGGGACAAGAATCAGGAGAGGGATAACTGTACGGGTGAGTATCGGAGTCAAAATGAACAGGGATATGAAAATTGCCAGCGAAATTGCCATCTGCAGCCAACCGAACATATGCGACCAATAGCCATAGCTGTTAAGCGGTAGGTATTTGAATCGCCAGAAGGTACGGATAAAAGCGCCTCGCATCCATCTGACGTATTGTCGGATATGATGGTCTAGGTTTTCGGGCATTGCCGTGAAGGCGAAGCTCGAAGTCTGTTGCACTGCCTTGCCTTCGACGAGGGCATATAGGGTTAACATCGAGTCATCAGAGAATTCAACCGGCCGGCCGAAAAATGATTCGTTAATATAACCATCTAGATTCTTACGTACAACCTTGCCGTCATAGAAAGCCAAGACACCGGAGTTCACCAGCACCGACCCCATGGTCGACATAGATGAACGATCTACCAGCTGGCCCATGACGAACCATAGGTCGGTAAATCGAGTTAAGAAATTCTTTTGGTTGTTGATTGCCATCACAATGCCGGCAACTGACTTGACTTTAGGGTCAATGAAAGGCTTGAGCCCTTCCTTAACCGCCTCGCGGTCCAGTATCCCGTCAGAGTCGACAGTCAGGTAAACATTAGCCCGGCGGGCCATGTTAATGGCTACGTACTGGGCATGGCGTTTACCGCCGTTCTCAGTACGTTTCCAATACATCCGGATTCCGGCCTCTTCGGCGCGCTTAAAAGCCCATTTCTTGACTTCTCGGTAGTCCGCTGCGGTTGAACCGTCATCAATAACAATAATCTTTTGCGGTTTGCGGCTCTGGGTGATGATGGAGTTAATACATCTCTCAAGAAAAACCGGGTCTTCATTGTAGGTCGGAATTATGGCAACAACTAGCAGCTTATTGAGGTAGGCTTGCTGTTGTTTGTTGACTGATTTTGGCTTATCAAGCAAGGCCAAGGTAGTAGTCCAAGCAAGCATTAAAAAAGCAAAAGCATAGATTAGTTCCAAGTTGTTAATCAACGCCTTAGAACCATAGAGCACTGTTAAAACATGCCGCATGGCCCATAGGGCCATTACGGCAAATAAAAAGGCGATGACTGGAATTAGGCGAGATTGACTCTGCCTAGCTTTGGGTCTTCTATACGCCATTGATTGACTTGTCATGTCGCCATGCGAAACGAATCGCAAGAGCAGCACCCACAACGATTGTTAAAGCAATCGCTAGGATCCAAGCTTGGCTTATGACAACCCCACCTACTAAAAGCCCGCCACCTGTTGCAGGTAAAGCTTTAGTGTAGTTCATAACTCCTCCTTACATACACCTTAAAAAAAGTGTTGAACACTATGATAGCATTTCCTTTTCATAATTGCAAGTATCTTTTATTGTTGCTTATGGTTTAATGTTTTTGACAATAACAAAATAATATTTGCACTTATGGTTACCGTATAATCTAGTGGACATTTTTTGTATTTAATGAGATAATTAAGCTTACCTTATTGTTGGTTTGTTGGTGTTTATGATACGCAAAGTCTTATTATCGGTTTTATCTCTAGCCGTCAGCGGTGTAATTCAGCTTACGCCGGCCTTTGCTAGCGCGACGTCACCAAACCTTATTTCTAATAATTCAGTTGAAACAGTTAGCCCAAGCAATTCTCAGCTACCTCAGGGGTGGAATACCGGCCGTTGGGGTGCCAATAACACTACTTTTTCTTATCCAAACAGCGGTCATAGCGGTGACCGTAGCCTAGCCATACAAATGACAAGTTACACCAATGGTGATGCTAAGTGGTACTTTAATCCCGTTAACGTTTCGTCCGGCAGCACCTACACTTACAGCGAATACTACATGTCTAATATTAAGACTGATGTGCTAGCGGCATTTATTGATGCTAGCGGCAACTACACCTATAAGTACCTGTCTTCGCCCGCTACCAGCCCTGCGGCTTGGCAGCAATACACTAAGTCATTCATCGTACCCGCCAGTGCTACTAAAATGACGATATATCATATTATCTATGGCGTCGGCAGCCTGCAGACCGATGATTACAGCCTGACCCAAGACAGTACCACTCAGGTTGCGATTACCGCTCCCAGCAACAATCAAGCGTTAAACAACACGGTTAATGTTACGGCTAACGCATCTGATGCTAACGGGATAAGCAGCGTTCAATTCAAGCTGGATGGCCAAAACCTAGGGGCTGCTATCTCAGCCAGTCCATACAGTTATTCCTGGGATACCACGTCGGCAACTAATGGCAACCACAGTCTGACTGCTGTAGCAACCAATACGCTTGGACAAACAACCGCCTCGGATCCGGTCGCAATCACTGTCAATAATCAACCGGCAAGTACCCCTAACTCCAGTCTGTTGCCAAACTCTGACCTGGAAACGGTTGACCCGGCTAATTCTAGCAGGCCGCTTAATTGGAGAAGCGGTAAGTGGGGTACCAATACTTTCGTCAATACTTATTTGTCGACAGGACACAACAGCACTCGCAGCGTAAAAACCGAAATTACACAATATACGAATGGCGCCGCTTATTGGTATAACCTCAATCAACCTGTAACAGCCGGCAAGACCTACAGTTTCTCTGATTATTACCAGTCGAATACGCCGAGCGAAGTTGACGTTGGGGTCAATATGAGCGATGGAACGATCAAATATATATTTTTGGGTTCTGCCGCCGCAAGCCCGAACACCTGGACTAAGTTTCAAAAGCAGTTCACCGCGCCGGCCGGAGCTGTTTCGATCAATATCTACCATGAAATATTCAGCGTAGGTTGGTTAAATGTCGATGATTACAGCCTGACCCAGAATGATCAAGCTCAAAGCAACAGCCTAGTAACTAACCCCTCATTGGAAACTCCTGATGCCAATAATCCAAATAAACCGGATGGATGGACAGGCGGATCATGGGGTACTAACTCGGCAACTGTGTCTTATTTGACAAATGATGCTCACAGCGGCACAAGAAGTGTCAAGGCTGAAATGACCCAATACACTAGTGGAGCCGCTCATTGGATGACTAACACCATACCTGTTACTCCGGGCCAACTTTACGATTACAGCGAATATTACAAGTCCAATACCGCCACTCAAATACTTGCCGCCTTTAAGATGTCTGATGGAACTACGAAATACACCTGGCTGGGTTCGCCATTTAAGAGCTCTGGTAGCTGGACCAAATTCCGCAAGCAATTTAGTGCACCGGTCGGAGCGGTTTCAGTTAACATGTTCCACGAGCTGTACAGTGTCGGCTGGGTAATTACTGATGATTACTCCTTAAGCACCTTTACCTACCAAGGCTTCAATAACCCGATTATTACTATTACCGACGATGACGGCTTTACGAGTTTCAATCAATATGGTCTGCCCTTGCTCAACCAGTACGGTTTCAAATCGACAGATTACATAATCACCAGCGATCCTAGCCGCGGACCGAGCTATGTCAGCGATGCCATGATTCAAAATCTGCAGGCTAACGGCCAGGAAATTGGTTCCCACAGTATTACCCATCCTGACCTTTCTAATCTGAGCAACAGTCAACTTGATACTGAGTTAGGCAACTCACAAGCCTATTTACAAAACCTGCTGGGTGTATCCGTGCCTAACTTCGCGGCGCCATATGGAAGCTACAACCAACAGGTTCTTGATACCGCCAAGCAATATTACCGGTCTTTCAGGACGGTCAATAGTGGCTACAATGCTAAGAATAACTTTGATCCATATCAGATTATGGTTCAAAACCTGCATTCTGACACCACCCTAGCGGAATTCCAGTCTTGGGTCGACCAAGCCAAGGCGACAAACACTTGGCTGGTGCTGGTTTACCACCAGATTAATCCTGACACGGCTTCGGGTACTTATAATACTTATCCGGCAGATTTCAACGCACAGCTCAATGTCATTAAAAACAGCGGAATTCCAGTCAGAACTGTTAACCAGGCTCTTGACGAGCTAATCCCCCAATTATAATCTCTAATTAAGTTGTGGTGGCGATGTAGAGTGCTGACAATATGGTTATAAGCGTCATTGAGGCCGCAATACCATTGCTAATCATAATAAATCGATGGTCTAATTTATTTTAATAAATCCCAATTCTTCCGATATTTTGATAAATCAATTTCATATTTCAAATCTCTATAATCAAAAGCTTTCTTTGCGTTGGAATCTACCCAAATATAAAAATGGAGAAACTCTCCTCTTGTATTTATTTTCTTTTTAGCCATCTCTTTGAGTTTACTAGCTGGAAGAATAAAATAATTTATAGCAAAATCTTTCTTGTTTTTTTCATTTTTTACGCTGTGAGCTACGAAAATATAAAATGATACTTTATTTTTTGGTTTAAAAATAGAATTTTTTGCAATCCTAAACCATGCCGTACCGCCACTACCATATTTCGCTACTTGTTTAGGATTAGGAGGGAATGTCCTACTGCCCTTAACTTGAATACTGGTTGTTTTATAGTCTTTAAGTCTTATCAACAACAAGTCGATATCTTTCATTTGACTGTTCAGCGGGAAAAATACTTCATAATCAGTCTTGGCAAAATGACTCTTCAACTCATTAGCGACAAGTGCCTCATCAATGTTGAGTGACCACAGATTTTTTAAACTCATTGGATAACATTATAACAACCCGAGCAAAATGAGGGATATTTTGCTCGGAAGAGGAAAAGCCATGAAACTAAAAAGCCACTGCCGAGCAGAGCTTTAGCTGGAGTCGGTAGTGGTGAAAGGTTGAATGTGCTTTGACGTGGCTTCCGGGCTAGGACTCGAACCTAGATTGCTGGGACCAAAACCCAGTGTCCTACCATTAGACGACCCGGAATCATCAAGCTTATGTGCGGTCAATATTGTATCAGTAACAGTAGTGATAAACAA